>NZ_QBJD02000022.1 GCF_003057745.1 Enterobacter sp. RIT418
ACTTCAAATGCGTGGCATACAAGACGCAATAGCCTGTTTTATCAGTTATCGAGAGTCTAAACTCATATGTTTCTCCTTTTTGAGGGATAAAGGTGTGCCCCACATCGCTGCAACCATAAATATATTTGAATCCAACCCGCGTTGGCGTCCCTGCATAAACTTTGGCATCATAATATGTTTCTTTATAACGCTCCGGATCGTTATTTACCTTAGGAAACCCCATGTCATGAGTTGGTCTTAAAATTACTAAGCTGGTGTAATCAACCGCTCCAGGCTTATTACCAAACTGACTAATAGTAAACCCAGGCGGGTTACCAATCATCCTCACATTAGCCGTATTTTCCTCTGATTCTGGCGGAGAAATATAAGGAACCTTCCCCCAATAAGTTGCACACCCAGATAATATTATGGTTACAGAAAACAATCCTGTAATATACCCTATCGATTTCATTGAAAATTCCCTTCATATAATTCCTGCGCGCAGGATAATCATAACGAGTCTTCTTGGCTATCGATATTGTATGTTCGGGATGTATTTTAGGAAAATTTTGCTCACAAATCCATCAGCATGAAACGCATTTCAACTCACTATGATTCATCTATAGCGAGTTATTCTCATATAGGGCCAACCCCAGCACCACCGTGCTCAACCAGCAGGTATAGCACTACCTTCCCTGCTCGTCGAACGTCACAATCTCCTGGCGCTGGCTGGTACGCCCCAGATGTAGCGGCTGGCACATACTTTACTCGGCATTCCGACCCTCGACGGCCTGGGGCCGATTGGCGCGGGCTTCCACAGCCCGGCGGAGTGGCTGGATAAGGCGTCGATTGAACCGAGGATTCGATTACTCAAACGCGTAGTCTCTATGCTTTAATTTTGCACCATACCGTCCCCTCTCCCCGTGGGAGAGGGTTAGGGTGAGGGCAGCAGGCCGCACAAAGCTACCCCAGCACCATCGTACTCAACCGGCACGTACAGCACCGCCTTCCCTGCTCGTCGAACACCACAATCTCCCAGCTCTGGCTGGTACGCCCCAGATGCAGCGGCTGGCACACGCCGCGCACCTTTCCCTGCGACACCGCCCGGTGGTGCGTGGCGTTCAGCTCGGTGCCCACCACGTTCTGCCCGTCGCGGGTCATCAGAAACCCGGCCATCGAGCCGAGCGTTTCCGCCAGCGCCGCGGAGGCGCCGCCGTGCAGCAGGCCAAACGGCTGATGGGTGCGCGCGTCCACCGGCATCTCCGCTTCCAGCGTCTCGTCGCCGATGCGGGTATAAACGATGCCGAGATGCGCCACCATCGTGTTCAGGCTGGTGGCGTTGAGCTCCTCAAGGGATAAATGCCGTTTCCAGATCATCTTACGCCCCCAGCGTGGAACCGCCGTCCACGACGATATCCTGCAGGGTAATATGGCTGGCGGCGTCCGACGCGAGGAACAGCACGGTGCTGGCAATCTCCTGCGGACGGGCGATTTTGCCGAGCGGAATGCCGAGCTTGAACTGCTCGCCAAAGCCGCGAATGCGCTGCTGTTCCGCGTCGTCGCGGGTCCACAGGGTGCGCTGCATGTCGGTGTCCGTTGAGCCCGGCGATACCAGGTTACAGCGCACGCCGCTGCCCGCCAGCTCCAGCCCGACGGTCAGCGCCAGGCTTTTGAGCGCAGCCTTCGACGCGCCGTAGGCGCTCATGCCGATGCGCGGGGTGTGCGCCGCGTCGGACGCCACGGTAACGATCGCCCCGCCCTGCTGGCGGCGAAACTGGCCCATCGTCTGCTGGAAGAGGTTAAACGCGCCGCCAACGTTGACCGCAAAGGTCTGCTGCCAGTCCTCCTGCGTAAGCTGCTCCGTCGCCCCCATGCGCAGAATGCCCGCCGCGTTGACCAGCACGTCCAGGCGCTCGACGCGGCCAAGCAGGCGCCCGCAAACGTCGCGGACCTGCACGGCGTCCGCCACGTTCAGCGTTTCGGTTGCGAACGGGTAATCGTCCAGCGGGAAGGCCAGGTCGAACCCGGTCACCCGCGCGCCCGCCTCGCTAAACGCCCGCGCGGTCGCGTACCCGATGCCTTTTCCGGCCCCCGTGACCCATACATTTTTGCCGGTAAAATCAAACGCCATCACTTCACCTCGCGGGAGAGCAGCGCCCACCAGGCGTCGATTGTTGGATTTTTTGCCAGCATCACGAAATCGATATCGCCGTGCACTTTGCGCCAGCGCGCGGCCAGCGCCATCATGCGCACCGAGTCCAGGCCGTAGTCGATCAGATTTTCATCGTCCATCGGCTCGTCGGATTCGTCCAGCAGCGGCAGCACCGCCTCGCGCAGCGCGGCTTTCGACGCCGGTACGGACGGCAGCAGCTCGTCGGTCATCACCACGCGGCCAGAACGCCCGGCCACATACTTGAGCGACATCAGGTGCTCGTCGCGGGTGAAATCCGCCAGCGCGTCGGCAATAAAGAACGGCTTGATGTCGCGCATAAAGGCGTCGGTGGCGGTGGTCATGCAGCCGATGTGCGCATAGACGCCTGTAATCAGCAGCTGGTTGCGGCCGGTCTCTTTCAGCATCTGCTCCAGCGGCGAGCGGTGGAACGCGCTGTAGCGCCACTTCACCAGCACGGTATCCGCCTCGTCGGGCGCAAGCTCGGCAACGATGCGCTGCTGCTCCGGCGAGCGGGTCAGCCCCGGCCCCCACATGTCGTTCAGCAGCGCGCGATCTTCATCGCTCTGCGCTTTCGGCTGGGCGGTGTAGTAGACCGGAATGTTGTGTTCTTTGCAGTACGCGCGAAGCTTAGCGATGTTCGCCACTACCTGCGCCATCATCGGGCTGTTTTCGCCCCAGAAGTTCAGGAAGTATTCCTGCATATCGTGGATCAGCAGCGCCGCGCGCTCGGGCTCAAACGCCCAGTTCACCTTGTTGGTCGGCAGCTCTGCCGCCGCTGGCAGCGCGTATGCGGTTAATTTTGGGATAGCCATATGTTTTCCTCAGCCCTGTGTGCGTTCCGCGAGCCACAGGCGCAGCTGTTTCTTATCGACTTTGCCAACCGGCGTGAGCGGAAGCGCGTCGACGCTCTCCACGCGGTCCGGCAGCTTAAATTCGGCAACGCCCTGCTCGCGCAGGAAGCGACGCACCTCGACCGCGCGCAGCGGCTGCTTCACCACCAGATACGCGCAGCTTTTCTCGCCCAGCAGGGCATCGTCCATGCTGACCAGCGCGGCGTGGATCACCGCCTCGTGGCGCAGCAGCAGGTTCTCGATCTCCTCGGCGGCGATCTTCTCCCCGCCGCGGTTGATCTGATCCTTCTCGCGTCCCTGCACGGTGATGTAGCCCTGCTCGTCGATGGCGATCAGATCGCCCGAACAGTAAAAGCCGTCGGCGTCAAAGGCGCTGGCGTTGTGCTCCGGGCTGTTGAAATAGCCGCGGAAGGTGTACGGCCCGCGCGTCATTAAGCGCCCCACCTGCCCGCGCGGCAGCGAATTGCCGTTCTCGTCGGCGACCCACACCTCGTCGTCCGGGCACATCGGGCGGCCCTGGGTGTTGATAATCCGCTCCGGCGCGTCGTCGAGGGCGGTGTAGTTCACCAGCCCTTCCGCCATGCCGAACACCTGCTGAAGCTGACAGCCGATCTCTGCCGGAATGCGTGCGGCGAGGGTGGCGGAGAGCCGCGCGCCGCCGACCTGAAGCAGCGTCAGGGAGGCAAGCTGCGCGTTGCCCGCGCCGTCGGCGATCGCCTGCAGCCACAGGCTGACCGCCGGGGGCACCAGCGAGGTGACGGTAATCTGATGTTTTTCAATCAGCGGGAAGCAGAGCGTGGCGCTCGGATCGTTCGCCAGCACCACGCGGCCGCCCGCGGTGAAAATGCCCAGCGACCCCGGCGAGCTCATGGCGTAGTTATGCGCCGCGGGCAGCGCGTTCAGGTAGCGGGTTTCGGCAGTGATGCCGCAGATTTCGTTGCTGCGGCGGATGCTGTAGTCGTAGTCGTTATGCGTGCGCGGGATCAGCTTCGGCGTGCCGGTGCTGCCGCCGGAGAGCTGAAAGAACGCGACCTCATCGGCGGGCGTCGGGGTCGGGATAAAGCCGTCCGCGCGGCGGGCAATCGCCGCTTCCAGCGCGCGTTCGCCGTTACCCCCGCGCAGGAGCACCGCGCGCACCGAGCGGTGTTCGTCTACAAAGGCGTTGAGGAAGTAATCATTGGCGAACAGGGAGTGATCGCGATCGGCAATCAACACGGTGGGCTTAATCTGCGCAGCGTAGGCGTTCAGCTCGCTGCGCTGATGGCTAAAGAGCGCGTTGACCGGCGCGACGCCAATTTGCAGCAGCGCAAAGAAGGTGATGTAAAACTCGGCCACGTTGCCAAGCTGGACCAGCGCGGTCTCGCCGCGCTTGATGCCCTGCGCCTGCAGCGCGGCGGCAAGGCTGTTCGCCGCCTGATGAAACTGGCGGTAGGTTAGCTGGCGCTCACCGTCGATAATCGCCACCGCGTCGCTGTCCGCTTTATCGGTCAGAATGTGGGTTAACGGCAGATCCTGCCAGTAGCCTTTTTCGCGGTAGCGGCGGGCAAAATCCTCGGGCCAGCGGGTAAACGGAATAGTCATGGGGATCCCTCAGTGCAGGCCAAAAACGTTCAGCATGGTGGAGAGTTTTACGCCGGTTTCCCGCCACTCGCCGATCGGAGAAGAGGCCGGAACAATGCCCGCCCCCGCAAACAGGCGAACCCGGTTTTCGCGCAGGCGCGCGCAGCGGATAGTGACCACCCACTCGCCGTTGCCCTCGCTGTCGCACCAGCCGACGATGCCGCCGAACAGCTCGCGATCGAACGGCTCCAGCTCGGCAATGAGTTCTTTTGCCGCCTGATGCGGGAAGCCGCTCAGCGCGGGCGTCGGGTGCAGCAGGCAGGCCAGCGTCAGCGCGTTTTCGTCGTCGCGCGCATCGCCCTCCACCGGCGTGGCCAGGTGCCACAGCGTCGGCGTGGCGATCAGCTGCGGTGAAGCAGGCATGCTGAGGTGGCGGCTGCGCGGGGCAAGGACGGCCTTCATCGCCTGGGTCACCAGGTCGTGCTCGTGGCGATCTTTTTCCGACGCCAGCAGCCTGTGGCCCGCCTCGCGGTCGAGCACGTCGTCCGGCTGGCGTCGCGCGGAGCCCGCCAGCGGCAGCGAGCTAAAATGCGTCCCCTCTTTGCGCAGCAGCAGCTCCGGGCTTGCGCCAAGCAGCACGCCGCCGTCTTCCAGCGGTACGTGGAAGTTATAGCTCGCCGGGTTCTGGACGATCAGGCGCTCCAGCAGGGCCCCGGCGTCAATGTTTGCGTCGGTGGCGATATCAATCAGGCGCGACAGCACCACCTTATTCACCTGCGGCGTGGCGGTCAGCGCCGCCGCGCGGGCCACCATCTCTTCAAATTCGGGCTGCGGCGGGATCTCGGTGCGCTGCGCAACCCTGAGCGCCTGCGCGCCGGAAAAATAGCGCGCGGACTGCTGGCGCGCCGGGCGCGAGAAGGTGTGCCACTGTTTGGGAATAAACAGGGAAGACGGCTTGCGGGTATCGAACGGAATAGCGCCCACCAAAATCGGGTGAGCAATGCCGCTGGCCTTTGCGTTCTGGAAAGCCTGAGCGAGCTTTTGCTGGAAGCGCCCGGCCGGATCGTCGCCGCCAAGGGCGGGTTCAGAAAAGCGGGCAAAGCAGCCTGACGTGGTAAAACTGCGGTAAGGCGACATAAAGAAAAAGCTGTCTGATTGCAGCGTGGTCGCGGTGTGCTGGATGTCCTCATCCAATGACGTATCCATATCATCCTCCTTAAAATGATAAAAGTAGCAATAATGATTATCATTTATATTTTCGACCGCTAACCTAATCCCACACCGCCTCACTGTCAACCGCCGAGCGCGCAACTTGTGCGACTATCGCTTGCATCGCGGCGGCGGAGTGATGAAAATGAGAAGCATTAACTTCAATAAAAACAGGATCACGTGCCGTGAAATTCTCCGCGCTTTGCCGAAACGCCCTTCTTTTCACCGGGCTTTTTGTTTTAGGACTTACCGCAGCTACCGCCGCCGACTGGCCTCGTGAGGTCACCGACGCCCGCGGCGTCCACACGCTTGAAAGCAAACCGACGCGCATTGTCTCCACCAGCGTGACGCTGACCGGCTCCCTGCTGGCAATTGACGCGCCGGTTGTTGCCAGCGGCGCCACCGCGCCCAACAACCGCGTGGCGGATGCGCAGGGCTTCCTGCGCCAGTGGGGAGAGATTGCGAAGCAGCGTAACGTTGCGCGGCTGTACATCGGCGAGCCCAGCGCCGAAGCGGTGGCGGCCCAGATGCCGGACCTCATTTTGATCAGCGCCACCGGCGGGGATTCCGCGCTGGCGCTGTACGATCAGCTTTCGGCCATCGCCCCGACGCTGGTGATTAACTACGATGATAAAAGCTGGCAGGATCTGCTGACGCAGCTCGGCGCGATAACCGGGCACGAGAAGCAGGCCAGCGCGCGCGTAGCAGAGTTTGATACGCAGCTGGCGCAGGTGAAACAACAGATGAAGATGCCGCCGCAGCCGGTGAACGCCATCGTCTACACCGCCGCCGCGCACAGCGCGAACCTGTGGACCGCCGAGTCCGCGCAGGGCCAGCTTCTGCACCAGCTCGGCTTCACGCTGGCAGAGCTGCCGGCCGGGCTGCATACCTCGACAAGCCAGGGCAAACGCCACGATATCATCCAGCTGGGCGGGGAAAACCTGGCAACGGGCCTGAACGGCGAAGGGCTGTTTCTGTTTGCCGGAGACGAGAAGGACGTCGCGGCGATTTACGCCAACCCGCTGCTGGCGCACCTGCCGTCCGTGCGGAACAAACGCGTCTGGGCATTGGGCACGGAGACGTTCCGCCTGGATTATTACAGCGCGATGCTGGTATTACACAGATTGAATACGTTGTTTAAGTAGGCATTATCCCTCCCTCTCCCTTCGGGAGAGGGCATCAGGCCGTACCGTCGTTCAACACAATCTCCTGCCTGAACCGGCGCAATTCCGCCAGCGTCACCAGTAAAATCATGCCAATAATCGCCAGGACAAACCCGCTGCTGCTGGCCGAGGCCACCGGCGTCATCACGGCTCCCAGCCCGCCGAGGATCGCCGCGCCAATGGCATCCCCCGTCACGTTCTGCGCGGTCCACAGGCCGTTGATGCGCCCCAGCATGCCTTCCGGCGTCTGGGTTTGAATCAGGGTGTACTGGAGCAGCGAACTCACGGCGCTCAGCCAGCCGAAAATCACCAGGCACATCACGCCCAGCGCCCAGACGGGCATCAGGCTAAAGAAGCCGATGGCGATAAACGACGCCAGCGTCGACGCCAGCATAATCAGCCCCGGGCGCGCGCTCTGCGCCAGGTTGCCGCTGGTCAGCGCGCCGAACGCAGCCCCCAGCGGAATAGCCGCATACAGAATGCCGATCTCCGAGGCGCTCATCCGCCACTCGCCCGCCAGCGCCGGGTACAGCACGCGCACCGCGCTCGCCATCGTCAGCAGGCCGCCGATCAGCGCAATGCCGCCGATGAGCGGGTTGCTGAAGAGAAAGCGAATCGCCGCCATCAGCGCCGTCAGCGGATGCTCGCGCGGCTGCGGCGGAGGCGACAGCCGCGGCAGGCGCAGCAGCGTTAGCGTGGTGATGAACGTTCCCGCCGCCGCCAGCCCGTAGTTCCACGCCACGCTGCCGGTTGCCAGCAATAGCCCGCCGACCATCGGCGAAATCACCGAGCCGAGGCGCACGGTGAGCATCGTAATCGCCCCCGCCTGCATCAGGTTTTCGCGCCCGACCAGCGCGGGCGTCGCCGCCAGCAGCGCCGTCACGCCAAGCGAGGCAAAAAAGCCGTCCCACAGGCCGAGCGCATAAATCGCTACCAGCGACGGCTCCGGCAGCAGGGCGTTCAGGCACAGCCCGACAAATCCGACGCCGCAGGTCCCGCGCGCCAGCAGGATAAGCGTCTTACGCTCGTAGCGGTCCGCCAGCACGCCGCCGACCATCAGGCCGATAAACATCGCTCCGCCGGTTAGGGTTACGGAAAGCCCCACCAGCCAGCTGGAGTGCGTCATCGCCTGGATCTGCACCGGCACGGCCACGCCGAGCAGGCCGAGGGACAAAATGGAGATAAAGCGGGCGATAAAAACGGCGCGATACGCCGGATGCGTTTTGAGCAGGCTGAGGTTAAGCAGCCAGGATTTTTGATTCATGACAAAGCCTTGAGTCTATTTCTACCCATTCCATGGGCGCACATGCTAACATAGCCAAATAAGATAGATAACGATAATCACTATCATTATCAAATCATGGATGTTGCTATGTCGTTTTCCTCTTCGGCGGTGCGCGCCCTTGCCGTGCCCGTTTTATTGCTGCTGCTAATCCTTGCGATTGCACTCAGCCTGCTGGTCGGCGCGAAGCCGCTGCCCGCTTCCGTTATTTTCGACGCGCTCTCCGGCACCTGCAGCAGCGCCGACTGCACCATCGTGCTGGACGCGCGTCTTCCCCGCACCCTTGCCGGGCTGCTGGCCGGCGGCGCGCTCGGCCTTGCCGGGGCGCTGATGCAAACCCTTACGCGCAACCCGCTCGCGGACCCCGGCATTTTGGGCGTGAACTCCGGGGCCAGCTTTGCCATTGTTCTCGGCGCGGCGCTGTTCGGCCTTTCGTCGCCCACCGAACAGCTGGCGATGGCGTTTTGCGGCGCGCTGGCGGCGTCGCTGCTGGTGGCCTTTACCGGCAGCCAGGGCGGCGGGCAGCTTAGCCCGGTGCGCCTGACGCTGGCAGGCGTGGCGCTGGCCGCGGTGCTGGAAGGCATGACCAACGGCATCGCCTTGCTCAACCCGGACGTCTACGATCGGCTGCGCTTCTGGCAGGCGGGATCGCTGGATATCCGCACCCTTGAAACCCTCAAAGTCGTCGTCATCCCGGTAACCCTCGCCGCCGCCGTCGCGCTGTGCTTAAGCCGGGCGCTCAACAGCCTGAGCCTGGGCAGCGACACCGCCACCGCGCTCGGCAACCGCGTGGCGCGCACGCAGCTCATTGGCCTGCTGGCGATTACCGTGCTGTGCGGCAGCGCCACCGCTGTCGTCGGCCCGATTGCCTTTATCGGCCTGATGATGCCGCACATGGCGCGCTGGCTGGTCGGGGCGGATCACCGCTGGTCGCTTCCCGTCACGCTGCTCGCGACCCCTGCCCTGCTGCTGTTTGCCGACGTGCTGGGCCGCCTGCTGGTGCCGGGCGAGCTGCGCGTGTCGGTGGTAAGCGCCTTTATCGGCGCGCCGGTGCTGATCTTCCTTGTACGACGCAGGCGCGGAGGTGGCACATGATGGGCCCGTCTCGTCGTTTAATCACCAGCGTCGCCCTGCTGGCTCTCGCCATTCTGCTGCTGGCCGTCTGGAGCCTGCGCAGCGGTGCGGTGACGCTCGATTTTACCCAGGTCTTTAGCGCGCTGGTCGGCCATGCGCCGCGCAACATCACCCTCGTCGTGACCGAGTGGCGGCTGCCGCGCGTGGCGATGGCGATTCTGGTCGGCGCGGCGCTCGGCGTCAGCGGCGCGATCTTCCAGTCGCTGATGCGTAATCCCCTCGGCAGCCCGGACGTCATGGGCCTTAACACCGGAGCGTGGAGCGGCGTGCTGGTGGCGATGGTGCTGTTTGGCCAGCACCTGACGGCCATCACCCTGACGGCGATGGCGGGCGGGATTTTAACCTCGCTGGTCATCTGGGCGCTGGCCTGGCGCAACGGCATCGACACCTTCCGCCTGATCATTATCGGCATCGGCGTGCGCGCCATGCTGATGGCGTTCAACACCTGGCTCCTGCTGCAGGCCTCGCTGGAGACGGCGGTCTCGGCCGGGCTGTGGTACGCCGGTTCGCTCAACGGGCTGACGTGGGGCAAGGTTTGGCCCGCCGCACCGCTGATAATGCTGATGTTTATCGGCGCGCTGCTGCTGGTGCGCCGCATGCGCCTGCTGGAGATGGGCGACGACAGCGCCTGCGCGCTGGGCGTGAGCGTCGAGCGCTCGCGGCTGATGCTGATGCTGGTGGCCGTGTTGCTCACCGCCGCCGCCACGGCGATTGCCGGGCCGATTTCGTTTATTGCGCTGGTGGCCCCGCACATCGCGCGGCGGGTCAGCGGCACGGCGCGCTGGGGCTTAATGCAGGCGGCGCTGTGCGGCTCATTGCTGCTGCTGGCCGCCGATCTCTGCGCCCAGCGTCTGTTTATGCCTTATCAACTTCCGGTGGGCGTAGTGACCGTCAGCCTCGGCGGGATTTACCTCATCGTCTTGCTCGTTCAGGAGTCACGCAGGAAATGACCGATTCAACAACCCGCTTGCGCGGCGAAAGCTTAACCCTCGGCTACGGCAAAAAAATCATTGCCCGCGACCTGAGCGTTTCCATTCCGGACGGCCACTTTACGGCGATTATCGGCCCGAACGGCTGCGGCAAATCAACCCTCTTGCGCACCCTCAGCCGCCTGATGACGCCAACCGAGGGCTGCGTGTTCCTCGACGGAGAGCAGATCCAGCGCTTTGCCAGCAAAGAGGTGGCGCGGCGCATCGGGCTGCTGGCGCAAAACGCCACCACGCCGGGGGACATTACGGTGCAGGAGCTGGTCTCCCGCGGGCGCTATCCGCACCAGCCGCTGTTCACCCGCTGGCGCAAAGAGGACGACGCGGCGGTCACCCGCGCGATGCAGGCGACGGGGATAACCGACCTTGCGTTGCAGAGCGTGGACACGCTTTCCGGCGGGCAGCGGCAGCGGGCGTGGATTGCGATGGTGCTGGCACAGGAAACGTCGATCATGCTGCTGGACGAGCCGACGACCTGGCTGGACATCAGCCATCAGATCGATCTGCTTGAGCTGCTGAGCGAGCTGAACCGCACGCAGGGCTATACCCTGGCGGCGGTGCTGCACGATTTAAACCAGGCGTGCCGCTACGCCACGCACCTGATTGCGCTGCGCGACGGCGAGATCGTTGCGCAGGGCGCGCCGAAGGAGATAGTAACGCCAGAGTTGATCGAGCGGATCTACGGCATGCGCTGCATGATTATTGACGATCCGGTGGCGGGCACGCCGCTGGTGGTGCCGTTGGGTAAACGTGCGGTTTGATGCCCTCACCCCTCACCCTGACCCTCTCCCCAAAGGGGAAAGGGGACGATTACACCCTCTCCCCTTTGGGGAGAGGGCTGGGGTGAGGGGCTTTTGACGTTATCCCAATATCTCCTTCAGCACCGGCCCAATCCTCTCAAACGCCTGCGGTGAAATGATGTCCACGTGGGCACAGTCCTGGCTGTACACCTCAAGCTCCGCTACCCACGGCGCCCAGGCGGCCTGCGGATCCATCGTGCGCGTGCGCTCGGCGACAAACAGCGTCGCCTTGCCGTCAAAGCGCGCGCTGTGCGCGGTGGTGAGCAGGCGCACCGCATCGGCGTAGTTGCCCTCGATGGCGTTAAACAGCTCGCTGCTGCCCTGCCCCTGCTGCGCGGCGATAAACGCCTGACGCTCGCGCTCGATTTCCGCCAGCACCTCCGGGTCGAGGCCGTTGGCCTCTTTTTCCGCCCAGTTCTGCGTTTCCGGCGGCCAGGTATCCAGCAGGCCAAGGAACGCCACCGCTTCGCCCTGCTCGCGCAGACGTGCGGCGATGCCCTGCGCGAGCGTACCGCCCAGCGAGTAGCCGAACAGATAGTACGGGCCCTGCGGCTGCTGCTTGCGCAGCGTGTTCAGGTGATGCTCAATCACGCCGTCCAGATCCCCACGCTGCTGCATCGGCCCGTTCGGGCGTGGGGACTGGATGCCGGTAATCGACCAGCGCGGGCTGAGGTAGCGCGCCAGCACGCTGAACTGCCAGGCAAAGCCGGACGCCGGATGGAAGCAGAACAGCGTCGGGCCGGTGCTTTCGCGCAGCGGCAGCAGGGTTTCATAGCCAAGACGCTGCGCCTGCTCGTCGCTCATCTGAGAATCCAGCAGCGCGCCAAGCTGGCCGACCGTCGAGGCAACCATGATCTGCCCCGGCGTGACCCTGCGGGCAAACGTCCGGCTGAGCTGTGCCGCCAGGCGCATCGCCAGCAGCGAGTGACCGCCGAGGGCAAAGAAATCGGCGTCAATATCGTTCACCTCGCAGCCCAGCAGCGCGGAAAACGCCTGCGCCACGGCGTGCTCGGTTTCCGTTTCCGGCGCGCGGCCGGAGGTTTTACTCGTCAGCTCCGGCAGCGGCAGCGCCTTGCGGTCGAGCTTACCGTTGGCGCTTAACGGCAGCGCGCTGAGTTGCACCAGCACCACCGGGACCATGTGCGGCGGGAGCTGCGCCTTAAGCGATTCCAGCAGCGCATCGCGATCCAGCGGTAAACCCGATTCAGCGACAACGTAGCCCACCAGCTGGCGGGCATCCCCCCCCGTGGCCGCCGCCTGGTTGAAGACGCACGCGTGCGCCACGGCCTGCGCCACGTCAGGCAAGGAGAGCATCGCCCTGTCGATTTCGCCCAGCTCGATGCGCTGGCCGCGAATTTTAAGCTGGTCGTCGCTGCGTCCCAGATATTCTACCGCGCCGTTGTCCAGCCAGCGGGCGACGTCGCCCGTGCGGTACATGCGCTCGCCGGGGGCAAACGGATCGGCGATAAAGCGGCTGGCGGTGAGATCGGGCCGCCCCAGATACCCCTGCGCCAGCTGGATCCCGGTCAGGTAGAGATCGCCCGCCACGCCGAACGGCACCGGGCGCATCATCGCATCCAGAATGCGCAGCCCCGTGTTCCACACCGGGAAGCCGATCGGCACGCTGTTGCCCTCCACCGCCGCCAGTTTCGGGCCATACGCCGGATACCAGCTTACGTCGACCGCCGCTTCGGTTGGGCCGTAGAGGTTGTGCAGCGGCGCGTGGGTGAGCTGTTCCCACTCGCGGCACAGCGCCGTCGGCAAGGCCTCGCCGCTACAAAACACCTGCTTCAGCGTCCTGCAACAGCCGACGTTTTCCGGCGTGAGGGAGGCGACGAACGCCGCCAGCATCGACGGCACGAAGTGGGTGGTGGTGACGCCGTGCTGCGCAAAGAAGCTCTGCATCGCCAGCGGATCGCGGTGCGCGTCCGGCTCGGCCATCACCAGCTTCGCCCCGGCGATAAACGGCCACCAGAACTCCCAGACCGAGACGTCAAAGCTGCACGGCGTTTTTTGCGCCACCACGTCCCGCGCGGTGAGCGGATAGTGGTTCTGCATCCACATCAGGCGGTTAACGATGGCGGTATGCCCCACCATCACCCCTTTCGGACGCCCGGTCGACCCGGAGGTGAAGATGATGTACGCCGTCTGCTCCGGTTTCGCCAGCCGCAGAGGCTCGCTGCCCGCAGCAGGTAAAAGCATGTTGTAACTAAGAGAGGCAATCGGCAGATCGCGAAAGCGCGAGCGCTGCTCGTCGGTTGTAATCAGCAGCGACGGCTTTGCGTCCTCCAGCATCATCCGCAGGCGGTCGTCCGGGTAGCCGGTGTCCAGCGGCAGCCACGCGGCGCCCGCTTCGACGATGCCGTGCAGCGCCAGCGTCAGGAACACCGAGCGCGGCAGGGCCACCGCCACGCTGTCGCCCGGCTTCACGCCGCGCGCGCGCAGCAGGTTTGCGAGCGCGACGACCTGCTCGCGCATCTCGCGGTAGTTCAGCGCAATGCGCGCATCCGCCAGCGCGGGGGCCTCCGGCGTTCTGCGCGCCTGCTCTTCCACCAGATCCGCGAGCGTGGTGGTCGGCAGCGCCACCCCGGTATCGTTAATACGCGCGATCTGGGCGTACTCCTGCGCAGAAACGGTTTCCACCTCGCCGCAGCGCAGATCCGGGTTCGCCGCAAACTGCACCAGCATCGCGTTCAGGCGGGCCGCGTGGCGGGCAAGCGTCGCCTCGTCGTAGCGCTGCTTATTGGCAAGGATATCAACGCTCAGGCCGCCCTGTTCGTCCGGGAACAGCGCCAGCTCAAGATCGTTCACCGGGCCGGTTGCCAGCGTGTGGGTGATGGCCTCAACGCCCGGGATATCCAGCTGATAGTCGAACACCTTAACGTTCAGTACCGGACCAAACAGCGCCTCATCTCCCGCCGCCTTTCCGGCGTCGCGAACGATCTGCTCGGCGTCGTAGCGCTGGTGGCGGCGCATTTTTTTCAGCTGGCCCGCAAGGCGCATCGCCAGCGCCGGCAGGCTCTCCTGCGGCGCGATGTTCACCGCCATCGGCAGCACGTTCAGCACCGGGCCGGTCGCGGTCAGCGCCGCGGAACCCATGCGGCGCATAAAGATAAATCCGGCGGCATAGTCCAGCCGCCCGGTCAGGCGGCCAAGCCATAGCGCCACCAGCGCGAGCGCCAGATCGGTGCCCTGCACCGGCCCTGCCGCCTGCGAAAGCTGGCGAAACGCGTGGCCGTCGGCCGCGATCCTCATGCGCAGAATATCGGTCGTTGCCGCCCGTCCCGGGAGCGGCGCAGAGGAGAGCGACACCGGAGGAGGAAGCTGCCTGCGCTGTTCGGCCCAGAAGGCACCGTCGCGCGCGTAGGCGTCACTGTCGCGGTAGCGCTGGTACTCTTCTACCACCTCGGCAAATGGCGTAAACGGCGACGCGGGGGTTGGCTCCCCGTTTTGCCACGCGCGATAAATAGCGGCGATCTGGCGGGTAATGGCCGGGAAGCTGAAGCCATCCACCACCAGATGGTGATAGCGCTGATACCAGTACCAGCGGCGTTCACCGACCTGAATCAGCTGATGAAAGGCCAGCGGCTGGCCGCCGTCGACGCGCAGATTCTGGTTGAGATCGGCTTCCATCAGCGCCACGGCGGCGGCGTGGGAATCAACGCGAACGATAGGCGGTTCGGGCAGCGTCATGGCGTCGTCCACCCACTGCCACACCTCGCCGTTATCCTCGGCAAAGCGGGTGCGCAGCGTGTCGGCCTGCCTCATTCCTTCCACAACGGCGCGCGCCAGCAGCGGCGCGTCAATGTCACCGTGTAGCTCGGTGTAGTGCGCCACGCTCCAGGCGTTCGGCAGCGTGGAAAGCTGTTCCGCCATCCAGATGCCCGGCTGGGCGGCGACGAGAGGAAGACGGTTCATGCGCTCTCCCTCGCGTACCAGGTCGGTTCAAGGGTTTGCCAGCGCCCGGCCAGCCACTGCTGGCAGGCCTCCTGGGACTGCGCTTCGCACACCACGCGCCAGCCCGCCGGCAGCGCGCACTGCTGGGGCCACAGGCTGTATTGCCCCTGGTCATTTTGCAAAATGGCGAAAAGTCCCTGCGGATCATCGAAAGGATTGCTGAATTGCATACAGGCTCCGTTATTGAGTAAGCGGCTGCCACAGGGTCATCAGGCCCTGCGTTAGCCCACCGCGCCAGCACAGCGCGTCGTGTCCACCGTCAACCTCGCGCCAGACAACCTGCTGCGCGCGCTGAAGCTCGGCGTAAATCGCCTGATTCGCGCGGAAGATCAGCGGCTCGTTGCGCCCGGCCTCAAGGACGATGCGCAGGCCGCCTGCGGTTTTCTCACCGGCCTTCAGCTGTTCGACGAGCAGCCCGTCCTGCGCCGCGCCGCGGTGCGGCCACCAGTAGGAGCCGGACTGGCTAAGCACGCAGCCAAAGCGCTGCGGCCAGCCGAGTGCGGCATATAGGGCGGACAGGCCGCCGAAGCTTTGCCCCGCCACGACGGTGCGGTCAGCGCGGTCGCTGAACGGCGCGGTCGTTTTTACCAGGGGAAGAAGTTCGTCCTGCACCGCCAGCCAGAAATCGGGGTTGCAGGGCAGCTCGCGGCTGCGGTGCGCGGTATCGATGACGTCGATCAGCACGTAGACCGCGGGCGGCAGCTTTCCCGCGTTCGTAAGCGACGCCAGCGCGGGCCAGACGGGCATGCTTTCGGCCCAGAACTGGCCGTCGAGCAGCACCGCCAGCGGACGGTCCGGAGTCGCTTCACCGGTGGTGAAGATCCAGACGCGGCGACGGTTGCCCAGCCGCTCGCTGCGCCAGTCGATAAGAGCGGGCGGGTTAAATGGCGTATCGGGACGGTTCCAGCCGGGCTGCTCGGGGGCGTTGGGCATTTCAAGCGCGGAGACCGCATGGCCGCGCCCGCCGCGCCAGCTGTGGGGATTGAGGGAGTCAGAAACCGCATGCGGCAGTAATTTTCGCCAGCCTTCGCGCAGCGCCGCGCGGTCAGGCTGCTCGCCGGCAAACACCGCATCGGCAAAATCATCTTCATTTACGGAGGGGATGAAACAGTAGCTGCCGCGCCACTCGGGGCTGAACTCGCCCTGCCACTGCCAGACGTCGGTATTAGGAATGCGCGCCAGCGACTGCGGGCGGGCATTTTGATGGTGATCGGTCACGCCGGTGACGTACAGCCAGACGCGCTTTATCGGTGAGGCGTCCTGCGCGCCCGCCGGGTCGCGCCACCAGAACGTGACGCGATATTTCTCCTTTTCACGTACCCATTCGGGCCCGTGCTTCGACTGCCACCAGGCTTCACTTCCCGTTGTTAACGCCGTCACCCTTATAACCTCATGCCTTACGCGTCTTTTTTTGTTACAAGACAAATTTTATTGATAATATTATTGATAACTATTTGCATTTGCAATAGCGTAGTGCCCGCGCTGTGGGAAGCGCGCTCATAAAATAACCATGCCACGCGTTGTGTGCGCTCGAGGACAGGGCTGCTTACGCAACAGGCGGATGACAACTTGCCGCCTCCTCTCCCCTTCGGGAATGGAGCCAAGGGGATGCGGCACGAAAAGCAGGACGTACAATGAATAAGAAGATTCACTCCCTGGCCTTGCTGGTCAACGTAGGGATTTACGGCGTTGCGCTGCCGGCGCTGGCCGACGACAAGGCCGCCGCACAGCACGAAGATACGATGGTGATTACCGCAGCCGAGCAAAACCTGCAGGCGCCGGGCGTCTCCACCATTACCGCCGATGAAATCCGTAAAAACCCGCCCGCCCGCGACGTGGCTGAAATCATCCGCACGATGCCCGGCGTCAACCTCACCGGGAACTCCACCAGCGGCCAGCGCGGCAACAACCGCCAAATCGACATTCGCGGCATGGGGCCGGAAAACACCCTGATCCTGATTGACGGCAAGCCGGTGACCAGCCGCAACTCGATTCGCCTGGGCTGGCGCGGCGAGCGCGACACCCGCGGCGACACGGGCTGGGTACCGCCGGAGATGATCGAACGCATTGAGGTCATTCGCGGTCCTGCCGCCGCGCGCTACGGCAACGGTGCCGCGGGCGGCGTGGTGAACATCATCACCAAAAAATTCGATAACCAGTGGCATGGCTCCTGGAACACCTATTTCAACGCGCCCGAGCACAAGGACGAAGGCTCAACGAAACGTACCAACTTCAGCCTCAGCGGCCCGCTGGGCGGCGATTTCAGCTTCCGCATGTTTGGCAACCTGGATAAAACCCAGGCCGACGCGTGGGACATTAACCAGGGCCACCAGTCTGAACGCACCGGCACCTATGCCAATACGCTTCCTGCCGGACGTGAAGGGGTGGAGAATAAAGACATCAACGGCGTGGTGCGCTGGGACTTCGCCCCAATGCAGTCCCTGGAGTTTGAAGCGGGCTACAGCCGCCAGAACAACCTCTACGCGGGCGATACCCAGAACACCAACAACGACAACGCGCTGGTGAAGAAAAACTACGGTAAAGAGACCAACCGTATTTATCGCCAGAACTACGCCGTGACCTGGAACGGCGGCTGGGATAACGGCATCACCACCAGCAACTGGGCGCAGTACGAACATACGCGCAACTCCCGTCTCGGCGAGGGGCTGGCGGGCGGCCTGGAGGGGCTGTTCAGCAGCGATAAATTTACCGATACCGACCTGGCCGACGTGATGCTGCACAGCGAAATCAACCTGCCGATTGATTTCCTCGTCAACCAGAACCTGACGCTGGGCACTGAGTGGAACCAGCAGCGCATGAAGGACTCGACCTCCTTCACCCAGACCCAGCAGGGCGGCACCATTCCGGGCATGAGCGACGACCGCAGCCCGTACACCTCGGCGGAGATTTTCTCCCTGTTCGCGGAAAACAACATGGAGCTGACCGACAGCACCATGCTGACCCCGGCGCTGCGCTTCGATCACCACACGATCGTGGGCAACAACTGGAGCCCGTCCCTGAACCTGTCTCAGGGCCTGGGCGATGATTTCACCCTGAAGATGGGCATCGCGCGCGCCTACAAAGCCCCGAGCCTGTACCAGACGAACCCGAACTACCTACTCTACAGCAAAGGCCAGGGCTGCTATGCAAGCTCCGACGGCGTGGGCTGCTACATGATGGGTAATGACGATCTGAAAGCCGAAACCAGCATCAACAAGGAGATTGGCCTTGAGTGGAAACACGACGGCTGGCTGGCGGGCGTGACCTGGTTCCGCAACGATTACCGCAACAAGATTGAGGCGGGCTATGCGCCCATCGGCCAAACCTCATCCGGCAAAGTCACCACGGATATTTACCAGTGGGAAAACGTGCCGAAGGCGGTGGTGGAAGGCCTGGAAGGCTCCCTGAACGTGCCGGTTAGCGACACGATTAACTGGACCAACAACATCACCTACATGCTGCAGAGCAAAAACAAGGAGACCGGCGACCGCCTGTCGATCATTCCTGAATACACCCTGAACTCCACGCTGAGCTGGCAGGTGCATCAGGACGTGTCGCTGCAGTCGACCTTCACCTGGTACGGCAAGCAGCAGCCGAAGAAATACAACTACAAGGGCCAGCCCGTTACCGGCTCGGAGAAAGACGAAGTCAGCCCTTACAGCATCGTCGGCCTGAGCGCGACCTGGGACATGACCAAAAACGTCAGCCTGACCGGCGGCGTGGATAACGTCTTCGACAAGCGCCAGTGGCGCGCGGGTAACGCCCAGACCACCGGCAACGCCGCGACCGGCGCGTATATGTACGGTGCGGGGGCGTATACGTATAATGAACCGGGTCGGACCTGGTATATGAGCGTGAATACGCGCTTCTAGGTAAAAGCAAAATGGCAACGACGTTGCCATTTTTTATGTTCGCTCCCTCTCCCTGTGGGAGAGGGCCGGGGTGAGGGCATCAGGCTGCACAATTCAGAAGGAAAACCATGCACACAGCCCACAGGACATTTTCTCTTGCCGGACACACCGTTCACCGCGTCGACTTCGCTCCTGAAACCTTCACCCACGCCGATCTCCTCTGGCTCCCTCACCATGCGGAATTTTCACACGCTGCCCCAAAGCGTAAAGCCGAACACCTGGCCGGACGCATCGCCGCCGCCCGAGCGCTAACGGCGCACGGCATTACGGCTGTACCGGGAATCGGCAGCAGCGGCGAGCCGCTGTGGCCCGCCGGGTTTAGCGGCAGCATCAGCCATACGTCGCGCTGCGCGCTGGCGGTGGTGTCGACGAACGCCCTCACGGGCATCGATGGCGAAATCATACTTCCCGCAGACGAAGCCGAAGACGTTAAGGATGGCATTATCGGCCCCGCCGAGGAGCCCCTGCTGCGCGCGGCGGCGCTGCCTTTTGCCCAGGCCCTGACGCTGACGTTCAGCGCCAAAGAGAGCCTGTTTAAAGCGCTTTATCCCACGGTCGGCGAGATGATGGGCTTTGACTGCGCCCGCGTCACCGCGCTGGACGACGAGAGCCTGACGCTGGCTCTCGCCCGCCCGCTGGCAGGCTTTGAGGAAGGCTTCACGTTCAGGCTGCCCTGGCTTCGCGAGGGCAGCATGCTGATCACGCTGCTGCACTCTGCTCCCGCCGCTTCGCGCTGAGGCTGGTCGCCGTAAAGGTGACGATAAACACCAGCGCGAACAGCACCACGATGGTCGGCGCGGGCGCGCTGTCAATGTAGAAGGAGAGGTAAACGCCGCTGACGCAGGTCAGCATCGAAATCGCCGTTGCCGCCAGCAGCGCGGCGTGAAAGCGCCGGGTGAGGAGTACGGCAATCGCGCCCGGAGCAATCAGCAGCGAGATCGACAGAATAATGCCTACCGCCTTCAGGGTCGCCACAATCGTCAGCGAGACCATGCACAGCAGGCCGTAGTGCAGCCAGCGGGTGCGCAGCCCGCTGGCCTGAGCCTGCTGGTAATCAAAGCAGAACAGCAGAAAGTCGCGCCACTTCAGGCCGATAATCAGCGCAATGCCCGCCGCCACGATCCCGCTTTGCAGCATGTCCACGTCGTTGATCCCCAACATATCGCCAAACAGAATATGGTCGAGATGCACCTCCGGCTTTACCGCGATGTATAAAATCAGCCCGACGGCGAACATGCCGGAGAAGACGATCCCCATCACCGTGTCCTGCTTGATGCGGCTGTTGTCTTTCAGATAGCCCGTCGCCACCGCGCAGAACAGGCCGGCCACGAACGCGCCCAGCGCCAGCGGCAGGCCCATCATCCACGCCAGCACCACGCCGGGAAAGACCGCGTGGCTCATGGCGTCGCCCATCAGCGCCCAGCCCTTGAGCACCAGAAAAACAGACAGCAGCGCGCAGGGGATTGCCACCACCAGCGAAATCAGCAGCGCGTTGTTCATAAACGCAAACTGGAACGGTTCAAGGAGCAGCGCGATCATGGGTGTGCCTCCAGCGCGCGCCTGCGGCTCGCCAGCAGGCCGTGCTTAGGAGCAAAGACGAACGCCAGCAGGAACAGCAGCGTTTGGGCGACCACGATAATACCGCCGGTCGCGCCGTCCAGATAATAGCTGGCCCACGCGCCGAGGAAGCTGGTGATGCTGCCAATGGCGACGGCTATCATCAGCAGGCGCGGAAAACGATCGGTTAACAGCCACGCGGTGGCACCGGGCGTGACGACGAGGCAGATCACCAGAAACGCGCCGACGGTTTGCAGCGCCGCGACGGTGGATACCGCCAGCAGCGTGAAGAAAAGCACTTTTAACCGCTCCGGGCGCAGGCCGATAGCGCGCGCGTGGTTCTCATCGAAAAAGGTGACCATCAGATCTTTCCACTTCACCAGCAGCACCAGCATCGACACCGCGCCGATAATCGCCAGCTGGACGATGTCCTCCGGGGCGATCGCCAGGATATTGCCCAGCACGATCGTCTGAATATTTACCGAGGCTGGATTAAGCGACACCATAAACAGCCCGAGCCCGAAAAAAGAGGAGAAAATCAGCCCGATAATGGCGTCCTCTTTCAGGCGGCTGCGCTGGTTAAGAAACAGCATGCTGCCCGCGGCCAGCCCGCCGGACAGGAACGCCCCGAGCGCGAACGGCAGCCCGAGCATATAGGCCCCCGCCACGCCGGGGACGATAGCGTGCGACAGGGCATCACCAATCAGCGACCATCCTTTGAGCATCAGGTAGCAGGAGAGAAAGGCGCACAGGCCGCCGACCATGGCGGACACCCACATCGCGTTCAGCATGTATTCATAGCCAAACGGCTCAAGCAGCGCGTTCATTTCGCCTCCTGACGGAGGGCCACAAACGGTCGTTCGTCGTCGGTGATGATGCGCTCTTCCGAGCCGCTGAGCACCACGTGGCGCAGCACGCCGCTGAAGGCGCGCTCGAGGTTGTCCGCGGTGAAGGTCGTCTCCGTCGGCCCGCTTGCCAGCACCGTCCCTTTGACCATCACCGTGTAATCGCAAAAATCCGTCACGGAGCCCAGGTTGTGCGTCGACACCAGCATGGTCTTGCCCTCGTCGCGCAGCTCGCGAAGCAGGCTGATAATTTTGGCCTCGGTCTTCACGTCTACCCCGGTAAAGGGTTCGTCGAGCAGGATCACGTCCCCCTGCTGGGCGATGGCGCGCGCCAGGAAGATGCGCTTTTTCTGCCCGCCGGACAGTTCGCCGATTTGCCGGTGGCGAAGGTCGAGCATATCCACCCGCGCCAGCGCCTCGTCAACCGTTCGGCGGTCGTGCGCCTTCGGGCGCCGGAGCATGCCCATGTGCCCGTAGCGCCCCATCATCACCACATCTTCCACCAGCACCGGAAATGACCAGTCCACCTCTTCCGTTTGCGGCACGTAGGCAACAAGGTTTTTGCGCAGCGCCTGCCGCGTCGGCATGCCGAGAATGGAGATGCTCCCGCCCGCAAGGCGGACAAATCCCATAACCGCCTTAAACAGCGTCGATTTACCGGAGCCGTTCACCCCGACCAGCGCGGCGATAGAGCCGCCCGGCACGCTGAACGACGCGTTGCGCAGCGCCGTGTGCCCGTTGCGGTAGGTCACGGTCACGTCGGTGACGTCAATCCCCTTTTGCATCATCACTCCTTCATGCCGTCGTTGATGCCCTGCACCAGCGTGCGGGTGGTCACGTTGAGCAGGTCGAGGTAGGTCGGCACGGGGCCGTCTTCCGCGCTCAGGGAGTCAACGTACAGCACGCCGCCGTAGTGCGCCCCCGCCTCACGCGCAACCTGACGGGCGGGCTTATCGGAAACCGTGCTCTCGCTGAATACCGCCGGAATGTGATGTTTCTTCACCAGGTCGATCACCTTGCGCACCTGCTGCGGCGTGCCCTGCCGATCGGCGTTGATCGGCCACAGGTACAGCTCCTTCATGCCCAGATCCCGCGCCAGATAAGAGAAGGCACCCTCGCTGGTCACCAGCCAGCGCTTGTCTGCGGGGATCGCCGCCACCTGCTTGCGCAGCGGCTCGAGGGTGGCGGTGATCTTCTGCCTGTAGGCTTCAGCGTTGCGCTGGTACGTCTGCGCATTGGCCGGATCGTATTTCACCAGCGCGTCGCGGATGTTGTCGACGTAAATCAGCGCGTTATCCGGAGACATCCACGCGTGGGGGTTCGGCTTGCCGTCGTAAGGCCCTTCGGAAATGCCCATCGGGGTGATGCCCGTCGTCACCACGGCTTCGGGCACGCCGTTCAGGTGCTGATAAAACCGCTGAAACCACAGCTCAAGGTTCATGCCGTTGGCCAGGATCAGCTGCGCCTTCTGGGCGCGCTTAATGTCGCCGGGCGTCGGCTGATACTCGTGAATTTCCGCGCCCGGCCGGGTGATTGAGGTCACGTCTGCGGCGTCGCCCGCCACGTTTTTCGCCATATCCGCTATGACGGTAAACGTGGTGATGACCTGGAATTTTTCCGCTGCTCGCGCGCCGGCGGAGGTGGCCGCCATGAACAGCGCGCTCAGCAGCAGCGCTTTCAATCCTTGCATTGGGTGCATCGCAGAAGTCTCCTGAAGTGGTTAAAAAGATACCGAAATTAGCCTTAGCTATATTGTATAGCACAGGCTATATTTAAATGAAAATAGTTATCATTATTGGTTTTTGCCGCAACGGGTGACGCTGCGCGGAACGGGTGCCGCCGCCCCGCCCTCTCCCCATCGTGAAGTTTGTTCATCTTCAGTGAAATTAAATCACTGTTCGCCGCCCGGTGACTCTGACATAAATAACGTAATGTTATTAACCTTCGGCAATATTGAAAATATTGTTTTATAGAATCGCACCAGATTTTATATTCGTGCCCGGGACACCCTTTACGATGACAAAACCTTTTGCCTTCACCATAAAAAGCATTCGTTTTGATGAAGACTATAACCCTTCAAAAAATACGCGTATTACCACAAACTTTGCGAATTTAGCGCGCGGAGAAAGCCGTCAGCAAAACCTGCGCAACGCCCTTTTAATGATGAATAACCGCTTTAACTCGCTGGCGAGAAAGGATAATCCGAACGGCGATCGCTATGCCGTCGAGCTGGATATTATCTCTGCCGAGGTGGATATTAACGGCAGCGGCGAAACCTTCCCGGCCATTGAAATATTGAAAACCACGATTATCGACAGGAAGACGAACGAACGCACTGAGGGCATTGTGGGGAATAATTTCTCCTCCTACGTTCGCGACTATGACTTTAGCGTGCTGCTGCCCGAGCATAATAAAAACCGGGACACCTTCAGCCTGCCGGAAAATTTCGGCGTGCTGCACGGCAATTTGTTTAAGCATTTCGTTAATTCGGATGAATATAAACGCCATTTTTCACAGCAGCCGACGATCTGCCTGAGCGTATCGAGCAAAAATGTCTACACCCGCACGGGCTACGTGCACCCGGTGTTAGGCGCTGAATACCAGCAGGATGCGCCCTCGCTCACCGATCTCTACTTCAGCAAAATGGGCCTGAAGGCTCGCTTCTTTATGCCGGAAAACAGCGTTGCGCCGCTGGCCTTTTACTTCGCCGGTGACGTGCTCAACGACTACAGCCCGCTGCAGCTGATCGGCACCATTAGCACGATGGAAACCTTCCAGAAGATTTATCGCCCGGAGATTTACAACGCCAACTCCGCGGCGGGCGAGCGCTACCAGCCCAGCCTGGCGAACCCGGACCACTCCCTGACGCGGATTGTTTACGATCGCGAGGAGCGCAGCCACCTGGCCGTTGAGCAGGGGAAATTTACCGAAGCGCATTTCATTCAGCCGAATAAATCCCTTCTTGAACAGTGGTCCGCCGATTACGCGCTCTGATTTACCGAACACACAAGGTTATTGATGATGAAAAGATTGTTACCTACCTCAACCGCGGGCAGCCTGCCGAAACCCTCCTGGCTGGCGCAGCCGGAGACGCTCTGGTCGCCGTGGAAACTGCAGGACGAGGCGTTAATTGAGGGCAAACAGGATGCCCTGCGCCTGTCCCTGCTGGACCAGCTCCACGCGGGAATTGATATCGTCAGCGACGGCGAGCAGACGCGCCAGCACTTCGTCACCACCTTTATTGAGCACCTGAACGGCGTGGATTTTGAGAAGCGCGAGGTGGTGAAAATCCGCAATCGCTATGACGCGAGCGTGCCGACGGTGGTGGGCGCGGTATCGCGCCTGAAGCCGGTCTTCGTTGAAGATGCGACGTTCCTGCGCAGCCAAACCGCGCAGCCGATCAAGTGGGCGCTGCCCGGCCCGATGACCATGATCGACACCCTGTACGACAGCCACTATAAAAGCCGCGAAAAGCTGGCCTGGGAGTTTGCCCGCATCCTTAACCAGGAGGCGAAAGAGCTTGAGGCGGCGGGCGTGGACATTATCCAGTTCGACGAACCCGCGTTTAACGTCTTCTTTGACGAGGTGAACGACTGGGGCGTCGCCGCGCTGGAGCGCGCCGTTGAAGGGCTTAAATGCGAAACCGCCGTACACATTTGCTACGGCTACGGCATCAAGGCCAACACCGACTGGAAAAAAACGCTGGGATCGGAGTGGCGTCAGTACGAA
Organism: Enterobacter sp. RIT418; assembly: GCF_003057745.1. GTDB lineage: Bacteria > Pseudomonadota > Gammaproteobacteria > Enterobacterales > Enterobacteriaceae > Enterobacter. The sequence goes on from NZ_QBJD02000022.1 coordinate 25,137, forward strand.
GAGGCGTTCCCGAAGCTGCAAAAATCGAGCATCGACATTATCTCGCTGGAGTGCCAGAACGCCCGCGTGCCGATGGATTTAATTGAAATCATTCGCGGGAAAAAGGTGATGGTCGGCGCGATTGACGTGGCGACAAACGCCGTCGAGACGCCGGAAGAGGTGGCGGCCACGCTGCGCAAGGCCCTGCAGTTTGTGGATGCCGATAAGCTGTATCCGTCCACCAACTGCGGCATGGCGCCGCTGCCGCGCAGGGTAGCGCGCGGCAAGCTGGCCGCGCTGAGCGCGGGGGCAGACATTGTGCGCAGGGAGCTGCTGGGGAAATAAGCATAACGATCGGACAGAGGTAAAGGGGGGCCAGATGGCCCCCTTTCGCTTATCGCCGCGAAGAATGTGCTAGCGGTAGGTCAGGGTGAAGGACGCCGTGGCGCTCACCGAGCCTGACCGCGCATTCGCTGAAGTCATGTAATACGCGGCCTTGAAGGGGATATTCACCACCTCCCCCGGCGAGGTGGTCGTGCCGTATTTAATTAACTTACCGAACTGTACGGGCGCATCATTGTATTTCAGCTGAATGCCCAGGCCTTTTGCCGTCGAGCTGCTGTTTAACCCCAGAACGCCGTTGGCAGCATCGGCAAGCGGGCTGACGTTATCCAGCGTTACATTCACCGCGGTCTGTTCACCACAAATCAGCGGGATGGAAAACGTTACCGGATTCTGGGTGCTGCCCACGCCGTTAAACTTCGGCAACAGCGCAATCCCCATATTGATATTCAAATTTTTATCTTGAATCTGACAGGATGCAGTGCTGATGTTTATCGGCGAAAAGATATATTTATAAAGCGGCAGGCGTTTAATGTTATTACTGACCGGCGTGCTGTATTCCATATTTAGCGTCAGCGCCGGTATTGAGCCCGTCGCGGGGGTCGTGCTGGTTTTAATCAGCTCGAAGGTATCCGTGAACGTTGATACGCCATTCTGGAGGATCCCTCGCCTCCAGCTCGCATTATTGAGGTTCATCCGGGTGACAAACTCGCTGCTTTGCGTGGTGCTGGAAAAGTTCTTCCAGCGGATGCCGATGCCCGGAACCTCCGTCGCCCGCACGTTGGCCAGCGGCGAGGCGCCATAATCCGCATTCGTCCCCGAGAGCTGAATAAACCACGAGCCATCATATCCAATTTGCTGGCCCTCAGGATCACACGTCATGGGGTTAACGGTGGTGATCGTCGCTAAAACCGTTCCAACGGGCGCATCCCGCTGAACGACAATATTCCGATCAACGTTCACCGCGACGTCGTTTGCAGAACACAGCGCAAAAGCATTCAGAGATATAGCGCTTCCCACTGCAGCCGTCGCGATTTTCATTACGGTGGACATCATCTGTTCCTTCATTTAGGTGAGGCGTAGGCCTTCTCTCGCCAAAGTCATCATGCGCATCGAGGCCATGAGAAATTTAACGGCATGCCGCGGTGGTACGCTGAATTTTCCCCGGTAAGGCGTTCAAGGTTATTTTGGCGCGGCAGGTTTTCGCCCCCCACCTTACCGTGATAGTGTCCCCGTCATTCAGGCCGCTCATATAAACCTCGCCATCGCTTCCCACAATGCTCATCGTGTCGCTTTCGTTAAGCTTTACCATTGCGCCAAAGGGCACCGGCGAGTTTTGATACAGGAGCGTGATCAAGGCCCTGTACCCCGTTCGCGCGTTGAATGTCGCGCGCACCACGGCACCGCGCGTCGGCACAACGTTGACCACGGATTCGGCCACATCCACGTCCGGTCCCAGCGAACCGGTGTCTATCGCAATCCGGTTTTCCTGGTAGGCGCTGGCATAGGGCACCACCGCGTAGCCGCGCCAGTCCGTTCTAACGCCGGGGTTGTTGCGTACCCTTACGCCGGGCGCGCCCTGCGCCTCCAGCAGCACAACGGTATCTCCCAGCGGCTGCGAGAAGGTCACGCCGTGTTCATGACCCACGATCCCCCCCTGCAGGCCGAAGTTCAGCTGGCTATTCTGTCGGCTATAGTTGTAACCCGCGCTCACGGTGCCGTAGCCGCCCTTATAGGTTCCACTCACGGCGCTTCTCGACTCCCCGCCCGACGAGGTATAGCCCTGCTGGACCAGGTAGCTCAGGTTGTTATCGGCAAGCGCGGTGCCGCTCAGCCCCACCTGATGCGTTTCAGGACCGTTCTTTTGCATATTCACGCTGTAGCTGGCCCAGCTTTGCGGTAGCCATTTGCTCAGCGGCACCTGCAGGCTAAAGGCCAGAATCTGGTCCTTACGATTTTTGCCCGGCGTTTCACTGTAGGTGTAGCCGAGCGAGTAGTTGATGTCGCTGATACTGGTGTTAAAGCCGGTGCTGACGTTGCGCTCATAGCCTCGCTTGCTCCAGTAGTCCTGCTGATAGGCCGAAATATAAAAGTTTCCCCAGCTCTGCAGCGACTGGCTGAGGTTGAGCTGCAGTCGGCTTCGCTTGTTGTAGCGCTGGCTGCTAAATTCATTCACTTCCTGGAAGGTATAAAACCCTTCCGTAGAGTAGCGATAGCTGGCGAGCGTCACGGTGGTATCGGTCGTCGCCACCGTTTTCGAATACTGCACGCGATAGGACTGCCCGCGGCTGCGGCGTTTTTTCTCATCATCAAGCTGGCTGTCGGCAACGGTAACGTCCGCCGACAGCGAGCCAATGTCGCCAAAGCTGAGGCCGGTACCGAGCACGCCGGACGCATAGTTGCTCGCCCCCAAAACGCCGCCGTACAGCGTGAGATGGTTGGAGAGGCCATAGGCCAGCGTGCCCAGGCCAAATGAGGGGGTTTCCGCGCCATGCTTCGTTGTTCGATACTCCCCTGCGCTCAGCGCATACTTCACGCGGCCTTCCCGCAGCATGACGGGAACCGCCGAGAATGGCTGTACGAAATGCTGGACGCTGCCGTCGGCTTCGGTGACGACAATGTCCAAATCGCCGCTCGCCGAGGTAGGATAGAGATCCCGAATTTCAAAGCTGCCGGGCGCCACGTAGGTTTGATAGACCGTATAGCCGTTTTGCTTCACGGTGACCGTGGCGTTGGTGCGGGCGATCCCTCGAATGATAGGAGCGAAGCCGCGCATGCTCTCCGGCAGCATGGTGTCATCGGAAAAAATCTGCGCACCGCGAAACATCACGCTGTCAAACACGTCGCCTGGGGTACTGGTTTCCCCCACCTGGAACTGCCCCCTCAAAAACTGGACGTCGCGGCTCAGGGTCGTATTCAGCGACGAAAACGACTGTTTTCCGTTGTTCTTGGTCACGGTGCTGTAGTTGCGCAGGCGCCACGGCCCCGCGTTAATACCGCTTTGCAGGTTGGTATAAAGCTGATCCTGCGCCTCACCGTCCCGGCTCCAGCTGCGCGACCCGTTGATGCTGTAATTGACCAGCAGCGCAGAAATGCCCTGGTTCCAGAGCGACGGATCAACGGTGCCGCGCGCGCGCGCGTTGAGCGCCGATTGCGGGATAGAGATGTCCAGCCTTTGCCTGTCAAAATCCAGCCGGGCGGTAGCGTCCGGTATGAATGCGCCGGGATCGGTAATAATCGTCTCGACCGGCAGCATGGCTAATTCAGGAAATGCTTTAACCCTGACGCCGAGCGACTCAAGCTCTCTGCGGTTAAGTTCCGGCGCCAGCCCGATGCCGTTTACAGGAACAAAAGAGATATTTTCCGTTCGGATATAATTTTCATTAAGCCAAATTTCTACCCTGTAGGTGCCGGGTAACTGCTCTCCGCGCTCGAAGCGGCCCAGATCGATGCCCTGGGAAGTCGAGTGTATTTTTTCAAGCGCATCGGCCATAAAATAGAGTTCGCCCGCGCCTGCGGGAAAAACGCCCGAAATAAAAAGCGCTATCGTCGAGAGTCGACTTACGCGGTGAGGCCACGAGCCAGAGAAAAAACCATATCGAGAATAAGAAACAATATTCACTTTGCTTACCTGCGCGAGTGACATAGCGTGTTGTTAATATTTTTTATTTCAGCATCTGGCGCTTTTCTGTCGTTACGCCACCAAAATCATTTATGGCTTTCCACGCCACCTGCTTTCCACTGCCGGCGACCGTTACGGAACTCAAGGGGGAAATCATTGGCGGCGGCGCGATCGTTTTATTGCCAACCGTTAATGAATAAAGAGAAACGTAGAACGGCGTCGGATTATTAATCACCAGGCGTTCGCCGCGCGGTTCAAACGTTAATCGCGTCCATGCCTCACCCGCATTTTCCGACGCCAGAGCCGCAGGCCGGTAGAAAAGCTTCATGCGCGTCTTAACGGCAATAAGCAGCCTGTTCTCATCTGACCGGGTCATTGAGGGAATTGATTTTACGTTAAGCCAAAATACAGACTCTCGGTTTTCAGGCAGCGACGTCTCGCCGGTATAAATGACCCGCAGCGTATTTTCATGACCACCGTCGAGGCGGAACAGCGGCGGCGTGACGATAAAAGGAACCTGCTCCTTCGAGTTTTCGCTTAATTCAATCCATGACTGAATTAAATAGGGGACAGCATCCTTACTGTTACTCACAGGGAGTGAGGCTTCGTTTTCAGCTCCATTATAAACTAAGCGCGTTCCGCCAACGGTTATGCTGGCCTGGCCTGGCAGGGAGAGCAGGCAAGCGCCTAATAATACAATCGTTCGAATAAGTTGACTCATCATACTTCCCCGTTATTCCGGCAGGAAAAAATGGGGCGTACCCTGGGTACGCCCGGCTTATTACTGATAGGTAATGGTAAAATCTGACGTTGCGTTTGCCGTACCCGCAACCACGGCAGCCTGCGTTGCCTTATATTTCGCCACGAAGGTCATTTTGTTGCTGTTAGCAGGGTCTTCGCCTGTGCTGGTGTCAAGCGTGATGCTCTTAGACTGGGTCGCCAGCGGGATTGCGGTGATGCCATCTTCTTCATAGAACGCCACGCCGACGCCTTTCGCCGTTTGACCGCTGTTCAGCGCAAGAATATTGGTGTCGCTGCTGTCCGCCGTGCCGTCAAACTTAACGGAGGCAGAGGTGACGGCCGCAGGGCAGTTATTCAACACAATGCTAAAGCGGGTTGCGGCAGCAACGGCCCCGGCCGCGTTGAACGAGCTCTTTGGAATTTTGCCAAGGTTAACGGTCTGGTTCGCCGTATTGGTATCAATCGTACAGGCAGAATCCAGAATGGTGCCTGTAAAATTGATCTGTCCATCGGCTGCGCTGGCGGCAAAGGTTATTCCAGAAACCGCTGCTGCCATAACCATATTTCGAATGACACTGTTTAACTTCATTTGCATAGCTATATATCCTTAGGATTGAAGGTATCTGCGCAACGTTCACTGTTGCGCAGGAAGAGCGGAACTGGACCGCTAAATTTATGTTCGTTTAAGCCAATAAATAGACGTTATATCGTTATGAGCATCTCAGGCTTTGCGATGATAAAAGTAAAATAAGTTGTTTCATCTCCAGACCATTGCCTAACGCCAGTCGATTTCTAACATAGTAATTTTTGTTAATTTCGTATTTATTTTTAATTCGGCACTGGCTCGTCGATTTATCATAAACTTTCAGGAGAAAGTTCAAATGGTCGTCCGACAGTCGCGTCGACAGCCTCTGATACAGCACGTCTTTTAATACGCAGGGGTTCTCATTCGCCCGATGTTTAGAGGCGCGCTCGCACAGCTGCTTGAGATCCTTAAGCGTAGTAACAAGGCGGAAGAATTTTAAAAAGCCGTTCTCCGCATTGTCCTCGGGCGCAATAAAATAGGTAAGGCGCATTAACCCCCTCGCCGCAAGGCGATAATAGAGCCATCGGATATTCTCGCTACTTTCTCCTATTGTATCGATGAGAATGTAAGATTTATCCAGAATGGTCGCGCTTACTAAGAACTCCAGCCGATTGTCAAAATAAAATATTTCTCTATTGGCTGAGTTCAGTGTTTTAATTGCCTGCCTCATGGCAAAGCTTCTTGAAAAAACTAATAGCGCCGTCAAAACTCATTCCTTATGAAATTTATCATCGTCAATGTGAAGAAGGTTTTACAACATATATCCGTTCTAACGAACCGCAGTCGATTTTGTACGCTTTCCCATAGATTCTTGTAAAAGGATAACGTTCAAATCCCACGGTATTAAATGCGTTCTGGATTTTCTTCATCATGGACAACAAATAGGATTTCGAGCACCGTAGTCCATAATCATCAAACACGTGTATGATGATGTCATTATCGTAGACAATTTCGTTATCCATCCCCGCCAGGAGATACTCGAACAGTCTTGCTTTCGTCATGCCGAATCTTTTAATACGTCCATTCTTGATATTGATAAGCGTTCTTGTTGAAAGCCGGTACTCAAGATGATGAAAAATCGTGTATCCATACAGAAGCTCGTCAGAGACAAAAGGCACAAAGACTCCTTAGAAGTTTATCATTCTCATTTCCATGTCGGCGTCTTCTCCATTCGAAAGGATTTCGGTGTTCATCTGATGCACTGAAATGTTATTAAAATGAAGAAAATGTGACAATGAGACTAATTTATTAAAGCAAAACACCACAAAATGCATTCAATGCGATACAAAAAACCACTTTATTTGATTTTTTAAGTTTAAAAACACAAATGTTTCATTTATGTTTTTTATTGCCGCATCTCGAAACAAAAATTTCACATCAATATATTTATCTAAATTTAACGAATACTTAGCAATAAAACCTACAAAAAATAAACATGATTTTATAATCAATAAGTTACAAAGATATCCTGCCCCTGTTAAACCTAGTCTTAATAGGGTTAAATTAGGATTTTTCATGACATCTTTTGCGATTTTCCTAAATGAAAGCTGACAAACACTGAACATTCTTTACATTCAAAACATTCCAGTCAGTTCCCAAAATCGTACTTAAATAAATAAAATCAATAAGTTGAGTTAATAGTCGTTCCCAGATCAATTTTCTCGTCGCAAATTAACAATAATGGTCACGGCTTTATGCAGGCAAAAAAAAGGCAAGGTTTGCTAACAACCTTGCCCGCAGATCAACGGAAGACGTTTGAAGGAAATCAGGTATCCGGGAACATCACGCTATTGCCCGGTGCTTCTCTGTGGAGGTGAATAAAGTTCAGGTGGCGCTCGTACTGGTCCAGAATGTCCGTGATCACCTGCTCTTTGCTGTAGTCCATCAGGTCGTTGCCCTGGCTTCCCTCAAGCAGGAAGGTCTCCAGCCGGTAATAGGTCGATTTCCCGCTGCGCGCGCGGTAGGTAAATCCGGGCACCGAATACTGCTGCGGCCAAATCTGGTAGACAAAGTTCTGCTCGTCCCCCATGTGCACCAGCAGATCCAGGTGCCCCAGGTTCTCGCCCTCGTCCGGCGGCAGGTTTTTCAGCTCCACGTATGCACCGCGCAGCTTCAGCTCCTGCGCCACTTCCTCCATTGCCGGGAAGCACACCGTTTCCATCATCTGCCTGGTGTAGCGCGTACCGGGGTAATTCATCAGGCGCGACAGGCGCTTTTTCCAGCTCAGGCGGTCCTGCGCGCCCAGCGGACGCGGCGCGGTATCGCGGCTGGCGCTGACGCGGCGGTAGTCTTCCACCTTGAGCGATTTATACAGCCCGGCCATCACGAAGAAGATCACGAAGCTGAACGGCAGCCCCATAATCACCGTGGTGTTTTGCAGCGCAGAGATACCGTTGGTCATCAGCATGCCGAGCGTCAGCAGGCCGATGGCGACCGACCAGAAGATGCGCAGCCAGTTCGGCGCGTCGCTGTTGATGTCCTTCAGCTTCGAGGTGAAGTTGCCCAGCACCAGCGCGCCGGAGTCCGCTGAGGTGACGTAGAACAGCAGGCCGGTGATGGTCGCCACGGAGGCGCTAAAGGTGAACGCCGGGTACTGCGCCAGCAGGCTGTAGAAGCCGCGCTCCGGGTGCGCCATCGCTTCCTGAGCAAACCCCGCATTGCCGTGAATGATCTCGTGCAGCGCGCTGTTGCCGAACACCGAGAGCCACAGCAGCGTAAAGGTGAACGGGATAATCAGGGTGCCCATCACGAACTGGCGAATGGTGCGCCCGCGCGAAATACGCGCCAGGAACAGGCCGACAAACGGCGACCATGCCACCCACCACGCCCAGAAGAACAGCGTCCAGTTGTTCATCCACTCCACCGGACGATCGAAGGCGAAGCTGTTTAGCGTCATCCCCATAAAGCGGTTCACGTAGTCGCCCACGTTCAGGACTAACGCATTGAGGAGGAAGGAGGTGTCGCCCATAAACAGCACGAACAGGATCAGGCCCAGCGCCAGCGCGACGTTCAGCTCGGAGAGCACGCGGATGCCCTTGTCCACGCCGGAGGTCACCGAAATGGTGGCAATAATCACCGATAGCGCAATCAGCGCCGCCTTGGCGGCCATCGAATCCGGGATATCAAACAGCACGCTCAGCCCGTAGTTGAGCTGCACCACGCCGATGCCGAGCGTGGTGGCGATACCAAAGATGGTGCCGATCACCGCCGCGATATCTACCGTGTGGCCAATCGGTCCGTTAATTTTTTTGCCGAAAATCGGATAGAGCGCGGAGCGGATGGTGAGGGGCAAATTATAACGATAGCTAAAGTATCCCAGCGCCATGCCCATCAGCGCGTACATTGACCAGCCCGTCAGACCGTAGTGGAACAGCGTCCAGACCATCGCCTGCCGCGCGGCCTCCATCGTCTGCCCTGCCCCTTCCGGCGGCTGCATATACTGCGTGACCGGCTCGGCCACGGAGAAGAACATCAGGTCGATGCCGATGCCCGCGGCAAACAGCATCGCCGCCCAGCTCAGCAGGCTGAACTCAGGCTTAGACTGCTCCGGCCCGAGCTTGACGGAGCCGAAGCGCGAACAGGCAATGCACACCACGAAAACGATATAGAGCGTCGCCGCCAGCAGATAGTACCAGCCGAAGGTCTTCGACACCCAGTTCAGGGCACGCCCAATCCACTCGGCGGAAAAATCGCTAAAAAAGATCGTCGTCAGGGAAAACAACAAAATCAGCCCGGCGGAGGTGTAAAAAACGACCGGGTTGATTTTGTCTTTTTCTCTGTCTTGTGAAAGGTCTGTCATCCAGTATCCCCACTGTTTTTGTAACTATTAAAATCCAAATCCGCAACAATTAAGACACATTTTATATTGAACGTCCAATCAAAAACCGCTTTAATGTATTACCAACGCTGATGAATGGAGTGGCAAAAATGCCCAAAGTGGGGATGCAGCCGATCCGGCGCAGGCAGCTTATTAACGCCACGCTGGAAGCAATAAATGAAGTGGGAATGCACGACGCGACGATCGCGCAGATCGCCCGTCGGGCGGGCGTTTCCACGGGGATCATCAGTCACTACTTCAAGGACAAAAACGGCCTGCTGGAAGCGACCATGCGCGACATTACCGGCCAGCTTCGCGACGCGGTACTCAACCGTTTACGCGCCCTGCCGGGCGGCAGCGCGGAGCAGCGGCTACAGGCAATCGTTGCCGGCAATTTTGACGAAACCCAGATCAGCAGCGCGGCGATGAAGGCCTGGCTGGCCTTCTGGGCGAGCAGTATGCACCAGCCGATGCTCTACCGCTTACAGCAGGTCAGCAGCCGCCGCCTGCTGTCGAACCTGGTCAGCGAGTTTCGCCGCGAGCTGCCGCGCGAACAGGCGCAGGAAGCGGGCTACGGGCTCGCCGCGCTGATTGACGGGCTGTGGCTGCGCGCCGCCCTGAGCGGCAAACCGCTGGATAAGACCCTGGCCCAGTCGCTTACCGGCCACTTTATCAGCCAGCATTTACCGACCGATTAACCGAGGAGAAATTATGTCCCGAATGGCAGAACAGCAGCTTTACATCAATGGTGGTTATACATCGGCCACCAGCGGTCGCACCTTCGAGACCATCAACCCGGCCAACGGTGACGTCCTGGCGACCGTACAGGCCGCCGGGCGCGAGGACGTCGATCGCGCGGTAGAAAGCGCACAGCGCGGGCAAAAAATCTGGGCGGCGATGACCGCCATGGAGCGCTCGCGCATCCTGCGCCGCGCCGTGGATATCCTGCGCGAGCGCAACGACGCGCTGGCGAAGCTCGAAACCCTCGATACCGGTAAAGCGTTTTCCGAAACCTCAACCGTCGATATCGTCACCGGCGCGGACGTGCTGGAGTACTACGCGGGGCTGATCCCGGCGCTGGAGGGCAGCCAGATCCCGCTGCGCGACACCTCGTTCGTCTACACCCGCCGCGAGCCGCTGGGCGTGGTGGCGGGCATCGGCGCGTGGAACTACCCGATCCAGATCGCCCTGTGGAAATCAGCCCCGGCGCTGGCGGCAGGCAACGCGATGATCTTCAAGCCGAGCGAAGTGACGCCGCTTACCGCGCTGAAGCTGGCCGAAATTTACACCGAAGCGGGCGTTCCGGACGGCGTGTTTAACGTTCTGCCGGGCGTGGGCGCGGAGACCGGGCAGTTCCTCACCGAACATCCTGGCATTGCCAAAGTTTCCTTCACCGGCGGCGTCGCCAGCGGCAAAAAGGTCATGGCGAACTCGGCGGCCTCGTCCCTGAAGGAGGTGACGATGGAGCTGGGCGGCAAATCGCCGCTGATTATTTTCGACGACGCCGACCTCGATCTCGCGGCGGACATTGCCATGATGGCCAATTTCTTCAGCTCCGGCCAGGTCTGCACCAACGGCACCCGCGTGTTCGTGCCCGCGAAGTGCAAGGCCGCGTTTGAGCAGAAAATCATCGAGCGCGTGGGCCGCATCCGCGCGGGCGATCTGTTCGATGAAAAAACCAACTTTGGCCCGATGGTCAGCTTCCCGCACCGCGACAGCGTGCTGCGCTACATCGCCAAAGGTAAAGAGGAAGGCGCGCGCGTGCTGTGCGGCGGCGGCGTGCTGAAGGGCGAAGGGTTTGATAACGGCGCGTGGGTGGCCCCGACGGTGTTCACCGACTGCACCGACGAGATGACCATCGTGCGCGAGGAGATCTTCGGGCCGGTGATGTCCATCCTCACCTACGAAACCGACGAAGAAGCGATTCGTCGCGCCAACGACACCGACTATGGGCTGGCGGCAGGCATCGTCACCGCCGATCTGAACCGCGCCCACGGCGCTATTCATCAGCTCGAAGCGGGCATCTGCTGGATCAACACCTGGGGCGAATCCGCCGCGGAGATGCCGGTTGGCGGCTACAAGCATTCCGGCATTGGCCGCGAGAACGGCGTGATGACGCTCCAGAGCTACACCCAGGTGAAGTCCATCCAGGTTGAGATGGGTAAATTCCAGTCCATATTTTAACCGGGAGGTTTATTTGCAATTTGACTACATCATTATCGGCGCCGGCTCTGCCGGCAACGTGCTGGCAACGCGTCTGACCGAAGATCCAAACACCACCGTGCTGCTGCTTGAGGCGGGTGGGCCGGACTATCGCTTTGACTTCCGCACCCAGATGCCCGCCGCGCTGGCGTTTCCGCTGCAGGGCAAGCGCTACAACTGGGCGTACGAAACTGAGCCAGAGCCGTACATGAACAACCGCCGCATGGAGTGCGGACGCGGAAAGGGGCTGGGCGGCTCGTCGCTGATCAACGGCATGTGCTACATCCGCGGCAACGCCATGGATCTCGATAACTGGGCGAAGGAAGATGGCCTGGCGCACTGGAGCTATCTCAACTGCCTGCCCTACTACCGCAAGGCCGAAACCCGCGACGTGGGGCCAAACGACTACCACGGCGGCGACGGTCCGGTGAGCGTCACCACCTCGAAGCCGGGCGTGAATCCGCTGTTTGAGGCGATGGTGGAAGCGGGCGTGCAGGCGGGCTATCCGCGCACCGAGGATCTTAACGGCTACCAGCAGGAAGGCTTCGGCCCGATGGACCGCACGGTCACGCCGAAGGGCCGACGCGCCAGCACCGCGCGCGGCTATCTGGACCAGGCAAAGCAACGCCCGAACCTGACCATCCGCACCCATGCCATGACCGACCGCATCCTCTTTGAAGGCAAGCGCGCGGTGGGCGTCGAGTGGCTCGAAGGCGAAAGCACTATCCCGTCGAAAGCGACGGCGAAGAAAGAGGTGCTGCTGTGCGCGGGCGCCATCGCGTCTCCGCAGATCCTCCAGCGCTCCGGCGTGGGCAATGCTGAGCTGCTGAAGCAGTTCGATATCCCGCTGGTGCACGACCTGCCCGGCGTGGGCGAAAACCTGCAGGATCACCTGGAGATGTACCTCCAGTACGAGTGCAAGGAGCCGGTCTCCCTCTACCCTGCCCTGCAGTGGTGGAACCAGCCGAAGATTGGCGCCGAATGGCTGTTTGGCGGCACCGGCGTGGGCGCGAGCAACCACTTCGAGGCGGGCGGGTTTATCCGCAGCCGCGAAGAGTTCGAATGGCCGAACATTCAGTACCACTTCCTGCCGGTCGCCATTAACTACAACGGCTCGAACGCGGTGAAAGAGCATGGCTTCCAGTGCCACGTTGGCTCCATGCGCTCGCCGAGCCGCGGCCACGTGCGAATTAAGTCGCGCGACCCGCACCAGCATCCGGCGATCCTGTTTAACTACATGTCCCACGAGCAGGACTGGCAGGAGTTCCGCGACGCGATCCGCATCACCCGCGAGATCATGCACCAGCCCGCGCTGGACAAGTACCGTGGCCGGGAAATCAGCCCGGGCGTGGAGTGCCAGACCGACGAGCAGCTGGATGAGTTCGTGCGCAACCATGCCGAAACCGCCTTCCACCCGTGCGGCACCTGCAAGATGGGCTACGACGAGATGGCGGTGGTCGACGGCGAAGGCCGCGTTCACGGGCTGGAAGGGCTGCGCGTGGTGGATGCGTCGATTATGCCGCAAATCATCACCGGCAACCTGAACGCCACCACCATTATGATCGGCGAGAAAATTGCCGATGCGATCCGCGGGCGCGAGCCGCTGGCGAAGAGCACCGCGGCGTATTACGTGGCAAACGGCGCACCGGTTCGCCGCTGAGGGTTCCCCCTCACCCTAACCCTCTCCCCATAGGGGAGAGGGGACGATCGCTCCCCACAGGGGTGAGGGCCAAGCCTTTTATTTCCGAAATGCCTCCAGCCGCTTAACCTGCCGCCCGTCCCCGTCAAAATTGTCCGCGGCCAGCCAGGCGCGCAGCGCCGCATCGCGCTCAGGCCATTCACCATCAATAATGGAATGTATATCGCTATCGCGGTTGCGCCCTTTGCGCACCATCTTCTGGCGCAGACGCCCTTCCCAAACAAAACCCAGCCGTTCGGCGGCGCGTCGCGACGCGGTGTTCATGGAATCGCACCGCCACTCCAGCCGCCGGTAGCCATGCTCGAAGGCATTTTTCAGCAGCAGCCATACCGTTTCGGTGCCAATTCGGGAACCTTTCATCTTCCGTGACCAGGTGACGTGGCCGATCTCCACCGACCCGAGCAGCCGCTCGTTGGCCATATAGCTCACCAGCCCCACCGCGCGCTCGGTGTGCAAATCAATCACGGCGTAGGGCACCAGCGCATCGTCCATGACCTTTCCCAACACCCAGTGGGCGGTTGCCTCAACGTTTGCTGGCTTCGTGCTGGCAAGCCAGGTCCAGTCGCCGTCATCCCCCAGCGCATAAGCCTCATAGAGATCGGCAGCATGACGCTTAACGTCCAGCGGCTCCAGACGGCAGTACTGGCCGAACAGCGGCGAGCGGGTTAAGACGCGCGCGCCCGTCCAGCCGGGCACGATATCGTTAACGGTTTGACCAAATTGGTTGAGTTCGGGCACGGCGGTGACTCCCTGAAAGGTAAGGAGTTTGTTATAGCAGGTTAAAAAGAGAACGAAAAGACCGGAAAAGGCAGGCCGGGTTAGGCGCAGCCGCCACCCGGCAAAAGGTTACTTCAGCAGTTTCACCGTGGCATCAATGTCGATTTCATCTTCGGTGAAGATCAGCGTCGAATTCTGGAAGGTGGTAATCGCGAGCTTCTTCACCGTGCGCATTTCGCCCGGCTTTTTGTCGGATTTTGGCTTGATGCTGTTCATCAGCAGCCCCACCGACAGCACCGCATTTTCCTTGTCGATTTTGGTATCGACCGGCTCTTCTTCGCTGAACACCACGAAGGACTTGATCGAGGTGAGCTTCACGCGCTCGCCCGCGATGTAGAGGTGTTTGCTTTCCGGGATCACCTTCACCGCGTACGCGGAAAGGCCTTTATTGTTGGTTGTCGGCTCGAAGGTCACCGCCGCGTCTTTCTTAATCAGATCGGGGTTGGCGACCTTAATCACGTGAAAATAGCGGTTGTCGCCGTTTTCATCTTTGATAAATCCAAAGCCTTTATCTTTAAACCACGTTGTGATTGTACCGTTCATGCTGCTTCCGCCCGTCTGTCGATCGTTAACTCAATTTTTGCAGCGCGCAGTGTAATGCACAATGTCCGTACAGACAAAAAAAACCCCTGCACGGGTGCAGGGGAAAATCATGTCAGAGCTTATTTTTTTATTAGTTGAATACCATTCCGCCGTCAATCAGCAGCGACTGGCCGGTCATGTAGTCGGAGTCCGGGCCGGCAAGATAGGAGACGCAGGCCGCCACGTCTTCCGGTTCAGAAAGCCTGCCAAGCGTGATGCGTTTGGCGAAGGTTTCCGTTCCGTAGCCAAGCGGTTTACCCGCCGCCTCGGAAACCTGACGGTCGATTTCGGCCCACATCGGCGTTTTCACGATACCGGGGCAGTAGGCGTTAACGGTGATCCCCAGCGGGGCGAGATCCCGCGCGGCGGTCTGGGTCAGGCCGCGCACCGCGAACTTGCTGGAGCTGTAGACCGCCAGTTCCGGGTTGCCGGTATGGCCCGCCTGGGAGCAGGCGTTGATGATCTTGCCGCCGTGCCCTTCCTTGCGAAACGCGTCAATCGCCGCCTGGATCCCCCAGATCACCCCTTTGACGTTGATGTTGTATACCTTGTCGACGATCTCCGGCGTGATGGATTCGATCGGCGTGGACGGCGCCACGCCCGCGTTGTTGACGATCACGTTGAAGCCGCCCAGCGCGGTGCGGGCTTTTTCTACCGCCGCAAACACCTGCTCGCGGTCGGATACGTCCACCTTCACGGCAACGGCCCTGCCGCCGCTGCGTTCGATCTCATCGGCAACCGCTTTGGCGGTCTCTTCGTTGTAATCGGCAATCGCCACGGCAAAACCGTCCTTCACCAGGCGCAGCGCAATTGCCTTACCGATCCCCTGGCCGGAGCCTGTTACGAGAGCAACCTTTTGCATCGTTCTGTCCTTATATTGAGTCACAAAATCTGGCTGAGATGGAGCTGGCCCATCAGCAGCGGGTTATCGCTATAGTCGACGGGAATGGCCACCACGGCCGGGCCGTCAACGTCCATCGCCGCACGCAGCGTCGGCTCCAGCGCATCGGCGCTTTCAACCGCAAAGCCTTTTGCGCCGAAGGCGTCCGCGTAGGCTTTGAAGTCGATCGGGCCGAACTCAACGCCGGAGAGGCGCTGGTATTTTTTCTGTTCCTGAATCGCCACCATGTTGTAGCCGTTATCCACCCAGATGATGTGCAGCACGTTGGCGTTAAGGCGCACGGCGGTTTCCAGCTCCATGCTCGACTGCAGGAATCCGCCGTCGCCGGAGACGGAGACCACCTTGCGGCCCGGGTTGACCAGCCACGCGCCGATCGCCCACGGCAGGGCCACGCCCATCGTCTGCTGGCCGTTAGAGATCATCACCTGGCGCGCGCGGAAGCTGTAAAGGTAGCGGGCGATCCAGATGTGGAAACTGCCCATATCGACGGTGAGCGTCACGTCATTGTTCACGATGTCCTGCATGGCGCGCACGATGCGCAGCGGATGCAGGGCAAACTGGTTGAGCGACGCACCGCGTCGGTCGAGGAGATCGCGCTGGTGCTGGCGATCGACGAGGATTTCGGTGGCCTGCGGGCTCAGCGCAAGCGTGTGGTCGAGACGCCCCGCCAGCGCGTCAAGCGTCGCCGCGATGTCGCCCACCAGCTCGACGTCGGGCACGTAGTTACGCTCTTCATAGGCGGGCAGCACGTCAACGTGCACCAGAGTCGCGTCGCCGCGGTTCCACATGGACGGCTCGTATTCGACCGGGCTGTAGCCGATGCAGATAATCAGATCCGCCAGGTGCAGCAGCCGATCTCCCGCCTGGTTATTAAACAGCCCGACGCGTCCGGCAAAGCGGGTGAAGTGTTCCTGATTCACCGCCCCGGCGGCCTGATAGGTGCTGGTGACCGGGATGCGGCTTTTCTCCAGCAGCTTGCGCAGCGCGGCGCTGTTGGCAGGCTGGCTCGCCATCAGGCCCAGCAAAATCACCGGGTTTTTCGCCCTTTGAATAAGCTTCGCGACGTCGTTAATCGCCGCCTCCGGCGCGGGGCCCATCAGCGTCGCGGTGCTGGCAGGCAGGACGGCGCCCGTGACGGGCTGGTCAACGATATCCTGCGGCAGGCTGACGAAGGCGCTGCCCGGCCTGCCCTGCTCGGCAACGCGAAACGCGTTCGACACCACCTCGGCGAGGGCGTCCGGCGCGTTGACCTCCACGGAATATTTGGTCACCGGGCTAAACATGGCGACGGTGTCCATGCTCTGGTGAACCTGCTTGGCTTTATCCGCCCGCTTCACCGCGCCGCCCAGCGCCACTACCGGGTCCCCCTCGCTGTTGGCGGTCGCCATGCCGGTGATCAGGTTTGAGCAGCCCGGCCCCGACGTGACTAATGCCACCCCGGCCTTACCGGTCAGCCGCCCGACCGCCGCCGCCATAAACGCGGCGTTCGCCTCGTGGCGTACCGGGATCAGTTCAATCGGCGAATCGAGGAGGGAATCAAACACCTTGTCGATTTTCGCACCGGGAATACCAAACACGTGCTTCACGCCCTGCGCTTCCAGCTGGCTGACGACCAGGTCGGCGCCGTGCGCCCACTGGCGAGAATGTTTTTCACTGTTCACGGTTGTTCTCCTGTTAGTTTTCGACGGAGCGGATTGCCGCATCGAGATCGCTGGGGTGAAGATTGGCCTGTAAAAACGCGCTGTCGGCGGGAAGGTCGATCATCAGCTTGTGAATTTCGCCAAAGGTCAGCACGCCGCTCTCCAGCTGGTAGTCCAGCAGGTGGCCGCCGCCCTGGCGATCGTCGGTGATGAAATGCTCGTGATAGCCCGCCACGTTGATGCCCTGCATATGCTGCGGCGTGCGGAACCCCACCAGCACGCCCTCGCGCGCGCTGAAGCGGAACACCGGCTGGTCGTCGAGCACGTCGGTCATCGCGCGGTACGGCGGCGTCTGGCGCGGCACGGTGCGGGTGTGCGCGTGGCGGAAATGGCCGTCGATGCGCAGGGCGCAAAAGAGGTTATCCGAGGGGATCTGCTGGTCGATAACGTCGTGGATCTGCTGGCGGCTGACCGGCGCGTCGAAGACCTTGCGGTACTGCGGCTGGAACCAGGTCATCACCGCGAACGGCGTTTTTTGCTCCGGCTTCGCGGCGCGGGCGCTGCCGTCGGCGCGCAGCTGATAGACCTGGCTGCTGAAGGCGATCATTTCACCGTCCAGCTCGTTGAACGTGCCGAGGCCAAAATCACCGTGCGCGAGCAGGTCGGCGATGGTGGTTTCCCCTTCATAAACGCCGCTTAGCAGGGCGCTCATGAGCGATGTTTGATATATCACACTGTCAGGATGTTGCGCTGAAAACCCGCGCAGGGTCTCGCAAAGGCTTTCCTCACAGTCACATACAGGTGAATGGGTCATCATGCGTCCTCTTCAACTTTTTTAGAAAGGTTAAATAAATGTTGACCCGATTCAGCACAGAGTTCCAATATAGAAATCCTGCTGGTTTGAGACGTTTTTGATATGGAACTTCGTTACCTGCGCTATTTCGTTGCGGTAGCCCGCGAGCGACACTTCACCAAAGCGGCCAAAGCGCTGGGTATTTCCCAGCCGCCGCTCAGTCAGCAAATCAAACGCCTGGAAGATGAGGTCGGCACGCCGCTGTTCCGTCGCCTGACGCGGGGCGTAGAGCTGACCGAAGCGGGAGAGGCCTTTTACGAGGATGCCTGCAAAATTCTGGCGATGAGCGACGCCGCGCTGGAGAAAACGCGCGGCATTGCGCGCGGCCTGATCGGCAGCCTGTCGATTGGGATCACCAGCTCGGACGCCTTTCATCCCCAGATCTTTACCCTCATCCGCCAGTTTCAGCAGCAGAACCCGGCGGTGACGGTCAATCAGGTTGAGGCGAACATGGCGACGCTGATGCACAGGCTGGGCGAAGGCGAGCTGGATTTAGCGTTCGTGCGGCTGCCGTGCGAAAGCAGCAAGGCGTTCGATCTGAAAATACTCGATCGCGAGGCGATGGTCGTGGCGCTGCACGGTTCGCACCCGCTGGCGGATAGCGGCGCGCTGGCGCTGCAACAGCTTAGCGATACGCCGCTGATTATGTTCCCGCAGGAGGTCGCGCCGGGTTTGTACGACCGCGTCTATGGCTGCTGCGAGCGGGCGGGC
This sequence comes from Enterobacter sp. RIT418, assembly GCF_003057745.1. GTDB lineage: Bacteria > Pseudomonadota > Gammaproteobacteria > Enterobacterales > Enterobacteriaceae > Enterobacter. The sequence goes on from NZ_QBJD02000022.1 coordinate 43,589, forward strand.
ATTAATATGCACAACAGGCTGCAGGCGTCCCAGCTCTCCTCATCCCTGAGCATGGTCTCGGCGGGAGGCGGGTTCGCGCTGGTGCCGCAGTCGATGACGTCTATTTCCCCGCCGAACGTAACCTACCACGCCCTCACCTCGCCCGAGCTGTATACGGACATTGCGATCTGCTGGCGGCGCTTCGAGCGCTCGCGCACGGTGAAGCGCTTTCTGGCGATGCTGGATAAAGGGCCTGCGTAATATGCCTACGGTTTTCGCGTGAAGAACAGCGTCACCGTGCCCACGCGGAAGCCGAACTTCGTCATCTCCGTTTTGTTAAACAGCCGCGTGTCGTCCTGCAGGTACATCCAGTCATCAAAGTGCAGCAGCCAGGTTTTGCCGTCGGCCTTCACGTTCATGCTGTAGCGCCAGTGAAACGCGTTGCCCGCCGCCTCGCCCTTCGCGACGCCGTCAATATCGCCCGCCGTGCCCTCGAAGCGATTGCTCCCCAGGCGGCGAATATGCCAGACGCGCTGCTGCTTCTCGCCGTCGTCGTAGACAAACTGCTCGTTAAGCGTGAGGGTGTCGCCCACGACGTCGCCGGTAATCTCCACGTGAAAGCGGCGGATCTGCCTGCCGCTGCGGTCTTGTACCATCCCCCACGCTTCGGTTTTCCCCTTGAAATAGCTGAATATATCGAGGGCGGGCTGCTGCTGGCGGTAGTCGGCCACCTCGGTGCTACACCCCGCCAGCAGCATCAGCAGCGCCGCGCCAAACATCAGGAAACGTTTCATGGTTGACCTCCGATCAGCTGCTGACGCAGCGTTGGATATTGCGTTTGCGGGGAGAGCCAGATCGCCAGGAACCGCGTACTGAAGGTTTCCGGCTGCGGCGGCCCCAGCGCCGAAAAGCCGCGCTGCGAACCGGCGGCGCGGTACCAGAACTGCCCCTGCCCGTCCTTTTGCACAAACGCCAGCTGCGCGCCGGGCGTTACGTCGGGCCAGATCGCGCGCAGCGCGCCTAGCCAGGCCTCGCTCTGCGGCTCCTGCCGGAGAATGCCCATCGCCGCCCACTGGTCGCGGGTGGCCTCGACAAGCTCGTCGCGATCGATGTCGCGCCGGTAGGTAATGACCAGCGCCCGGTCGCGCGTCGCCCCGTCGTAGCGTCCATCAGGGGTCAGCAGCTGGGAGGTATATACGGTAAACGGCCCCCACGTCAGCGTGGCGTCCCCCACCTTGCGCCAGCTCAGCCAGTCGGCCGCCCGCGTCGCGGGAGCCGTCACCGTCAGGGCCAGCAGCAACAGCCATGCGAGCCTCATCGTTGTCGCCCCATCATGAAGTGGAAAAAGAGCATCAGCACCAGCCAGCCGGGCACCATCCAGCCGATGACGATAACCGCGGGCTGCAGGAAAACGATCCCGCCCAGACGCTCGCCAACCAGGTAGGCGACCGGCCCCCCTGCCGTGGCCAACAGAATAAGCAGCCAGCCCGGCAGCGTCGTCGCACGCGTCAGTCCGGTCCAGACCGAGGCAAACATCAGCCACAGCGCGATCATCCACAGCGGCATGAGCGCCTTCCCGGCAAAGGCAATCAGCCCGGTCAGCGCCCAGAGGGAATCCAGCGCGCAGCCCACCGCCGCCAGCAGCGCGGCGTTAAGCCGATGGGGCGGCGGCAGCATCAGCCACGCGAGGATCGCCAGCGCCAGCCAGAGGATCAGCCCGCGCTCGCGAAACAGCACCACCAGCGTCCAGTAGAGATCGAAGCCGATCGCCAGCAGAATCACCTGCCCGTATCGCCTCATACGCGGTCCGCGGTGAGCTGCACCACGCTGATGGTGCGGGCGTTGAACCCCGCCTCGCAGTAGCCAAAATAGTAAAGCCACATGCGGCGGAAGCGCTCGTCAAAGCCGAGCGCCTCGATCTCCTGCCAGGCGTGGACAAAACGCTGCCGCCAGTGCGCCAGGGTGCGGGCATAGTCCGGCCCCATGTCGAACAGGTTGCGGACCACAAAGTCGGTGTGGCGGGTCATCAGCTCGCTCATCGCCGTGACGCTCGGCAAGAATCCGCCGGGGAATATATAGCGCTGGATGAAGTCGACGCTTTTGCTGTAGTCGCGGTAGCGCTGATCCCGAATGGTAATGGCCTGAATCGCCATTCTGCCGCCGGGGCGCAGCCGCGCCTGACAGGTGCGGAAGAACGCGGGCAGGTAGCGCTGCCCCACCGCCTCAATCATTTCGATCGACACCAGCTTGTCGTACTCGCCGGTGAGATCGCGATAGTCGCACAGCAGCACCTCAACGCGGTCGTCCAGCCCCGCGCGCGCAATCCGCGCTTTCGCCCACGCGTACTGCTCCTGGGACAGCGTGGTAGTGGTCACGCGGCAGCCGTAGTGGCGGGCAGCAAATTCGGCCATCGCCCCCCAGCCGGTGCCAATTTCCAGCAGCCTATCGCCGGGCGCAAGCGCCAGCTGGTCGCACAGCCGCGCCATTTTGGCCCGCTGGGCGGCGGTCAGATCCTGCTTATCGTCGGTAAACAGCGCGCTGGAATAGAGCAGCTCGCCGTCGAGAAAGCGGGCGTAGAAGTCGTTGCCGAGATCGTAATGGGCGGCAATATTTTCACGCGCCTGGGCGCGCGAGTTGCGTCGCGTCCAGTGGCGCAGCCGCTCGACGGGCCTGCCCAGCAGGCGAAAGCCCTTTTCCAGCCGCCCGAGCACGTCGCCGTTCAGGGCAAGGATGTGCAGCAGCGCGGTCAGCTCGTCCGTTTCCCAGTCGCCGTCCATCCACGCCTCGGCGGCCGCGAGGCTGCCTCCGGCCAGCAGGCGTGAGTAAACGCGCGGCGATACGATCTGCACCTGCGCGCGAAGGGCGGAGGCACTGTCGCCAAAGTGGAAGGTCTGCGCCCCTTCGCGCACGGTAATGGAGCCGCCGCGCAGCCCGCTCAGCAGGCGAAAAAGCAGCCAGCGCGCGAGGCGAGCGTTGCGCGGGACGTCGGGTTCAAGCGCAAAGACGGGATCGGTCATGAGCGTTCACTCCTGCGGGCGGGATGGTTATACAGCGGCACGCGCTTGAGCCATAGCCGAAGCGCCTGCCAGTAAATCGCAAAAACGGTTTTGAGCGTCATAAGGGGAATGCGCAGCAGCAGCGAGCGCAGGGCGCGGCGCGTGAGCGGCTCCCGCGCCAGCATCAGCGAGGCGTCAAACACCTTCGTCTGCTGATGGTTCTCAATGTGCATGTGCAGCGTGGCATCCGGGTGGTTAAAGCGCCAGCGGTAGACCATGTCCATCGGGTTAAAGGGCGACACGTGAAAGGCTTTCTGCGTGGGCCGCGCGTCCTGCCCCTCAACCGCATAGTAGTGTCGCTCGTTCCAGGGCGTGTTGCGCACCTCGGCCAGCACCCAGCGCAGCTCGCCCGCCGGGTCGTAGCAGTAGTAGAAGTTGACCGGATTGAAGTGGAAGCCCCAATAGCGCAGCTGGGTCAGAAGCATGACGCGCCCCGCCGGGCGCTCGCCGGTCAGGCTCGCCAGGCGGCTCAGCGCGTTTTCCTTCAGCGGCGCGCCGAGCGGATAGTCCGCATCATAAAACGCCGCGGCGGCGAAGCGGTTTCGCCCAATGCCGACCGAAGGAAGGTGATCAAGCTCGTCCAGGTCTAGCCATGCCATGAACACGCGGTAGGTAAACGCGTGCGGCTTTGGCTGCAGGCGGCGGTGGCGCAGGACGCCGTGATAGAGGCAGCTGTTCATGCTAGTTGCCCTCCCCGCCGGCCATCGCGTTGACCACGTCAAGCGCGCTGCGCACGCCGTCCTCGTGAAAGCCGTTGTACCAGTATGCGCCGCAGAACCAGCTCCGGTTGTGGCCGTTTATCTCGCCGCGCCGGGCCTGGGCGCGCCAGCTTTTGGGGTTAAACAGCGGATGTTCATACACGAAGCGCTTCCAGACGAAACGCGCGTCGACGGGCGCGTCCGGGTTGAGGGTGACGCAGAACAGCGGGCTTCCTTCGGGCAGCCCCTGCAGGATATTCATGTTATAGGTGACGCAGGCGCTGGCCTGGTCGCGCACGCTCAGGCGGTAGTTCCAGCTTGCCCAGGCGCGCTCGCGATCCGGCAGCCAGCGCCGGTCGCCGTGCAGCACTACCTCGTTGCGCTGCCAGCCGATATCGCCCAGCACCTCGCGTTCGGCGGCGGTCGGCTCGTCCAGCATGGCCAGCGCCTGCGCGGAGTGGCAGGCAAAAATCACCGCGTCAAACGCGTGCCGTTCATGCTCTAGCTGAATATTTACGCCGCGCGCGTGGCGGAACACCTGCTGAACCGGCGCGTTAAGGTGCAGGGTCAGGCGGTCACCGAGCGCAGCCAGCATTGCGCGGACGTACTCCCGCGAGCCGCCCGGCACCACGTACCACTGCGGACGATGGGTGATATCCAGCAGGCCGTGGTGCGCAAAGAAGCGCAGGAACAGCGGCAGCGGGAAGCGGCGCATCTCCTGCAGCGACGAGGACCAGATGGCGGCCCCCATCGGCAAAATATAGTGCCGCGCAAAAAAGGCGGAAAAACGGTGCGTCTCCAGAAACGTTTCCAGCGTCGCGCCGGGGTCGATCGGCTCTCCAAGCGCCCGTTTGGCCTGGGCGTTGAAGCGTACGATCTCCTTCAGCAGCCCCCAGAAGCGCGGGTTAACCAGGTTCCGGCGCTGGGCAAACAGCGAGGCCAGCGTGTGGCCGTTATATTCCAGACCGCTTTGCGGGTTGTGCACCGAGAAGCTCATCTGCGTTTTTTGCCCCTCAATGCCCAGCTCGCTCAGCAGCCCCATAAAGCGCGGGTAGGTTCTGTTGTTGTAGACGATAAAGCCGGTATCGATGGCGAAGCGCCCCTCGGGCGTCTCGACGTCAACCGTGGCGGTGTGCCCGCCCGGCGTAGCTCCCGCCTCGAAGAGCGTGACCTGATGATGTCCGGCCAGCCGCCATGCGCAGGTCAGCCCGGCGATCCCGCTGCCGATAATGGCGATGTTCATGAGCGCACCATCCTGCGCAGCAGCGCGCGCTGAAGAAACGCAGGCAGCGCCGACAGCAGGCGCACGATCAGGCCAAAGCCGCCGGGAAAGGCGATGTGGTTTTTGCCCCGTTCCAGCCCCCGCCGGATGGCCGCGACGGCCTGCTCGACGCTCACCCGTCCGGGCATTGCAAAATCATTCTTGCGCGTCAGCGGCGTATCAACGAAGCCCGGCGAGACCACCGTAACGGCGATGCCCTTCGGCTCCCAGTCCAGGCGCAGGCTCTGCGCAAACCAGCTCAGCGCGGCCTTCGAGGCGCCGTACGCCTCCGCCCGGGGGAACGGCAGCCAGTGCGCCATGGAGCTGACCAGCGCCACGCGGCTACCCGCCCGCATCTGCGGCTGAAGCGCGGCAAGGCAGTTCACCGGGCCGAGGAAGTTGGTGGTCATGACCCGCTCGACGAGCGCCGCGTCGACCACGCCGCGATCGAGGTATTCGCAGGTCCCGGCGCAGAGGATAACCAGATCGGCACCGATGCCCGCGAGCGCCTGGCGACAGGCGTCCCTGTCCGTCATGTCAAACAGGCGTATCGTCACGTTTGGGCTGTGCTGATGCAGGGCCTCAAGGCGAGCCGCATCGCGCCCGCAGGCGATGACGTGCCAGCCGTCCTCGGCAAAAGACTTCGCAAGCCCTTCCCCAATGCCGGAGCTGGCCCCGGTGATCAGCACCGTCTTCATGCGCGCACCCTCCGCTTCACGCCCCGTACCGCCCAGCCGAGCAGCGGCAGGTGTTCATAAATCATCTCTCCGGCGTCGTAATAATCGCGCTGACGAACGATGCGCTCGTCCTGGACGTCCACGACCGAGCAGCCCGGTAGATCCAGAACCTCTCCTCCAGCAATGCGCGGATGCGACCAGCGCATGGTCCAGGTCACGACGACGCGCTGCTCGTCGCGCAGGGGCGGATCGATGAGAAAGCGGCAGGTTTCAACGTTAGCGAGCAGGTGGGTGAAGTAGCGCTGAATGGCGAAAAGGCCCGCGTGTTCGCCGAAGGGATCGACGAGCACCGCATTCTGATGGTAAATCCCGGCCAGCGCCGACGGCGGCTGAGCGTCGAGCATGGCGTAGTAATCAATAAACCGAGTGATGACGGATGGCAGCGTGCTCATGGGTCACATCCTGACCGTTAGTAACGTAGCGTTATTGCATACTTAAAACTTAGACAATACGATCGGTTTGTCTAAGTTTTGCGTGAAGTATTTTTTATTGTGCTGATTTATTAACAGGTTACTTATTGCTCGCCTGGGCTGGCACAGCCCTCCTCTCCCTCAAGGGAGAGGGCTCGGGAGAGGGGGGAAAGCGGAAAGGGGCTATGCGGTAAAGGGGTAGAACGTGTAAGCCGCCGCCATCGCGGCGACGCTCACGATGACGCTGATAATGAAGTAGGTTTTGAACGGCTGCTTCTGCGTTTTATGGCGAAAAAGCTGCTGGCCCACAATCGCGCCGGGCCAGCCGCCGACAACGCCAAACGCCAGCAGCGTGGACTCCGGCACCCTGCGCCACGCCCTGCGCGCCGCCAGCTTATCGCCGCCGTAAATCAGCAGCGTCAGGACGTTCGCCAGCAGCAGCCACGTGGGAATGGGATGCGGCGCCAGCAGGCTGGCGAACGCCGCAATGATCAGGAGGGCATAGCAAAAGCGATTAAGATTCATAAGGTTAAGTACGGCAATGGAATAGGTGTGTTATGCCCGCATTATACACTACGCGGCCCGGCGAAATGAGCGCAATGCCGGAGGGTTTATTCGTTACATCGGCAATCATCCCTCCCCCGCTTTTACATTCTGCGATGTCCGCGGGGTTCTTTGATAAAATAGGGCAATGCCATTAATGCCATATTGGGGAGGTCCCTTGAGCACGACCAAAAAACGTCTGGGCTATGTGTCGATTGTTGTCGATGATTACGACAGAGCGATCGATTACTACACCAACACGCTCGGCTTCACGCTGGTTGAAGATACGCCGCAGCCGGGCAAACGCTGGGTGGTGGTATCGCCTGACCCGGACAGCGACTGCAGCCTGCTGCTGGCGCAAGCCTCAAATGAGACGCAGCAGGCCTTTATCGGTAACCAGTGCGGCGGGCGCGTATTTTTATTTCTGCAAACCGATGATTTCTGGCGCGATTACAACGCCATGAAGTCAGCTGGCGTACATTTTTGCGAAGCGCCAAGAGAAGAAGAGTATGGCACCGTGGTGGTGTTCGAGGACCTCTATGGCAACCGGTGGGATTTGCTGCAGCACGCTTAACGTTGTCGATTTAAAACAATTAGTTATATTAAAAAATTGTTCTTTTCTGGTTTCGAGGTCGTTGACGGTGAGCACTTTCTGGAAGGCGCCTCGCAAACCTGAAAAGTAACCTTGTGTAATTCAAGGTTATCTCTTTTCTTCCCTTCTACATCGCCGTAAAGTGCCTGCGTTACGACACACCCGTAACCGGGCGTAGGAACCCGTATATCAAGACACGACATTTTTATGTCTCGGCAGCGCTCAACCCGTTAAGATACGGTTGCGCTGGCGGAGCAGCCGAAAGGTTGGCCGTTGTGTCGTGTGCGGTATTCCTACCTCCGTCAGCGTAACCACTCATTAGCGTAGGAACTCGTGAGATGGTCTGGAGTTAGTTTAAAAAGGAAAAACACATGACAACAATTTCATCCCCAAAATACGTGCTTTCAGAAGAAAGCGTGGTTCACCCTCTCCTCACACAGCCCGTTTCTCAGTCCGCGGACATTTTTGAACTGGCCAACGCCTGTACCGCTTACGTTAGCGTACTGGTTGAATCAGACCACGATGAAAATAACGCCACGCTGTATAAACGACTGTTCGTCGCCCTCAAGCTGCTTCGCGAACGGTGCGATGACGACCTTCCACCGTACCTTGTCGAGCAGCTGATTGCGGGGGAAAAGAGCGGCTCCTGCGTGCCGGACTGCTGGCTGGAAGCGGCAACGCAGGTGGACTATGCGCTGGCGTTAACGCAGGCGGTGATGGGCGGAACGCTGCAGCCCAGCGTGGCAAAAGAGCTGACCGGGCTGCTGCACGACATGGTGTGGATGCTGGCCGAATATGTGAAGGAGTCGTATAGTTCGGCGCACTAACGAAGAAAACGACAAGCCGGAATTAGCCTACGGGAATCAGAATTTCGGCCTGGTAAAGTACACTGAATTCTCTTTTTTGGTAGTTGCTCTGCCCAAAAAGCGGACCAACTTTCTTTATGCAGCCTACGATTCGGGTAAATCAATAATAACCAGTATGCCAAAACTGCCCGCTTCCACAGTATGAGGAACGCCCGCTTTGGCGACATATAGCTGGCCAGACGTTACGGAGAATTTTTTTCCTTTCACGCTCAACTCCAGCCGTCCATCAATAACCAGTAACCCCTCATCATATTCATGTACCTCTTCAATTACCGGGCATTCATCCATTCGTAAAACTTTGAGATTTGCAGTGTCTACGCGGCCTAATATCTGAGAGCGCCAGGCCTCCGGTAATGCATGCGCTTCGGTTCTGAGGTCATAAAGCGACATCACGTCATTCCTTTTGATGTTCGTTTGATCTCTTATGCCATATAAGTTTCCTGCCACCATATAACAAATATGGAAAAGCACCTCGAATAAGTGGTTATATACATCCTCAATAGGCTCGTTTTTTTTATGTATGACAAGCTGTGACCTGACGGAAAATCTGAGAATCAACAGGCCGATGGGAGGAATGAGTTAGTTAATGGCACGGAGCGGACCGCATGAAGTGCCGCAAGGTCTGCTGTGAGCGATGAGAGGACGTTGAGTTTCTAGTAAAACTGACATGAAAACGTCCAGAATCCCTCTGGGGATTTGTGAAAGTAGTCGATACCATTGTCCGCCCACATCCAGTTGACTTTTTCTTCTGACCCCACTTGAAAGACAAAATCTTGAATCCCCACACCATGTTGTATCTCCGTTGGATATCCTCCAACCTTGGTTCCCCTGTACCGGTTAAAACCATCATAGAATCTATCACTTGCATCCTCATCATCGTTTACGTCAGACAAGTCAATAATATCCCAAGCATCCTCCCATCCCGGAGCATCATCATTGACACTCACCCACCGAACCGGAAATGCGCGATATGGAGTGTTAATTGCAGGCAATAACTCAAGCCCATCAAGGGTGGCGTATTCTCGTATTAACCACCCCTCGCCATGAGGTTTATCAAATGGATGGCTTTCCATATTATGATAAAGCACTAAGAGCGCGATCCCCTTCAGTTGTTCAGGAATCACGGGAAGCTCATCTACGCGAATCTGGAGAAGCGGAAACATCGGCTGCCCCTTCCAAACTGGCAACCCTTCACCTGGAAGAGCGACTCCTTTTAAAAACCAGGATGTAATTGGGTTTGCTGTAGGGCGGAAACCACCGACTTGTGCCACAGAGGCAGTACGTAATTTGGATCTGAGTTCTTCTAAAACTAACGCACTCTTGGATTTCATAATTGCATCCTTGCGTATGCCTATACTTCTGGATTCTGAAATAGAGAAGTTTTTATTATAAATCGTAATTATTACCCAACAGACCTAAATATTTCTGTACTTCCTCTTCAGACTGGTAACGGAGGTCCGCTTCTGGCACAAAGCGGACACCACTCTCATTCCCTTTTCGAGACTTAACTGCTAGCCAACCATCCATCATACGTAAATCGCCTGAACGCTACACGCAAAACGAAAAATTCCTCCTTCACATCACCTGTCCTCTCCTCCTACAGTACCAACGTTCTTCGGACGGGTGCACTTTTAGCAATCTTAAATAAAGGCGCATCTATTCAAAGTTTCCACATTGTCAACTCAATACGCATTGACTATAATGTTTCCAATCTGGAAATAAGAGGCAAGGATGCATGTCGTCTCCAGAGCGCCATTTGAAAAGGCGAGTAGACTATTCCCCAATCAGGCTATCGCGCTTGAAGATCTTTACCGGGTACTGCGCAAGGATAACTTCCCAACTCCAAACGACATGAAATTGCGCTTCCCTAGCCTCGATAAAATGAAATACCGGGATAAATGGTGGGTCATTGATGTTGGCGGTGGGCATCTGAGGGTAATGTTTTTTGCTGATTTCGCTCGTGGAAAGATTTTCATTAAGCACATCAGCACGCATGCAGAATACGACAAGCTTTTAGATGTGTATCGGAGAACGAAAGAATGAACTACGCAGAAACTATCAAAGCAGCAAACGCGCTGACTAAGCTGCTGCCTTTCCTGAGCGTAAACCCAACAAAAGAAGACTATCAAGACGCGCTGGATCTGGTGGAATACCTGATCGAGCACGATCCTGATAATCCACTCATCGATATGCTAACGGCAAAGATCGACAGGTACGAAAACGCGTCGCCGGAGTTTGCGGAGTTTAACGCGAGGGTAGCCAGCATACCCTCAGGCGTGGCGCTGCTGCGAACGCTGATGGACCAGCATAAGCTGACGCAAAGCGACCTGGAAAATGAGATTGGTAAGAAGTCGCTGGTGAGCCGCATCCTGAGCGGCCAGCGCTCGCTGACGCTTGACCATATGCGGGCTCTGGCGAAGCGTTTTAACATACCGGTCAGCACGTTTGTTGGTGATTGACTGACGTAACGCCACGCCGCCTGCGGTTGCCCCTCCCCCTCTTCCCAAAACGGCGAGGGGATTGTTCCGAACAGAATGACCCGTTGTCTATACTCTCTCCATACCCGACAACGGAGCTCACCATGCCCTTACCCGACTTCCACGCTTCTGAACCCTTTACCCTGGGCATCGAACTTGAGCTTCAGGTGGTTAACCCGCCGGGCTATGACCTGAGCCAGGACTCCTCCGCCCTTATCGCCGCCGTAAAAGATGACATCAAAGGCGGTGAAGTCAAACACGACATCACCGAAAGCATGCTCGAGATTGCGACGGGCGTGTGCCAGAACATCGACCAGGCGGCAGCGCAGTTCTCGGTGATGCAGCAGAGCATCCTGCGCGCGGCGGCGGAACAGCATATCCAGATCTGCGGCGGCGGCACGCATCCGTTTCAGAAGTGGCAGCGGCAGGAGGTCTGCGACAACGAGCGCTATAACGTCACCCTTGAACGCTTTGGCTATCTGATTTTACAGGCCACGGTGTTCGGCCAGCACGTCCACGTCGGCTGCCGCACCGGGGATGACGCCATTTACCTCCTTCACGGCCTGTCGCGCTTCGTGCCGCACTTTATCGCGCTGGCGGCGGCGTCGCCGTATATGCAGGGCACCGACACGAAGTTCGCCTCGTCGCGGCTCAATATTTTCTCCGGCTTCCCGGACAACGGCCAGATGCCGTGGGTCAACAGCTGGCAGGAGTTTGAAGGGCTGTTCCGTCGGCTCAGCTCCACCAGCATGATCGACAGCATCAAAGATCTGCACTGGGATATTCGCCCCAGCCCGCACTTTGGCACCGTCGAGGTGCGGGTGATGGATACGCCGCTGACGCTCGGCCACGCCATTAATATCGCCGGGCTGATCCAGGCGACGTCCCACTGGCTGCTGACCGCGCGGCCCTATAAGCACCAGGAAAAAGATTTTCTGCTGTACCGCTTTAACCGCTTTCAGGCGTGTCGCTACGGGCTGGAGGGCATTCTGACGGACGTGCATACCGGGGAGCATAAAACCGTGGCGGAAGACTGCGCGTGGCTGCTGGAGCAGGTTGCGCCCTCGGCCGAAAAGCTCGGCGCGACGAGCGCGATACAGGAAATCGCCCTGCTGTTAAAACAGGGCAAGAGCGAGGCGCAGCGCATGCGGGACTTTATCGCCGACGGCGGCTCGCTTATTTCTCTGGTTCAGAAGCACTGCGAGCTGTGGGCGACGAGTCCGTAAGGCCGTGGACCCACTCGCGCAGGCGCTGAAACAGCACGAACAGCGCCGGGATAAACAGAATGCCAACCACGGTCGCCACCAGCATCCCGCTGAACACCGTGGTGCCGATGATGCGTCGGCTCTGGGCGCCCGCTCCGGTCGCCAGCATCATCGGCAGGACGCCGATAATAAACGACACGGCGGTCATCATGACCGCGCGGAAGCGGCGCGACGCCCCTTCCCGCGCCGCATCGACAATCGTCATCCCGTCCATACGCCGCGCGCGGGCGAACTCGACGATCAGGATCGCGTTCTTGGCGGCAAGGGCAATCAGTAGCACCAGGCCAATCTGCACGTACACGTCGTTGGCGTATCCGCCGATCCATAGCCACACCAGCGCCCCGCCGAGGGCGAACAGCACCGAGAGCATCACGCTCGCCGGGAGCGTCCAGCTCTCGTACTGCGCGACGAGGAACAGCCACGCCATCACTATCGCCGCCAGCATAATCCACAGGGCCTGATTGCCGGTCTGCTGCTCCTGATACGAGATGCCGCTCCAGGCGTAGTCGTACCCGGCAGGCAGGTTCTCTTCCAGAAGCTCGCCCATTGCCGCCATCGCAGCGCTGCTGCTCACCCCTGCCGCCGCCGAGCCGCTCACCGACACGGACGGGAACTGGTTGTACTGCTGCAGGAACGGCGCGCCGACGGTTGGCGTGATGGTGACGAGGTTGCTCAGGCGCACCCGCTCGCCGCCGCGGCTGCGCACGAACAGCTCGCTGATTTGCTCCGCGCGCTCGCGCCACTGCATCTCGTTTTGCATTACCACGTGGTAGACGCGGTTGTTGACGCTGAAATCCCCGGCGCGCGTGCCGCCGAAGGCAGTCTGCAGGCTGCTGAAGATGCGCGAGACGGGCACGTCAAGCCGGGCCGCGCGCTCGCGATCGACCGTCAGCGTCAGCTGCGGCACGCTGCTGCTCCAGGTGGTGAAGACGCGGCTCAGCTGCGGATGCTGGTTGGCTTTTGCCAGCACCTCGCGCGTGACGCGCTCCAGCTCCGCCGGGCTTTGCCCCGCCTGCGCCTGAATGCGCAGGTCGAAGCCGGAGGCGTTGCCCAGCCCCGGCAGCGTCGGCGGCGCGAAGGCCATAATCGTCGCTTCCGGCAGGGCCAGCAGCTGCCGCTGCAGCATGCCCATCACCTCATCCAGCGGCGGGCGCTCGCTCCAGTCCTTCAGCATGATGGAGATAAATCCGCCGTTTGAGGCGCTAGTGCCGTTGAGAATGTTAAATCCGGACACCTGAATCACGTCCTCCACCGCCGGATGACGGGCAATAAGCTGCCGCACGGTGGTCATTACCGCCTCGGTCCGCTCCAGCGACGCCGCTTCCGGCAGCTGTACGCTGGCAAAGAAGTAGCCCTGATCCTCCTGCGGCAGGAAGCCTTTCGGCATTGACGTCACGCTGAACGCCACCACGGCGGCCGCGCCCGTCGTTGCCAGCAGCGCCAGCCAGGGCCGATGGGTAAACACGCTCACGATGCGGGCATAGCCGCCGCGCGCGGCGTCCAGCCCCCGATTGAAGCCGCGGAAAATGGCCGCCGGACGCGCAGGACGCGGGCGCAGCAGCAGCGCGCACAGCGCGGGCGTGAGCGTCAGCGCGACCAGGCTTGAAAGCGTGACGGCGGTGGAGAGCGTCACCGCGAACTGGCGATACAGCTCGCCGACGATCCCCGGCAGCATCGCCACCGGCACAAATACCGCCAGCAGCACCAGCGTCGTGGCAATCACCGGCCCGGCAATCTGGCGGAGCGCCAGCGCGGTCGCCGCCGTGCGGCTCTGCCCTTCCGCCATCAGCGTTTCAACGCTCTCCACCACCACGATGGCGTCATCCACCACCATGGTGAGCGCCAGAATGATGGCGAACAGGCTCAGCGTGTTGGCGGAGTACCCGAGCGTATAGAGCATCGCAAAGGTGCCCACCAGCGACACCGGAATGGCGAGCGCGACGATAAGCGTGGCGCGCCAGCTTTGCAGGAACAGGGACACCACGACCACAACCGCCAGCAGGGTCAGCGCCAGCGAGACGCCAATCTCTTTGATGGTAGCGGCCACAAAGGCGGTGGTATCAAATTTGACCTCGTAGACCAGATCGTCCGGGAAGCGCGTCGAGAGGCGTTCCAGCTCGGCGCGCACCGCGTCGGCCACGCGCAGGGCGTTGGCGGACGGCGTGGGGTAGATGCCGAGGTAGGCGGAGTCGTGTCCGTTCAACTGCGCGCCTGAGCTGTAGCTGCGCGACCCCAGCTCGATGGTGGCGATGTCCTTCAGGCGCACCAGCTGGCCCATCTCGCCCGCGCGGATAATGATGTCGGCGAAGTCTTCCGCCTGGTTGAGGCGGCCGAGGCCGTTGATGGTCAGCGTCTGCTGCTGGCCGTTAAACACCGGCGGCGTGCCCACCTGCCCCGCCGCGCCCTGCACGTTCTGCTCGCGCAGCGCCTGGGCGACGTCGTCCGTGGTGACGTTGAGGGCGTTCATGCGCTCCGGGCGCAGCCAGATGCGCATGCTGTAGTCGCGCGCGCCGAACATCTGCACCTGCCCGACGCCCGGCAGGCGCGACAGCGCTTCGCGCACCTGGGTGCTGGCATAGTTGCTGACGAACAGCGGCGCGTGGGTGTTATTTGGTGAGTAAAGACTTACCCCCATCATCAGGTTGGTGGAGCGCTTGCGAACCTGCACGCCGTTTTGCTGCGCCTCGGCGGGAAGCTGCGCCACGGCCTGCGCCACGCGGTTTTGCACGTCGATGGCCGCCATGTCCGGGTCGGTGCCCGCCGCAAAGGTGATGTTAAGGCTATAGCTGCCCTCGTCCGAACTGGTGGATTCCATATAGAGCATGTGGTCCACGCCGTTCAGCTGGGTCTCCAGCGGCGTGGCGATAGCTTCGGCCACGTCGGCGGAGCTGGCGCCCGGCCATGACGCTGACACATTCACGACCGGCGGCGCAATCTGCGGATACTGCTCAACCGGAATAATCTTCAGCGCGAGGGCGCCCAGCAGGGTTATCACCAGCGCGATCACCATCGCAAAGCGCGGGCGTTTGATGAAAAACGTCAGCATGGTGGCTCCTTAATTCAGTATCTGGACGGCAGCGCCCGGCTGCACGCGCTGTGCGCCGTCAGTAATCGCTCGCTCACCGGGCTTGACGCCGGAGGCAATCTCAAACTGCTGGCCAATTTGCCCGGCAACGTTCAGCGGACGCATTTCTGCTTTTCCGTCGGCGCTGATGATCCAGGCAAAGAATCCTTCGCCGTTCTGCTGCACCGCCGCGGCGGGCAGGGTCAGCACCGGCTGCTCGCCCGCCGGACGCAGATAAACATTGACGTTGCCGCCGGGCAGAAGCTGATGGCGCGGGTTGGCGAACTCGGCGCGCAGCATCACGCTGGCGGTGCGCGGATCGATGCGGTTATCCACCGAGGTCAGTTCGCCGAGGACGCGCTGCCCGCTGCTGTCGATCAGCGCCTGCCAGGCTTTTTTCATCGCGCCGAGATCCGCATGCTGCCCGGCCTTGGCGGCAAACGCCCCCTCTTCCAGCGCAAAGGCGATGCGGATCGGGTCAAGCTGTACGACCTCCACCAGCACCCCGCTGGCGGGGTTAACCAGGCTGCCCGCGTGGAACCGGCTGTGCCCCACGCGACCGTCAATCGGGGAGGCGATGCGGGTGTAGGTCAGCGTCACAGCGCGGGCTTCAAGCCGCGCGTTGGCCTGCTCCAGCGCGGCGCTCGCCACGTCGCGCTGCATGCGGGCGTTGTCCACGTCGTGTCGGCTGATGGCGTTGCTGCTGCCCAGGCTTTCAAAGCGGGAAAGCTGCTGCTGCGCCTGGCGCAGCGTGGCCTCGGCGCTTTTTACTTCGGCCTGCGCCAGGCGCACGGCGGCGCGCGGCTCGGCATCGTCCAGCTCGAACAGCACGTCGCCTTTTTTCACGTACTGGCCGTCGCGAAAGTGGATTTTAGTGATGACGCCTTCCGCGCGCGCGCGCAGCTCAACGGTGTGAATGGCTTCAATGCGGCCGGGGATCTGGCGCTCGGCGGCGTGGGCGGTCTGCTCGACAACGGCGACGCGAACGGGAATGGCGGCGGCAAATGCGGGTTGCAGGGTGCTGGCGAGGAGCGCGAGCAGGAGCGGGAGTTTCATTCAGGAGTACCTCAGTATTTTCCCCTCACCCCGGCCCTCTCCCCAAAGGGGCGAGGGAGAAAACCGAGCCCAAGGGAGAGTACCGGACTGTCCCCTCTCCCCTATGGGGAGAGGGTTAGGGTGAGGGGTAAGGTTTTGTTATGCAGCCTTACGGAACCTGCGGGTCAGTCGCTTCTCGAGCTCGACGATGAAGAACATTGCGCCCGCAACGGCCAGCGTCACAAACCAGTAGCGCAGCGGCAGGGCTTCGGTGCCGAACAGCATCTGCATAAACGGCAGGTAGATAATCGCCGCCTGAAGCAGGAACAGCACGCCGGTGACCAGCCAAATCCCTTTGTTCGCCAGCAGGCCGCGGTTCAGCGAGAAACCTTCGGTGTTGCGGCAGTTAATCATGTACACCCACTGGGCGGTAACCAGCATCTGCAGCAGCACGGTGCGGATGAACTCCGCGCTGTGGCCGCGCGGGCCGAGCCAGGCTTCCAGCGCAAAGGCGGCGATGGCGATCAGGGTGCCGACGAAGGCCACGCGCCATACGGCGTAGGCGTCCATAACGTGCTGCCCGGTCTGGCGCGGCGGGCGAAGCATGATGTTGCGCTCGGCGGCTTCAAAGGCCAGGCCGAAGGAGAGCGTGGCGGAGGTCGCCATGTTCATCCACAGGATCAGCACCGGCGTTAGCGGAATGATGTTCCCCGCCAGCAGCGCAATCACGATCAGCAGGCCCTGCGCCAGGTTGGTTGGCATAATAAACAGGATGGTCTTCTTTAGGTTGTCGTAAACGCGACGCCCCTCCTTCACCGCGCTGGCGATGGTGGCGAAGTTGTCGTCCGTCAGGACCATATCTGCCGCCTCTTTGGTCACTTCCGTGCCCTTAATGCCCATCGCGATACCCACATCCGCCTGGCGCAGCGCCGGCGCATCGTTCACGCCGTCGCCGGTCATGCCGACAATCTCGCCTTTGTCCTGCAGCGCTTTCACCAGGCGCAGCTTATGTTCCGGGCTGGTGCGGGCAAAGATGTCATATTTCACCGCCGCGTCCGCCAGCTCGGCGTCGTCCATTTTCTCCAGCTGATAGCCGGTGACCGCCTGCTCGCTGTTGGCAATCCCCAGCATCTGGCCAATGCTCATCGCCGTCTGCGGGTGATCCCCGGTGATCATCTTCACGCGGATCCCCGCCTGCTGGCAGGCCGCAATGGCGTCAATCGCTTCCGGGCGCGGCGGATCCATCATCCCGGCGATGCCGAGGAAGATCAGGCCGTGGCTCAGGTCGTCGTGGGTCAGTTCCTGCTCGCCGTTCGCCGGCTTGAACGCCGCGGCGACCATGCGCAGCCCCTGACGCGCATAGCGCTCCATCTCGGCTTCCCAGTACGCGCGGTCAAAACTGGCCGTGCCGTTACGGGTCTGCTGCTGGGCGCAGAGGGCGAAAATCACGTCCGGCGCGCCGGTGACCAGGATCTGCTCCTCACCGCCAATCTGGTAGTGGGTGCTCATGTACTTGTACTGCGAGTCGAACGGGATCTTGCTGACCAGCGTGGTCATAACCGGGGCGAGGTTCGCTTTTGCCGCCAGCACCTTCAGCGCGCCCTCGGTCGGCCCGCCGGTGATGCCCCACAGGCCGCGCTCGTCCTGAACCAGCTGGCTGTCGTTGCACAGGTCGATGGTGCGAAGGTACTGCTCCAGCACGGTGCCCGGCTGGATCTGCACCGGCTCGTCGCTGCCTTCCAGATAAAGGCTGCCCACCGGCTCGTAGCTGTTGCCGTCCACGCGGTAGCAGGCGTCGGCGGTGATAATGGCCTTCACCGTCATTTCGTTCATGGTCAGGGTGCCGGTTTTATCCGAGCAGACCACCGTCATGGCCCCCAGCGTTTCAACCGTCGGCAGCTTGCGGATAATCGCACGCTTGCGCGCCATCGCCTGCACGCCCAGCGAGAGGATGATGGAGATAATCGCCGGCAAACCTTCCGGCACGGAGGCCACGGCCAGGCTAATAAGGGAAAGCAGCAGCTCGCCCATCGGGATCTCGCGGAACACCAGGCTGAAGAGGAACAGCGCCGCCATCATCGCCAGGATAATGACGAAAATCGCTTTGCCCAGCTTGTCCATCTGCACCAGCAGCGGGGTGCGGTGCTTCTCAATGCCCGCCATCATCTGGTTGATGTGCCCGAGCTCGGTCTCCTGACCGGTGGCAATCACAACGCCAACGCCGCCGCCCGCGCTTACGGTCGTGCCGGAGAACACCAGGTTGGTGCGATCGCCCAGCGGCAGCTCACCGCTAAGGGGATTAATATGTTTATCCACGACCGTGGATTCGCCGGTCAAAATCGCCTCTTCCACGCGTAAATTATGCGCCTCAATTAAACGCATATCCGCCGGAATACGATCCCCCGCGCGTAGCACAATAATATCGCCCGGGACGATTTCCGTGGTTGGGATCGTTTCATGGCCGCCGTTACGAATTACCCGCGCATCGCTGGAGAGCATATTGCGAATGCTTTGCAGGGATTTTTCCGCGTTGCTTTCCTGAATATGGCCAATCAAGGCATTGATTACCGCGACGCCCAGAATAACCAGCGTATCGACCCAGTGGCCCATTACTGCCGTTAATACGGCGGCAGCCAGCAGGACATAAATCAGCACGTCATTAAAGTGGGCAAGAAAACGCAGCCAGGCCGGTTTGCCTTTTTTCTCCGGGAGCGCATTAGGGCCGTGCTTTTGCAAACGCGCCTGCGCCTCTTTGCGATCCAGACCGTTAGCCTGGCTCTGCTTGTGAGCAAGCACTTGCTCTACGGTCTGCTGGTAAGGCAGCCCACCTGACGGTGGTCGATTCTGAGAAGGATTGTTTTTAGTCATCATATTGTTCCTTTAATTTCCGATGGGCGGAAGCCTGATTTCCTTTCGGGCTTAAATATATTCATCTTTAATACTTGCGACTAAAATTGATCTGCCGCAATATATTTAACGACGGGTTATTCAAAACTGGTTAACACTATTTCGATGAGCTGATTTTTACAAAATATTTCTAAACCAAGTCTAAACGAGGAGGATGCATGTTTGGGATTTATCGCGGGCGCCGCCTGGCGTTATACATCTTCGCTGCCATTGTTATTGCGACGTTAATTGGGTACAGCACCTATACCTTTGTAAAATTATTTTCCTGAGGACGACATTTATTTACACAACAAAATAATAATTTAATCGTCTCCGAGTCATTTTTATTTTTCTGTTTTTTCAACGCAGAATAAAGGCTTCATTTTTTCAAAAAAGCGCAGCCGGGTTTATATTGCTTTACGAATCAATATGCCCGACAATTACATTTTTAACTGACGATTAACATTAAGATGAAACACCCGTTAGAATCGCTGCTCACCGCAGGCGGCATTTTGCTGTTGGCCCTGCTCTCCTGCCTGCTGCTGCCCGCGCCGTCGCTGGGCCTGGTCCTGGCGCAGAAGCTGGTTGCGACCTTCCACATGGTCGATCTCAACCAGCTTTACACCATCCTGTTCTGCCTGTGGTTCCTGGCTCTGGGCGCCATCGAGTTTTTCATTTTACGCTTCGTCTGGCGCCGCTGGTTTTCACTGGCGTCTTAACAGCATAAAAAAAGCCGGGTGGCGTCTTCGCCTTACCCGGCCTGCGTTTTGTCAATGTCAGTGCGTCCGACCGTGGTTTTCCTTGCGGTACGCGCCCGGCGGCTGATGGAACGTGCGGGTGAAGATGCGAGTGAAGGTCTGCTGGGAATCAAACCCGTAGCGCAGGCAAATGTCATACACGCGCTCGTTCGATTCGCGCAGGTCGCGCGCCGCCAGCAGCAGCTTGCGCTCGCGAATGTAGCGCCCGAGGCTCTCCCCTTTGTACTGCATAAACAGCCGCTGCAGGTGCCACTTCGAGTAGCCGGCGTGGCGGGCTATCTCTTCAATGCGCAACGGCTGGTGTAAATTGTCGTCGATCCATTCGACGATGGTATCGATGACCTGAGCGGAAATGGTCATACTGCTCTCCCCTTCGGCTTCTCGGTTGATCATAATTCCCACCACTGATGAAATTCCTGCGCGCTATCGCCCACGCGGACCGGCTCGCCCAGCTCCGGCGTTAGCAGCCGATAGTTTTTGCCTTTGCTGGCGTTGGCCAGCTGGATCAGCGGATCGTTCCAGGTATGCTTCGCCAGCACGAACCGCCCGTTGTGGCCCGGCACCACCGCCCTGGCGTTAAGATCCACCGCGGCCTGCGCGGTTTCCTCCGGTAGCATGTGAATGTACTTCCAGTCCTGGTCATACTGGCCGTTCTCCATGATGGCCAAATCCACCGCGCCAAACTGCTCGCCGATGGCCTTAAAGTGCGGGCCGTAGCCGGAGTCTCCGCTGTAGTACACCTTCTGCTCCGGCGTGACGAACATGAAACTGCCCCACAGGGTTTGGTCGCGCTTGATGCCGCGCCCGGAGAAGTGGCGCGCGGGCAGGACGTGCACCGTTAGCGCGTCGCTGATGCGCACCTGCTGGTTCCAGTCACGCTCGTCGATAATCTCCGGTTTCATGCCCCAGTATCGCAGATGCGAGCCCACGCCGAGCGGCGTTACCGCGCGCTTCACCTTCGGCAGCAGCGCCCTGATGGTGGCGTAGTCCAGATGGTCGTAGTGATCGTGAGAGATAATCAGCAGGTCGATATCCGGCATGCTCTGCGCGCGCCACGGGTATTCCCCCTCGAACGCCTTGTTGAGGAACGAGAACGGCGCGGCATAGTTGCCGAGGACCGGATCGATGAGGATGCGTTTGCCCGCCAGCTGCATATACCAGGACGAGTGCCCCAGCCAGACCAGCGTGTCCTGCTCCCGCGGCAGGCTCGCGAGATCGGTTTTCACCAGCGGCAGCGGCCGCGCGGGGCGCGCGTTTTCGGTTTTGCGGGTCAGAAACTGCCACCACGCCACCAGCATATTTTGCTCTCCGGTAAAGCCCGGCGTCGGCAGCGCGTTATGGAACTTCCCGTCGCGATAGTGTGGCGAGGCCTCTACTTCCGTCAGCTGCGCCCCCCGCGGGGGCTGGCCAAATCCGGCATTCAGAACAAACGGCAGGCTCGCCGCAGACGCAATAATCATGACAAACACCACGCAGATGAAGAGAGGCTTTTTCATTTCCTGGCCCGTTAACGCGCCCCTTCCGATGGTTTGCGCGGGGTAAACTTGATTATGAGTGAGTAAGCACTCATTATAGATGGGACGAGAAAGCCGTCAAGACGTTTTCGATCTTTGACATTCCGCGTTGCAGGGCGATGCCCCGCATGCTTCAATACGTTTTTTTACATTTGACAAAGAGGAGTTTTTAGTGGCACGTCCGAAGAGTGAAGATAAAAAACAGGCGTTACTGGAGGCAGCAACCGCTGCGTTTGCGCAGTCGGGGATTGCCGCATCAACGGCGACCATCGCCCGGCGTGCGGGTGTCGCCGAAGGCACGCTGTTTCGCTACTTTGCTACCAAAGACGATCTGCTCAACGCCCTCTACGTGCACCTGAAGCAGGATCTTTGCCAGACCATGCTGGCAAACCTGGACCGCGCCATTACGCTTCCCAAGGAACATACCCGCAATATCTGGAACAGCTACGTCGACTGGGGCATTCGCAACCCGGTTGCCCACGCCGCCATTCGCCAGATTGGCGTCAGCGAAAAGCTCAGCGCCGAGACCGAACAAGAGGTGAAAGATATGTTCCCGGAACTGCACGAGCTGTGCCGCCGGTCGGTGCGCCCGGTGTTTATGTCTGACGAATTTAAAACCTTCGGCGATGCGATGTTCCTGTCGCTGGCCGAAACCACGATGGAATTTGCCACCCGCGACCCGTCTCGCGCGGTCGATTTTAAGGCGCTGGGCTTTGAAGTGATGTGGCGCGGCCTTGCCGTTGAGAACGCCGATGGACAGTAAATCACTGCAGGAACACGCCATGCGCGTGGCGCTAGAACTCCCCTTCACGGAGCACTGCTGGCCGTTTGGCCCGGAGTTTGACGTGTTTAAGGTGGGTGGAAAGATTTTTATGCTCGCCGCCGTGGCTCACGGAAGGCCGCACGTTAGCCTCAAATCCGATCCGGAAAAGTCGTTGCTTAATCAGCAGATTTATCGCGGCATTGAGCCGGGCTATCATCTGAACAAAAAGCACTGGATTTCACTTTACGGCACTGACGATATCACGCCTGAGCTGGTGGCCGATCTGGTCAATGACTCATGGAATCTGGTGGTAGATAAGCTGCCTAAAAAAGACCAGAAGCGGATACGCCCGGCGTGATTGTTCGCCTCAGACGAACAGTTTAAGCGCTCGAAATGCACTTATCTTTTGTCATTTTCCCTTGTACTCTGCTTTCCTTTCGCGCCCGCAAGCGGGCGAATTTACTGACCAGGAGCTGTTATGGATATCATTTCTGTCGCGCTGAAACGCCACTCTGCCAAAGCGTTCGACGCAAGCAAAAAACTGACCGCGGAAGAAGCGGAAAAAATCAAAACGCTGCTGCAGTACAGCCCGTCCAGCACCAACTCCCAGCCGTGGCACTTCATCGTTGCCAGCACGGACGAAGGTAAAGCGCGCGTGGCGAAATCCGCGGCGGGCACCTACGTGTTCAACGAGCGCAAAATGCTGGATGCGTCTCACGTTGTGGTGTTCTGCGCGAAGACCGCAATGGACGACGCGTGGCTGGACCTCGTGGTGGATCAGGAAGAGGCCGATGGCCGCTTCAACACGCCGGAAGCCAAAGCCGCGAACAACAAGGGCCGCCGCTACTTTGCCGATATGCACCGCGTGGATCTGAAGGATGACGACCAGTGGATGGCAAAACAGGTGTACCTGAACGTGGGTAACTTCCTGCTGGGCGTAGGCGCGATGGGCCTGGATGCGGTACCGATTGAAGGCTTTGACGCCGCGATCCTCGACGAGGAGTTTGGCCTGAAAGAGAAAGGCTTTACCAGCCTGGTGGTGGTGCCGGTTGGCCACCACAGCGTGGAAGATTTCAACGCCACGCTGCCGAAGTCTCGCCTGCCGCTGAGCACCATTGTGACCGAGTGCTAAGACTGATGGGCCGCGGACAGCGGCCCGTTACGTTCTGCTGATAACCAGCCTGCGGTGCGGATGCACATCGCGATCGTGTCCCCAGGCAAAGGCAATCCAGCGTTCTTCCAGCTCGGCGTAAGTATTCACGGGCGTCAGGGCCCACTCTTCACCAACCGTACCATCCGCTACGCTTATCCGATAATCCATCGTAAACGCCCAGTCGATCATTCTCAGCCAAAACCGCTGCCCGTCTCCTGTTTGCTCGCTGTCAGAAACGACAATGTCGTACTCGTTTAGCACCCATTGAAAAAACAGCTGGGGGAAACCGCTAATCACGCGTTGATGCACGACGCGCGGCGTGCGCCAGACCATGACCTGCGTCGCCGCGCCGTGAGGAAATGTGATCTCTCTATGAAACGCCAGCTTCACGGCGTACGCCGTGTAGGGTTTGCCGTCATCGGTGGTGACCAGCCTGTATTCATTACTATAGAGAGATTTTAACAGTCGATAGCCTACCGGCAGCACAAAGCCGGGCAGATGAAAATCTGCCGTTCCGCGCGCAAGAAAAGCGTCGGTATGCTCGACGTTACGGGAGATAAGCCCCAGTTTTTGGCTGAAATCTGCGGAATCAATCATTAGCGGCGGCACGGTGGTTTCTCATCACGCAAGTATAGACGACTTAGCAACCCACTGAAATGACGTAAATTCAGCGGGTTGTTTTCATTAAGGCGTCAACCTACACGCTTTGACGTGCTCGAACCGAAACCGTGATGATTCCCTGAAAGCCCCTCGCAAAAAAATTATTTCCCCTGCTCCGCCAGCCAGTCCATTGCCCTTTCCCCCGCCTCGTCCACCGGCAGATAAACCAGCAGCCGCGAGCCGTTGCGGGGCGCGGAGTACCAGTACATCTGCTGCAGATGAAAATCCCCCAGCTCGGGGTGGGTAAACAGCTTGAGCTGATTTTCCACGCCGCGCACGTCGTTGCGCTGGTGCCACAGGGTTTTAAACTCTTCGGACACAGCAAAGAAGCGCGCCAGCTTCGCTTCCCACAGCGGATCGCCCCGGTGTTCGGCCATCGCCGCGCGGAAGTAGGAGACAAAAACGGGCAGCACGTCGTCGCGCTTGCCGAGCCGCGCGCGCCACGCCGGATGGGTGAGGAACAGGTAGATACAGTTGCGATCCTCCGGCGGGATCGCGTTAAAGTCGACGCCCATCAGATGGCCGAAGCTGTCGTTCCACGCCACGATGTCGAAGTTCGGTTTTTGTATGCTGGCGGGCTTCGGCATCAGCGTATCCAGCAGGCGACGCGTGCCTTCGCTGATACCTTCACAGCAGGCCGCCTGCGGCGCTTCGCCCGGCGGCAGCCCGGCCAGCACGAAGAGGTGCCTTGCCTCCGTTGGCGTGCACTGAAGCGCTTTCGCCACCGCCGCCATAACCGCACTTGACGGATTGACGTCCCTGCCCTGCTCCAGCCAGGTGTACCAGGTCACGCCCACGTCGGCGAGCATCGCCACCTCTTCGCGGCGCAGCCCCGGCGTGCGGCGACGGCCGCTGCGCGGCAGGCCGAGGCGCTGCGGATCGAGGCTTTCACGGCGCGCGCGTAAAAACGCGCCGAGCTGCTTGCGGGTGTCATCCTGAAGCGAGGTGACGGGTTCAGACATCAGCGCCATAAATCCTCCTGCGTGGTAGTGCCAGTACCAGTATAGGCAAGAACTGGTACCCGTTTATCAGATAGACGATGCTACGTTCCTCAGCCGTTTGACGCAATGGAGTTACCATGAATACGTCAGCTATTTCACCGGGTCGCGCAGGCCTGGTATTGCTCTTGACCGGCCAGATGCTGCCGCTGATCGATACGTCTATCACCAACGTGGCGCTGGATTCCATTACCCACTCCCTGCACGCCACGGCCACCGAGCTTGAGCTGATCGTGGCGCTTTACGGCGTGGCCTTTGCCGTCTGCCTGGCGCTCGGCAGCAAGCTCGGGGATAACCATGGCCGCCGCCGTCTGTTTATGTGGGGCGTGGCGAGCTTCGGCCTGGCCTCGCTGCTGTGCGGCATGGCGGGGAACATCGAACAGCTGCTTGCCGCGCGCATCGTTCAGGGCGCGGGCGCGGCGCTCATCATGCCGCAAATCCTCGCCACGCTGCACGTCACGCTAAAGGGCACCGCCCACGCGAAGGCAATCAGCCTGTTTGGCGGCATCGGCGGGATTGCGTTTATCGTCGGGCAGATGGGCGGCGGCTGGCTGGTGTCGGCGGACGTCGCCGGGCTTGGCTGGCGCAACGCGTTCTTTATCAACGTGCCGATTTGCCTTGTCGTGCTGGCATTGAGCCGCCGCTACGTGCCGGAAACGCGCCGGGAAACGCCGTCGCGCATTGACTGGCAGGGCACCGCGCTGCTGGCGATAATCCTCTGCTGCCTGCTGTTCCCGATGGCGCTCGGCCCTCAGTGGCACTGGGCCTGGCCGCTGAAGGCGGCGCTGGCGGCTATTCTTCCGCTGGCCTGGCTGATGGCGCTCAGCGCGCGTAAAAAAGAGCGCGAGGGCGCGCACCCGCTAATCCCGCCGCGCCTGCTCCAGCTTCGCAGCATCCGCTTCGGCGTGCTGATCGCGATGCTTTTCTTTAGCGCCTGGTCCGGGTTTATGTTCTGCATGGCGCTCACGATGCAAACCGGTCTTGGGATGGCGCCGTGGCAGTCCGGGAACAGCTTTATCGCGCTCGGGGTGACCTACTTCGTCTCCGCATGGTTCGCCCCGCGCCTGATCGCGCGCTACCGCACCAGCACGATCCTGCTGACCGGCCTTGCGATCCAGATTGTCGGCCTGCTGGCGCTGGTGGCCACCTTCTGCACGTGGGGGATGAACAATACCGCGCTGACGCTGGCCCCGGCCACCGGGCTGGTCGGCTACGGACAGGCGCTGATCGTCAACAGCTTCTATCGCATCGGCATGCGCGATATCCAGCCCGATGACGCAGGTGCCGCCAGCGCAATTTTAAGCACTCTCCAGCAGGCCGCGTTAGG
The DNA here is from genome assembly GCF_003057745.1 of Enterobacter sp. RIT418. Taxonomy (GTDB): domain Bacteria; phylum Pseudomonadota; class Gammaproteobacteria; order Enterobacterales; family Enterobacteriaceae; genus Enterobacter. Next base: position 69,631 of record NZ_QBJD02000022.1, read on the forward strand.
GCTTGGCCCGGCGATCTTCGGGGCGATTTTGCTGCACGCGCTGCACAACCATCGCGGCGATTACGCCCAGGCGATTAACGTCTTCCTGTGCGTCGAAACGGGCATGATGCTCGTGCTGGCAATGGTGACGCTGCGCATGCGCCACCATCTCTGCCTGCCGGTTGCCAGGTCCTGCTCAGCGGCGAAATAGCCCCAATGAATTTGCATAATAGATCCGCAGCCGCCATTATGGGGCTGCATCATTAAAGGAGACGTTATGCAGGAATTAATTGCTCAGGTTGAAGAGTTAGGCATTGAAATTAATCACACCACTTCATTAGTGATTATCTTTGGCATTATTTTTCTTACCGCCATTATTATTCATTTTGTACTGCACAAGCTGGTTCTTCGGGCGTTTGAAAAACGCGCCCAGGCCAGCAGCCATTTATGGCTGCAAATCATTACCCAGAACAAATTATTTCACCGCCTGGCGTTTACCTTACAAGGGATAATCGTCAACGTTCAGGCCGTGCTGTGGCTGCAAAAGGGGAGCGAAGCGGCGGAAATAGTCACCACCTGCGCCAAGCTGTGGGTCATGGTGTACGCCCTGCTCTCCTTCTTCTCGCTGCTGGACGTCATTTTCAATCTCTCGCAGAAAATGGCGACCGCCTCACAGCTGCCGCTGAAGGGCATATTCCAGGGCATTAAGCTCGTCAGCGCCATTCTGGTCGGGATCTTGATAATCTCCCTGCTGATAGGCCAATCCCCCGCTATCCTGATTAGCGGCCTGGGCGCCATGGCGGCGGTCTTAATGCTGGTGTTTAAAGACCCGATACTGGGGCTTGTGGCGGGGATCCAGCTCTCCGCCAACGACATGCTCAAGCTTGGGGACTGGCTGGAAATGCCAAAATACGGCGCTAACGGCACGGTGACGGACATCGGCCTGACCACCGTCAAAGTGCGCAACTTCGACAACACCATCACCACCATCCCGACGTGGGCGCTGGTCTCAGACGCGTTTATTAACTGGAGCGGAATGTCCGCGTCCGGCGGGCGCCGCATTAAGCGCAGCCTGAATATTGATACCACCAGCATTCATTTTCTCGACGAGCAGGAACAGCATAAGCTGATAAAGGCGAAGCTGCTGAAACCTTATCTGGCCGCGCGCCATGAGGAAATTAGCCTGTGGAATGAGAAAAATGGCGAAGGGGAATCGGTATTAAACCTGCGCAAGATGACCAATATTGGCACCTTCCGCGCGTACCTGAATGAATATTTGCGCAACCACCCGCGCATTCGTAAAGATATGACGCTGATGGTGCGTCAGCTTGCGCCGGACGCTAACGGCCTGCCGATTGAAATATACGCTTTTACCAACACGGTTGTCTGGGCGGAATATGAAGAGATTCAGGCTGATATCTTCGACCATATATTTGCCGTAGTGGACGAATTCGGCCTGCGCATTCACCAGTCGCCGACCGGGAACGATATTCGCTCGCTGTCGGGTGTCATCGCCAGATAATCTATTGTAGGCCGAATAAGCGAAGCGCCACCGGGCGTGAAGGCAAGTGCGGCTGTGCCCTCACCCCGGCCCTCTCCCACTGGGAGAGGGCGAAAACCGTGCTACTTTTTACGCGACAGTTTAAACGCCACAAACAGGAAGATCACCCACACCGGCAGCAGCATTGCGGAAAGGCGCATGTCGTCGATGGTGCACATCAGCACGAGGATCATGGCCAGGAAGGCGATGCAGATATAGTTCCCCGCCGGGTAAAGCAGCGCCTTGAACTGGGTGTCGCGCCCCTTGCGGCGCATCGCCGAGCGAAAGCGCAGGTGCGCCAGGCAGATCATGATCCAGTTGAGCAGCAGCGTGGCGACAACCAGCGCCATCAGCAGGCCAAAGGCCTCTTTCGGCAGCAGGTAGTTGATCAGCACCACCAGCGAGGTGATCGCGCCGGAGAGGATCAGCGAGTTCACCGGCACGCCGCGACGACTGACGCGGGTCAGGAACTTCGGCGCGTTGCCCTGTACGGAGAGGCCAAACAGCATGCGGCTGTTGGAGTATACGCCGCTGTTATACACCGACAGCGACGCCACCAGAATGACAAAGTTCAGCGCCGAAGCGACTATGTTGCTGTTCAGATCGTGGAAAATCATCACGAACGGGCTGCTGTCGGATTTCACTTCCACCCACGGGTAAAGCGCCAGCAGAACCACCAGCGAACCGATGTAGAAAAGCAGGATTCGGTACACCACCTGGTTAACCGCTTTCGGAATGCTTTTATGCGGATCGCGCGCTTCAGCGGCGGTAATCCCAATCAGCTCCAGCCCGCCGAAGGAGAACATAATCACCGCCAGAGAGAGGATCAGCCCTTTCCAGCCGGTTGCCAGGAAGCCGCCGTGCTGCCACAGATTATCGAGAGTCGCCCGCTCGCCCCCGTGGCCGGAGAACAGCAGCCACAGGCCGAAGCCAATCATGCCGATAATCGCCAGCACCTTGATCAGCGCAAACCAGAACTCCGTTTCACCGTAAAGGCGCACGTTCACGAGGTTAATGGCGTTGATAATAATGAAGAAGCCTGCTGCCCAGACCCACGTCGGGACGTCCGGCAGCCAGTACTGCATATAGATGCCCGCGGCGGTCAGCTCGGCCATGCCCACGAGGACGAACATTACCCAGTAGTTCCAGCCGGAAAGGAAGCCGGCAAACGGGCCCCAATATTTGTAGGCGAAGTGGGCAAACGAGCCGGACACCGGCTCTTCTACTACCATTTCGCCGAGCTGGCGCATGATCAGGAAGGCGATGATGCCGGCGATGCCGTAGCCCAGAATAACCGCCGGACCGGCCATTTGAATGGCAGGTCCAATGCCGAGGAACAGCCCGGTACCAATTGCGCCGCCAAGGGCGATTAACTGAATATGTCGATTTTGCAAACCACGTTGCAGCGTCGGATTAGTTTCCGACGTGGCTTCAGCGCTGCCGTTGCCTGAAGCGGATGACGCGTCTTTCACGTCCTACCCCTGTCTCTTTTTTAGAAGGGGCACGTTTTAACACTTCATGCTGGAGGTAGCAAGGGATTGGGGCATCCCTGCCCCGGATGACGAGGTGGAACTCAGAACTCGTAGCCGACCGAGACCTTAAAGGTACGCGGCTCACCCTGGGTGATGTAGGTACCGGAGTCGTCGACGGCGGCCCAGTAGTTTTTATCGGTCACGTTGTCGATGCCCGCCCGAACGGTCATCTGATTTTCGCTGTGGTTAACCGCGAAGCGATAGCGCACGCCCAGATCCAGCGTGGTGTAGCTATCCAGCTTTTTGGTGTTCGCCAGGTTCGCATACTGAGAGCCAGAGTGGTTAACGCGCGCGGTGGCGGTCAGGCCGTCAATCGGCTTGATGTCATACTCCGCGCCCAGCACGGCGTAGAAGTTCGGAATGCCGATGGCATCGTTGCCCTGGTTCACGCCGTTTTTGGTTTTGGTCAGCTCGGCCTGCAGCCAGGTGGCGCTGGCGTTCAGGCGCATGCCCAGCATCGGCTCGCCAAATACGTTCAGCTCCACGCCGCGGTTGCGCTGCTCGGCGTCCAGCCCGTAGTGGTTATTGCCGTCGAGGATCGCCGACGGCATTTTGATCTCAAACAGCGCCAGCGAGCCGCCCAGGCGGCCAAGGTCCGCCTTCACGCCCACTTCGTTTTGCTTAGAGTGAACGATACCGGTGCTCTGGCCGTAGTTGGTGGCGGTGTTGGGCGCGGTTTTCCCCGGCTGCAGCGCTTCTGTATGGTTGGCGTAAAGCGAGATTGTGCTCCACGGCTTGTAGACGACGCCGTAGGTTGGCATCCAGCGGCTGCCGTCGAAGCCGTCCGCCTCGTTCTCCGCGCCGGTCACTTTGTTATAGCCGAGGATAACCACCTTCTGATGACGCGCGCCGACGGTGAACAGCAGGGTATCGTCCAGCACGCCAAGCGTATCGCTTAGCAGCCAGCCCTGCGTGCGGGTGCGGCCGCTGGTCAACGGGTCGCTGTAGTTGCCGCCCGAGCCGTTTAGGTTGGTGCTGTCCGGTGGATTAACGCCGGTATTGTGATAGATGTTGGTATACGGGTTATCCGCCGCCGCCGACATCTTCCAGGCGATTTTTTCATTTTTGGTCATCGCCGAGTAGCCCACGTTGACCTTATGCGAGACGAAGCCGGTATCGAAGTTTCCGCGAATACCCGCCATGCCGCTGACGGAGTCGCTGATGCGGTTGGTGTCCAGACGGCTGGCCTGGGCCGTGCCGTCCTCACTGAGCAGCTTCGGCGCGCTGTAAAGCCCCTCTTCGTGCGCGTGCTGCGCGCCAAGGCCCGCGTAGGCGGTCCAGCGGTCGGTGATATCGTATTCGCTGCGCCACATGCCAAACTCGTTTTCAATGTCGCTATAGGCCCACTTTTGCGAGAAGTTGCGGTCGTTTTTCGGCGGCGTCGGAATGAAATCCACGGCCGAAACGTTGACGCTGGTCGGGCTGCCGTGAAAGGTTTTCTTTTGATAGCCCACGTCCAGCGAGGTGCGGAAGCTGTCGCCCCTGTAGTCCAGCCCTGTCGAGAGCAGCGTGGTGCGGCGGCGATCGTTGGCGATTGGCGTCTCCCCTTCGCGGTGGACCAGGTTAACGCGCGCGCCGAACTGGTCGCTGTCGCCGAAGCGGCGGCCCGCGTCGAGCGTGGTGCCAAACTGTGAATCAGAGGTGTAATCCACGCCGACTTTGGCCTGCGGCGTTTCGCCCGCGTGTTTTGGCTCAAGGTTTATCATGCCGCCTACGCCTGAGCTTGCCGCGCCGTTCATCAGCGAGTTCGCGCCTTTGAAGATCTCAATGCGGTCCACCATCTGCGCATCCACCACCTGGCGCGGCAGCACGCCGGAGAGGCCGCCGAAGGTCATGTCATCGCCGTCGAACTTCAGGCCGCGAATGCGGAAGCTTTCCGCGCTGTTGCCATAGCCCTGCACGTACTGCACGCCCGCGTCGTTTGCGACAACGTCAGCAATCGTTTTAGCCTGCTGGTCTTCTACCAGCTTCGAGGTATAGCTGATGACGTTGAACGGCACGTCCATGGCGTTCTGCTGGCCAAGCATACCCATGCGACCACCGTTGGCGACCTGTCCGTCAAGGAAGGCCGGAACAAGCTGGTCACCGCCGGGCCTGAAATCTTGAGCCGGAGCGGGCTGGACAACAAGGGTGTCCTCGTTTGGGGCGTCTGCCGCGGAGGCGGAGTGCGTAGCCGCGCCGATCGCAAGCGCGAGCACGGACAGTGTTTTGGCCATCAGGAACATCCTTTACCATTCAAAGAAAATCAAAGGGGAGGATCGGGCTGCTGTTTGAGTTGTGTTGGCAGGCCGCAGGGCCCGAGCAGGATCCACCGTATACTCAGTGTCCGTGTGAGATCTGCTCACTGAAAAGGCGGGAAATGTCCGTCAAAGCCCGCAATCACTAAAGAGAATGAGAACTATACTCATTATCTTTCTATGATCAAGCATAAATACTCTCGCGTTTCTCTTCGATGCAGCGCACTACATGCGCATTCCTCCGGCGGGTGAATAAGAAACCGGCGCATCCGGCAAACGCGCAAAAAGAAAACAGCATTGCTGCCAATTCTCGCGTTCAATTTAAAAAGCCATTTGGATATTAAAATATATTTTAGTAATTACAGGCAATAAGCTTTTTCGGTAG
>NZ_QBJD02000023.1 GCF_003057745.1 Enterobacter sp. RIT418
GCCCACACAGATTGTCTGATAAATTGTTAAAGAGCAGTGCAACGCGGCTTTCGCTCACCGTCGCGAGGTCCCGTATAATACGTTTTCCTCATTCAGAGTCAAGCGCTTATTTTCGCTTTTCTCCGCTAACCCGGCGGTCTGTAAGCCGTTGTTCCGTGTCAGTGGAGGCGCATTATAGGGAGTAATTCCGAACGTGCAAGCCCAAAGTGAAAATAATTTACCAACCGCTCACTTTCCAGGCAACCCAGAGTCCAGACCTCAGTTTTCGCCTGGTTTTTAAACAAAAACGAGCCGCAAGCGACTCGTTTTTGCGTTTTGTGACTTACTGCACTGCCACAATGCGATCGTTGTTGGCCTCCAGACGGATAACTTTGCCAGGAATCAACTCTCCGGAAAGTATCTGCTGCGCCAGCGGGTTTTCGATCTGCTGCTGGATGGCGCGTTTTAATGGACGCGCACCGTACACCGGATCGTAACCATTCTCGCTTAACAGCTTCAGCGCATCGTCAGAGATGTGAATTTCATATCCACGCTCTTCCAGACGTTTGTACAGACGCTGCAGCTGAATCTGCGCAATTGACGCAATGTGTTTCTCACCCAGAGGATGGAATACCACCACTTCATCAATACGGTTGATGAACTCAGGGCGGAAGCTTTGGCTAACTACCCCCATGACCACATCTTTCATATGACCGTAGTCCAGCTCACCGAAGCGTTCCTGAATCAAATCGGAACCCAGGTTAGAGGTCATGATGACGACCGTATTGCGGAAGTCGACCGTTCTCCCCTGCCCGTCCGTCAAACGTCCATCGTCCAGAACCTGCAGCAGAATGTTAAATACATCCGGATGCGCTTTTTCCACTTCATCCAGAAGGATGACGGAATAAGGGCGACGGCGCACCGCTTCAGTCAGGTAGCCGCCCTCTTCATAGCCAACATATCCAGGAGGCGCCCCCACCAGACGCGAGACGGAGTGTTTCTCCATAAACTCGGACATATCAATACGCACCATTGCGTCGTCGCTGTCGAACATAAAGTTAGCCAGCGCTTTACAAAGCTCGGTTTTACCCACCCCGGTTGGCCCAAGGAACAGGAACGAACCAATCGGGCGGTTCGGATCGGATAGCCCGGCACGACTACGACGAATCGCATTAGAAACCGCTTCGACCGCCTCATTCTGACCGATAACGCGATGATGCAGATCCTGCTCCATGCGCAGCAGTTTTTCGCGCTCGCCTTCCATCATGCGAGCCACAGGAATACCGGTCCAGCGCGCGAGCACTTCGGCAATCTCTGCATCCGTTACTTTGTTACGCAGCAGGCGCATCGTTTTGCCTTCCGACTGCGTGGCGATCTCAAGCTGTTTTTCCAGCTCGGGAATTTTGCCGTACTGTAGCTCAGACATCCGCGCCAAATCGCCCACGCGACGCGCCTGTTCAATGGCAATTTTCGCCTGCTCAAGTTCGGCTTTGATCGTCTGCGTACCGGAAAGCGATGCTTTCTCTGCTTTCCACTCTTCTTCCAGCTCAGAGTACTGGCGCTCTTTATCGTCCAGCTCCTCGTTAAGCATATCCAGGCGTTTCTTACTGGCTTCATCAGCCTCTTTCATCAGCGCCTGCTGTTCCAGCTTGAGCTGTATAATACGACGGTCGAGTCGGTCCAGCTCTTCCGGCTTGGAGTCGATCTGCATACGAATGCTGGATGCCGCTTCATCGATCAGGTCAATTGCCTTATCCGGCAGCTGGCGGTCAGCAATATAACGATGCGAAAGCGTGGCGGCTGCAACAATCGCCGGGTCAGTGATCTGAACATGGTGATGCAGCTCATAGCGTTCTTTCAGGCCACGCAGAATCGCGATGGTATCTTCAACGCTTGGCTCAGCAACAAACACTTTCTGGAAACGACGCTCCAGGGCAGCATCTTTTTCAATGTACTGGCGATATTCATCCAGCGTCGTGGCACCAACACAGTGAAGCTCACCGCGCGCCAGGGCTGGTTTAAGCATGTTACCGGCATCCATCGCGCCGTCGGCTTTACCCGCACCGACCATGGTATGCAGCTCGTCGATAAACAGAATGACGTTGCCTTCCTGTTTAGCGAGGTCGTTCAGTACCCCTTTCAGCCGTTCTTCAAACTCGCCGCGGTATTTTGCCCCGGCCACCAGCGCGCCCATATCCAGCGCCAGTACGCGGCGGCCTTTCAGCCCCTCCGGCACCTCACCGTTCACAATACGCTGCGCCAGGCCTTCGACGATGGCGGTTTTACCGACGCCAGGCTCACCGATCAGCACCGGGTTATTTTTGGTGCGACGCTGCAGTACCTGAATGGTACGGCGGATCTCTTCGTCACGGCCGATAACCGGGTCAAGCTTGCCCTGCTCGGCGCGCTCGGTCAGATCGACCGTAAATTTCTTCAAAGCCTGACGTTGGTCTTCGGCTCCCTGATCGTTCACGCTTTCACCTCCACGCATGTTTTCTATCGCCTGGGTCACGTTGGCGGTGGTTGCACCGGCAGACTTCAGCAGGTCGGTCAAGGTACCGCGTGATTCAAGCGCCGCCAGAACAAACAGTTCTGACGAGATAAAATTGTCCCCGCGTTTTTGCGCCAGCTTGTCGCAAAGGTTCAGCACGCGCACCAGATCCTGCGACGGCTGCACGTCGCCGCCGGTACCTTCTACCTGCGGTAAGCGGCTCAGGGCCTGATCGATGGCCGTGCGTAACTGCCCGGCATTAATACCGGCAGACGTTAATAACGGACGTACCGAGCCCCCTTCCTGATTCAGCAAGGCGCTCATTAAATGAAGAGGTTCGATAAACTGATTGTCGTGCCCCAGTGCGAGAGACTGGGCATCGGCGAGAGCAAGCTGGAATTTATTAGTAAGACGATCCAGACGCATAACTCCTCCCATAACAGGTCAAATTTGCTACTGGAGATTAAATGAGGTCATCCCTCAATTATTCAAGGTTAATGACCTGAATTATGTGAAAAGAAAACGGCACGTACCGGATCGTCTTGATTCTTTAGGTTATATCAGCCAAATAAAACTTGCCATACGGCCGGTCGTCTTGTCGCGGCGATAAGAGAAAAAATCACCCTTTTCGGTGAAGGTACAACGATCGCCGCCGAAGATCTGCGTCACGCCGATATTATTGAGGCGCTGGCGTGCAAGCTGATAAATATCGGCCAGATATTTATCACCCGCGGGCGTAAACGCCTCGACCGCGTGCGGATCTTTCTCCATAAACGCTTCGCGAACTTCAGGCCCGACTTCAAACGCGCGTGGGCCAATTGCCGGACCAAGCCAGGCAAGGATATTGGCAGGCTGATCTTCGAAACAGGCCACGGTCTCTTCCAGCACGCCCTGACACAGGCCGCGCCAGCCCGCATGCGCGGCAGCGACCTCTGTACCCGCCCGGTTACAAAACAGAACGGGCAGACAATCGGCCGTCATGACGGCACACACTGTTCCCGGAGTATTACTGTAAGAGGCATCGGCGCGTTTTGAAGCATAGGGTTCACCTGTTAACTTCAGAACGTCCTTACCGTGAACCTGCTCCAGCCAGACCGGTTTCGATGGCAAATTCCCCGCGGCAAACAGGCGATTGCGGTTCTCTTCGACATGCTCCGGGCTGTCGCCACAATGGGCTCCAAGGTTCAATGACGCCCACGGCCCCTGGCTTACACCACCGATACGGGTCGAACTACAGGCGGCTACGCCTTTCGGCAGCGGCCACTCCGGGACAATCAGCTTGGTCATAACCAGTCCACTTGATCCTTATGCTCTTCAAAGTCTGCGCGCATTACGTCGATAAGATCCACCATGTCCTGCGGGATCGGCGCATGCCACTCCATCTGGATACCGCTGATAGGGTGATAAAGACGCAGCATAGTGGCATGAAGCGCCTGACGATCGAACTTACGCAGGACGCTGATGAACTCCTCCGATGCGCCTTTTGGCGGACGCGGACGACCGCCGTAAACCTGATCCCCGACCAACGGATGGGTAATGTGCGCCATATGCACGCGAATTTGGTGGGTACGCCCGGTTTCCAGACGCAGACGCAGACGCGTATGAATACGGAAATGTTCCATGATGCGATAGTGCGTCACCGCCGGTTTACCCATTGGGTGCACGGACATGTGCGTACGCTTCGTCGGGTGACGGCTGATTGGCTCTTCAACCGTACCGCCCGCCGTCATGTGACCAATCGCAACCGCTTCGTATTCGCGGGTGATTTCGCGCAGCTGCAGCGACTCCACCAGGCGCGTTTGAGCTGGGATCGTTTTCGCCACCACCATCAGGCCGGTGGTGTCTTTATCCAGGCGGTGAACGATACCGGCGCGCGGAACGTCGGCAATCGGGGGATAGTAATGAAGAAGTGCGTTAAGCACCGTGCCGTCTGGATTGCCCGCCCCCGGATGAACGACAAAATCGCGAGGCTTGTTGATCACCAGAATGTCATCGTCTTCATAGACGATGTTCAATGGAATATCCTGCGGCTCGAAGCGCATTTCCTCTTCGATTTCAGCATTGATGGCGACGGCTTCTCCACCTAACACTTTCTCTTTTGGCTTGTCCCAGATCTTGCCATTGACCAGCACGCGCTGGTCTAAAATCCATTCTTTTATGCGTGAACGCGAATAATCAGGGAACAATTCGGCCAAAGCCTGATCTAAGCGTTGGCCTAGCTGATTTTCGGAGACTGTTGCGGTGAGTTCTACTCGTTGTGCCATAAACTGCTTCTTTGTTTAACGTTGGGTTTTACGGCTTTGCCGTTTAATATAGTGTGCTATTGTAGCTGGTCTTAATCGGGAGCAGGAACAGAGATTCTCCCGGACAAACATTTGAGGAAAGTCAAAACGTCATGACGCGCATGAAATATCTGGTGGCAGCGGCCACGTTGAGCCTGGCTTTGGTGGGCTGCTCCGGTTCAAATGAACAGGTCCCTGACAATCCGCCGAATGAAATCTATGCGACTGCACAACAAAAGTTGCAGGACGGTAACTGGAAACAGGCGATAACGCAACTGGAAGCGTTGGATAATCGCTATCCATTTGGCCCCTATTCGCAGCAGGTACAGTTAGATCTCATCTATGCCTACTATAAAAATGCCGATCTGCCGCTGGCTCAGGCGACCATCGATCGCTTCATGCGTCTGAATCCAACTCACCCTAATATTGATTATGTCATGTACATGCGCGGCCTGACCAACATGGCGCTGGACGACAGTGCGCTGCAGGGCTTCTTCGGTGTCGATCGTTCTGACCGCGATCCTCAGCACGCCCGTGATGCCTTCAACGACTTCTCTAAACTGGTCCGTGGTTATCCAAACAGTCAATACGTTACCGATGCCACTAAGCGTCTGGTGTTCCTGAAAGACCGTCTGGCGAAGTATGAATATTCCGTTGCAGACTACTACACTCGCCGCGGCGCGTGGGTTGCCGTGGTGAACCGTGTAGAAGGTATGCTGCGCGATTACCCGGATACTCAGGCAACGCGTGATGGCCTGAAGCTGATGGAGAACGCATACCGTCAGATGCAAATGACCGCTCAGGCTGACAAGGTTGCGAAGATCATCGCAGCCAACAGCAGCAATACCTGATACCGACTTTCAGCAAAAGAACATAAGCAAAACGGCAGCCCAAGGGCTGCCGTTTTTGTATCCATTTTATCGTCGCGCTCGAGTAAGGTAGCGCCAACACAACCCGTCAACTATGACCCGAAACACACCTTTCGACAAGGTAAAAATCCCCTCTTCATGCCCTTTCTCACAAAAATGTGTGGTTGACAAAAAGTGACAAAAATACGTGATTTAGATCACACATTTTGACATTCGAAGAGGTATGCTGGAATCACCAAGACGGAAAGACAAGAGGTAAAATTTATGACAATGAACATTACCAGTAAACAAATGGAAATTACTCCGGCAATTCGCCAGCACGTCGCAGACCGTCTCGCCAAACTGGATAAATGGCAAACCCATCTGATTAATCCTCATATCATTCTGTCCAAGGAGCCGCAGGGTTTCATCGCTGACGCAACTATCAATACTCCAAACGGCCATCTGGTCGCCAGCGCGAAACATGAAGATATGTATACGGCTATCAACGATTTGATCAACAAGCTGGAACGGCAGCTCAATAAAGTGCAACACAAAGGTGAAGCCCGTCGCGCCGCAGCATCGGTGAAAGACGCCAGCTTCGCGGAAGAAGTTGAAGAAGAGTAATCCTTTAAATTGAGTGTACCGCCAACGCGCCTTCGGGCGCGTTTTTTATTGACAGGGTGAAAACAGTGCGGGTACTTTAAGGTTATCAATCACAGGATGAATCAATGATACGTACGCCGTTTTTCTTCGCATTCTTTTTTACCTTCCCCTGACTGGGAGGCGTTTCGTCGTGTGATAAAGAATGCGAAGACGAACAACAAGGCCTCCCACAGCGGGAGGCCTTTTTTATTGATAACGATAAACGAGACAGACAACATTATGACCCCGGAAAACCCCTTACTGGATCTGCGCATAAAGATCAGCGCCCTGGATGAAAAACTGCTGGCGCTGCTGGCAGAACGCCGCCTGCTCGCCGTTGAAGTTGGTAAAGCCAAGCTGGAGTCGCATCGACCCGTACGTGATATCGACCGCGAGCGTGATTTACTGGAGCGTCTGATTCAGCTCGGCAAGGCGCACCACCTCGATGCCCATTACATCACCCGCCTGTTTCAGCTCATCATCGAAGACTCGGTTTTAACCCAGCAGGCGCTGCTCCAGCAGCATCTGAATAAGACCAACCCGCATTCGGCGCGCATCGCCTTCCTGGGCCCTAAAGGCTCATATTCTCATCTGGCCGCCCGCCAGTACGCGGCCCGCCATTTTGACGAATTCATTGAGAGCGGCTGCGCAAAGTTCGCAGATATCTTTAATCAGGTTGAAACCGGCCAGGCAGATTACGCCGTGGTTCCGATCGAGAACACCAGCTCGGGCGCCATCAATGACGTCTACGATCTGCTGCAGCACACCAGCCTGTCGCTGGTTGGTGAGATGACGCTCCCTATCGATCACTGCGTGCTGGTCTCCGGCTCAACGGATTTAAGCAAAATCGAGACGGTCTACAGCCACCCGCAGCCCTTCCAGCAGTGTAGCCAGTTCCTGAACCGCTACCCGCACTGGAAAATTGAGTACACCGAAAGCACGTCGGCCGCGATGGAGAAAGTGGCGCAGATAAATTCCCCGACCGTCGCCGCACTTGGCAACGAAGCGGGCGGCGCGCTGTATGGCCTGCAGGTGCTGGAGCGTAACCTGGCAAACCAGACGCAGAACATTACCCGTTTCGTTGTGCTGGCGCGCAAGGCCATCAACGTTTCCGAGCAGGTACCGGCTAAAACGACGCTGCTGATGGCGACCGGCCAGCAGGCGGGGGCCCTGGTTGAAGCGCTGCTGGTCCTGCGCAACCACAACCTGATCATGACGAAGCTGGAATCCCGCCCGATTCACGGCAATCCGTGGGAAGAGATGTTCTATCTTGATGTCCAGGCCAACCTGGAATCTGCATCCATGCAGAAGGCCCTGCGCGAACTGGGCGAAATAACCCGCTCAATGAAAGTGCTGGGCTGCTATCCAAGCGAAAACGTGGTGCCGGTCGATCCCGCCTAGCGTTCGATAAAGCGGCTTTTCTTCATCCCTGCCACGCTAACGGGCAGGGTGAAGATGGCGCCGGAAAGCGGATATTCAGCCACCTCCTCTGCGTCCATATTTTCTCGCGTGGTGGTGATAAACAGCGTTTTCATCTCCTCTCCGCCGAAGCACACCATCGTCGGGCAACGAACGGGTAGCCGATACTCTTCCAGCCGTTCCCCCTGCGGTGAAAACCGCGCGACGCGCCAGCCGTCAAACAGTGCGCTCCAGTAACAGCCCTCAACGTCCACGGCGGCGCCATCGGGAATCCCCTCCCCCTCGTTAAAGCGGCGAAGGATCTCGCGGGTGCCGGGTTCGCCCTGTTCGTCAAGCGGCGTACGGTAGATAACGCCGTTTGGCGTATCTGAGGTAAACATCCACTGTCCGTCCGGGCTAAACGCCAGGCCGTTATGGCCGTGAATATCGCACTGAATGACTTTAGGCGTGAGGTCATTATCAATACGCATCAACATGGCACCGTTGTAATCTCCTGGCCCCCAGAACGTACCGGCATAAAAACGCCCCCGTTGGTCGGTTCCCCCATCGTTAAAGCGCGCAAGCTGCGGGTTGGAAGGGTTATCACAGACCTTGCGCTGAAGCAGGCCGTGCCTGTCGGCAAGCCAGATAGCGTTACGCATCGCGACGATAAACCCGCCCCGTTCGCGCAGGGCGAAACAGCCAACCTCTTCGTGGAAAGACAGCACCGTGTGTTCCGCGCTGGGCAGGTGATAACGGTGGATTTCCCCTTCCAGAATATCCGCCCAGTAGAGCGCGTTCTCTTCCTCGCTCCACGTCGGGCACTCCGGTAGATGACCGGTGTAGTTCAACAGCAGCTGTGGTTCAGCCATGACAGTTCCCCAAATAAAAAAAGCCAGCAATGCTGGCTTTCAGTATATACATCATCGCGTTACTGGCGACTGTCATTTGCCTGGCGCAACAGCGTGCGGCTTTCGCTCTGGAAGCGCGTCGCGTAGTCACCAAACCAGTGTTCAACCTTGCGGAAGCTGTCGATAAATGCCTGCTTATCGCCGTGTTCAAGCAGGGTGATTGCCTCACCAAACCGCTGGTAGTAGCGCTTGATCAGCGCCAGATTATTCTCGGACGACATAATAATGTCGGCGTAGAGCTGCGGATCTTGTGCAAACAGACGCCCCACCATCGCCAGCTCAAGGCGATAGATTGGCGAAGAGAGTGCCAGCAGCTGCTCAAGCTGAACGTTCTCCTCCGCCAGATGCAGGCCATATGCGAAGGTTGCAAAGTGCCGCAGCGCCTGAATAAACGCCATGTTCTGATCGTGCTCGACCGCGCTAATGCGATGCAGACGCGCGCCCCACACCTGAATCTGCTCCAGGAACCACTGGTACGCTTCCGGCTGACGACCATCGCAGTAGACCACGACCTGCTTTGCCAGGCTGCCGCTGTCCGGGCCAAACATGGGATGCAGGCCAAGTACGGGACCGCTATGCGCTGCCAGCATTGCCTGCAGCGGCCCGTTTTTAACGGACGCTAAATCAACCAGGATGCAATCCTTCGGCAGCGGCGGCAGCTTCTCGATGATCCGTTCTGTCACGTGAATAGGTACGCTGACGATCACCATGCCCGCATCGCTCACGATCTCAGGCGCACGCGCCCAGTCCTCTTTTTCCAGAATGCGCACCTGGTAGCCGGAAAGCGTCAGCATTTTCTCAAACAGGCGGCCCATCTGACCGCCGCCGCCAACGATTACTACCGGGCGCAGCGACGGACAGAGGGTTTTGAAGCCCTTGTCGTTTTCACTGGAATACGACTCGCGCATCACGCGGCGCAGAACGTCCTCAATCAAATCCGGAGAAACGCCCAGCGCCTGCGCCTCTTTGCGCCGGGAAGCGAGCATAGAGGCCTCGCGCTCCGGCACGTAAATCGGCAGGCCGTATTTGCTTTTCACCTCTCCGACCTCGGCAACCAGCGCCATGCGGCGCGCCAGCAGATCCAGCAGCGCCTTATCTACTTCATCAATTTGATCGCGTAATGCGGTCAATTCAGCAACCATACCTAACCTCTTAAGCCAGACGCGCCGCCAGCTGGCCGTTCAAATCCTTGTGGATCTCTCGCAGCAGCGCATCGGTGGTTTCCCAGCTGATGCAGGCATCCGTTACGGATACGCCGTGCTTCATTGCGCTACGCGGCTGTTCAGATGACTGATTGCCTTCATGAATATTGCTTTCAATCATCAGCCCGATAATAGAACGATTGCCGTCTTTAATCTGCGCTATGACAGATTCAGCAACCGCAGGCTGGCGACGGTAATCTTTATTTGAATTACCATGACTGCAATCTATCATCAGCGCTGGACGCAGTCCCGCCTGTTCCATCTCTTTTTCACACTGAGCCACATCTGCCGGGCTGTAGTTAGGCGCTTTCCCGCCGCGCAGAATGACGTGCCCATCCGGATTACCCTGGGTTTGCAGCAGACACACCTGGCCCGCCTGGTTGATGCCGACAAAGCGGTGCGGCATAGCGGCGGCGCGCATGGCGTTGATTGCCGTTGCCAGGCTGCCGTCAGTGCCGTTTTTAAAACCGACCGGCATAGACAGGCCAGACGCCATCTCGCGGTGGGTTTGTGATTCCGTGGTGCGCGCACCGATTGCCGACCAGCTAAACAGATCGCCCAGGTACTGCGGGCTGTTGGGATCCAGCGCTTCGGTTGCCAGCGGCAGCCCCATGCTGACCAGCTCTACCAGCAGGCGACGCGCAATCTTCAGGCCAGCCTCCACGTCAAACGAGCCATCCATGTGCGGATCGTTAATCAATCCTTTCCAGCCTACGGTGGTGCGTGGCTTTTCGAAATAGACGCGCATTACCAGATAGAGGCTATCGCTGACCTCCTCCGCTAATGTTTTAAATCGACGAGCATATTCAATGGCGGTTTCAGGATCGTGAATAGAGCAAGGGCCGCAAACCACCAGCAGGCGCGGATCGCGACCGGCGATGATGTTCGAAATCGTCTGGCGAGACTGCTCGATTTGAGCCTCTTGCGCCACGCTCAGCGGAAACTCAGCCTTTAGCTGCTCCGGCGTGATCAAAACCTGTTCATCGGAAATATGTACGTTATTCAGCGCGTCTTTTTGCATGATTGCGATCCTGTAAAGCCTGTTTGCGATAGTGTTTTTCCTCAAAGAGGTGAAACCACCATATCATAACAAGTAAAGATTTCAATCCAAAATACGTAAATATTACTTTACACAAATCAATTTATTACCAAAATATGCTGCAAAAATCGTAAATAAAATATTACAACCAATTTATTTTTATCAGGCTATGCTGAACAAAACAGGAGAAAAGCCATGCGACCGTTTCCGCTTGCACTTCTGGTAATGCTCATATCCGGCTGTCAAATTAATCCATACACGTTCCAGCCGAACTGGACTGACCCTGACGGGTTCACTGTCGGTAAAGAGGACGCCATGAACGGTATTTCGGTTAAAGATAACCAGACGCTTGCCGATAATTATCCCGGCCAAAACGTTGATCGGGAAGAATATCTTCGCGGCTATGCCGATGGGCAGAAGAAAGTCTGTGAAGCAGGATTTATTCACGCCTGGGGTTTGGCGGGTAAATCTTTTCCAGTGAGCTGTGATGGCACGGAAAACGAGGTAAAGCTGCGCGAGGCATGGCAACAAGGGATGAATGAAAGCATGAGAGCCAGCAGGCTTAATTAATTTCGTCACTTATCCATCGGGTAAAGCAACTGTAAGATTTTGCCTAAGTCCAGAAAGTAGCCTTTCTGACATAATGACGGTTTTGATAAACAATGATATTCTGCCATCAACTCTTAAGGACGGCTATTTCCAGAGCGGTATGGCGAATTCTGGTGAGAACGACATTCTTGATCTCTTTGCCTCGACTTATTCTGGTGCTCATCCTGCTCCTTATTACGGGTCAGACGGCCGCAGGTGCGCTCACGGAAACCGATAAATCAGTACGCTCAATCGTTTCTGGTATTGTCAGCTATACCCGCTGGCCCGTCCTTTCCGGCCAACCCACGCTCTGCATTTCTGCCTCATCACGCTATGTCTCAGCGCTCAGCCGCCAGGACCCGCAAAGCTCTCTCCCCTATCGCCCAGTGGTGATTCGCAATAATCAGGATGCGCTGTCTGCACAATGTAATGCCCTTTATTTTGGTACCGAATCCCCAGCAAGCCAGGTTGAATTAATAAACCAGTTTCAGGGCCGGGCGTTGTTATTAATCTCTGAGCGAAACCCAGAGTGTCTAATTGGAAGTGCGTTTTGCCTGATAATAGAAGACAGCCGGGTCAGATTTTCCGTCAATCTGGATGCGCTTTCACGCAGCGGCGTGAGAGTCAATCCGGATGTATTAATGCTTGCACGGAATACGAAGCATGAATAAGGACTTCACGTCTACACCGCGCCCAACGTTTAAAAGAACGTTGCGACGCATCAGCATGATAAGCGTCGTAATAACGATGACGTTCATATGGCTTTTGCTCTGTTTTGCATCCGTGGTGACGTTAAAACAGTATGCGCAAAAAAACCTCGAATTAACGGGCGCCACAATGAGCCACAGTCTTGAGGCCTCGCTGGTCTTTAATGATTCCATGGCGGCAAACGAAACCCTCTCCACGCTCGGTAAGCAGGGGCAATTTGCCGTAGCGGAAGTGTTAAACGCGCATAATAAACGATTTGCCTACTGGTCGTGGAACCCGCAGGACAACACGGATACGCTGGGAACGCTGGTCAGCCGCTGGCTGTTCCCGGTTCCGGTTTCACAGCCCATTATGCATAACGGCAATGCCATCGGCGAAATTCGCCTTACCGCGCGTGACAGCCTGATAAGCCACTTTATCTGGCTCTCTTTTGCCGTACTCACCGGCTGTATTTTGCTCGCGTCCGCCGTTGCGCTCACGCTAACGCGCTCACTGCATAACGGCGTGGCGGCAGCGCTGCAAAATATCACCGATGTGGTTCACGATGTTCGTACCAACCGTAACTTCTCGCGCCGGGTGACGGAAGGACAAATTGAAGAGTTTCATCATTTTGGCGAGGACTTTAACAGCCTGCTGGACGAAATGGAGGAGTGGCAGCTGAAGCTTCAGGCTAAAAATGCGCAGCTACTCCGCACGGCCATGCACGATCCGCTGACCGGTCTCGCAAACCGCGCCGCGTTCCGCAACAGCATTGCGGCATTGATGGAAAATTCGACGGCAAAAACGCATTCCGCCCTGCTCTTCCTTGACGGTGATAACTTCAAGTATATCAACGATACCTGGGGGCACGCGGCGGGAGACAGCGTACTTATCGAAGTTGCAAGCAGAATGGTCGAGTTTGGCAATAAGCGCCACCAGTCGTACCGCCTTGGTGGCGATGAGTTTGCCATGGTCCTGCATGGCGTCCATTCAGAGCGTGAAGTCCAGCATATTTGCGCTGCGCTTTCGCAGCAGTTTATCCGTCCGTTCGATTTGCACAACGGACACACGGCAACGATGTCACTCAGCATTGGTTTTGCTCTGGCGTGGGAAAATGCCTCTCTTGAAGCATTACTGGAGCAAGCCGATCGCAATATGTATCAGGTGAAAAACCTGCGCTCAAAACAATAACCTCAAAAGGAAGAGACCATGTTAAAGCGATACCTCGCTCCTTGCTTACTGGCATCACTGCTCCTGGCCGGCTGCCAGGCGCCTAAAGGCAAGTTTACACCAGAACAAGTCGCGGCAATGAAGTCCTATGGCTTTAACGAACTGAACGGCGACTGGACGCTCGGGCTGTCAGATAAGATCCTGTTCGATAAAAACGATGCCAGGCTGCGCCCGGAAAGCGAAACGCAGATCCAGACCATGGCATCTCGCCTGGCGGCGACCGGTTTAAACCATGCGCGCATGGATGGACACACGGATAACTACGGTGAAGAGAGCTATAACGAAGCGCTCTCTCTAAAGCGCGCTAACGTCGTTGCGGATGCCTGGGCCAAAGGCGCGAATATCCCCCGCACGAATCTCATCACGCAGGGGTTAGGTAAAAAATATCCTGTTGCCAGCAACAGCACCGCGCAAGGGCGCGCCGAAAACCGCCGCGTCGCAGTTGTGATCAGCACGCCTTAACGTCATTCTTTCGCTGACTCTGCGAGCGACACAGCGGATGCCGCTCGCCAGCGCAGCCAGTCAACAAGCACAAACACAGCCAGGCTTGCGCCCATGACCGGAAGCGCACCCCCTAACAGCACGCTGCCCAACACCGTGATTGTCCTTCCCCAGCCTGATAGCCCCAGCCAGCACTGACACAGCGTCTGTACGGGACTTCCGGCAGATGCCGCAGGGCGACGCATCCACCACATCCGGTAACCCCAGATAATCAGCACGCACAGCGCTGCGCCAAAGGCGATCAGCAGCAGCTGATTCACGAGGCCAAACAGAATGCCCATATGGAAATCTACGCCCCAGCGGGTGAGTTTTGCCATTAGCGGAAAATCGTCAAAGCGGGTTCTGTCGAGGATCTGCATGGAGTGCGGATCGACGGCCACGGCGTCCACCTGAGTCGGCCAGCTGCGATCGATTTCCGTTACCGTCCAGGCCCGATCGGCGGCTTTCGGCGGGCGGATCTCAAGCTTGTTAGCATCAATGCCAGCGTTGCGCGCGGCGATCAGAACGCTATCAAACTGCGAGAGTGCCAGTGATGCAGGCATCAACGTATCGCCGTGATGACCACGGTGTTCGGCATGTTCGTCCATATTTTGTGGCAGACCAGAAAGCGCGGTGTTTACCTGCGGGGTTAGCCAGTTCATCTCGGCCCGCAGCTTATCAACGTTCCCCCCAGCCCACTGGGACCAGGTCAATCCGGTTGCAGAGAACAATAGCATTCCGCCCAGCAAAACCCAGCCTAGCGTCACGTGCAGGCGACGACGGTTCTGAAAACGGCTGTTAATGCGACGCTTCGGTCGGGTGTAAAACCACAGCGCGATCCCGCCGAGCGCGGCGATCCACATCCATGAGGCAGCCAGCTCGCTGTAGAGACGACCCGCATCCCCCAGCATCAGCGAAGTATGCAGATAATCAATGGTCTGACGCAGCGGCAAAATCCCGCTGGTGCCGTACACCGTTATATCGCCCAGCACCGCCAGGCTAACCGGATCGATAAAGAGAGCCCGGTTTTCAGATGGCCCAAGCGTTGGGTCGGCAAACATCACCCGGGTAGTGTCGCCATCGGCCAGCCCCGGGCGAACGGCGTGCAAACGCAGATCTTCACCCACGACGTTTTCCGCCACGGCAATTTGCGCCGCCAGTGTCTGAGGTTCACCCACGTTATCCGTGTGCAGCGCGTGCCGATAGAGCGCATTTTCCAGCTGTGGAGTCGCCACGTACAGCGTGCCGGTCAGCGCGGCGAAGAAGATAAACGGACCAACAAATAGCCCGACATAGAAATGAAGTCGACGCAGCAGGTTTCCCCATGCCGCGCGCGGAGTGCAGGTAGTCATACTTTTCCTTTTTAAGGCAAAAAGTTATCGATGTTGTTTTTTAAAGGGAAAAAGCAGACTGCCGCGGCGGCGCGCGGGTATCGGGATAAAGCCAGGGGAAAAAATGCCAGTGGATGACCGTCTGGCGAGGCGAGTTTTCGCGTGTTCTCAATAGCACCGCGCTGAGCAGGACGATAAGCGCCAGCATCACGCCCGGCACATGGGCCAGCAGCACGCAATAGCCACACGCTTCGGCATGATCGACGGGGAGCGAGTGCTGCATGACGCCGTGATGCTCATCCATCGACATCATGCTCATATCATGATGCATACCCGGCATGGCGCTCATGGGATCTTTTTGCAGAGAGACGGAGATAAGCGGCGCAATGACGATCAGCAGGATCGCAAACAGCGCGGTCAATGCCGCTGCGCGTTTCCGTTTATGCTGATGCAGTGCGTTATCCACGTCCCCTCCACTCAAGAGGCAAGCATTGTAAATGATTTATGACAAAAGGGTTAATGCGAGAGGAGCGATGGAATAAAAAAAAGGGCCAGCCTTTCGGCCAGCCCCTTTAAACAGGATGTCGCTTAAGCGAATCTTAGTTAAGACGCTCTTTGATACGAGCAGACTTACCAGTACGCTCACGCAGGTAGTACAGTTTAGCTTTACGTACAGCACCACGACGTTTAACAGCAATGCTGTCAACTACCGGAGAGTGAGTCTGGAAGACACGCTCAACGCCTTCGCCGTTGGAAATTTTACGAACAGTGAATGCAGAGTGCAGACCGCGGTTACGAATAGCGATAACCACGCCCTCGAATGCCTGCAGACGTTTTTTGGAACCTTCAACAACCCATACTTTCACTTCCACGGTGTCACCTGGACGGAAGGAAGGTACGTCCTGCTTCATCTGCTCTTGTTCAAGTTGCTTAATAATGTTGCTCATAATTTAATCTCTTATCCTGGGTAAACTGATATTCGGGAGCGTACTACGCCTTCCCATCATGTTCATGCTGCTGGTGCGCGTGTTCAGTTTTGAACTCGGCCAGCAACTTTGCTTGCTCTTCAGTCAGAGCCAGGTTTTCCAGAAGTTCAGGTCTTCTAAGCCAGGTTCGGCCCAGCGACTGCTTCAAACGCCAGCGACGTATCTCGGCATGGTTTCCAGACAGCAACACTGCCGGTACTTCCATCCCTTCTAACACTTCAGGACGAGTATAGTGTGGGCAGTCCAGCAATCCATCGGCAAAGGAATCTTCCGTTGCCGAAGCTTCATGGCCCAGCACACCCGGAATGAACCGGGCGACGGAGTCAATCAGCGTCATCGCTGGTAACTCACCACCGCTAAGAACGTAATCGCCGATAGACCATTCTTCGTCAATCTCGGTTTGAATTACGCGCTCATCTATCCCTTCGTAGCGCCCACAGACCAGAATCAGCTTTTGATTCGTCGCCAGTTCGCTCACGCCCGCTTGATCAAGCTTGCGTCCCTGAGGTGACAGATAAATCACCTTTGCGCCTTCACCTGCCGCGGCTTTTGCTGTGTGAATGGCGTCCCGTAAGGGTTGCACCATCATTAACATCCCCGGTCCGCCGCCGTAAGGACGATCGTCCACGGTACGGTGCCGGTCATGCGTGAAGTCACGAGGACTCCAGCTCTGGATGCTCAGCAGGCCATTCTTTACTGCCCGGCCAGTTACCCCGTAATCGGTAATCGCGCGGAACATTTCAGGAAACAGGCTAATTATGCCAATCCACATAGCGCCGTCTTTTACCGTTTATCCGGAGAATTTAAAAACCAGGATCCCAATCTACTTCAATCATTTGAGTAGTGAGATCGACTTTCTTGATAACCTGTCCATCGAGGAACGGAACCAGCCGCTCCTTGATGCCAAATGCATCTTTCAGGTTTGCCTTGATGACGAGAACGTCATTTGACCCGGTTTCCATCATATCGATGACTTTCCCCAGGCTGTAGCCTTCGGTAGTGACTACCTGGCAACCCATAAGGTCTTTCCAGTAATAGTCGCCCTCTTCCAGCTGCGGCAACTGCGACGAATCCACGACAATTTCACAATTAGTCAGCGCATTCGCGGCATCACGATCGTCAACGCCTTTCAGCTTGATGATGATGTCCTGATTGTGGTGACGCCAGCTTTCCAGCTCGACCTCTTCCCACTTACCGGCTTTCTGGATAAACCAGGGCTGGTAATTAAAAATGCTATCAGCGTCTTCAGTGGAGGAAAACACTCTGAGCCAACCACGGATACCGTAGCAAGAACCCATTTTTCCCAATACGATCGGTTCAACAGGTGCTTTATTGCTCATCATGACCACCGTGACAGATTAAGCTGCTTTGTTTGCTGCTTTGATCAGCGTAGCAACGCGATCGGAAACAGTAGCGCCCTGGCCAACCCAGTGAGCGATACGATCCAGATCCAGACGGGTTTCTTCTTCTGCGCCAGCGGCCAGTGGGTTGAAGAAACCAACGCGCTCGATGAAGCGACCGTTGCGTGCATTACGGCTGTCGGTTACAACAACCTGGTAGAACGGACGCTTTTTAGCGCCGTGACGAGCTAAACGAATAGTTACCATAACATCCTCTTGTGTGAATAAAACAACCGGGCCCCATCGAGGAACGGAGCCCGGGTGTCATATTAAAAGCCCGAAAATTTTACTGATTTCTGGGGAAATTGCAATCAGCAGTTGATAAGTCTGCTGTAAAAGGCCGTCGGCGGTGCGGCCAGTTCGGTGCCGGCGTGCGCGCAGCCACCGGAGCGTACACGCAGTACGTGAGGATGGCGAGCACACCCCGGTGCCGAAATGGCAAACAAGCCAGGCCGATCAGCGGCCGGGGAATCCTGGCGGCATCATGCCTTTCATCCCACGCATCATCTTCGCCATGCCACCTTTCTTCATTTTCTTCATCATGCGCTGCATGTCGTCGAACTGCTTCAGAAGGCGGTTTACGTCCTGCACCTGCATACCGCAACCGGCTGCGATACGGCGCTTACGAGAACCTTTGATGATTTCAGGCTTCGCACGTTCTTTCAGCGTCATCGAGTTGATGATCGCCTCCATACGCACCAGCACTTTGTCATCCATCTGTGATTTCACGTTGTCAGGGATCTGGCCCATGCCCGGCAGCTTGCCCATCAGGCTAGCCATGCCGCCCATGTTTTTCATCTGGCGCAGCTGCTCAAGGAAGTCGGTCAGATCGAAACCGTCGCCTTTTTTCAGCTTGCTGGCAAGCTTCTCGGCCTGCGCGCGGTCAACCTTGCTCTCGATATCTTCGATTAGCGACAGCACGTCGCCCATGCCGAGGATACGGGAGGCAATACGATCCGGGTGGAACGGCTCCAGCGCGTCGGTTTTTTCGCCCACGCCGAGGAATTTGATCGGCTTACCGGTGATATGGCGAATCGAGAGGGCCGCACCGCCGCGGGCGTCGCCGTCCACTTTGGTCAGCACTACGCCGGTTAACGGCAGCGCTTCGTTAAACGCTTTCGCGGTGTTTGCCGCATCCTGACCGGTCATAGCATCGACAACAAACAGGGTCTCTACCGGGTTGATAGAAGCATGCACCTGCTTGATTTCGTCCATCATCGCTTCGTCAACGTGCAGTCGACCGGCGGTATCCACCAGCAGCACGTCGTAGAATTTAAGCTTCGCTTCTTTCAGCGCGGCATTAACGATGTCGACAGGCTTCTGGGCCACGTCCGATGGGAAGAAATCCACGCCGACCTGCTCGGCCAGCGTTTCCAGCTGTTTGATCGCCGCCGGGCGATAGACGTCCGCAGAAACGACCAACACTTTCTTCTTGTGCTTCTCGCGCAGGAATTTACCCAGCTTACCGACGCTGGTCGTTTTACCCGCACCCTGCAGGCCGGCCATCAGCACGACGGCCGGCGGCTGCGCGGCCAGATTAAGCACCTGGTTCTCTTCGCCCATCGCCGAAACCAGTTCGCTGCGAACGATTTTGACGAACTCCTGACCCGGAGTCAGGCTCTTGTTGACTTCATGGCCAACCGCTTTCTCTTTCACGCGGTTGATAAAATCACGTACAACCGGCAACGCGACGTCTGCTTCGAGCAGCGCCATGCGCACTTCGCGCAGCGTTTCCTTGATGTTCTCTTCGGTGAGGCGTCCGCGGCCGCTGATGTTGCGCAGCGTGCGCGACAAACGATCGGTTAAATTATCAAACATTGTCTCTCGCCTGGGGTAGAAACGTTGGGTCGCTTAAGCGACACATACACAGAATTTTGCCGGAGTATAACATGAAGGCAGCTTTGTTGTTATGCAACGGTTGGAGCAGGCGTCGCGTAACGTTATACTGCTTCTCTTTCTTATTAAGACAACCGTCGACGCCTATATGCCTGTTTTCGCACTGATCGCCCTTGTTGCCTACTCTGTCAGCCTCGCGCTGATCGTTCCTGGACTGCTGCAAAAAAACAGCGGCTGGCGGCGCATGGCTGTTCTCTCGGCGGTGATAGCATTGATAAGCCACGCGTTTGCGCTGGAATCACGCATTATCCCGGGCGACGGCAGCGTGCAAAACCTGAGCGTGCTCAACGTTGGCTCGCTGGTCAGCCTGATGATCTGTACGGTCATGACCATCGTTGCATCCAAAAACCGCGGCTGGCTGCTGCTGCCGATTGTTTACGCCTTTGCGCTGATCAACCTGGCGCTTGCCACTTTCATGCCCAACGAATTTATTACGCAC
The DNA here is from genome assembly GCF_003057745.1 of Enterobacter sp. RIT418. Classification (GTDB taxonomy): domain Bacteria; phylum Pseudomonadota; class Gammaproteobacteria; order Enterobacterales; family Enterobacteriaceae; genus Enterobacter. The sequence continues at coordinate 19,833 of NZ_QBJD02000023.1, forward strand.
CTGGAGGCGACGCCCGGCATGCTGGTACATATCGGCCTGTCGCTGTTCTCTTATGCCACGCTTATCATCGCCGCGCTCTATGCGATGCAGCTGGCCTGGATTGACTACCAGTTGAAAAACAAGAAGCTGGCGTTTAACCATGAGATGCCGCCGCTGATGGTCATTGAGCGTAAGATGTTCCACATCACCCAGGTGGGCGTGGTACTGCTGACGTTAACGCTCTGCACCGGTCTGTTTTATATGAAAAACCTGTTCAGCGTTGAAAATATCGACAAAGCGGTGCTCTCTATCATCGCATGGTTTGTCTATATTGTGCTGCTATGGGGCCACTATCACGAGGGCTGGCGCGGTCGTCGCGTCGTCTGGTTCAACGTCGCGGGCGCAGGCATTCTCACCCTTGCCTATTTCGGCAGCCGCTTCATACAGCAATTTGCTGGCTAAGTTATAAAAGGAGTTCCCCCTGGAACACATCTCAACCACCGCGCTGATCGTCACGCTGATCGTCATGGTGGTCATCTCCGCCTATTTCTCCGGCTCGGAAACCGGCATGATGACGCTCAACCGCTATCGGTTACGCCATCGCGCTAAGCAGGGCAACCGTGCCGCTCGCCGCGTTGAAAAACTGCTGCGAAAACCGGATCGGCTGATTAGCCTGGTGCTTATCGGCAACAACCTGGTCAACATTCTTGCCTCCGCGCTCGGGACTATCGTCGGCATGCGGCTGTACGGTAACGCCGGGGTCGCCATCGCCACCGGCGTGCTGACGTTCGTGGTGCTGGTGTTTGCCGAAGTGCTGCCCAAAACCATCGCCGCGCTCTATCCCGAAAAAGTCGCCTACCCGAGCAGCTTTCTTCTGGCACCGCTCCTGATCCTGATGATGCCGCTGGTCTGGCTGCTGAATATGGTCACCCGCCTGCTGATGCGGATGGTGGGGATCAAAGCAGACGTCACCATCAGCAGCGCGCTCAGCAAAGACGAGCTTCGCACCATCGTGAACGAATCCCGCTCGCAAATATCCCGCCGCAATCAGGATATGCTCCTGTCCGTGCTGGACCTGGAAAAGGTCAGCGTGAATGACATCATGGTGCCGCGCAATGAAATCGTCGGTATCGATATCAACGATGACTGGAAGGCGATTGTTCGCCAGCTGACGCACTCCCCACACGGCCGCATCGTGCTGTACCGTGATTCGCTCGACGATGCCATCAGCATGCTGCGCGTGCGGGAAGCCTATCGCCTGATGACGGAGAAAAAAGAGTTCACAAAAGAGGTGATGCTGCGCGCCGCCGACGAGATTTACTACGTGCCGGAAGGCACGCCGCTCAGCACGCAGCTGGTGAAATTCCAGCGTAATAAGAAGAAAGTCGGTCTGGTGGTCAATGAATACGGCGATATTCAGGGGCTGGTGACGGTCGAGGATATTCTGGAAGAGATCGTAGGCGACTTTACGACGTCAATGTCCCCGTCCCTGGCGGAAGAGGTCACTCCGCAGAACGACGGTTCAGTGCTCATCGACGGTAGCGCAAACATTCGTGAGCTGAATAAAGCCTTTAACTGGCATCTGCCAGAAGAGGAAGCGCGCACCATTAACGGCATGATTCTAGAGGCGCTGGAAGAGATCCCCGCAGCGGGAACGCGGGTCCGTATTGAGCAATACGATATTGATATTCTGGACGTGCAGGACAACATGATTAAGCAGGTGAAAGTCCTGCCCGTTAAGCCACTTCGAGAAAGTATTGCCGAGTAAAATGTAGGCCGGGTAAGGCGAACGCCGCCACCCGGCACTACGGGCAATTACGCTTTCGCTTTTGCCACGGTAACCATCGCTGCGCGAATGGTACGGCCGTTCAGGGTGTAGCCTTTCTGCATCACGCCCAGTACTTTACCGGCTTCAATCTCTTCAGATTCAACCATCGCAATCGCCTGGTGAACGTTTGGATCCAGCGGAACGTTAGTATCGGCAATCACTTCCACACCGAATTTACGTACGACGTCCAGCATAGATTTCAGCGTCAGTTCGATACCTTCGATCATCGCCGCGTTGTCCGGATTGGCTTTATCCGCTACTTCCAGCGCGCGATCGAGGCTATCAATCACCGGCAGCAGTTCGTTGACGAATTTCTCCAGCGCAAACTTGTGCGCCTTCTCAACGTCCAGCTCGGTGCGGCGACGCAGGTTTTCCATCTCCGCTTTGATACGCAGCACGCCGTCGCGTTCACGAGTCTGTGCTTCAGCGAGCTGAGCTTCCAGATTCGCAATTTTCTCATCGCGCGGGTCCACCTGCTCAGCAGAAGCGTCAGGCTCTACAGCCTCAACTTCCTCGTGCTGTTCCGTGATAATTTCTTCAGGGGCTTGCCCCTCAGGCGTTTTCTGTTCTTTACTACTCATGAATTTCTCCGCGTTTTTCTGCATTCATCTCGCTAACTTCGCTTATTATGGGGATCAGTTTCCGGGATTCAAGGGAACAAGACAGATTGTCATCATTCATCAGGCACAAGGACCTCCAGAAAATGAATAATCATTTCAGGTGTATTGGGATCGTCGGGCATCCGCGTCACCCTACCGCATTGACGACACATGAAATGTTGTATCGCTGGCTGTGTGGCAAAGGCTATGAAGTGATGGTCGAACAACAAATTGCCCAGGAGCTACAGCTCAAGGGCGTAAAAACCGGCACGCTGGCGGAGATTGGTCAGCAGGCGGATCTCGCCGTTGTGGTCGGCGGCGACGGGAATATGCTGGGCGCAGCGAGGACGCTGGCGCGCTACGATATCAAAGTCATCGGCATCAACCGCGGCAACCTTGGTTTTCTGACGGACCTCGACCCTGACAACGCGCAGCAGCAGCTGGCAGACGTACTGGAGGGCCACTACATCAGCGAAAAGCGCTTTTTACTGGAAGCTCAGGTATGCCAGCAGGACTGCCAGAAACGCATCAGCACCGCAATAAACGAGGTGGTACTTCACCCCGGAAAAGTGGCGCACATGATTGAGTTCGAAGTCTATATCGACGAAATCTTTGCCTTCTCCCAGCGCTCCGACGGGCTGATTATCTCCACGCCCACCGGCTCGACCGCCTACTCGCTCTCGGCGGGCGGCCCAATTTTGACGCCTTCGCTGGATGCGATCACGCTGGTGCCGATGTTCCCGCACACGCTCTCTGCCCGCCCACTGGTCATCAACGGCGACAGCACGATACGTTTGCGGTTCTCGCACCGCCGTAACGACCTGGAGATCAGCTGCGACAGCCAAATAGCGCTGCCAATCCAGGAAGGCGAAGACGTGTTAATCCGCCGCTGCGACTACCATCTGAATCTCATTCACCCTAAAGATTACAGCTATTTCAATACGTTAAGCTCAAAGCTTGGCTGGTCAAAAAAATTATTCTAATTTTACATCCAGCACTTTACTGTATAAAAAACCAGTTTATACTGTATGAAAACACAGTTATGGTTTTTCATACAGGAAAACAGTTATGCTGGCACAACTGACCATCAGCAACTTTGCCATTGTTCGCGAGCTCGAGATCGACTTCCTCAACGGCATGACGGCCATCACCGGGGAAACCGGCGCAGGTAAATCTATCGCTATCGATGCCCTCGGCCTGTGCCTCGGCAGCCGTGCAGAGGGCGATATGGTCCGTGCCGGCGCAACGCGCGCGGATCTCTGCGCGCGTTTCTCCCTGAAAGATACACCTGCCGCACAGCGCTGGCTCGAAGCGAATCAGCTTGAGGATGGGCGTGAGTGTTTACTTCGCCGCGTAATCAACAGTGATGGGCGCTCCCGCGGTTTCATCAACGGCACCGCGGTTCCACTCTCTCAGCTTCGCGAACTCGGCCAACTGCTTATCCAGATTCACAGCCAGCACGCTCACCAGCAGTTGATTAAGCCAGAACACCAAAAGGCCCTGCTCGATGGTTACGCGGGTGAGTATGCGCTTACTCAGTTGATGGCTGACCACTACCGCCAGTGGCACCAGAGCTGCCGCGAACTCGCGCAGCACCAGCAGCAAAGCCAGGAGCGCGCCGCGCGGGCCGAACTGCTGGAATATCAGTTGAAAGAGCTGAACGAGTTCAACCCACAGCCGGGCGAGTTTGAGCAAATCGATGAAGAGTACAAACGTCTTGCGAATAGCGGCCATTTGCTCTCAACCAGCCAGACTGCGCTTAACATGCTGGCGGATGGTGAAGATGTGAACCTGCAGAGCCAGCTTTACAATGTGCGCCAGCTTGTAACCGAACTGGTGGGCATGGACAGTAAACTCTCCGGCGTACTGGATATGCTGGAGGAGGCCGCCATTCAGATTTCCGAAGCCGGGGATGAACTGCGTCACTACTGTGAGCGTCTGGATCTCGATCCGAACCGTCTGTTCGAACTCGAACAACGCATCTCCCGGCATATTTCGCTGGCGCGTAAGCACCACGTTACGCCAGAAGAGCTGCCTGTCTATTATCAGTCTCTGCTGGAAGAACAGCAGCAGCTAGACGATCAGGCTGATTCACTTGAAACATTATCGCTGGCGGTAAATCTCCATCATCAGCAGGCGCTGGCAACGGCCAGACAGCTCCATGATGTCCGGGCATTGCAGGCCCAGGAGCTCAGTCAGCACATCACAGACAGCATGCGCACGCTGGCGATGCCGCACGGGGTATTCACTATTGACGTTCGCTTTGAGGAAAATCACCTGACGGCGGAAGGGGCGGATCGCATTGAGTTTTGCGTCACAACGAACCCGGGCCAGCCGCTGCAGCCGATCTCTAAAGTGGCCTCCGGCGGTGAGCTTTCGCGTATTGCCCTGGCCATCCAGGTGATAACCGCACGTAAAATGGAAACGCCAGCGCTCATCTTCGATGAAGTGGACGTCGGCATCAGCGGCCCAACCGCTGCCGTGGTGGGTAAACTGCTGCGCCAGCTGGGCGAGTCGACCCAGGTAATGTGCGTGACCCACCTGCCGCAGGTTGCTGGCTGTGGCCACCATCACTTTATCGTCAGTAAAGAAACCGATGGTGAAATGACCGAAACGCACATGAAGCCGCTGGATAAACGAGCTCGCCTGCAGGAGCTGGCACGCCTATTGGGCGGAAGCGAAGTCACTCGCAACACCCTCGCAAACGCGAAAGAACTGCTGGCAGCGTAAACTTTTTCGGGATCTCAGGGTCATACAGAACAATAAAAACGCCGCCAGACCGGTTTCAAAGTGGGGCAAGGTCTATTATCATCGGCATATTACATATGAGCCGCGTTCTGCTCGGGCCCGAAAAGGAATCAAATCACTATGCGTTGTAAAATGCTGACCGCTGCCGCAGCGGTTCTTCTGATGTTGACCGCAGGCTGTTCCACTCTGGAGAAAGTGGTTTACCGTCCTGACATCAACCAGGGGAACTACCTTACCCCTAACGATGTGTCAAAAATCCGCGTGGGTATGACGCAACAGCAGGTCGCTTATGCACTAGGAACCCCGATGATGTCCGATCCGTTCGGCACCAACACCTGGTTCTATGTATTCCGTCAGCAGCCAGGCCATGAAGACGTGACCCAGCAAACCCTGACGCTGACCTTTAACAGCAGCGGCGTGTTGACTAACATCGACAACAAACCTGCCCTGACCAAATAATCAGGCGTCAGAAACGCAAAAAGGTGCTCAATGAGCACCTTTTTTGTATCTAAACGCAATTACAGACATGTAAACTCGCCAGCAGGGATGAACGTACTACTTACTCGCTTTCTCCGCTCGCTGACGACGCAACTCTTTCGGGTCAGCAATCAGCGGGCGATAAATTTCAACCCGATCGCCATCCTTCAGCACATCCGCCAGCTTCACGGGACGGCTATAAATCCCTACTTTATTTTTAGCCAGATCGATATCACGGCGAAGTTCAAGCAGGCCAGAAGCGCGGATGGCATCTTCAACCGTTGCCCCTTCCTCCAGGTTTACGCGTTGAAGATATTGTTTCTCCGGCAGGGCGTACACCACTTCCACAGCGATCTTATGCGACACTGTAAACCTCTTTGGCGCGGGTCGTGAACGCCTGAACCATATTCGAGGCCAGCTCTTTAAAGATGCGGCCGAACGCAAGTTCAATCAGCTTATTGGTGAACTCGAAGTCCAGATGAAATTCGATGCGGCAGGCGTCAGCGCTCAGAGGAGTGAATTTCCATCCTCCCATCAGCGTCTTGAACGGGCCATCCACCAGATGCATCAAAATGCTCTGATTATCGGTCAGCGTATTACGCGTGGTAAACGTCTTGCTAATACCCGCTTTAGAGACGTCCACCGCAGCGGTCATTTGCGTCGGGCCGGATTCAAGCACCCGGCTTCCGGTACATCCAGGAATGAACTCTGGATAGGACTGAACGTCGTTCACTAACTGATACATTTGTTCCGCGCTGTAAGGCACGAGCGCGGTACGGCTAATCTGAGGCATAGCGTTTTCCATGGTCACACAACCGATAAATAATAACATTTATCACCTGTTAAAAAAACGCTCAGGCTTATCTCGTGCTAATATAGCGCGTTAGACCTCACGGGACGCAATGAGGTGACTTTTTGAAATCAGATTACCGACGGCTTTACGACACTTATGACGAAGAAAAAAGCACATAAACCAGGCTCGGCGACCATTGCGCAAAACAAGCGTGCTCGCCACGAGTATTTCATTGAAGAAGAATTCGAAGCTGGCCTTGCACTGCAGGGCTGGGAAGTAAAATCGCTGCGCGCCGGAAAGGCAAACATTGGCGATAGCTACGTGCTCCTGAAAGACGGCGAGGCCTTCCTGTTTGGCGCCAACTTTACGCCGCTGACCGTCGCCTCTTCACACTACGTTTGTGACCCTACGCGCACCCGTAAATTGCTGCTAAACAAACGTGAACTGGAATCCCTTTACGGACGTATTAACCGTGAAGGCTTCACCGTAGTTGCGCTCTCTATGTACTGGAAAAATGCCTGGTGCAAAGTAAAAATCGGCGTCGCGAAGGGTAAAAAACAGCACGACAAGCGTACGGATCTGAAAGAACGCGAATGGCAGCTGGATAAAGCACGCATTATGAAAAATGCAGGACGTTGATTCTGCGCACTTATTGTACTATTCAATAAGTTAGCGTTTCGGGCTGGTATCCCGGAAGTGAAATCTGGTATACTGAGTTCAACACTATTGGGGCTGATTCTGGATTCGACGGGATTTGCGAAACCCAAGGTGCATGCCGAGGGGCGGTTTGCCTCGTAAAAAGCCGCAAAAAAATAGTCGCAAACGACGAAAACTACGCTTTAGCAGCTTAATAACCTGCTCTGAGCCCTCTCTCCCTAGCTTCCGCTCTTAAGACGGGGATCAAAGAGAGGTCAAACCCAAAAGAGATCGCGTGGAAGCCCTGCCTGGGGTTGAAGCGTTAAAACTAATCAGGCTAGTTCGTTAGTGGCGTGTTTGTTCGCAGCTGACGTGCGAATGTAAAGACAAACTAAGCATGTAGTACCGAGGATGTAGAAATTTCGGACGCGGGTTCAACTCCCGCCAGCTCCACCAAACATTCATTCATGATGCATCATGAACCTTAAAAAAGCCTGTAACTTCAACTAGTTACAGGCTTTTTTGTTGCATGTGTGGTCATAATCTCTGTATGAATCTTGAGCATTACGTATCTTGTTTTGCACCGCGTTGCCAGAACGCTAAAAAACAAGGTGCAAAAACATTCCTAAGGTATTGAAATCACTAACCAATACCGAGATCGCAGCCGCCAAACCGTTTAATAAAAGGCCACCTCATCAAGTGGCCTGTTCAATGCGCCTTAACGTCATAAAGGGTTATTCAGCAAAACACTTGCAGGCATGCTCTTCCACATACGCCGTGACGGTTTCCGGGGCTTCTAGCGGTGGGAAATGGTTTACGCCTTTCAGGATTTTCAGCTCCGCACCACCGCCAAGCGCCTGCTGCAGCGCCGTTGCAAACGGAAGCGGGTTAGGCGCGTCATTTTCCCCCTGGAGAATTAGCGCAGGCGCGGTGATGGCATCATACCGATCGGCCATTTCATGATTCAGGAACGCGGCGGCATTGGCCTGCATCGAATGGGCGGGCCATTTGGCCGCTTCTGCGCCAACGCTTTCGGTCACGCCAAACGGTTGATAAAAAGCCACGGCGCCGGAAGGCGTTGATACCGCCTCACAGACCATCTCGACCGTCATGCCCGCGTCACGCATCTGCTTACCGTCCACGTAGCAGGCGGTATACACCAGTCCGGCAACCTGCTGCGGATAGTTCACCGCAAACGTGGAAATAATGTTGCAGCCGATGGAATGAGACACCAGCACGACCGGGCCTCTGATGCCAGCGGCATCAATCACGGCCTTTAGATCTTCAGCGTGGCGGGGAATGCTGTAAGCCTCAGCCTGTAGCGGTTTGGCCGAGCGGCTGTAGCCGCGGCTGTCGAACGCCACCGTGTGGAATTTTTCAGACAGCGCGTCAGTCTGCGCCTGCCAGATATCACTAATGCCAAAGTAGCCGGCAACAAAAACAATCGGCATACCCTGGCCCTTTGCGTCAAAATAAATCTCAATGCCGTCATCGGTAGTTGCGTAAGACATTCTTTATTCCTCGTGTATTAACCGTCTGGAAAGTGTAAAGAGTGTACGGCGCGCTCCGTGAGGGGCAGAAAAGTCAAAATGCGATGATTTCGGGTCAAGTTAACTGTAGCCGCCAGATTGTGAGGAAAGCACGACATGAGGTATTACCAGTATCTACTGGCGGCCATGCCGGATATAAACGCTGCATGCAGCACCACAAGAAGCATAAGGTTTCCGGAAATATATATTTGACCCTATTCCATCGAATATTGACCTGTGCGTGACTCACGCCCAGTCCGCAGCCTTCATATACTGCCTGCTCACTGTACAGACCGCACGGCTGCGGTTTCTCTTAAGGAGTAAAGAATGCAACTCACTCAAATACGTAACGCCACGCTGAAGCTTGACTATGCCGGCGTCCGCTTCCTTATCGATCCGATGCTTTCTGAGAAAGAGACCTGGCCCGGTTTTCCCGGCACCGCGCGTTCGCACCTGCGCAACCCCATGGTCTCGCTGCCGGTCTCCGTTGACGAGCTGCTGGATGTTGACGTGATTATCGTGACGCATACGCATCAGGATCACTGGGACGAGGCAGCGCAGCAGCTTATCCCGAAGGACCGGGTGATTTACACTCAAAATGAGAGCGATGCGGCGCTGCTGCGCTCGCAGGGTTTCACTGCGGTCAGCGTGCTGGCAGACGCTAACGTCATTGCAGGAGTCAGCGTTGCAAAAACCGACGGCCAGCACGGCAGCGACGAGGCGTACGTCATTCCTGAGGTTGCCGAGCGCCTGGGCGACGCGTGCGGCCTGGTGTTTTCACAGGAAGATGAAAAGACGTTGTACGTGGCCGGTGATACCATCTGGGTCCCGCCGTACGCGGAAAGCCTGGAAAAATACACGCCTGACGTTGTCGTGCTTAACATGGGCCTGGCGACGGTAGACGGAATCGGTGCCATCATCATGGGTAAGCAGGACGCACTGCGCACGCTAGAGGTGCTGCCGTCGGCCACGGTGGTGGCGTCGCACATGGAGGCCGTTAACCACTGCCTGCTGAGCCGGGACGAACTGCGTGCCTTTGTAGCGGAAAACGGCATTCAGGATCGGGTACTGGTGCCGGAAGATGGCGAGACGCTGAATTTCTGACGCACAAGCGCGCCAGGGCGAAAAAACAGGATAACCATCGCGGTTTGGTTTAAATAAGTAAAGGTTCAGGTCATGTCTACTTCTACTCTGCACGTTGCCGTTATTGCTACGCCGGGCTTCAGCCCGTTTCACTTTTCCGTGCCGTCCATGGTTTTCGACAAGGCGATGCCGGAGCCGGGCCCGTTCAGCGTGGATATCTGCGCTGAAAAGCCCGGGATCGTGACGTCCGATATCGGTATTTCCATCAACGTGGAGCACGGGCTTGAGAAGCTTGATACGGCGGACATCATCGTTGTACCGTTCTGGGAGCATCCCGAAACCCGGCCTGATGCGGCATTACTGGTTGCGCTGCGCAACGCCTGGCAGCGCGGAGCGGAAGTCGTGGGGCTGTGCCTTGGGGCGTACGTGCTAGCCTACGCCGGACTGCTGAACAACCGCCGAGCGTCCACACACTGGGAGTTTGAGCGGGATTTCGCCGCGCGCTTTCCAGAGGTGCGGCTTGACAGCAACGCGCTTTACACCAGCGACGAGCGCCTGATTACGTCGGCCGGGACGGCGGCAGGCATCGACTGCTGCCTGAATATTCTTCGCGAACATTACGGAAGCGCGCTGGCTAACCGCGTAGCCAGACGGATGGTTATCCCTCCCTATCGGGAAGGCGGGCAGGCTCAGTTTATTGAGCATGCGGTGCCGGAGACAACGCGCGACGAACAGATAAACGATCTTATCGACTACCTGCGCCGTAACCTGGATAAGCGACACGACATTGACTCCATTGCGGGCTTCTCCGGCATGAGCCGACGCACGCTGACGCGGCACTTCATCAAGGCAACAGGGATGACGGTGGGGGACTGGCTCAGCGCCCAGCGCCTCCGGCGCAGCCAGGAGCTGCTTGAAACCACCGATCACAGCATTGAAACCGTGTCGTCGCTGGCGGGATATCAGTCACCGGTCTCGTTTCGGCAGAGCTTCAAGGCCCGCTTTAACGTCAGCCCCAGCGAGTGGCGCCGGACCTTCCGTGGTCCCGGTCTGATATAGCATCGTAGCTACAGCTGGCATATAGCTATATCGCCATTATTAAATCTCAAATGGATAAAATTTTTCCCAGTTATAACTTATCCTCGCTAGCGTCAATTCTCCGACGACATCCCCGTAATCAATTTCCTGGCGTTCCAAAAAAAACTCCCGCACCGTTGCGGGTATAAAAGCAGCGCTGTAACGCAGGATCGTGCTGTGCCAGAATGGCGCCGGTAATGGGCTGCTGCTGTGCCGCATCAGCAACTCATTTTTCCAGTTTGACTCCAGAATTTTCTTGCAGAATGACTGACGCATCGCTATTGCTGGCTCATCGGGGATACCCGCCAGTAACAACTGGCTGGACAAAGCGATTAAACGAAGGTTCCTGATCGCAATCTTTTTCGAATGATATCCAGCCCAGAGGCTTTTCAATTGCTCTACTTTCGAGGGCAATCGCTCGTTTTCCTCATAGAGAGGGAGAGTCAGGGGTAAGAAGGTGAAATGGAAACTGTGTTCAGGCAGGGTGTCGGCAAGTGAATCATCCCTTGTGAGCTCGTTTAATTCATCAATCAGCTGCGAGACCAATATTGGCATACGCGGTTTTATGCCTGTTGCCAGAGCGAGTTTTAACGGATCGTAGTAGTTTTCCTCTCTTATATCCCCGATTTCAGCATTATTTTCCCACATTCTAATGGTGTTTAAATTTGTAGAACGATAAATGTCAGGCAAGCTATAGGATTTCATGATCGTCCCAAGGAGATAATAAATACAGGCCAGGAAATGCAGTTTAATCTGATATTTCAGGGTATTATATTAATACCTTAGCGCTTATCAGAACTTAAGACAGATTTTTATCCCTGATTGGTGAACTTCGCGAACATGCGGGACGCCCTCCACTTCCGCTTCTTGCGCATAGCGGACAACTAGCTGGATCGCCAGGGCCTTTGTAAGCAAGGAACGCGCAGAATTTGCAGGTCTACTGCTTATAGTGACGCTGAACTAATGCTGGATAGCGCAGAAGTAATGCTTCGGGGCGGATGGGGCGCCGCACCAGCTCCCCTCCGCAGTTCGGACACTGGCCATTCAGTCGTTGGGTCACGCAATCAACGCAAAACGTGCATTCGAATGAACAGATGTACGCCCCTTTTGATTCAGGTGGCAAATCTGTATCACAGCACTCGCAGTTAGGACGAAGTTCAAGCATGGCACACTCCTATTATTAAGGGGCATTGAAGGCCATCTACCTTTTTCGCCTTCGGCACTGGATGACGTGATTATGCTTTGCGCATTTCAGAAGAGCATGGTCTACAGACGGGAAAAATCAAGAGAGTGAATGATTGGACACAAGGCTCGCTTCCGGAAACGAACGCAGGCACGCTCGGCTCCCAGCAAAAAGCCCGCAGGGCGCAAACCTTGCGGGCTTTTTTGTGACCAATGACTTATGTTATCGACGCGTCATCAGAAGGTCAGGCCAGCCTCTCCACCGCCCGGAAAAACACGTCTTCCGTCATAAGAACCTTTGCCTCCGGTATTTGATGCTCTCCCCATATGTACCAGCCAGCGTCGGGCGCCATGCTCATATTGAACACAAGGTCGCTTAGCGCTCCGCTGGCGTCCACCACGCGCAGGGTGACGTAGCCTCTTTCCGCGCCGCAGCAAAGCCTCTCCGGCGAAATGCTGACGCTGCGTTCTCCATTTTGCAAATGGATGGCTGTTATACCGTAGCGGCAGATACCGCTGCTGAGGCTATAGCCAACGGTGCTCATGTCATGGATATTTTTGACCGTCTGTACGATCTCAATTCCGGAGCCCGCGAACCACTCGTCAATCTGCTGCGCCAGAGCGTCCATCCTTAAACGGAACGTCTGAATTTCCGCTTCGACGGTATTTTTCCCTGGCGGAACAGCATCCTGGTTTTGCTTCACTTTTTCAAAAAAACGCTCTCTTGCCGACACTTTTCCTCCCTGTGTCATGGTGATATTTAATCTACTGCGTTAGTCCGCTGTTTTCCGATCCAACAGGGCATAGCGAACCATTAACTGCCTCAGGTGCTGCTCAAGCTGGCTTTTCTGCCCCGCAGGCCAGGGCTTCTCGTCAGGCAGTATAGCCAGCTGGCGAAGCTGCTCTTCTGCCGGAACCGCGCGGTTAAAAGACTGCATCGTGGTGAACACCGTGGATTTGAGCTCGCTCACGGTAATGTATTTCCCCTTCTGCTCGTCCAGCGCGTTCAGGCGGTTAGCCAGCCGCTCAAGCTGCGCCATTCCCTGATGCCAGCCGTTCAGGTTTTCCTCCGGCAATGCCTGTGCGGCCACCTGCTGCTGCCACTGCTGCGCAAGCGGTTTTGCCTGCTCGGGCCACAGGGCCTGGGCCTGCTGCACCAGGCCGTCGCCGTAGCGTATCGCCCAGTCTGGCTTCAGCTGAGCGAGCCGCGCCAGCTGCCTTTGCGTCTCGGTAATCCCCTCCTCCGCTGGCAATGCGTTCTCTTTAGCGGACTGAATTTGCGCCATAGAAAGCGGCGCGGGCAGAGGGGAGATCGATGCGGAAAATTGTTCCCGCAGCGGATCGGGCTGATGCAGATACTGCCAGCCCCACGCTGACGCGCCCGCGACCACCAGCATGGTCAGCATCCCTGCGGCGAACGGCTTCCAGGGCTTTGCCGGCGGCGGCATCGACTCCTGCACGGCAATATTAGGCTGCGGCTCCGGCTGCGCTACGTAAACCCACTTCGCGCCTTCAGGCGGGCCGCCAGCTGCCGCAGGAAGCGCGACCCCGTGCCCGCCGTTCGGTGCGTCCTGCGCGCTATTTTCCAGCCTCACCGACGCGTTGTGCAGCAGCGTGCGCAGCGCCTCCAACTGCCCTGCATGCTTCAGCTCCAGACGCTGCAAAACGTCATCGAGCGCCTTCAGGTGCTCTTCAGCCTGGTAAAGCTGGCTCAGATCGCTGTACGCCAAGGTCTGCGTGCGTATGAGCTGCTGAAGACGCTTGCTGAGCGCGCTCAGGATCTCCATTCGCGCATGAATCGGCTGGGGCCAGACGCTGCCCCACTGCCTGGAGACCAGCGCAGACAAAATGGCCAGCCCTTCATTCAGGCCATACAGCCCCGCAAGCCGGGTGCGGGCCAGCGTATACCAGGCCGCGGTCTGCAGCTCAACGCCGTTTTGCTCAAACAGCGACAGGCAAAGCGTCTCGGCTAAGTGCCAGTCCACGTCCGGGCGCGCCGGGTGGGCGAGTTTATTGATTTCATCGCGAAGGCGCGCGTAATCCGCAAGCGTGCGCGGGTCGCCGCCGGTTTTCAGGCTGCGTTCAGGTTGTGTCGTCATGATGATATCCGCCAGAGTGGGCGTTAAATTGCAGAACGGGCGTCGAGATACTGCTGCTGTTTCATGTGCCGGATGAGCACCCGTCCCTCCGGCATAAACTCGGTGCCGTAGCGCACGAGGCCGATGCCTTTGAGCTCGGCGTCGATAGCGTAGCGCAGCTCTCCGGGCTGGGTCTGTTCAAGCATCACGACCATGATTTTGCTCAGGCGCGGCTCGTACTTCAGCAGCACCGCCGAAAGCGTTGTGATTAGCTGGTGCGCCGTTCCCGGCATGCCCTGGAGGATCCGGGTCATGTCCGGAAGACCGTAGTCCGGCAGGTGCGCCAGCGTCCCCGCCCGACAGTTCAGGATGCGCTGCATGTTGTCCAGCACGGACAGAATCACCTGATTCGCCTCGCTGACCTGGTTCAGTTCAAGGCCGCCTGCAAAATTGCCATACAGAACTTCATACAGCGACGGCGTGTTATATCCCTGCGGCATCATTTTTCCTTAACAGGCTGTAGCGTGAGCTGGTTATTCCCGGCTTCGAGAACGCGCGCGTCGTCCGGATCGAGCTCTTCACGCTGTAACACCACTTTCCAGGTGTTGTTCTCCATGTCCGGATGGCGAAATAACCCGACGATGGCGACAAACTGCGCGTCCGCCTCCATTGGCATATCGAGGGTCGCATCTCCGCCCGGCTTCACGATAACGTCCCGGCTCGCCAGGAGATCGCCCTTCAGCGCCGCATCGTCATCCTTCAGCAGCTGCTGGTAGACAGATTTATCGAACGACTTGCGGTCTTTGAGCTGATACACGCGCAGCACAACGGACTCCGACAGCGAGTTGTTTTCCCGCGCGTCGGTGTTCAGCGCTTCGCGCGCGGTAAAATCCAGATGCAGCGTCTTAATTTTTTTATAAAAAACAGAGGTGAAGGCCGATTTTGTACCGTCCGTGACGCTCTGCGTCAGCCCGCAGCCCGTCAGGCCGAGCGCCAACGCGGGCAGCAGCCAGCGGGCGGTTTTAGTCAAACTTGTACGTAACACGTCGATTTCCTTGTTGTGTAATAGCAGGCTCCAGGCCCGTGTAGTAGCCCAGCTCTGTGGTAAAGGTTGGCGGGATATCGTCCGAAAGCGGTTCCTTTTCCGCGCCCAGCACGCCGTTCATGCCCAGCCAGAACGCCCCCTCCCCCAGCGGAGGGGCGGTCAGCAGAGGAGTGGGGGCCGTGAGCGTGATGCGCGCCTTAAACCGCCAGCCCAGATAGACGCGCAGCATCACCAGAAAATCCTGATACAGCAGGCCATCCGGCTTCCAGCCCTGCGCTTCCCGTTCATCGTCCGTGGATAGCGCGATCAGCAGCTGGCTGCTGGCGTCCATGGCCTCGTCGCCGAGCGGCGTATTGCCGTCGAGCATAAAGTCCGCATCGGCATAAAAACCCAGCGGCTGGCGGATCTCTATCGGCCGCAGACAGTAAGGACTGACGTTCACGCGGGTGTTCGGCGCCAGCAGGCTAACCAGCGCCTGCATGCCCTCCTGCGTTTTACCCGGCTGGCGCAGCACGCCGAGCAGCGCCAGAAAGCGCGAGACCGGCGTGGCGATATGCTCGGCGGTGCCGGGAATGCCCAGCCCCACCAGCCCCAGCAGAGACTGCGAAATCGTGTCCGAACCGCCGGGTTCGAACGAGGCCGGGTAGGAGTATTTGCGCCATATGCGATAAAACTGCGTCAAAATGCGGTGGCTGAAAATATCCAGAAAGCCCTGCAGCGCCTCGTGCCCTTCCCGGCGCTGGGTGATGTCATCCAGATACGCCGTCGGCAGAGGCGAGTCGACGCCGTACATGCCCATAAAGGTGGTGCGAACAACGGGCGGCCTGCCGTCATCCTCTTCATCGTACTCCACCGCCTTAAGCTCGCTGGCGGGAAAACCCATGCCGGGGTGCGGGCAAAAGCGGACCGGATCGTCAGCGGGATGGCTGGTCGCGCCTAGCAGGGCCTTACCGGGCCGGCCCTTTTCAAGCAGCTGGCAAAAGCGGTAAAAGTTGATCCGATGCAGGTCGGCTTCCAGCCGCGGGGTCAGCCGGGAATGCGACGGCTGTGTTTCTCTTCCCATTCAAGGCGTTCTCCGGTGGGTTGCAGGATGATAATCAGTCGGTTAAATAGATAGATATCGGTATAAAGGGCAAAAAATCGGCTCAGCATTTCGCCAAACAGACAGATGTCCCCGCGTCCGGCGAAGCCGTGGCTATCGAGCGTCACCTCAATCTGCACGCCGCGCACCAGATACCCCTGTTCGAAACGCTCCGTTTCGCTGTGCTTCACGTCGATGATGGCCTCCAGGCGGCGGCGGTTCATCTCGCTGTCGGTCCACTCATACAGCGCCAGCGTGCCGCGCAGCACCTCGGCGTTGTCCATCATCGAGAGGAAGCCGCTGCCAAGGTGGCTCAACACGCGCCAGTGGAAGCGATCCCGGGCCGGGGGATAGCAGGGCAGCGTTGGCGCACAGAGGTTGCGCACGGCAATGCTGGCGGACGTGGTTTTCATCACGGTGTCCAGCATCGTGCTTTGCAGCGCGCGGCGCGGCAGCTGGCCGTTGGTGCCCGTTAGCGTCAGAGAGAGGCTTTCATCCTCCGGCACCGTATGGTTGTCAAAGGCTTCACCGCCCAGGATCAGCCAGGTATTGTGCAGCCCCGACGGGCCGCGGCGCACGCGGGTGTGGTAGTAATATTCCGGCGCGTCGTGCCGCATCATCCCGCCCTTGTGGCGGAAGCTGGAAAACGGCACGTAGACGTGCTGGCTGGACGACATCACCGATTCCACGGCATAAATTTCCGTGTGCCCGTCCTGCACGCGCATCGGCCGCAGCAGATACTCGGTCTGCAGCGAATTCAGGGTGAGCGGGTCGGACTCCAGCGGGAACAGGTTAATCACCGGGACGCAGTTAAGGCGTAAGTTTTTTTCGGTAAAGGTGAAGTCATGCTCCCAGCGCGTCGACAGCACCACGTCAATTTCAAACCACGGCAGCTGCGCCGGGAGCGCGCTCGCCTCCAGGCCACGCAGCGCGGTAAACATGAATTTCTCGCGAAAGGTGAAATATTCCAGCAGGAGCTGGTAGCCGCTGAAGCTGCTGCTGCCCTTTGGCCACAGGGTATCGTCGTCACCAAAGCCCAGCGCGGTAAAGCGGCCGTCAAGCGGGCGCCTGTCCCGATCGCCGGGGAGGCGCAGCCACATCCGCGCCGTGTTCATGGTAAAGGCTTCGTGCATGGCGCAGGCCAGCGGCGCGTCGGCGTTGAAGTACAGCGGAATGCTGCTGAGATCGACGCGGCTCCAGTCTGCCAGCTCGCTGCAGGTGAAGCGCAGCGTCACCACCGAGCGCCCATCGGGATCGGTGGTAAGACGCGCCTGCTCCAGCGCCAGCGGCTGCAGGTCGATCGCTTTCGTCGTGGTGTAGCGACAGCGCGTCCCCTTTTCGCCGAGCGGGCGCGAGAGCACCTCAAAGCTTTTCGCAATGCGCATCGGCTCTTTCATTCCGCGCCAGTCCGGGGTGAACTCCACGATGGACATCGACGGAATGGTGCGCAGGTAGTGCGGCCACAGCAGGCTGACCAGCCCTTCCGTCAGCTCGGGAAGATCGTCATCAAGCTTTTCGCGAAGCCGCCCCATCATGAAGGCAAAGCCCTCAAACAGCCGTTCTACGTACGGGTCGCGCGCGCCCGCTTTATCCAGGTTAAGCATCGCCGCCTGCTCGGGATGCGCGCGGGCAAACTCTTCGCCCGCCTCAAGCAGGTAGCGCATTTCGGCGTCGTAATAACGCAGGGTTAAGTCGTCCATAATTTCTCTGTGCGAGGCTTAGGGTTTGTCGCGGTTCAGGTAAACCAAAACCGAACGATATGGAAAAAAACGGGTGCGGCGAAGCACAGGGAATCAATTCTGTCCATCATGCCGCCGTGGCCTTCGATCGTGGCGCCAAAATCCTTCACGCCGCGGTCGCGCTTAATTGCAGACATGCACAGACCGCCGGCAAAGCCGAGCAGCGTGATCGCCAGTGAAATCAGCGCGGCCTGCCACGGCGCGAAGGGCGTGATCCACCAGAGCAGCGTCCCCACCAGCGTCGCCGTGCCGATGCCGCCCACAAACCCTTCAACGGTTTTGTTCGGGCTCAGCCGAGGCGCAATGGGGCGTTTGCCCATCAGCTTGCCAAAGACGTACTGCAGCACGTCTGAGATTTGTACGACGATCATCAGGAACAGCAGCAGCTTAATGTTCTGATGCTCATAGCCCGGAATGGGGAGCATCAGCAGGGCCGGCGCATAGCTAATGCAGTACACGGCAATCATCATGCTCCACTGGATTTTGGCGCTGCGTTCGAGAAAGTTTTTTGAATCCCCGGACAGCGCCATGCGGGTTGGAATGAATAAAAAGGCGAAGACCGGAATAAAAATGGCAAAGGTGCCGTACCACTGTATCCCCACCAGCACGTACTGCAGCGGCAGGAGAATAAAGAAGCACCAGAACAGCGCCTCGTGATCGCCGCGATGCGTAGGCGTCAGCGTGATGCACTCTCTTAAGGCCAGCAGCGACATCATCGCGAACAGCAGCGTTGAGCCAACCGGGCCGCACAGCATCGCCGCCACGGAGAGCAGGCACATCACCCACCAGGCGCGGATGCGGGCGTTGAGGTTAATAATGACCGGCGTTCGGCCTTTGGCTTTTTCAATAATGAAGCCCGTAATGCTGGCAAAAAGCAGGAGGCCAAAGAGGCCGACCAGCAGCGCGATCAGGGCGTGATCCTGAAAATTCATGACTTAAGTTCCTCCAGCGCTTCCCTGGCGCGTTGTAAAAATGCCTGTTTTTCTTCACCGTCCTGCGGGGGAGAGATCGCCTCGCCAAAGGTCGCGGAGCATAAAACCGGCACCACCAGACGAGAGCCTTTCGGCAGAACGCGGTTGAGGTTTTCAAGGTAGACAGGCACCAGCTGAGCGCCGGGATTCATTCGCGCCAGATGCCAGAGGCCGCTCTTAAATGCGGAGATATCTTCACCGTTTCCCCGCGTCCCCTCGGGAAAAATAATCAGCGACTGTGCGTGGTTCAGGGCCTCGCTCATCAGCTCAAGCGCGTTATTTGGCTGACTCCCCTCCTCCGCGGAAGGCCGACGCTTAATCAGCACCGCGTTAAAAATGCGTCGGGCGATGTAGCGGCGCAGCGGCGAAGCCTCCCAGTAATCCGCCGCCGCCACGGGGCGAACGGTAGGCCGCAGCCGAGCGGGCATGCTGGCCCAAATCACAATGCCGTCAAGATGGCTGGAGTGGTTGGCGTAGTAAATTCTGACCGATGCGCTGTCGGGCACCGGCGCGAGCCAGCGCGCACGCACGCCGGTAAGCAGCCGGCATATCCGAATCAGGCACCCGCTCACCAGGCGGCTGCTCAGGGTTGTCTCTGGTACGTTATTCATCCGCGGCCTCCTGCGTCACCGCGTTAAGGTGCAGCTCGTCCAGAATGCGTTTCCCGCGCCGCCAGCAGGTGAAAAGCGCCCCAATGCTGATTACCATCAGGCACAGAAACAGCAGCCTTTGGCCGTAGGCCGCGGGCAGGAAAAGCGCCAGCAGCGCGCCGCCGCAGAGGAGCGCCATCCGGTGCTGTTTGGCCATCGGCCCGAGGAAATGCTGACGTAAGCCGCAGGTTCCGCCCAGCAGGCGCAGGTACGCGGTCATCAGCGCCAGCAGCGCCGCTATCCAGCCGAGCGTGCCGGCGAAGGGGATCGCGCTCAGGCCATAGCCCACGCCCACCAGAATCAGCGTGTCGGACACCCTGTCCGGCAATTCGTTGTAGACCGGCCCGGCGGGCGTTGCCAGCCCGCCCTCCACGGCCACCATGCCGTCAAGCAGGTTGCAGATGAGCCTGCCCTGAATCAGCGCCGCGCCCAGCAGCA
Source organism: Enterobacter sp. RIT418 (assembly GCF_003057745.1). GTDB lineage: Bacteria > Pseudomonadota > Gammaproteobacteria > Enterobacterales > Enterobacteriaceae > Enterobacter. Next base: position 39,766 of record NZ_QBJD02000023.1, read on the forward strand.
ATAGGCCATCCCGGATGATGAGCGAGGAGAAGCTGAAGGCGAACAAAAAGCAGAGGCCGGAAAGCAGCGCGCATCCCGTACTTGCCAGCGAAATCTGATTCGGCGTAACGCCTTTGTTTTTTAGCCACAGCGCGCTGTGCTTGGCCCAGGTTTTATCCCGCGTCGTGATGGGGCGACGATCGTTTGTATTTACAGCCATGATTCCATTCTCGTTAAAGATTGTAGTTTTGGTATTAAGGAGGGGTTACCCGCACAGCACCGCCGCGCGTGCAGGATCCAGCGCGATAAGGCCGGAAAGAAGCGTATCCATGTCGGCCTGCAGCCGCGTTTTATCGACCTCACCGCGAGCGGCCCGGCCGCGCAGCAGCTTGAGGCTGCGGGCCTTAACCTCAAACATCAGCTCCGGCGTCCACTGCTCAAGCGTCAGCGAGCGGGCGCTGTCGTCGAGCTCGCGCAGCAAATGCAGCGCCATGTCGTTTTTACCGTACTGTTCGCTCACCCGCGCCATAAGCAGGCGCATTAGCCACCGGTCGCGGGGCGTGGCGTAGCCCGGCTGCCCCTGAAGCCAGCCGAGCGCGGCCTCAATGCCCTCGCTGTCGGCTTTCGCCAGCACCTCAGGCTCAAGGGCCAGCACGTCATCGCTGCCCGCGGCCGCGGCTGAAACCGGCTTATCCTGCCAGCCGGAGATGTCGTCCAGCACGCTTTCGTTGATCCAGGCCAGCGTCACCTCGTCGGCAAACGGCGTGCCGTCGTTGAAGGCCAGCGCTTCGAGACCCGGAAGGCGGGCCAGTAGCCCCTTGAGGTCGCGACAGATGATGTCGGCGCGCACGCTGTCGGCGTCCAGCTTGACCAGCGCCTGCCAGGCGTACCACTGCACGTCCAGCCACAGGTGGTTAACGCCCTGCGCCAGCAGCGTGTCGGTGTGCTCAAGCAGCTCAGACCAGCTTTTCTGCAGATACAGGCGCTTAAGATGCGCCTTGTTGTCGGGCTTAGGCGGAACCAGGCGAGTGCGCCCCGCGGCGTCCAGCGGGGGCAGTTCCGTCAGCGTGTCCCAGCGGACGCTTTTGAGCAGATGATGCCCCGCCAGCCAGCCGCCGGGCTGGTCGCGCAGGTATTTCGCCAGCACCTTGGCCTGGTCGAGCAGATCCCGCCCCGACGTCACCGCATTCATTATCGGCGCGGAAGATGCCGCCGAGGGCGACGTCGCGCTCTCTTCGCGGCTGGTTTGCGGCACCATCGAGTTCGCGCCGCCGCTCTGAATCAGCCGGTTATCCAGGGCCAGATACAGCCCGCCCAGCTCCGGGCGGGACGCCTCATCAAGCGTCTCAAACGCCTGCTCCGCCAGCAGCAGCGCGCCTGCAATGCGCTGCATGAGCGACATATCTACCTCAGGATAGAGAGATAGGCTGTCGAGCATGCGGCTGCTGCCCAGCCACTCCAGGGCCGATTTGCGGCTGCGGGCGCGCAGGGGATGCAGATCGTTGCCGAACCGCACCAGCATTGCCGCCAGCAGCTCAACGCCCTGCGCCAGCCCGGCCTCGCCGTCCTGATGCAGGCGCGCCCACGCGTAAAAACCGGCCACCCTCAAATCCTTGCAGGTGGTGGTCAACAGCTTTTCTGCCAGCTCGCAAATCAGCGCGGTATCAATGCCGGAGAGCTTGTTAACCTCTTCACGGATTTGCTGAAAGTCATCGTCATAGCCCGGATCGTCGCCCGTAGGCTGATTTTCCTGCACGGGCACCAGCCAGCGCTCCCAGTCGGCGCAGCGCGCCCGGGCCTGATTCAGGAGGGTATTTTCATCCACGCCGCAGGCGTGGATAACATTCTGTAATGCGGCCATTATTCCATCTCATCCATGGGGGTAATATCCGTGGCGGCCAGCGCCTGCGCGGCGGCAGAGGCATCCACGGTGAATATGTTGTCCGGCAGGCTAAAGTTACGCATCCCCAGCAGCGCAAGCGGACCGCTGCCCAGCTGTGAACGCAGCACCCACTGCAGGGTGCGGCCATCCGGGGCGGTAAAGCTCATCATCCACTGGCTGCGGTCGAGCTGCTGACGCTTGCCCTGCTCCAGCCAGCGAATAAAGCCCCACGTGCCGGTGTAGTCTCCGAACAGGCGCGCGCCCGCGCTGGTGGAGGTCCAGGTCAGCATGGTGCCCGGCTTGTAGGTCTCGCCCGGCCAGCGGAAGGACTGCCAGTCCGACATCTGGTTGAAGTAGTGCAGCTTCTGCCCGTCAACGGTCAGCTGCGTTTCTACCACCTGAGGCGCCGGACGCGCCTGCAGCTCGAAGGTGATCCCCTGGCTGCCGTCGGTAAAGAGGATGTCCGACAGCTGGCTCAGCTGGTTCACGGCCTTCAGGAAGGCGGGATTGAACGTCAGGCCCTGGCTGTGCGCGTTGTCCGGCACCCACTGGCTGCCCTCCTTGTGCAGCACGCCGCTCAGCTCCGTGGTGAGGAAGCGGTCAATGCGGCCGCTGTCCTTGCGGATAAACTCGGCCAGCATCGGCAGTGACGCATCGCTCTTGCTGTCGGCAAACGGGAAGCGCCCGTCAAACGCCGTGCGCCAGTTCGCCACCACCGAGCGGCTCCAGCGTTCGTTCAGGCTGGCCGCCGACGGCTGCAATACCGTTTCCCAAGCCTGGGTCAGCGGCTGCACGAACATCGTGTTGCCAAACCCGCTCCACTCCTCCCCGAGGCTTGCCGCCACCAGGCTGCCGTACTGCTGGGTATCGGTCAGATCGACGCTTTTGCCCTGGAAAACGGTCTGGGCCAGCGTCTGCATCATCTCCTGCGGATCCGACGCGCTCGCCACCTGCTGCAGGCGCAGACGCACGCGGGTGATGCGGGTCAGATACGTTTGCAGGCTAAGTGAGTTATCCGCCGACATCACGCTGCTGGCTTTGTTTTTCCCCATCAGGGTCAGCAGCGGCCCGAAGGTTTCATCCAGCGGCCCCTGCGGCCCGGCGGCCTGCTGATCGATTACCGGCTTGTCTTTACTGCCGATCAGATCTTTTGCCGACTTGATGATCGAGTCGGACAGACCTTCATCTTGTTCTCCGGTCTGCCCCTGCCACGCCAGGGTGTTCATCAGGGCAATCAGCGGAGACTGGCGCACGTCGCTCATCAGCGTCAGCTGGTCGGTCACGTCGGCAATGTTCTGCACCGGATTCCACTGCAGGCTGTTGAGGAAGTTCAGCCAGCTGCCGGCGAAGTCCGTGAAGTAGCGCTGCGTCAGGCGCGCCTTCAGCGCCTCCGGGGAGAGATCGGCAGAAACGGTCCTGCGGCTGTCGCTCAGCACCCAGTCAATCTCGTCCCGGCGGGACTTCGCGGCTTTCTCAATCGCCTGCTGAATGCCCCCTTCCCATGCCTGGCGGGTGAACATGCCCGGCACCGTCTCATCGGTGGTGAAGAGGCGGCGAGCATCGGTGCCGCTGGTCATGTCTTCCAGCGAGACGTCCGCAAAGTTGCGGCGTACCGATTTGAGCATGTTTTCGTAGAGCGTTCCTTCCGCATTGCGCCGCCCAATCTGCTGGAGCAGCACCTGGCGGCTCTGGCCGACGAGCGATGCGTCCGGCGTGATTTTCCACTGCGGCTGCGCCGGAAGCCCGGTGATATAAAACGCCCACAGGTCGGGCGACAGGCTTTGCCACAGCGCAGTGGAGATGCCCATCCGCGTTGGCTGTACCGTTTTCATCGTCTGCGCGTAAAACGCGCCGTCGACCTTGTCCGGATGGGCCATCATCAGCCAGGCCTTCAGCTGGTCGTAGCCCGGTTTCGCCAGCTGCGCGCGCTGGTCGCTGTTGGGGGCCGAGTTTGCCAGCGCGTGCAGCTTCTGCATCAGCGCCGCATTAGCCGGATCGCGGATCAGGCGGCTGTTTGCCACGCCGTACCACGGCAGCATGGCCGCTAGCAGTTGCTGGTTATGGTCCAGGCCAAAGCGCTGGTACCACGGCGCGCCGTGCTGGATACGGTGCTGTAGGCGGCCTGCGTCGTTACGCAGATCGTGGAGCGCCGTCAGCTGGTAGTCCGATACCGAAGGGTGATCGACCAGGGTGCGGGCCTTGTCGGCAACCGAGGAAATCTGGCTGTAGTTCAGCGCGAAGGAGAGCAGCAGCCCGGCGCCCCAGACGCCGAGTACCGCCATGATGACCCACGCCAGCGTCTGCTCCCAGGCCATGCCAACCCGACGGCCGCGAATGCGGGTACAGTCGGTGAGGATGCCTTGCCAGGTTTCAGGCAGCGTCAGGGCATGGGATCGGCTTTGTGGCACCGCGCTGCCGGGATCTTTTGCAGCATGCGGTTTAGCCTCTACGTCGGGGCTTTCTACCTGGCTAAACACAAGCCCGCGCAGCGGCACCGACTGCTGGCTTTCATAGAGCCACGGCAACAGCCGCTGCGCCCAGCGGCTGATGCCGCCGTCGCGAAGCTCCTGGCCCAGCCGCAACATGAAGTCATACCGGCTGTTGACGACTGCCTGACTCACGCCCTGCCGGGTCAGCTGAGGAAGCAGGCTTTCCAACTGGCGGCTGATGTCGTCCTGATTTGCACGAAGGGGGAATAAGGCACACACCGACTGCCCGATTCGTCCGTCCTGCGGCCAGGCGCTGTCGCACAGATGCCATAGCCAGACCGGCGCCTGGTAATGCAGCAGCGCCCCCCTTTTCTCCAGCCCGCGCAAATCGTCATCGCTCACCTCAGACGTAAGGTCCAGCGAATGCGGCACAACGCGAACAATGCCATCAAGCGGGCGACCGCGGCGCAATCTGCGCAGGGCCGTGAATACCGCCTCATCCGGTTCAGCGCTGAGGCTGCCGCCGTAGATAAGCACCGTGCGGTTGCCTTCAAGCCACTGCTGCTGCTTTAGGCCGGGTACCAGCTGTTCGATCGCGGCGTCGTCGCCGGTCACCAGCAGCAGGCGGACCTTACTGCGCCAGCGCCAGCTGTAACGGCGGCGTAGGTGGCTGCTGAGGGCATCTTTTAGCGGCAGGAGCGCTGTTTTCTTCTTCTTCGCCGTGCCAGAAGAAGAGTCTCGCACCACCTTATCGCGAATAACTAAACGATAGGCGATCACGCTCAGCACCAGCACGCTGAGCAACGCGCTCCAGATGATAAAACAGACCATCGCGAGCTGGCGAAGCACGGTCCAGTCGGTGGTGAGATCCTCACCCCAGTACCACCAGGCCAGCCCGCCGAATAATACAATCAGCGTCACGATGGCAATGAACAACACCGCTGTCGGAAAAACAGAAATTTCAGCGGGTTTATTTTCCTTGACCATATGGTTTAACGATCCCAAATGCGAGAGTGTGTAGAGTGTCTTTGGCTATCCAGCCGCAGGGTTCTTTAGAGTAATTGGCAGAAATAGCGGCCAGGGTCAGGACGATCAGCAGTTCCATTTCACCAGGATCGCCCCAGTTGAGATCCTGTAAATGGTGGGTCACATTCCAGCCGCTTTGCGCCAACGCAGGCAGCGCCGGATGCGAGAACAGCATGCAGGCCTGTGGCGGCTCTTCAAGCTCGCTTTGCCGCTCTGCTCGTTCACACACGTCCGCTAATGTCTCCGCGTCCGCGCTATCGTAAAACTCACCCCGGGTCATGCAGACCGGGCCATTTTGCCCCACCAGCCACAGCGCGGCAGATTCACCGGCAGGCAGCTCAGCATGAAACGCGGCCACCGCCGAGTGGCACCCCGCCACCAGAATGGCTTCATCACCAGAAAGCGAGCTGGTCGCCTCAACGAGTGCCGACAGGCTCTCCTCACCGCGCCACTCATGTGGTTTATCAGGTAGTAAGACCTGGGGAAAAGTCGCCTGCATTTGTGCACAGAATGCCTTCCAGGCGATGGTCGAGCCCTGCCAGTAGCAGTGCGCGATGGGCGGAATCGGCGAATCGACTCTCTGCAATTGCCACTGCAGCACCAGCATTTTTGCCAGCTGGGCCTCGCGCCCTTCAGCATGGTCAATCATCGTCATCACGACGCGCAGCGCCTTTCCGCTCGCTTCGTTCTTTACTTCTGGAGGACGATGCTCTCGTCTGAGCAGCCGCTGCCAGTTTGCGCTGTTGGCTCCGGCGGGGCCCAGCAGCACCCATTCGCTGAGGGCAAAAAATCGCTGGTGACGCGTCCACCACTCTTGCTGCTGCCGTTCAACCAGTCGCTCATAAAGCTGGGCATTGTGAACCGATAGCCGGTAGTAAAGCTGACGTATAAGCCATAGTCCTCCCGTCAGCATTACCGCGCCCACCATCCCCCAAATCACTCTTCCGCTGCTCGCGCCTGCAGGGTGAAGCATTGCCATGCCGCCACTGGCAAGCAGCACCAGCAGCGCGCAAGCTGACAACCAGCGTTTATTATTTGGGGTTCGGGCAGAGCGGTAAGGAGGATAGGCCGGCAGCGGCCTCACAGCTCAACCCCGCAGTCGGGGAAAGAGCTGACTAACGTACACCCGCAGGCGCACCGGTGCCCGTGCAGGGCGATGGGTTTGCCGTCCACTTGCGAAAGCGAGCTGCCTTCGCTGATGACGGTCATGCCGTGTTCATTGCACTTCACGGCATCCCCTTTGCAGGCGATACCCTTGCCGAAGCAGAGATAGTGCCCGCCCAGCACCTTGCCGCCGTACTCCCGCAGCGTATCGCCTTCGCGAATAACCTGTTTCATTTTGTTCCCTTCCCTGGCCTACGCCGTAATCGTCGACTGAAGCCTTTCTGCCCAGCTGGATTCAACCACCGATTTCGCCAGCGCCAGCCGCTGTTCATTGACCTCCTGACTCTGCCGGGCAACTACCGCGCCCGGCTCCATCGTTGGGGCCTGCAAAAGTGCAGCATTTGGCAGCATCGGCAGAGGTTTGCCGGAAAGCAGATCGATAGCCTGGGTTTCCAGATAGACCGCGCCCGCCGTGCCGGCAAGCCCCGCCAGTTTTCCCTTCAGGCTCTTTTGTTTGATGATAATGGCCGCGCCGCCGACGAGGGTTGCCGCCCCCACGACCGCGCCAGCAATCATCAGCGGCGTCATCGGCTTGCTGCTTCGGCTGCCAAAATAGATCATCCGGTAAAGGAAGTAGCTGCCCCACGGCTCGCGGGCACCAAAGGCGTTATGCATAAACCATGCGCGGGAATCGTGGACCTGATCGTCGAACAGCGCCCGCACCAGCCCGCCCGGCAGGTTAGCATTGCTTGCCTCTCCGGCATCCGGGAAGAGCACTTTTAGACGGGTTTCACCTGCCGTTTTGATTCTCAGCCACTCGCCGTATTCATCGTCATTATTCAGAAGAAAAACAGCGTTACTCATTACGTCTAACGCGTTAAACAGCCAGTTACCCGTTCCGGTTCGGGAGATATCGTGATAATCCTCCCTGAACTCCTCGGCGGCCTGACGAAGCTGCGTCTGCCCAAGGGCGGCGTCAAAATCTTTCGGGCCCTGAGGAAGCTCTATATAGCCCCTGGTATAGCCTTTGTCGTCTTTGATTTTACGACGTTCGGCTTCAATAGCCTTTTGCTTCTCATCTCGAGCGGCTTCAGACTCTTGTCTGACGATAGGGTCGCTGTCTTTATCCAGCCCGTTTGCCGCTGAATCGACGTAAAAGCGCTGGGTTTTGTACGTACCGCCAGCATAGCGATTAATACGCCAGGCGGTTATCCAACCCTGCTGATTCTCAAGGGCTTTCTCCAGGCTCACAGGCGCGCGCGGTGGATCGTATTTTGCGGCCTGCTCCGGGGAAATGGGCTCAAGGGGCGTTTTTTCGCCAAGAGTGATTTCTCGCCAGGCGTTGAAGCGGTTGATTAATATAGTATCAATATCAAATTCTTTGATTTGAGCGGCATCCAAAATACGCCATTGGTGGTGTTTTAGATCGTCTGGTAATGAAGATTTTAAAACTTTAAATGGTGCACCAGCTGCAAAAGCTGAAGAGTAAATATCATGCAAAACTATTTGTGATAGTAACAAACTGTCTCCATGTCCATTCGCCTTTCCCTGATCTCCTGGCGGATACCCGCCCCCCAAATCCGAATGCATCCCTGGATAAACCACCTCCACACTATTAGTAGGATAGTGCCCGTTCGCACGGCGGATTGAGTCCATCGGGAAGCACAGGCGCTGTTCATGAGACGAGACCAGATGAACGCAGTGCTTAATCAGCCCACCGTAGATTTCCTCCTTGGGCAGTTCCTGGGTGCCGTCCGCCCACCCCATATGCCCCTCAGCAACCGGGGCAATATGCGCTACGCCTACAGAAGCAACCGTATCGATGATGCCGAGAAACTCGACGCTTAACGGGATTTTCAGCTCGCCAACGGCCAGGCACTGTTCGGGCTTATCCTTTCCTTCCTCGGGCTTTGGCAGCAGCTCGCTCAGCCAGTTCACAAACGTCCTGGCCGCCGCGGCACCGCGAGAAAAGCCGTACACGTAGAGCTTGATGCCCAGCAGCTTCGGTTTGTCGGGGCCCGTAGGGTTCAACACCTGTTGCAACTTTGTAGACATATCTTTCAGCAGGCTCTGAAAGGTTTCGTAGCGATTTGCGCTTCCGGTTAATCCAAACGATGGCAGTGAGGTAGCCATCTTTTCAAGCGCGTCCCAACAGTCGCTTTCGGACAGCATACTATTGGTTAACGTCCGCTTCAGGGCATCAATCAGCCGCAATAGACCCCAGTTAATGCGGTCTTCACCATGCGTTGCCGCCGCCAGCCCCATCATGCTGAAGTCCAGATCCATTACCTCAGGAAAAGGGGTGCCGACGCCGGGAAGATAATACTTATAGTATTTATCCTCTCCACTGCCGCTTGCATCAAACAGCTCAGCGCTATTCATGCCTAGTCCACCGGCAGCCCCCTGCCCGATGGTGGCGCGAAACAGGCGGGCGATATTGGTTGGGTGGGGAATCTGCTTCTCCTGCCGCGCCACAAACAGATCGTTGTTTAAATTATTCCCGGTGCCATCAAAAAACAGGCTGATATGCAGGGTCTTACAGCATGGCGGCTCTACGCGGCGGTTGGCGGCCTCGCACAGCTGCTGTCGGTAGTCCAGCTCGTGACTATCCTGCTTAGCGCAGTTTTCGCCAATCAACGCCGTATGGGTAGGAAGACGTCCCTGTGCCGGAAAAGGGGGTGGATACCAGGCCAGATCGGTAATCATTTCGGACATACTTTTGGCTCCACCATCTTAATCGGCTCTTTAATGGGGTGATTTGGATTGTTGTATGTCAGGCAGCTCGTTGTCACTTTTATCTCATCACAGGGTAAAAAATGGACCGTGATCCCGCAGGTCTCCTGTCCGGTATAATCTGGTACAGGTACAATCTTGCTGTGATTTCTATTACTTTTATCAATTTTCTTTTCCCACGCTAAATATTTAGCCCTATCTTCATATCCTGGAAAATCATCTGTAGACGCCTCCCCGCTTTCCCAGTCAACCCTGACCGTCATTCCCGGTTTCCACTTAGAGGGTACGCTGTAGCAGCAGCCACCACCGCCCCCCTGGTATGGCCCGATAATGTCAATTCCCGACTGCCCATCGACGCTGAAATGGTTGATTGCCCATTTGGTGTGGTTGACCGCCTCAATGGTTCCGGCTTGAGATGCCTGACTGAGGGTTGCCAAAAATAACGTGCCCAGAACCGCAAGGTAATGTCGTATTTTCATTTTGCATTCCTTTAGTGAATGAAACAGATAAGGTGCATCTTGCTTAGCTATGCCCTTCCGGGCAGGCATGGCTAAGCATTGCAGAGGAATATTAAACACAAGGTGATAATCATTTCGGACAGACTTCCGGCTCCGCCATCTTAATCGGCTCTTTAATAGGGTGATTGGGGTTGTTGTACGTCAGGCAGCTCGTTGTCACTTTTACCTCATCACAGGGTAAAAAATGAACCGTGATCCCGCAGGTTTCCTGCCCGGTATAATCTGGAACCGGCACGATTTTGCTGTGCTGCTTATTCTGGGTCTGCATCTTTTTTTCCCATGTCAGGTATTTAGCATCATCTCCAAACCCAGGAAAACCATCCATATCTCCGGCACCCGTTTCCCAATCCACTCTGACCGTCATTCCTGGATGCCACTGAGAAGGCACGCTGTAGCAGCAGCCGCCACCACCGCCCTGATACGGCCCGATAATGTCAATCCCAGACTGCCCATCGACGCTGAAATGGTTGATTGCCCATTTGGTGTGGTTGATCGCCTCTATCGTTCCGGCCAGAGCTGTCTGGCAAGTCGTCGTCAGAAATAACGCGCCTGCCGCAACGTAAATTCCTTTTTTCATATTTCATTCCCTTAATGAATAAACAGATAACGTTCATCTTGCTTAGCTATATCCTTCCGGCTGGCATGGCTAAGCATTGCAGAGGAATATTAAACACAGGGTGATAATCATTTCGGACAGACTTCCGGCTCCGCCATCTTAATCGGCTCTTTAATAGGGTGATTGGGGTTGTTGTACGTCAGGCAGCTCGTTGTCACTTTTACCTCATCACAGGGTAAAAAATGCACCGTGATCCCGCAGGTCTCTTGACCCGTATAGTCTGGAACAGGCACGATTTTGCTGTGCTGCTTATTCTGGGCCTTCATCTTTTTTTTCCATTTTAGATATTCATCCCATTTGTCAAAACCCGGGAATCCTTCTGTATCGCCAGCCCCCGTTTCCCAGTCAATCCTGACCGTCATTCCCGGTTCCCACTTAGAAGGCACGCTGTAGCAGCAGCCGCCACCGCCTCCCTGATAAGGCCCGATAATGTCAATCCCCGACTGCCCATCGACGCTGAAATGGTTGATCGCCCATTTGGTGTGGTTGACCGCCTCTATCGTTCCGGCCAGAGCTGTCTGGCAAGTCGTCGCCAGAAATAACGCGCCTGCCGCAACGTAAATTCCTTTTTTCATATTTCATTCCCTTAATGAATAAACAGATAACGTACATCTTGCTTAGCTATATCCTTCCGGCTGGCATGACTAAGCATTACAGAGGAATAATAAACGCCGGGTGGCAATCATTTCGGACAGACCTTCGGCTCCGCCATTCTAATCGGCTCCTTGATCGGGTAGCCCGGTCGACCATAGTTTGCACAGCTTGTCGTCACTTTCACCTCATCGCAGGGCATAAAATGTAACGTGATTCCGCAGGTCTCCTGCCCCGTATAGTCCGGAACCGGCACGATTTTGCTGTGCTGTTTATTCTGAGCCTTCATCTTTTTTTCCCATGCTTTGTAATTTTCCCAATCAGCAAAACCAGGAAAACCTTTCGATCCCCCCACACCTGTTTCCCAGTCGACCCTGACCGTCATTCCCGGCTGCCACTTTGAAGGCACGCGGTAGCAACATCCACCACCACCACCCTGATAAGGCCCGATTACATCGATCCCAGACTGGCCGTCAACGCTGAAATAATTGATCGCCCATTTGGTGTGGTTGACCGCCTCTATCGTTCCGGCCAGAGCTGTCTGACAAATCGTCGTCAAAAATAACGCGCCCACTGCCGCAACGTAATGTCCTTTTTTCATTTTGCATTCCATTAATAATAATGAGACAGCCGGGCGCAAGACGGTCATTCAGGATTCGATATGCTGACGTTCTCTCAGCGAATCGATCACCCAATCCTCTCGCGCTTTATCCAGCATGATCCTTTTTTCTGTTGCGGTAACCATTGCCGTATAGCAGGCTGAAAATCGTTCTTCCAGAGAAGCAAACCACTCAGCCGGAACGTCCCGGTGACGAAGGAGCAGCTTAACGTCGCAAATGCACATCAGGCGCTCGAACTGGTTGTCGCTGAAGGCAATTTTGCTGCATTTTTCATCTTTCGCTGGCTGCGCGCCGTTCCCCATCAGCAGGGCCGGATTGCCGTCGTGATCCAGCCAGCTCCAGAACAGCGCCGGGCGCTGCAGCTGAACCTGCTGCTCTGGCGTAAGAATATCGGAGAACAGGAAAGGGAAAATGCGCGCATCAAAGTACCGAAACAGCCCCTCACGCCCTTCGTGCGTTGCATCAACGCAGTCAGTAAGCCACTCCGCCAGCGCAGAAAAAGCCCATGGGGAACATATCGCCATCAGCGGAGCGGTGTCTTGCGTTTTCAGCACCAGCTCGCTAAGCCACTGCATCTGCTGGGGATCGCTGAGCGTCATACGCACCAGGACCGGAGCCTCTTCGGGCAGGGCATCCTCCGGTAGCCCCTGATAAAGAGACTGCCATTGAAGCCGGGAAGAAAACTCCCGCAGCGCGGGAATAACGGAAAAATCGATACCGCACTGATCGATAATGAAATCGAGATGGTTCGTTTCAATATCAGCGCAGGTCTGCTGAAGCCAATTTATCCAACCGGTAATGTTCATTTATGCCTCCCTCGGCACAAAGCCTTGCGCGAGCCGCTGCGCCTTCTTCAGACACTCTTTACACACCGACGAGGGCAGCTCCGGCAGCGGATAGTCCTGGCTCGCGGGGCTCGTCCACTGGTGCTGCCCCTTCAGGCTCAGCAGCCCCGGACTGTGCACCTTCACCTCGCCCTCCGGCGTCAGCTGAATGTACGCACCTCCGCACGCCAGCGTGATGCCGTTTTTCGCCGTCAGCTGAAGATGCCCCTGCGTCGACTGCACCGTTACGTCCTTCAGCGACGTCAGCGACAGCGTGTCCGCATGCGACTCCACCGCCAGCGGGCCCTTTGCCGACACCAGCCGCATCCCCTCCCGGTGCGCCAGCACCGATATCCCCTGGCTCGCGTTCACCGAGTAACGCTGCGCCGTGCTGACGTTCACCTCCCCCAGACTCTGCAGATACAGCCCTTTTCCGCTGTGCAGCAGCGTCGTTTCCGGCGTCACCGCGGCAATGCCCTTCGGCGCGGACATCAGCAGCGCAGGCTCTTTAAGCTCGCCCGCGCCGGAGGCCAGCGCGCTCAGCGGCTCCGCGTCCGGGGCCGCGTTGTGGTGCGTCTGCGCGATGCTTCCCCACCCGCTCACCTGGTTAACCGCCCCCTTCAGCAGGCTGATGGCCGCCGCCATCTCCCGCACCTCGCCCTGCGCCTTCGCCTGCCCGTCCGCCGTGATGAACAGCCCCTTCTGCGCCCGTATCGCACCCCAGCTGTCCGTCCTGAGCTCGAAGCCCTCCCCGCGCGGCTGCCTGCTGCCGTCCACCAGGTGCCCCAGGTTCAGCTGGCTCTTGCCGCCGTACTCCGTGCTGACCTTGATGTGCTCCTTCCCGCGCTCGTCGTCGAGGCGGATTTTGTTGTTCGACGGCGTGCGCAGCACGTTGCGCTTATAGTTGCGGATGGTGACGTGGTCCCCGTGCGCCGAGTCGTGCAGCACCCCGGCAATGTACGGCCGGTCCGGGTTGCCGTCCTCAAAGCCTATCGCCACCTCGGTACCCGCCAGCAGCGGCAGATGCAGCCCGTAGGTGTCCCCCGCGTACGGGCGGGACTGGCGCACCCACAGGCTCTCGAACCCGGTCTCCCAGCCGTCCCGGTCAAACAGCATGTTGACCCGGTAGCGCCCGTCCTTGTCGATATGCCCGTAGGCGTCGTTTTCCGTGGTGCTGGTCACCCGCGCCGGCAGCGTCCCGGCCATCACCGGGCGTTTTCCCGGCTCCGGGCGGAAGGCCGTCTCCGCGCCGTCCGGTATCCCCGTAAAGCGCACCTCAAAGTCCCGGTCCCGGCGGGCCTCGCTCTCCGTCGCGGTGATGACCGCCCCGCGCGCAAACGCCTCCGGCACCTCAAACCCGCCCGTCACGGTCAGCACCTGGCCCGGCGCCACCGCCGGGCTGCCGGTCACCCCCGACAGCCGCGTCTGCCCGTTCAGGTAGCGCTCGTGGCGCAGCCGGGCGTAAAACGCCCCCGTCTCCGGCGCCGGGCTGCGGTCGTACGCCCCGCCCGCCGTCAGGTAGTTGTCCGCGTAGTGGTACGCCTCGCCGTAGGTGGTGGCGTCGCCGCCCGTCACGTCCGCGAGGGCGTTCATGTCCTCATTCGCCTGGCGGTAGTTGTAGTCCCGCGTGCTGACCTGCTTCTGCACCACGCTGTGGCGGCACTGCATGCCCCACACCGAGTCCGCGCCCTGCGCGTGCTGGCCCGACGGCGGCACCGACGGCAGCGTCAGCCCCTTCTCATACCCCTGCCGCCCGTCGCAGAACTCCACCACGTCGATGTTGAGCCGCGTGTCGGTGGTGAAGCGGAACCAGATGCCCACCTCGCCCAGCAGGCGGGTGATGAAGCGCAGGTCGTCCTCGCCGTACTGCATCACCTGCTCCCGGCGCGGATACTCTTTTGAAAGCGAGAACAGGAAGTCCTGCCCGCGCAGGCCGTGGCGCTCGCGCAGGATTTTCTCCACTATCTGCGGCACCGACATGTCCTGGTAAATCGCATTCTGGTGCGAGCGCGACAGCAGCGCTAGGCGCGGCTGCAGGGTCAGCGCGTAGTGCGTCTCGTCCTTCGAGGTGCCGAGCCGCTCGAACCCGCTCACCACCCCCTGAATCACCCGCACCGGCTGCTGCATCCTGATGCCGAAGCCCTGGTCTACCGGCGCCTGCAGGGTCAGCGACGCGGGCTTCATCAGCATCATCTCCCGGCCGATGGCGTGGTTATCGCTGGTGAACTCAATGCGGTAGCTGAACGGCACGCTCAGCGCGTCGCTGCCGGTAAAGGCCAGCACGTCCGTCGTGGACGGGCAGTCCTTTACCGAAAGCAGGTGGTGGCTGTGGGTGAAACGGGTTACGGGATTTGTGCTCATGGTGCCTCTCCCGCGCTGAACTCAAGCACAATCCCCTCTTCCTCGTCCCAGCCCAGGCTCAGCGACTCAGGCTTCTGCCCCGCCGCCATGTGCGTCAGCAGCTGCTGGCTCAGCACCGGCAGGATCTGCTGGTTCAGCAGGCTGTCGATGTTGCGCGCCCCGGTGTCCGGCAGCAGGCAGGCGTCCGTCAGCGCGTCCATCAGGCCGTCGGCGATCGCGGTCTTCATGCCGTAGTGGCGCGCCAGGCGTTTGCTCACCTGGTTCAGCTTCATGCCGACGATAGTGCGCATCGCCGCCTGGCCCAGCGGGCGGTAAATCACCGTCTGGAAGCGCGCCAGCAGCGCGGGCTGGAAGTGGTCGCGCAGGATCGGGCGCAGCAGCTCGTGCAGGTCGCCGTCGCTGGCGTCAGGCTGTTCGTCCAGCAGCTGCATCAGGTGGTCGCTGCCGAGGTTGGAGGTCATCAGAATTACCGTGTTGCGGAAGTCGATTTCGCGCCCCTCGCCGTCGCGCATAAACCCGCGGTCAAAGACCTGGTAGAACAGGTTCATCACGTCCCGGTGCGCCTTCTCGACCTCATCGAGCAGCACCACGCTGTACGGGCGCTTGCGCACCGCCTCGGTGAGGATGCCGCCCTGGCCGTAGCCGACGTAGCCCGGCGGGGAACCCTTCAGCTGGGAAACCG
>NZ_QBJD02000024.1 GCF_003057745.1 Enterobacter sp. RIT418
CGTAGCGCCGATGGTAGTGTGGGGTCTCCCCATGTGAGAGTAGGGAACTGCCAGGCATCAAATTTAGCGTGCTGATATGGCTCAGTTGGTAGAGCGCACCCTTGGTAAGGGTGAGGTCCCCAGTTCGACTCTGGGTATCAGCACCACTTTATACTTAGGTTAAAGTTCGGCAAGAAGTAAAAGAATTTGTCTGGCGGCTTTAGCGCGGTGGTCCCACCTGACCCCATGCCGAACTCAGAAGTGAAACGCCGTAGCGCCGATGGTAGTGTGGGGTCTCCCCATGTGAGAGTAGGGAACTGCCAGACATCAAACAAGTGAAAAGGCCATCCGAAAGGATGGCCTTTTTGCGTTATGATTCTTGTGAAAATGGTAGGCCCAGTAAGCAATACGCGCCACTGGGCAAAACAGCAGGTCAGTGAATGACCTGCGACAGGAAAGCTCGCGTACGTTCTGACTTGGGATGTGCAAAGAACTCGTCGGGTGGCGCCTGCTCGACAATCTCACCGCGATCCATAAAGATCACCCTATCGGCCACCGTTCTGGCAAACCCCATTTCATGCGTCACACACAGCATTGTCATTCCGGATTGCGCCAATCCAATCATGGTATCCAGAACTTCTTTCACCATTTCAGGGTCAAGCGCGGAAGTTGGCTCGTCAAACAGCATGATCTTGGGCTTCATACAAAGCGAGCGAGCAATAGCCACCCGCTGCTGCTGACCGCCTGAAATTTGGCCCGGGAATTTATTCGCGTGTTCCGCGATACGCACACGTTCGAGATAGTGCATTCCCAATGCTTCGGCCTCTTTTTTCGGCATCTTTTGCACCCAAATCGGCGCCAGCGTGCAGTTTTGCAAAACGGTCAGATGCGGAAAGAGATTGAAGTGCTGAAACACCATCCCCACTTCCTGACGAACCCTATCGATATTGCGAATGTCTTCATTCAGCTCAATGCCATCGACAACAATACGCCCTTGCTGATGCTCCTCAAGATGGTTAATACAGCGAATGGTCGTGGATTTCCCGGAGCCAGAAGGGCCGCAAAGCACAATGCGTTCTCCCTGCTTTACCTTAAGATTAATGTCCTTCAGGACATGAAATTGTCCGTACCATTTATTCACATTTTCCAGCGTAATCATCGCGTCGGCGGGTGTCATAGTTATTTGGCTCATAATTTCCTCAGTACGGTGTACGCCCGGTGTTAAAGCGCTTTTCCAGATGCTGGCTGTAGCGCGACATGCTAAAACAGAAGATCCAGTAGATCAGGGCAGCAAAGACATATCCTTCGGTGGACATGCCGAGCCAGACAGGGTCAACGGTCGCCTGCTGCACGCTGCTAAAGAGATCGAACAACCCGATGATGATCACCAGGCTGGTATCTTTGAAAAGAGCAATGATCGTGTTGACCAGACCCGGAATAACCAGCTTGAGTGCCTGGGGGAGGATCACCAGCCCCTGAGTTTTCCAGTAGCCGAGCGCCAGTGATTCCGCGGCCTCATACTGTCCTTTGGGCAGAGCCTGCAGGCCCCCGCGGACCACCTCTGCAACGTACGCGGACTGGAAAAGAATCACACCGACCAGGGCTCGGATCAGTTTGTCTATCGTTGTGCCTTCTGCCATAAAGAGCGGCAGCATGACCGAGGACATAAACAAAACGGTGATGAGCGGCACGCCGCGCCAAAACTCAATGAAAATGACGGAGAGCACGCGAACTACCGGCATTTTTGAACGCCTACCCAGCGCAAGCAGAATTCCCCAGGGCAATGCGCCGGCGATCCCCACGGAAGCGATGATGAGCGTCAGCGTCAGTCCTCCCCACTGGCGTGTTTCCACGCGCTCCAGACCCAGAAAACCACCGTAAAGCAGCGCCCACACAACGATCGGATATGAAACCGCCCAGCAGGCAATATAGCGTCCACGATGAGGCAGTTTTTTCCAGAACATCGCGGCGATGGAGAGAAGGCCGATCGCGAGCGCCAGATTAATTCGCCAGCGCGCTTCATGAGGATACAGTCCATACATAAACTGGCCGAAGCGCTCGTGGATGAACACCCAGCATGCGCCTGCTTTCGTACAGTCAGCGCGAGTTGTACCGACCCAATTTGCCTGTAAAAGCGCCCAGTTAAGAAGTGGCGGGATCAGCTCCCAGATCAGCCATAAGCAAAAAAGGGTCAGCAGGCTGTTACTCCAGCTGGAGAACAAGTTCTTTCGCATCCAGATAATGAAATTCCCACCCGTAGAGCCGGAGGCGCGCGAAGAGTGAGACAATATGGCTTTTGTCATCATGGTGTCCTTAGCGCTCAACCAGGGCGATGCGGCGGTTATAGAGGTTCATCAGCAGCGAGATGGTTAGGCTGATAATCAGGTAAACGGACATCGTGATGGCAATGGTTTCAATCGCTTGCCCTGTCTGGTTAAGCACGGTACCGGCGAAAAGTGAAACCATATCGGGATAGCCTATGGCGGCGGCCAGAGATGAGTTTTTCACAATGTTGAGATACTGGCTGGTCAGTGGAGGAATAATGACCCGCAGCGCTTGCGGAATAATAACCTGGCGAAGCGTTACCGTATTGGGCAAACCGAGCGAGCGTGCCGCCTCATGCTGTCCGTGAGGAACGGCCTGAATCCCGGCACGGATGATTTCCGCGATAAAGGCTGAGGTATAAATCGAAAGTGCCAGCGTCAGAGAGGCCAGCTCAGGGATCAGCACCAGGCCACCCTGGAAGTTAAAACCCCGAAGGTGAGGGATATCCCAGTGCAGCGCGGCACCAAAAAGCCAGTGCGCAACGACGGGCAGACCGATAATAAGTGCTATCGCCGCTGGCCATGTCTTACGAAGTTCGCCTGTCTTAATTTGATGCTTACGGTGATAACGGAATAGCCCTGCCGATACGAGAAGCACTATAACAATAGCGGCAATGAAAGCGTACATCCCTTCTGCAAGCAGAGGTGAGGGAATGTACAATCCGCGATTGCTGAGAAATAGCAGGTCAAAGGCGTTTATGGCCTGACGTGGGCCCGGCAGGTTTCGCAGTACGGCAAAATACCAAAAGAAGATCTGCAGCAGCGGTGGGATATTACGAAACGTTTCGATGTAAATGGTCGATAATTTTCGCAGCAGCCAGTTTTCGGAAAGCCGGGCCAGGCCAATGAAGAAGCCGAGTATGGAGGCGCAGACAATGCACAGCGCCGAAACCAGAAGCGTATTGAGTAAGCCGACCACAAAGACGCGGCCATACGTATCTCCTTCCTGGTAATCAATAAGATGTTGAACAATGCCAAAACCCGCGCTGCGATCCAAAAAAGCAAAGCCGGAAGTAATACCGCGATTATTTAGGTTGGTAACGGTGTTATGGATTAAATAAATGGCGATAGCGACAACGGCGATAATAGCCAGTATCTGAAATATCCAGGCGCGAACCGCGGGATGAGAAAAGGATAGCGATCCTTTTACGGCTGAGCGGCGATGGGACATAAATGAACCTCGGTAACCGTGAATCTGGAGAGGGCACCGCAGCTGCAGTGCCCGTTACAGCAAATGCTTAACGTACCGGCGGAGCGTATTGAATGCCGCCGTTATTCCAGAGATTGTTCTGGCCACGTTTGATCTTCAGCGGGCTTTCCGATCCCACGTTGCGCTCGAAGATCTCAGAGTAGTTCCCGACCTTTTTAATGATGTTATAGGCCCACTTGTTATCCAGCTTCAGATCCTTGCCATAATCACCCTTTTTACCCAACAGGTGCGCCATATCCGGCGTTGAAGGATTCGCGGCTTTCTCATCGACGTTTTTCGAGCTGATACCCATTTCTTCGGCGTTCAACATGGCGAACAGCGTCCAGCGCACGATAGAGAACCAGTCTTCATCACCGCGGCGGACCACTGGGCCAAGAGGCTCTTTAGAAATGACTTCCGGAAGGACAATCCACTCGGCCGGATTGCTCAACTTAATACGCAGGGCATACAGCTGGGACTGGTCAGAAGCCAGCGTATCGCAACGACCTGACTCCAGCGCCTTAGCTGACTCATCTGAACGGTCGAAAGTGACCGGGGTATACTTCATGTCGTTCGCTTTGAAGTAATCCGCCACGTTAAGTTCGGTATCGGTACCGGCCTGAATACAGACGGTTGCACCGTCGAGCTCTTTGGCGCTTTTCAGCCCTGCTTTGTTGTGGGTGAGGAATCCGATCCCGTCATAATAGGTTACGCCAGTGAATGCCATTCCCATGCCCGCATCGCGAGAGGAGGTCCAGGTGGTATTACGGGAGAGCATATCTACTTCGCCTGACTGCAGTGCGGTGAAGCGTTCTTTTGCCGTCAGAGGCGTATATTTTACCTTGCTGTCATCACCGAAAACGGCGGCAGCAACGCCACGACAGACGTCAACGTCAATACCGGTAAATTTACCGTTTGCATCGGCATAGGAAAAACCTGGCAATCCGTCACTGATACCGCATTGGACAAATCCCTTCTTTTTAACGGCATCAAGTGTCGTACCCGCACGGGCTTGACCGGCAATTGCAAACAGCACTCCCGCAGCGGCCAGGCTGGCTATCATCATCTTTTTCATAGTGCATCCTGTGTGGCAAAAATTATCGTTATAAGGCGTGTTAAACGCTTTGAGCTGTCTATGGCGTTGGCCGACGTTTATTTAGCAAACCTAATGCCAGGTTTTTTACGCACGGACGAATAGCCGCTCAGAACGCATAATGCTGAGTGTAGACAGGCTTAAAAAAAATGAATGCCCTGCAATGGTGCGAATTTCCAATCTGCGCCACAAATTAGAGCAAAACTTTCCGGATTGTAGGATATAAACGAAAGATAGTTTTGGGCGTTAATATTGGCAGGGTATTTATCAGAAATAATATGTGAAAAGCGTCACGATGAAATACAGAAAAGGGAGAGGGTAAACAAATAAAATGTGACAGATAACGATCTGCTGCTAAAAAAAGGTCGCTGGTATTTAATTTAGCTTTAGTGCGTGCACCATTTAAAAGCAAAAGCGCGGATTTCGCCGCGCTTTCAAGAAGCATACTTACCTGGTCAAGGCGACGATACCTAGCGTCAAGCCTGCTACCGCGGCGGCTCCACCTGCGATAGCACCTGCCGTTTCCCAGTTATCCTGAGTCGTGCCTTTCATACAGGTATTGGTATGAACCAGACGGCCCTGATCGTCGTATACCGGTACACATGGGGAATCATGCGCGCAGCCAGCAAGGAGCGTCGCAAGAAGTGCAACGGGAATCAATCTTTTCATGATGTTACCTCAGTGAGTTCTCACATTCGTCGTTAAGCCAAAAGGACCATCAACGAATTGTTGGTTATTTTACCACTGAGATCTCTCTCTGCTGTACGAGGAATAATCTCAAAGTATGTTGATTGTAAAAATGATGGAGAAATACCGATTAGTTAATGAATTAATGGAGAAATTATGGATCTGGCTTTTCATATTAGCAGGCTAATGGATAGCTGGCGTGGAAATCAAAAAGGCGCACCGGGCGCCTTTTTGAAATGCATTACTCTTTATGGCTGGTAAACCTTCTGCGGACCACCACAAAGAAGACGGGCACGAAGAAGATAGCCAGCAGGGTGGCTGAGAGCATTCCCCCCATTACGCCAGTCCCGACTGCGTTTTGCGCACCGCTACCCGCACCGCTGCTGATGACCAGCGGCAATACCCCAAGAATGAACGCCAGAGAGGTCATCAGAATAGGACGCAGGCGCATCCGCGAGGCTTCAAGCGTTGCCTCGATGATTCCTTTGCCTTCTTTCTCCATAAGGTCCTTTGCAAACTCAACGATCAAAATGGCGTTCTTGGCGGATAAGCCAATGGTTGTCAGCAGGCCGACCTGGAAGTAGACGTCATTATTTAATCCGCGCAGCGACGCGGCAAGCAATGCGCCAATCACGCCCAGCGGCACGACCAACATAACGGAGAACGGAATAGACCAGCTTTCATAAAGGGCCGCCAGGCACAGGAACACGACAATCAGTGAAATGGCGTAAAGCGCGGGAGCCTGGTTACCAGAAAGCCGTTCCTGATAAGACATTCCCGTCCAGTCAAAGCCGATGCCAGAAGGCAGCTTAGAGGCCAGGCTTTCCATCATCGCCATGGCTTCACCGGTGCTCTTACCCGGTGCGGATTCGCCGAGAATTTCCATTGAAGGCATACCGTTGTAACGCTCGAGACGCGGTGAACCATATACCCAGTGCGCGCTGCTGAAGGCAGAGAAAGGCACCATTTCACCATTAGCGCTACGCACGTACAGCGTATTGATATCGCCAGGCAGCATACGGAACGGGGCATCGGCCTGGACGTAAACTTTTTTCACGCGTCCATGATCGATAAAGTCGTTCACATACGTTCCGCCCAGCGCGGTCGAAACGGTCTGGTTGATATCGGAAAGGCTGACGCCCAATGCCTGTGCTTTCTCCTGATCGATATTAAGCTTGAACTGCGGCGTATCTTCGAGGCCGTTAGGACGCACGCGCACCAGCAGATCGGGATATTCTTTCACCATCCCGAGCAGCTGATTGCGCGCCTGCGTCAGCTGCGTATGCCCAAGGTTTGCCTGATCGATCAGTTCAAAGTCGAAGCCCGTTGCGGTGCCCAGCTCAATGATTGCCGGCAGGTTAAACGGAAACACGAGGCCATCTTTTATCTGGCTGAAGGCTTTCGTCGCGCGGCCAACAATCGCTTCTACGCCGTTCTCTTCACCCGGGCGTTCTTCCCACGGCTTAAGGCTCACAAAAGCGATACCGGCGTTTTGCCCCTGACCGCTAAAGCTAAAGCCGTTAACGGTGAAGACAGATTCAACGTTGGCCTTTTCTTTGGTGAGATAATAATCCTGTACCTGATCGAGCACCTGTTGGGTACGCATCTGCGTTGCACCCGCGGGCAGCTGTACCATCGTCATAAAGACGCCCTGATCCTCTTCGGGCAGGAAAGAGGTTGGTAAGCGCAGGAAGAGCACCGCCATGCCGCCGACGATGATGACGTAAACCAGCAGATAGCGCCCGGTCTTACGTAAGATCCCGCTTACGCTGTTGCTGTAATGTTCTACGCTTCGGTCGAAAAGCGCATTAAACCAGCCAAAGAACCCCCCTTTTTTCTCATGGTGCTCGCTGGAAACGGGCTTGAGCAGCGTGGCGCACAGGGCAGGCGTCAAAATCAGCGCAACCAGCACGGAGAGCGCCATAGCCGAAACGATAGTCAGAGAGAACTGGCGGTATATTGCCCCGGTTGAACCGCCAAAAAAGGCCATTGGGATGAATACCGCCGAGAGCACCATGGCAATCCCGACCAGCGCCCCCTGGATCTGCTCCATCGATTTTTGCGTTGCCTCTTTAGGCGGCAGCTTGTCCTCGACCATCACGCGTTCGACGTTCTCAACGACGACAATGGCGTCATCCACCAGCAGGCCTATCGCCAGCACCATGCCGAACATTGTCAGCGTGTTAATCGAGAAGCCGAACGCCGCCAGCACGGCGAAGGTGCCGAGCAGTACGACAGGCACGGCAATCGTTGGAATAAGGGTTGCGCGCAAATTTTGCAGGAACAGGTACATCACCAGGAAGACGAGAACGATCGCCTCAAACAGCGTCTTCACCACTTCGTGAATAGAAATTTTCACGAATGGCGTGGTGTCGTAAGGGTAGACAACCTTCAGCCCCTGCGGGAAGAATGGCTGCAGCTGGGCAAGTTTACTCTTGATAGCGGCGGCAGTATCAAGCGCATTCGCCCCGGTTGCCAGCTTAATCCCAAGACCCGTTGCCGCCTGGCCGTTGATCTTGGTGACCATGTTGTAGTTCTCGCCGCCCAGCTCAATGCGTGCCACATCCTTCAGGTGAACCATCGAGCCGTCCTGGTTCACTTTCAGCGTCACGCGGCCAAACTCCTCCGGTGATTTCAGGCGAGTCTGAGCAATGATTGAGGCGTTTAGCTGCTGCCCTGGAACAGACGGCGTACCGCCCAGCTGACCCGCAGCGATCTGGTTATTCTGGGTTTTCAACTGGTTGATAACATCCAGCGGCGTGAGCTGGTATTTATTCATCGCGTTGTTGTCGAGCCAGATGCGCATGGCATACTGCGCGCCAAACAGCTGTACGTCGCCGACGCCAGAGGTCCGGCTAATGGCATCTTTAACGTTCGAGGCAACATAGTCGGAGATATCATCCTGGGTTAGGCTTTTATTGTCCGATACAAACCCCGCTACCAGCAGGAAGCTGCTGCTGGATTTCTCAACGCCGATACCCTGCTGCTGCACTTCCTGCGGCAGAAGCGGCATCGCCAGCTGAAGTTTGTTTTGCACCTGTACCTGAGCGATATCAGGGTCGGTACCGGACTGGAACGTCAGGGTGATGGTAACGTTACCTGCGGAGTCGCTGGTGGATGACATATACATCAGGTTATCGATACCGTTCATATTCTGTTCGATAACCTGCGTCACCGTATCCTGTACCGTCTGGGCGTCCGCGCCAGGGTACGTTGCCGTTACGGCAACGGCCGGTGGCGCGATGGTCGGATACTGCGCAACCGGCAGCTTTAAGATGGCCAGCCCGCCCGCAATCATCAAAATGATGGCGAGGACCCAGGCGAAAACGGGCCTCTGAATAAAGAAATTAGCCATGCTGTCGTCCCTTAACTGGCAGGTTGAGTAGCGGTATCAGGCGTTGCGACCACGGTCACGCCAGGGCGAACTTTTTGCAGACCGCTGACAATCACGCGATCGCCGTTCTTCAGCCCTTCGGTAATCAGCCAGCGATCGCCAATGGCCTGCGGTGCTTCCACGGTGCGCAACTCAACCTGATTTTTATCGTTTACAACCAGCACGGTTGCCTCTCCGCGCGGCGTACGGGTAACGCCCTGCTGAGGAACCAGAATGGCATTGGGCTGCGTACCTTCATCAATGCGGGCACGCACGAACATTCCCGGCAGAAGCAAATGCTGAGGATTGGGGAAAATGGCGCGCAGCGTAATGGAGCCGGTGCTTTCATCCACGGTGACATCAGAGAACTGCAGCGTGCCTTTTAAAGGGTACGGTTGACCGTTTTCCATGAGCAGCTCAACGGTGCTGGCGGCATTTCCCTTTTGCAGGCTCGTCTGCTTCAGGCGCATAAAATCATTGCTCGACTGCGTCACATCGACATATATCGGATCAAGCTGTTGAACGGTCGCCAGCGCGGTAGACTGACCGTTAGTGACCAGCGCCCCTTCGGTAACGCTGGATTTGCCGATACGTCCGTCAATAGGTGAAGTCACTTTGGTATAGGCGAGATTGATACGTGCGCTTTCAACGCCAGCCTGCGCGGCGACAACGCCGGCATCCGCCTGCTGCGCGGTGGCGACCGCCTGATCGTACTCCTGTTTACTGACGTACTGTGTCCCCACCAGCGGCAGATAGCGCTTCACGGTCAGGTGCGCAATATTGGCCGCAGCCTGGGCCTTCGCCAGCTCGCCCTTCGCATTGTCATACGCCGCCTGATACGTCGCGGGATCAATCTGATACAAAGATTCTCCGGCTTTGACGTCGCTGCCTTCTTCAAAGTTACGACGCAGGATGATGCCGCTCACCTGTGGGCGAACCTCTGCAACGCGAAAGGCGTCCGTTCTGCCCGGCAGCTCGGTGGTGACGGCCAATGGTCCACTTTTAATCACATGCACGCTGACCTGCGGAGCGGGGGCATGCTGCTGCGTGTTCCCCTGATCATCGCAACCTCCGAGAAGGGCTGCACAGACAAATAAACTGGTTAAGGGTAACAGCCTGAAGTGTTTCGTCATTTTTTTTCCTTTAAATACCCATGAACCGATATTCGCCGAGCATCGGGGAGGGGCTGGAAGACAAAATAAAAATGTAGCTGCGTATAATAAGCAGGGGCTTTGATATTTTTTGATTTATAAGTGCGAAGAGAGGAGGCTAGAGACAAAATCAGAATCACACCCGGTGTAATCCCCACGGTTATTATGTCAGTCTGTTACCGTAATCAGCATTTAAATATTCTTCTGGTGAATTAATGTGGTTATTTGTATTTGTACGGATTATGTATTCAGGTAATTGACTTTTTTTGTGCAAATATAAAGCGGTTAATGAGAGATACTTTTTATCTCTACACGGCGCGTATTCATAAAGGATTATTTCGATAAGTCATGAGCAACGGTTATGGCACGCAAAAAGAAAGATGAAGCACAAAAGACCCGCCAGCAGCTGATAGAGGCTGCTATCGAACAGTTTGCTATGCGCGGCGTGGCTAATACCACGTTGACCGATATTGCCGATGCCGCCAACGTAACCCGCGGTGCCGTGTACTGGCATTTTTCCAGCAAATCGGAAATTTTTAACGCTATCTGGGAGCAGCAGTTACCGCTGCGTGACATTATTCGAGACCGGTTAGCGTTATCGGAAAATGATAATCCTCTGCTGTTGCTTCGCGAGCAATTTATTGCTGCCTTGCAGTACATTGCGCGAGAACCCCGCCAGTATTCCCTCTTACAAATTCTTTATCATAAGTGTGAATTTCATAGCGATATGATATCAGAGTATGAAATACGAAATCGTATTGGGCTAAACGGCGATCGTTTTCGCACCGTGCTGGAGCGGTGCATATCAAAACGCGTGATCTCGCCGAACGTCAATGTTGAACTCACGCTGATTGCCTTCCACGGTTTTTTTAGTGGAATAATTAAAAACTGGTTAATGAATAGCGACAGTTTCAACCTATATCAGGAAGCGCCCGCGCTGGTGGATTACATTCTGGCGACGCTGCAGACTGCGCGAGTGCCGCCAGAGGCTTGCGAGGCGGCATTATGAGCGCATTTTAGAGGGGAACGCCTCCCCATCACGACAGAGCGCCTCGACGGTCTCGGCGGAGACCGGTTTTCCTAATAAATATCCCTGAAGCGTATTGCAGCCAAGCTCCGTCAAAAACGCCTGCTGCTCCACGGTTTCCACCCCTTCCGCAACCACTTTCAGGTTCAGCGTTTTAGCCAGCGCGACGATGGCCGATACGATCGTCGCATCTTCATTTTCCCCGCTCAGCTCTTTCACAAAGGCACGATCGATTTTGAGCTCGCAGGCGGGCAATCGTTTTAGATAAAGCAGGCTCGAGTAGCCTGTCCCAAAGTCATCAATCGAGGCTTTTACGCCTGCCTGCGTCAGCTCGGTCAGTACCCGCACGCTTTCGTCAGGGTTGCTCATGGCCGTGGTTTCAGTGACCTCAAGGATCAGCGTTTCAGGCGGAATGGCGTGGCGGGCAAGGCACTCAAGCACGGTCTTTACCAGTGACGGCTGCTCAAACTGCAGCGTAGAAAGGTTCACCGCCATCGACCAGCCCGCATGCCCCTGAAGATGCCACTCGCGCAGCTGGCGGCAGGCTTCATCGATGACCCAGTTGCCGATGGGAATGATAAGGCCGGTTTTTTCCGCCAGAGGGAGAAACTGGTCCGGGGTCAGCAGGCCTTGCTTAGGATGTTGCCAGCGCAGCAGCGCCTCAAATCCAAGGATCGGCCCGGTCGGCGCGTGGAATTTCGGCTGGTAGAGTAAGCGTAGTTCGTTACGATCTACCGCCATCCACAGATCGTTCATGAGCTGCAGGCTCGTCTGCGCCAGGGTGTTCATCGACGGCTGGAAAAAGTGATACCCGTTGCGGCCCATATGTTTGGTGTGGTACATGGCCGCATCCGCGTTAAACATCAGTTCGCGTTCATTCTTTCCGTCGTGCGGGTAGAGGGCTATGCCTATGCTGAGGGTGACCATCAGCTCATAGGGCTCAACGTTGAACGGGCTATCGATGGCGCGCACCAGCGCGCTGGCCAGCGAAGCGGCATCGTCCGGCGAGCCTGTCTCGGCCAGCAGGACAAACTCGTCTCCGCCGATACGCGCCAGCGTGTACTGGCCTTTCAGCGGCAGCAGCAGCCGCTGGGTAACGGCAACCAGAAGCTTGTCGCCAACATCATGACCATAGGCGTCATTGATGGCCTTAAAGCCGTCGAGATCCATAAACATCAGTGCGAAACGGTTCCCCTCACGGTCGGCTTTGCTGATGGCCTGATCGAGCCTGTCTTCCAGAAGAATACGGTTAGGAAGGCGCGTTAGCGTATCGTGCAGGGCAAGCTGAGCCAGCTCTCGATTGGCTTCCGCCAGCGAAGAGGCCAGCAGCGACGTGCGGGCCTGAAGACGGGCATCCAGCATTGAGACCAGCAGCGTAATGCCCAAAATGGAGAGCGCCATGACGCTCACCAGGACAGCGAGCCAGCTTCCGTTGATGCCGTGGTGGTGGACCATGGTCGATGAAGGGAACTGCGCGGCCTTCATGCCCGCGTAGTGCATG
The DNA here is from genome assembly GCF_003057745.1 of Enterobacter sp. RIT418. Lineage (GTDB taxonomy): Bacteria > Pseudomonadota > Gammaproteobacteria > Enterobacterales > Enterobacteriaceae > Enterobacter. The sequence continues at coordinate 12,325 of NZ_QBJD02000024.1, forward strand.
CCGGCGATGGCGATCCCCATCGTGATGGCGGCCCCCAGACGCATCAGGGCGACCTGCGCCGCCTCGTGGCGCAAGCGGAAGGTCAGCCATAGCGCGGTCAGCGAGGCGGCTAGGGCGATGGCAACCGAAATCGCCACCCACGTTTTATCCCAGATAATAGCCGGCGTGACTTCCAGCGCGGCCATTCCGGTGTAGTGCATGGCGGCAATGCCGGTTCCCATCACGAAGGCGCCGGGGATCAGCTGCCGCAACCGCAGGCGTTCACCGCTCACAATCCACAGGGCAAATAATGATGATGCAATGGCGATGATCATCGAGAAAATCGTCAGGCCTGTGCTGTAGCTCATGCTCATGGAGAGATCCATTGCCAGCATGCCGATGAAGTGCATCGCCCACACGCCAATCCCCATCGCAATGCCGCCACCCGCAAGCCAGACGCGCGCGGTGGTGCCCTGGCTTCCGGCCACGCGCGCAGCCATGTTTAGCGCAGTATAAGCAGCAAGGATCGCCACAACAAAAGAGATTACGACGAGTATTGGGTTGTATTGGCTTACCAGCATAGTCTGTTGAACTCGTTATGAGAGGCTAAGCAAGAGCGGTGGAGAAGGGCTGAGACATTATCATCGTCAGATAATGACTAAAAGGGATTTAAATCCCCGTTTTTAGTGGGTGATAGTGGAGTTTTAGGCGACGTTTAGCGTTCAGTCAAGATCGGAACAATTCACAAGTTTGAGGGGATTAACGGAGTTCATATTACGGCACTTATCGGTTTCGGTACTCATTAGCTCAATCCACTGCATCAGCAGCGCATCGAAAAGAAAAACGAAGAGCGCAAAAACGACCAGCCACCAGTATTTACGAAGCATTATGCCATTCCGGGTGAAAAGAGCCTGTGAGGTGCTGGGAATATACACCAATAACGGACGTTGAAAAGTGGGAAACGTGAAGGTTTACATTGTCTTGACAGACGGTGCGGAGGCGATAAAAAAGGCGCTTCCCCATGCCGAAGAGCGCCTTTTTAAACAAGCAGTTAGCTGATTAGTATCAGTTCATGCCGTATTTTTTCAATTTCTTACGCAGAGTACCACGGTTGATACCCATCATCAGCGCAGCGCGGGTTTGGTTACCGCGGGTGTATTGCATCACCATGTCCAACAGTGGCTGTTCAACTTCAGCCAGTACCAGCTCATACAGGTCATTAACATCCTGACCATTCAATTGAGCAAAATAGTTCTTCAGTGCCTGTTTAACCGAGTCACGCAGGGGCTTTTGAGTCACCTGATCCTGAGAGTTAACGGTGGAAACGGTCAGTACGTCAGAATTTACGCGTTGTTCGAACATAGTTCTGTCAGCTCTTTATTTCATTACGCAAGATTTTCGAAGTATGCCTCCAACGCCTCCAGCTGTTCGCTGGCATCCTCTATGGCGTTGAATGTGCGCCGAAACTGGTCATTTGGAGCGTGCTCCTGGAGATACCAGGAGACGTGTTTACGCGCAATTCGGTACCCTTTTGCCTGGCCGTAATGGTCATGCAATTCCCGAACGTGCGAACAAAGCAAGCGCTTGACCTCTGCCAGAGGCAGCGGGGCAAGCAGCTCCCCAGTGTCCAGATAATGCTGGATTTCCCGAAAGATCCAGGGTCTTCCCTGAGCGGCACGTCCTATCATCAGAGCGTCAGCTCCCGTATAGTCGAGCACAGCTCTGGCTTTAAGCGGGTCAGTAATGTCACCATTCGCGATAATCGGAATGGAAACTGTCTGCTTAACTGCCCGAATGCTGTCGTATTCAGCTTCACCGTTGAACAAACAGGCGCGAGTGCGTCCATGTATGGTCAGGGCCTGAATGCCACAGTCTTCGGCCAGTTGGGCAATCTCTACACAGTTACGGTGTTCCGGCGACCAACCCGTGCGAATCTTTAACGTAACAGGGACGTCCACTGCGCTGACAACCGCCGTCAGGATAGACTTCACCTGGTCGGGGTATTGCAGAAGGGCTGAACCTGCAAGCTTGCGATTCACTTTCTTGGCCGGGCACCCCATATTGATATCAATAATCTGGGCACCACTTTCCACGTTGATACGCGCGGCATCTGCCATCTCTTCCGGTACGCTTCCGGCAATTTGCACGGTGCGAATACCGGGTTCATCAATGTGCACCATCCGTAAACGGGATTTATCGCTTTCCCAAACCTGCGGGTTAGACGACATCATCTCGGAAACGGTTAGTCCTGCTCCCATCTCGTAGCACAGCGTCCTGAACGGCCGGTCGGTAATACCTGCCATAGGGGCTGCGATCAGGCGATTTCTGAGCTGGTGGTGTCCGATGCGCATGAGTTAAGAAATGACCATACTGTGACTGCAAGGCGGCGTATATTACGCATTTTTTGCACGAGATGAAAGGCCAAACTTTGAACAATCCACTGCGGTAGATCAAGGAATCGCCGCGTGGTTTTGCGAAGGGGATTTATTCACTATTTAAATCATTATGTTATGAGAGAATGGTGGTTTTATGTACGCTTACAATTTCCCGTAACTTCTCATCATTTCTGAAAAAATGAATCCCTTAGCCGGGATATTCTGCTGTTTTTAGCAGCAGAATATCCCGCTTCTTTGCGATCTGAGTCGCATTTTAGAACATGATATCAGCCTAAAAACGGGACGTTATTCAACAACCAGGCGACCGTGCAGTGACTGTACCGGGCGGTTATTATCGTGATGCATGGTATGGGTGAATTTCGCCAGCTGTTCAGCGGAGAGGGTTAGCGGCTTCTTGAGGACGACCCAGGTGACGCCTTCAGAGCACGGCGGAGTGGTCAGAGATCCGCTAAAGCGCCAGTAGGTTTTATTTTTGGGCAGCAGCTTATTCACATCCAGATTTTCTGTGATGGAGACGTTCTGCTCGGCCTGCTCGGGCATCACGCCCCACAGCTTTTCAAGCTCGGCATTTGCGGCGCCCTTATCGAACATGACCGCAACCACCACCAGCTCGCCCTTGTCGTTTTTGTGTACCAGATGCATCTCCATCGCGTACTTTTTGCCATGCACGGTATTTTCGCTCGGCGCGTGGAAATGGAGCTGCTGCAGCGTCCAGCTTTGCTTATCGAGGGTAATGCTGTCGCGGGTGTCGGCTTTTTCACTCGCCTGAATGGTATGGCCGTTGTTCGTTAGCGTGACGGGACCGTCGCTGTAGTGCGTTTGCAGCGGGGAGAAGTGGGCTTTCACCGTGGAATCAATGTCGATAGGGGATTGGTTCATTCCGGTTTGACACGTTTTGTAAGCGTCATCCAGTTCACCCCAATGTTCCGGTGCGCCTTCGCCCTGATAGCTCCAGTGGGAAGCGTAGGCCGATGTTGAGAGGATGCTTAGCGCCAGCAGCGCTACCTTGCCAGTAAAGTGTTTCATTATATTCTTCCTATGAATTTTTTTATTCAAATCAATAATTATCATTATGATTTGTGTGGTTATTTTAGCGGAGAAAGGAAGAAGCCGGGAGGAATATCAGAAGGAGAAAGGCGTGGTCAGAGGACCACGCCAAATGCTTATTTTTTACGACCGGTAATACGGCACCACTCTTCTTTCTCTACCACCGGGTCGAGGGTAAAAAGATCGGCATAGGCATTGCACACGCCGTCGGCCTGGCTCGCGAGGATGCCGGAAAGGCCCAGCAGGCCGCCCTCAACGGGCAGCACGCTGATTAACGGTGCCAGTTCGCGCAGTGGGCCTGCCAGAATGTTCGCGACGACGACGTCGGCTTTCATGGCTTCTGGCTGTGCATCCGGCAGATACAGCTCAAGGCGATCGGAGACGCCGTTGCGCTCGGCGTTATCGCGGCTGGCCTGAATGGCCTGCGGATCGATGTCGATCCCGATGGCTTTTGCGGCACCCAGCTTCAGCGCGGCGATCGCCAGGATCCCCGAGCCGCAGCCGAAGTCGATCACGGTTTTCCCTTCGAGATCCAGACCGTCCAGCCACTGCAGACAGAGCGACGTCGTGGGATGCGTGCCGGTGCCGAACGCCAGGCCCGGATCGAGCATCACATTCACCGCATTTTCATCAGGCACGTCGCGCCAGCTAGGGCAGATCCAGAGGCGTTTGCCGAACTGCATCGGGTGGAAGTTATCCATCCACTCGCGCTCCCAGTCCTTATCCTCAAGCTGCTCAATTTTATGGGTAAAGCCTGCGCCCAGCAGGGGATGGTTTTCCAGAATGGCAACCACCTCTTTCATATCGGTTTCGGCATCAAACAGGCCGATCACGTCGGTATCGCCCCACAGGCGCGTTTCGCCCGGCAGCGGCTCGAAGACCGGCGTGTCATGCGTGTCCTGGAAGGTGATAGAGACCGAGCCGGCCTCCATCAGCGCATCGCTCAGCTCTTCGGCGTTGGCGCCGGTTGTATTCAGTTTTAGTTGGATCCACGGCATGGCAAAACTCTTTATTTATCAGTAGAAATCATAGCGGGCTGCGGAACAGGGTGACCAAAACGGTTCCCGACCACAAACGCCAGTAAACTTAACAGTAGCGAAGGCACAATTGGATGGAAGCCCAGGTACTGAATCTTAAACGTTGCCAGCACGGCATACAGCACGCCGCCAACAATCATTCCGCTCAGCGCACCGGCAGCGTTGGCTCGCTCCCAGTAAAGCCCCAGCACCAGCGGCCACAGGAAGACCGCCTCAAGCCCACCGAACGCGAGCAGGTTGAGCCAGATGATCATCTCCGGCGGACGCCAGGCGGCCAGCAGCAGCAACGCCCCTAACAGCAGCGTAATCACGGCTGACATCCGCTTCAGGCGTCGCTCGTTTTCGACCTGCTCCGGGCGCAGGTTCAGATAGAGGTCTTTAATGATCGTAGCGGAACTCTGCAGTAGCTGGGCGTTAATGGTCGACATTATGGCGGCCATTGGCGCGGCAAGGAATATCCCCGCGGCAAAAGGCGGAAGCACTTTGACCATCAGTGTCGGGATCACCAAATCGGGAACCGTAAGGTCGGGGATCACCGCGCGTCCTAACGCACCCGCCAGATGCATACCGAACATCAGGATTGCAACAACGACCGTCCCGATAATAATGCCCCGGTGAACGGCTTTGCTGTCTTTATAGGAGATACAACGCACGGCGGTATGCGGCAGGCCAATCACCCCAAAGCACACCAGCACCCAGAACGACGTCATAAACGTTGGCGAAAGAATATCATCCGCACCCTGTGGGGAAATCAGTTTCGGATCAATCGCTTCAAGGGTTTCAACGGCATGGCTCAGGCCACCTGCGGCGTGAACAATTCCCACCAGCAGAACGATTGTGCCGACCAGCATCACCATCCCCTGCAGCGTATCGTTCAGCACGCTGGCGCGAAATCCGCCAAAGGCGGTATACAGCGCAATGCTCACCCCAAAGATGATAAGGCCCGTCTCATAGGGGATCCCAGCAGCGGTTTCCAGCAATCGTGCCCCGCCGATAAACTGTACCGTCATTGCACCAATAAACGCGACCAGCAGGCTTAAGCTTGCCAGCCACACCAGCAGACGGCTCTGGTAGCGCGCAAACAGCATATCGTTGAGCGTCACGGCGTTATAACGGCGTGCCAGAATGGCAAACTTTTTACCCAGTATACCCAGCGAGAGCCAGACGGCAGGCAGCTGAATCATTGCGAGCAGCACCCAACCTAACCCGTATTTATAGGCTGCACCGGGACCACCGATAAACGAGCTGGCGCTGATATAGGTGGCAGTAAGCGTCATGGCTAGCACGACTCCGCCCATCGAGCGACTGCCGAGGAAATACTCATTCAGGAAGGTGCCGGTAGTTCGCTTACGCATTGCATAAATGGACAAAACAAATACGACCACCAGGTACGCGACCAGCGGCAGAATGACTTCAAGCTGCATCATCATCCTCCAGCGGGATATCCCGGTAGATAAATTTCACCATTGCCCAGCACAGCAGGATAAAGACCAGCGGCACCAGCAGGCAGGCCATTTCGAACCAGTGCGGCAGGCCGGTTATGCCGATAGCGGAATCAGGTAAGTAAGCGGTTGCTAACCATGCGGCAAGATAGAGAAGGGTCAGCCACAGCGCCCAGCGCGCTTCTTTATGGGCCTGAACAAAACGCTTGTCCATTTTTTGTCCCTTGTGGATAAAGAAAGCGAGGATTGTACATGATGGGGCATGGCTCCCCCCAGAAATAAAAAAGGCCGGATTAACCGGCCTTTTAGCGTTGCTGCAAACTTACTTCTCTTGCAGACCGAGTTTTTTCTCCAGATAGTGGATGTTGGTTCCACCATTCTGGAAGTGCTCGTCGCTCATGATGCGCATCTGCAGATCAACGTTGGTTTTAATACCGTCGATGATCAGCTCCTGCAGGGCGTTCTTCATGCGGGCGATCGCCACGTCACGGTTTTCGCCGTAGCAGATAAGCTTACCGATCATGGAGTCATAGTACGGCGGTACGGTGTAGCCGGCGTAGATATGAGACTCCCAGCGTACGCCAAAGCCGCCCGGCGCGTGGAAACGCGTGATTTTACCCGGGCTTGGCAGGAAGGTGTTCGGGTCTTCGGCGTTAATACGGCACTCGACCGCATGGCCTTTCACCACCACTTCTTCCTGCTTGATGGACAGCGGCTGACCGGCTGCAATACGCAGCTGTTCTTTGATCAGGTCAACGCCGGTGATCATTTCGGTAACCGGGTGTTCAACCTGAATACGGGTGTTCATCTCGATGAAGTAGAACTCGCCGTTTTCGAACAGGAACTCGAACGTACCCGCGCCGCGATAGCCGATATCCACACACGCCTTGGCACAGCGCTCGCCGATGTAGCGACGCAGTTCCGGGGTGATGCCCGGTGCTGGCGCTTCTTCGACCACTTTCTGGTGACGACGCTGCATGGAGCAGTCGCGCTCTGCCAGATAGATCGCATTACCCTGACCGTCAGCCAGCACCTGAATTTCGATGTGGCGTGGGTTTTCCAGGTATTTTTCCATGTACACCATGTCATTGCTGAAAGCGGCTTTCGCTTCTGCTTTGGTCATGGAGATGGACTGCGCCAGTTCAGCATCGCTGCGTACAACGCGCATACCGCGACCGCCGCCGCCGCCGGACGCCTTGATGATAACCGGGTAGCCAATGCGTTTAGCATGGGCACGGTTGGCATCCATATCGTCGGTCAGCGGGCCGTCAGAGCCAGGCACGGTAGGAACACCGGCTTTCTTCATCGCGGTGATGGCCGACACTTTGTCGCCCATCAGGCGAATGGTATCGGCTTTCGGGCCGATGAAGATAAAGCCAGAGCGCTCAACCTGCTCGGCGAAGTTGGCGTTCTCAGAGAGGAAGCCATAACCCGGGTGAATAGCCACCGCGCCGGTGATTTCAGCGGCGCTGATGATCGCCGGGATGTTCAGATAGCTTTTTACGGACGGAGCCGGGCCAATACAGACCGTCTCATCCGCCAGCAATACGTGTTTTAAATCGCGATCCGCGCTTGAGTGCACGGCCACGGTCTTGATGCCCAGTTCTTTACAGGCACGAAGAATACGCAGTGCAATCTCGCCGCGGTTGGCGATAACAATTTTATCCAGCATGTGCGCCTCGTTACTCGATGACGACCAGCGGCTCGTCAAATTCTACCGGCTGACCACTTTCGACCAGAATCGCTTTCACAGTACCTGACTTATCAGCTTCGATCTGATTCATCATTTTCATGGCTTCAACGATGCACAGGGTATCGCCTACGTTGACTTTCTGACCGATTTCGATGAACGCTTTCGCGTCCGGGCTCGGGGTGCGGTAGAAAGTACCAACCATTGGGGAACGTACGATGTGGCCACTGATTTCTGCAGCTGCTGCAGGTGCGGCTTCTGCTGCTGGCGCAACGGCTGCGGAGAGCGCAGGCTGCTGCACTGGCGCAGCATAGGCTTGCTGCATGACCGGGAAGCTAGCGGCTGGGGCTGCACGGCTGATGCGTACAGACTCTTCGCCTTCAGAAATTTCCAGTTCGGAGATGCCTGATTCTTCAACCAGCTCGATCAGTTTTTTAATCTTACGAATATCCATGAGTGGGTTCCGTACTCTTGTTTAGTGTGATTGTGACAGGCGTTTTACCGCTGTCTGTAAAGCGTATGAATAACCGTCAGCGCCCAGACCACAGATAACGCCAGCAGCGATGTCTGACAGATAAGAGTGGTGGCGGAACGGCTCTCGGGCGTGCACGTTGCTCAGGTGGATCTCGATAAACGGGATGCTCACCGCGAGCAGTGCATCGCGAATAGCAACACTGGTGTGCGTAAACGCGGCCGGATTGATCAGGATATAGTCCACAGTGTCTTTAGCCTGATGAATACGGTCGATGATTGCGTACTCCGCGTTAGACTGAAAATGATCCAAATCCACATTCAGCGACGCTGCTTCCGTACTCAGACGGTTAACAATTTCGCCCAATGTTAGCGTGCCATACTTCTCCGGCTCACGGGTGCCGAGCATGTTTAAATTCGGCCCGTTTAAAACTAAGATTTGAAACTTGTCAGCCATTATGTCGCTATCTCCTGCGATTTTCCGGTAAAAAACAAAATATACCTTCAATGCACGATTGTCACCCTTTCAGAGGCTGAAAACCGCTGTCCGGAAAACCGAAGTCGCACATTATAACGATTTCGTAGCATTTGGCAGCTAAATACTGGTCTTATCAGGGAAGATTATCAACCGCTATCCGTAAAAGATTCGCGGTTGTCAGGTAATCTGCGGGAAAACGCACACTTTCAGGAGCTATCTAAACCATTGGCGAAACTTCTTGTAACGCCAGGCTAAAAGGGCCAAAGCCGCCAGCGCGTAGAGGATAGGCTGCGGGGATAATATCTTCACCGACCAAAGATAATGGACCGGCGCGAGGATCGCGACAAGATAGACGAAGTTGTGCAAAAGCTGCCAGCGTCTGCCCAGTTTACGCTGCGCATACTGCGTCGACGTCAGCGCGAGCGCAAGCAAAACCAGCCAGCTGATGATCCCCAGCGTCAGGTAAGGGCGCGACACCAGCTCGCGGCCAAGCAATGCCAGATTGTTAATGCCCAGCTCAAGCAGCGCGTAGCTGGTCAAATGCAGCGTCGCCCAGGCAAAGCACCATAGCCCTAAAAGACGGCGGGTGCGTATCAATAAAGGCTGTTTAGCGTAGCGCGCCAGCGGAGTCACCAGCAAGGTAGCGAGTAAAAATTTCAGAGCCATCCTACCGGTAAAATGCTGGATATCCTTTGCCGGATCGGCGCTGAAATAGCCCTGGCTGGCGGCCCAAAAGAGCCAGATAAAAGGAAGCAATCCGGCCAGGTGCAGCAGCACCTTAAGCCAGATTATCTGCTTTGCGGTTAAGCGCACCTAGAAGTTCTCCCGTAAATTAAGCCCACGATACAAAGACGCCACTTCGTCCGCGTAGCCGTTGAACAGCAGAGTCGGCTGACGCTTAACGTCCAGCGCGCCGCCGGAGCCAATAAACCGCTCGGTGGCCTGCGACCAGCGGGGGTGATCCACATGCGGGTTCACGTTGGCGAAGAAACCGTACTCGTCAGGCGCCGCCAGATTCCAGGTGGTTGGCGGACGTTCGCGGGTGAGCTTAATGCTGACGATCGATTTTATTCCCTTAAAGCCGTATTTCCACGGTACGGTCAGGCGGATAGGCGCGCCGTTTTGCGGCGGCAGCGCCTTGCCGTAGACGCCCACGGTCAGCAGCGTGAGGGGATGCATGGCTTCATCAAGCCGCAGCCCCTCGACGTAAGGATATTCCAGCCCGCCGCCGATAAAGCGATCCTTCTGCCCCGGCATTTCGTCCGGCGCGTATCGCGTCTGAAAGGAGACATATTTCGCGTTGCTGGTGGGTTCCACCATCGCCAGCAGCTTGTGCAACGGGAAACCGACCCATGGCACTACCATTGACCAGGCTTCCACGCAGCGCATGCGGTAAATTCGCTCTTCTAGCGTAAAGCGGGTCGTGAGGTCGTGGTGATCAAGGGTGAGCGGCTTCGCCACTTCGCCGTCGATTTTCAGCGTCCACGGATCGGTTTTCATACCGCCCGCGTTGGCGGCTGGGTCGGCCTTATCGAGGCCAAATTCGTAGAAGTTATTATAACCGGTGACTTTATCTTCGGGCGTCAGCGTCAGCTTGTTTTGCCACTGGGCGGGTTTGGTGAAGGTAAGCGGCGCGCCGGAAGGGGCTTTCGGGCGATCGTTGCCTTTAAACCAGTCGAGCAGATCGGCATGGGCTGCGGGAGTGAGCGTCAGGGCGGTGGCGCTGATGCCTAACATTTTCAGGATTTGGCGACGTTGCAGCATAAAGACAGATTCGGACGTTACGTCGGCTTCCGTCAGCTTTCGGGTTTTCATGGCATCCTCCGTCATGCGTTTTTCTAAGCATGACGGAGGAGAGGGATTAGCGCGAATATGTCACGAAAATTTGAAGATTAGGCAATCTTCACCAGCGCGCGACCGTGGAACTGGTTGTCCATGATTTTCGCTGCATATTCAGGCGCTTGTTCAAGGGCGATTTCCGTGGCGCTCTGCGTAAAGAATGCGTCAGGCAGGTCTTGCACCAGGCGTTCCCAGGCCTGCGCGCGGCGCGCGGCGGGGGTCATTACCGAATCAACGCCCTGCAGGCGCACGTTGCGAAGAATAAACGGCATTACGGTGGTGGGCAGCGCAAAACCGCCCGCCAGGCCGCAGGCCGCCACGCAGCCGCCGTAATTCATCTGCGCTAGCACCTTGGCCAGCACTTTGTCACCCACGGTATCCACCGCGCCGGCCCAAACCTGTTTCTCCAGCGGGCGCGTTTCGGCAAATTCGTCGCGCCCCAGAATACGGCTGGCGCCCAGCTGGCGCAGGTAGTCGTGCGTGCTTTCACGGCCGGTGACGGCAGCAACCTGATAGCCGAGTTTATGCAGCAGCGTGACCGCCGTGCTGCCCACGCCGCCGCTGGCGCCGGTCACCACAATCTCGCCATCCTGAGGACGAACGCCGGCATCTTCCAGCGCCATCACGCACAGCATGGCGGTAAACCCTGCGGTACCGACAATCATCGCTTTCCGGCCGTCCAGGCCTTTCGGCATCGGCACCAGCCAGTCGCCTTTTACGCGCGCCTGCGCGGCCAGTCCGCCCCAGTGGTTTTCCCCAACGCCCCAGCCGGTAAGCAGCACTTCCTGCCCGACGTGGAAGCGCGGATCTTCACTCGCGTGAACGCGGCCTGCAAAGTCGATGCCCGGCACCATTGGGAAATTTCGGATGATTTTACCTTTGCCCGTGATGGCCAGCGCATCCTTATAGTTTAGGCTGGACCAGTCAATATCGACGGTGACGTCGCCTTCCGGCAGGCGGCTTTCCTCAACGGTTTGCACCGAGGCCAGCGTTTTGCCTTCCTGCTGTTCTAAGATCAATGCCTGCATACGGGGTCCTCACTAAGTTTGACGATTGGAAAATAATCCCTGAAGACTATACTCGCTAAGTGAAACGCTATGCCGATTTAACGCAATAAATTGCCAGATACGCCAGGTTTGGTAGTATGTCGCATCTTAAATGCAAGTTAGTGCTTACTAGCATTCCCATCAACCCACGGAGTAATCTCAAGGATGCGATTAACGACGAAGTTTTCAGCTTTTACCACCTTGCTGACGGGGCTTACGATATTTGTCACGCTGATGGGATGTTCTCTCAGTTTTTACATTGCGATTCAGGACAAGCTGATGAATCGCGTCCAGTCGGTGGCGTCCGTCATTGATTCACGTTTGATTACGACGTCGTTTCCGGCGCTCTCCCGCGAGCTGGACGAGATGATGGTCCCGGTTGATATTGTCCAGATCGATATCATGCAGGGTAACAAGACGGTTTTCAGCCACGCCCGGCAAACAAGCTACCGCCCCGCGGGGACAATCAATCAGTATCGCGACGTGACGGTTCCGTCACTTAAACATCCCGGCATGTCCATCCACATGGTCTATCTCGACCCGATGGCGAGCTACTTCCGCTCATTGATGACCACCGCGCCGCTGACGGTCGCCGTTGCGTTTATCGTGCTGCTGATTTTTCTTGCGGTCCGCTGGCAGCGACGCCAGCTATCCGGGCAGGAGCTGCTGGAAATGCGCTCCATCCGTATTCTAAACGGCGAGCGCGGCCCGCAGGTACGCGGTTCGGTGTATGAATGGCCGTCCCGCACCAGCAGCGCGCTGGACGTGCTGCTGTCCGACATTCAGTTTGCCAGCGAGCAGCGCAGCCGCATGGATACCCTGATTCGCTCCTATGCCGCGCAGGACAATAAAACGGGCCTGAATAACCGCCTCTTCTTTGATAACCAGCTGGCGACGCTGCTGGAAGATCCTGAAAAAGTCGGCACGCACGGCGTGGTGATGATCGTTCGCCTGCCTGACTTTGACCTGCTGCGCGACACGTGGGGGCAGCGGGCGACGGAAGAAACCTTTTTTACGCTGATCAACCTGCTGTCCACTTTTATTATGCGCTATCCCGGCTCGCTGCTGGCGCGCTATCGCCGCAGCGATTTTGCCGTGCTGTTGCCGCATCGGACCCTGAAGGAGTCCGAGAGCATTGCCAGCCAGCTGCTGAAGGCGGTTGATGGTCTACCCCAGAGCAAAATGCTCGACCGGGACGACATGGTCCATATCGGCATTTGCGCCTGGCGCGGAGGGCAGAGTACCGAACAGGTGATGGAGCATGCGGAGGCCGCCACCCGCAATGCCGTGTTACAGGGCGCGAACGGCTGGGCAATCTATGATGACTCTCTGCCGGAAAAAGGGCGCGGCAACGTGCGATGGCGTACTTTGATTGAGCAAATGCTCAATCGCGGTGGACCCCGTATTTATCAAAAACCAGCGGTAACAATAAAGGGCAACGTGCACCATCGGGAGCTGATGTGCCGTATTTTTGACGGTACGGAAGAGGTTATTTCCGCCGAGTATCTGCCAATGGTGCTGCAATTTGGTCTTTCCGAAGAGTATGACCGCCAGCAAATTACCCGCATTATTCCGTTTTTATCATTCTGGCCTGAAGAAACCCTCGCATTACAGGTGACCGTTGAGTCATTGATTCGCCCGCGTTTTCAGCGCTGGCTGCGCGATATATTAATGCAATGCGAAAAATCGCAACGCAAACGCATTATTTTTGAACTTGCAGAGGCCGATGTAGGTCAACACATCAGCCGGTTACGTCCGGTGGTACGTTTGATCAATGCGCTCGGCGCGCGCGTAGCGGTCACGCAGGCGGGTTTGACGCTGGTGAGTACCGCGTGGATCCAGGAGCTGGATGTGGAATTATTGAAGCTTCACCCCGGGTTGGTAAGAAATATCGAGAAACGGACGGAAAACCAGCTGCTGGTTCAGAGCCTGGTCGAAGCCTGCAAGGGAACGCAAACGCAAGTATTCGCTACGGGCGTGCGCGCCAGGAGCGAATGGCAGACGTTGACAGCGCGTGGTGTTACCGGCGGTCAGGGGGATTTTTTTGCCGCCTCACAGCCACTTGACACCAATGTGAAAAAATATTTGCAAAGATACTCTGTTTGACCTGCCGTTTACTTTGTTTTCACGTAGAATATCGCGCCTGTAGCTTTGAGTACGTCGAGCAAAAAGCCAGTGAACGACCTTTAACGGGTTACAAATGAAAGTGAGGGACGCTACTGTTTACTCAGCCCTGAGGGATTCAGGAAATGAATTTGTAACAAAGGTAACGTACTGCACTAATTTTCACCGTAGCAGCTGATTTTTGCGCCTTGTCGCTGCTGTGTGTGGTTGGTAAAGTAAGCGGATTTTCTTATCCGCCCCAGCTTTCAGGATTATCCCTTAGTATGTTGAAAAAATTTCGTGGCATGTTTTCCAATGACCTGTCCATTGACCTGGGTACCGCGAATACCCTTATCTATGTAAAAGGACAAGGCATCGTATTGAATGAGCCTTCCGTTGTGGCCATTCGTCAGGATCGTGCTGGCTCGCCGAAAAGCGTTGCCGCAGTGGGTCATGACGCGAAGCAGATGCTGGGCCGTACCCCAGGCAACATCGCCGCCATCCGCCCAATGAAAGACGGCGTTATCGCTGACTTCTTCGTGACTGAAAAAATGCTTCAGCACTTCATCAAGCAGGTTCACAGCAACAGCTTCATGCGCCCAAGCCCGCGCGTGCTGGTGTGCGTACCTGTTGGCGCAACTCAGGTTGAACGTCGCGCTATCCGCGAGTCCGCTCAGGGCGCAGGCGCGCGTGAAGTCTTCCTGATTGAAGAGCCAATGGCGGCGGCAATTGGTGCGGGTCTGCCTGTATCAGAAGCGACCGGCTCTATGGTAGTGGATATCGGTGGTGGTACCACTGAAGTTGCCGTTATCTCCCTGAACGGCGTGGTGTACTCCTCCTCCGTGCGTATCGGCGGTGACCGTTTCGACGAAGCCATCATCAATTATGTTCGCCGTAACTACGGCTCTCTGATCGGTGAAGCCACCGCAGAGCGTATCAAGCATGAGATCGGTTCTGCCTACCCAGGTGATGAAGTGCGCGAAATCGAAGTGCGCGGTCGTAACCTGGCGGAAGGCGTTCCACGCGGCTTTACCCTGAACTCCAACGAAATTCTGGAAGCGCTGCAAGAGCCGCTGACCGGTATCGTGAGCGCGGTCATGGTTGCCCTCGAACAGTGCCCACCAGAGCTGGCGTCCGATATCTCCGAGCGCGGTATGGTTCTGACCGGTGGTGGTGCGCTGCTGCGTAACCTCGACCGCCTGTTAATGGAAGAGACAGGTATTCCTGTCGTAGTTGCAGAAGATCCACTGACTTGCGTCGCCCGCGGTGGTGGCAAGGCGCTGGAAATGATCGACATGCACGGCGGCGACTTGTTCAGCGAAGAGTAGTCATTGTGAAAGGGTAGCGCATCGCTACCCTTTCTCTCTGACGCGAGAATACGCATAGCCTATGAAGCCAATTTTTAGCCGTGGCCCATCGCTGCAGTTTCGCCTTATCCTGGCGGTTCTGGTTGCGCTTGGCGTCATTATTGCCGATAGCCGCCTCGGTACGTTCAGCCAAATCAGAACGTACATGGATACCGCCGTCAGTCCTTTCTACTTTGTATCAAATGGTCCCCGTGAACTGCTCGACTCCGTTTCTCAAACGCTGTCTTCACGCGACCAGCTCGAACTCGAAAACCGGGCATTACGCCAGGAGCTGCTGCTGAAAAACAGCGAGCTGCTGATGCTGGGGCAATACAAGCAGGAAAACGCGCGTCTGCGCGAACTGCTTGGCTCGCCGCTGCGCCAGGATGAGCAGAAAATGGTCACGCAGGTGATCTCGACCGTCAATGACCCTTATAGCGATCAGGTTGTGATCGACAAGGGCAGCGTCAACGGCGTGTACGAAGGTCAGCCCGTCATCAGCGATAAGGGCGTCGTGGGACAGGTGGTGGCGGTTGCCAAACTGACCAGCCGCGTGCTGCTGATCTGCGATGCTACCCACGCTTTGCCAATTCAGGTGCTGCGTAATGACATCCGCGTTATTGCGGCCGGTAATGGCTGCACGGACGATCTGCAGCTGGAGCATCTGCCTGCCAACACGGATATTCGCGTGGGCGACGTGCTGGTGACCTCCGGTCTGGGTGGACGTTTCCCTGAAGGGTATCCGGTAGGGGTGGTTTCCTCCGTTAAGCTCGACACCCAGCGTGCCTATACCGTGATTCAGGCGCGCCCAACGGCTGGCCTGCAGCGTCTTCGCTACCTGCTGCTGCTGTGGGGAGCCGACCGTAATGGAACGAACCCGATGACGCCGGAAGACGTGCATCGCGTAGCCAACGAGCGCCTGATGCAGATGATGCCGCAGGTTCTCCCGCCGCCTGACTCGATGGGGCCACCGGCGCCGGTTCTGGCTCCGGCGACGGGGATTACGCAGCCGACGCGGGATGCGCCGCCACCGCCGCAGCTCTCTTCAGGAGGGCAGTAGTGGCCAGCTATCGTAGCCAGGGACGCTGGGTAATCTGGCTCTCGTTCCTCATTGCACTGTTGCTGCAGGTTATGCCCTGGCCGGATAATCTCCTTGTTTACCGGCCAAACTGGGTGCTGCTCATTTTGCTCTACTGGATCCTCGCCCTCCCGCACCGCGTAAATGTCGGCACGGGTTTTGTGATGGGTGCCATACTGGATCTCATTAGTGGCTCTACGCTGGGCGTTCGCGCCTTATCCATGAGCATTATTGCGTACCTCGTCGCACTTAAATTCCAGCTCTTTCGCAACCTCGCGCTCTGGCAACAGGCTCTGGTGGTGATGCTGCTGTCGCTGGCTGCCGATATCGTTGTTTTCTGGGCAGAGTTTTTAGTGATCAACGTCTCTTTCCGACCGGAAGTGTTCTGGAGTAGTGTAGTTAACGGTGCGCTCTGGCCGTGGCTATTCCTGCTGATGCGTAAGATCCGCCAGCAGTTTGCCGTGCAATAAAAGGTTTCTATGACGTCTTTGTATCTTGCTTCCGGCTCCCCGCGCCGTCAGGAACTCCTGACCCAGCTAGGGGTGTCCTTTGAACGTATCGTTACCGGTATTGAAGAGAAGCGTGCTGCGGGCGAAAGCGCTGAGCAGTACGTTTCCCGTCTTGCGCGTGAGAAAGCGCAGGCAGGCGTGGCGCAAACGCCGCGCGACCTGCCGGTGCTGGGCGCCGATACCATCGTTATTCTTAACGGTGAAGTGTTAGAGAAACCGCACGATGCAGAACACGCGGCGCGCATGCTGCGCAACATGTCCGGGCAAACGCACCAGGTGATGACGGCCGTTGCGCTGGCGGATAGCCACAACGTGCTGGACTGCCTGGTGGTGACGGACGTGACGTTCAGAGTACTTACCGATGACGAGATCGCCGCCTATATTGCCAGCGGCGAACCGATGGATAAAGCAGGTGCATACGGTATTCAAGGGTTGGGTGGCTGTTTTGTCAGGAAGATAAATGGCAGCTATCACGCCGTAGTCGGCTTACCGCTGGTGGAAACGTATGAGTTGCTGAGCAATTTTAACTCACTGCGTGAGGGAAGGGATAATTATGACGGCTGAATTGTTGGTAAACGTAACGCCATCGGAAACCCGTGTGGCCTACATTGATGGTGGCATTCTTCAGGAAATCCATATTGAGCGTGAAGCTCGGCGCGGAATAGTAGGCAATATCTACAAAGGTCGTGTCAGTCGGGTACTGCCGGGTATGCAGGCGGCTTTTGTAGATATTGGACTCGATAAGGCGGCATTTTTACATGCCTCCGATATCATGCCGCACACCGAATGCGTGGCGGGCGAAGAGCAGAAGCAGTTCGCCGTCCGCGATATCTCCGAGCTGGTGCGCCAGGGCCAGGATCTGATGGTGCAGGTGGTCAAAGACCCACTCGGCACCAAAGGCGCGCGCCTGACGACAGACATTACCCTTCCTTCCCGCTACCTTGTCTTTATGCCCGGAGCCTCGCACGTAGGCGTATCGCAGCGCATTGAGAGTGAAAGCGAGCGCGAGCGCCTGAAAAAGGTGGTCAGCGCCTACTGCGACGAGCAGGGCGGGTTTATCATCCGCACCGCGGCGGAAGGGATCAGCGAAGAGGACCTTGCGTCTGATGCGGCCTACCTGAAGCGCGTCTGGACCAAGGTGATGGAGCGCAAAAAGCGTAACCAGACCCGCTACCAGCTGTACGGCGAGCTGGCGCTGGCGCAGCGCGTTCTGCGCGATTTTGCCGATGCACAGCTCGACCGCATTCGCGTGGACTCCCGCCTGACGTACGAGGCGCTGCTGGAGTTTACCGCTGAATACATCCCGGAGATGCCCGGCCTGCTGGAGCACTACTCTGGCCGCCAGCCGATCTTCGATCTTTATGATGTCGAAAACGAGATCCAGCGCGCGCTGGAGCGCAAGGTTGAGTTGAAATCCGGCGGCTATCTGATCATCGATCAGACCGAAGCAATGACCACCGTCGATATCAACACCGGGGCATTCGTCGGCCACCGCAATCTGGACGACACCATTTTCAACACCAACATCGAAGCGACGCAGGCCATTGCGCGCCAGCTTCGCCTGCGCAATCTGGGCGGCATTATCATCATCGACTTTATCGATATGAATAATGAAGACCATCGCCGCCGCGTGCTGCACTCGCTGGAACAGGCGCTGAGTAAGGATCGCGTGAAAACCAGCATCAACGGCTTCTCGCAGCTCGGTCTCGTGGAAATGACCCGCAAGCGCACCCGCGAAAGCGTGGAGCACGTGCTGTGTAACGAGTGTCCT
Source organism: Enterobacter sp. RIT418 (assembly GCF_003057745.1). Classification (GTDB taxonomy): domain Bacteria; phylum Pseudomonadota; class Gammaproteobacteria; order Enterobacterales; family Enterobacteriaceae; genus Enterobacter. The sequence goes on from NZ_QBJD02000024.1 coordinate 30,557, forward strand.
ACCTGTCACGGACGCGGCACGGTAAAGACGGTAGAGACCGTCTGCTACGAAATCATGCGTGAAATTGTTCGCGTTCACCACGCCTACGACTCTGACCGTTTCCTGGTCTATGCTTCTCCTGCGGTGGCGGAAGCGCTCAAAGGTGAAGAGTCGCACGCGCTGGCAGAAGTGGAAATCTTTGTCGGCAAACAGGTAAAAGTACAAATTGAGCCGCTCTACAACCAGGAGCAGTTTGACGTCGTCATGATGTAAAACGCAGTGTGCTGCGAGATTAAAGGCTGACAAGGAGAGACGCGTGAGGCGATTGCCGGGGATTTTATTGCTTACAGGGGCAACGCTCGTCGTTATCGTTGCGTTGCTCGTAAGCGGGCTACGTCTCGTTCTGCCGCATCTGGACAGCTGGCGTCCGCAGGTGCTGGCAAAAATCGAATCCGCCACCGGCGTGCCGGTGGACGTCAGCCAAATCAGCGCAAGCTGGCAAACCTTCGGCCCGACGCTCGACGCGCGGGATATCAACGCCAGCCTGAAAGACGGCGGCCACCTCAAAATTAAACGCGTTACCCTGGCGCTGGACGTCTGGCAAAGCCTGCTGCACCTGCGCTGGCAGTTTCGCGACCTCACTTTTTATCAGCTCCAGTTTCTGACCAACACGCCGCTAAAAGGCGGTGATAACGGTCAGGATCTCGAAACCAACCGCATCAGCGATCTTTTCCTGCGCCAGTTCGATCACTTCGATCTGCGCGACAGTGAAATCAGCTTTATTACCCTCTCCGGCGAGCGGGCGGAGCTGGCGATCCCGCAGCTGACCTGGCTTAACGGCAAAGATCGTCATCGCGCAGAGGGGCAGGTCAACCTCTCCAGCCTGAACGGTCAGCACGGGGTGATGCAGGTGCGCATGGATCTGCGTGATGACAACGGCCTGCTGAATAACGGCAGAGTGTGGCTGCAGGCCGACGACGTGGACGTGAAGCCGTGGCTGGGCGACTGGATGCAAAAAAACATGCAGTTAGAGACCGCCCGCTTCAGCCTTGAGGGCTGGATGACGCTGACGAACGGTGAATTTGCCAGCGGTGACATCTGGCTCAAGCAGGGGGGCGCAAGCTGGAGAGGCGATAATAATCCGCACCAGCTCTCCGTTGATAACCTCACTGCCCACGTGACCAAACAGAAAGAGGGCTGGCAGTTTGCCATTCCTGACACCCGCATCAGCATGGACGGTAAGCCCTGGCCGCGCGGTGCGTTAACGCTCGCCTGGATGCCGGAACAGGACGTGGGCGGGAAGAACAACACGCGCAGCGACGAGCTGCGCATCCGCGCCAGCAACCTGGACCTCAACGCCATCGAAGGGCTGCGCTCCATGGCGGCCAAAATCTCGCCCGAGCTGGGCGATATCTGGCTGGCAACGCAGCCGACCGGGAAGATTGACGCGCTGGGGCTGGATATCCCGCTTCAGGCGACGGAAAAAACCCGCTTCCTCGCCTCCTGGCAAAATTTGGCCTGGAAGCAGTGGAAGCTCCTGCCCGGCGCCGAGCATTTTAGCGGCAAGCTCGAAGGGAGCGTGGAAAACGGCAGGCTGACGGCCGAAATGACCGACGCCAAAATGCCGTACGAAACGGTATTCCGCGCGCCGCTGGAAATCGAAAAAGGCCGCGCGGTGCTGAACTGGCTGAAAAACGATAAGGGCTTCCAGCTCGACGGACGCCATCTCGATGTGAAGGCCAAAGCGGTACATGCGCGCGGGGATTTCCGCTATTTGCAGCCTGAGGGTGAAGAGCCGTGGCTGGGCATTCTGGCCGGCATCAGCACTGACGATGGCTCCCAGGCCTGGCGCTATTTCCCGGAAAACCTGATGGGCAAAGCGCTGGTCGACTACCTGAGCGGCGCGATCCAGGGCGGTCAGGCGGACAACGCCACGCTGGTGTACGGCGGCAATCCGCACCTCTTCCCCTACAAGCATAACGAAGGCCAGTTCCAGGTGCTGGTGCCGCTGCGCAACGCCACGTTTGCCTTCCAGCCCGACTGGCCCGCGCTCAAAAACCTCGATATGGAGCTGAACTTCATCAATGACGGCCTGTGGATGAAGGCCGACAGCGTTGCGCTGGGCGGGGTTACCGCCAGCGGCCTGACGGCAAATATTCCAGACTACTCTAAAGAAAAGCTGCTGATTGACGCAAACATCAACGGCCCGGGCAAAGCCGTTGGCCCGTACTTTGAAGAGACGCCGCTAAAAGACTCGCTGGCCGCCACGCTTGAGCAGCTGCAGTTGGATGGCGATGTGAATGCTCGCTTACATCTCGACATTCCGCTGGACGGCGAAATGACCACCGCCAAAGGCGATGTCCGTCTGAATAACAACAGCCTGTATATTAAGCCGCTGGAAAGCACCCTGAAAAACCTCAGCGGCCAGTTCAGCTTTGTGAACGGTAACCTGAAAAGCGAGCCGCTGAAGGCCACCTGGTTTAACCAGCCGATCGATATCGATTTTACAACCACCGAGGGCGAGAAGGCCTATCAGGTCGCGGTGAATATGGACGCGAACTGGCAGCCTGCCAAAATGGACGTATTGCCGAAGCCGATTGAAGCGGCGATTGGCGGCGCGGTGTCATGGAATGGCAAGGTGGCTATCGAGCTGCCCTATCACGCAGGCGCACGCTATAACGTCGACATCACGGGCGATCTGAAAAATATCAGCAGCAGTCTGCCCGCGCCGCTGGAGAAAAGTGCCGGGCAGTCTCTGCCGGTGAAGGTGAACGTCGATGGCAACCTCAACGGCTTTGCATTGACCGGCAGCGCCGGGGCGACGAACCACTTCAACAGCCGCTGGCTGCTTGGCCGCAAGCTGACGCTCGACAGAGCCATCTGGACCACCGACAGCCGCACCACGCCGCCGCTGCCGGATAAGTCGGGCATTGAGCTGAACCTTCCGCCGATGGACGGGGCCGAATGGCTGGCCCTCTTCCAGAAAGGCGTGGGGCAGAACGTTGACCAGGCCGCAGCATTCCCGCAGACGATTACCGTCCGCACGCCGGCCCTGACGCTGGGAGGACAGAAGTGGAACAACCTGAGCCTGGTTTCGCAGCCCACGGCGAACGGTTCCAAAGTCGAGGCCCAGGGTCGGGAAATTAACGGAACGCTCACCCTGCGCGATAACGCGCCGTGGCAGGCGGCAATCCGCTATCTCTATTACAACCCGACGTCCGCCACGACGGCTGATGCCGCAGCGAGCACCGCGCCGTTGAACAACGCCCGGATTGATTTTAGCGGCTGGCCGGATCTCCAGCTGCGCTGCGCAGAGTGTTGGCTGTGGGGGCAAAAATACGGGCGGATTGACGGCGATTTCACGATCAAAGGCAACACGCTTAGCCTTGCCGGCGGCTTGATCGATACCGGTTTTGGCCGCCTGACCGCGCAGGGCGAGTGGGTCAATAATCCCGGCCAGCAGCGCACCTCGCTGAAGGGCGACATTAAAGGCAACAAGCTGGATGCGGCAACCAACTTCTTTGGCATCAGCACGCCGCTGCGCGGCTCGTCGTTTGACGTTGATTACGATCTTCACTGGCGTGACGCCCCGTGGAAGCCGGATGAGGCCTCGCTCAACGGCATTCTGAAAACCCGCTTTGGCAAAGGCGAAATCGCCGACGTGAGCACAGGGCGCGCCGGGCAGATCCTGCGCCTGCTGAGTTTTGATGCGCTGCTGCGCAAGCTGCGCTTTGACTTCAGCGATACCTTCAGCGAAGGCTTCTACTATGATTCCATCCGCAGCACGGCGTGGATCAAGGACGGCGTTCTGCACACCGACGACACGCTGGTGGATGGCCTGGAAGCGGATATTGCCATGAAGGGCTCGGTGAACCTCGTGCGCCGCGAACTGGACATGGAGGCCGTGGTCGCGCCGGAAATTTCCGCCAGCGTGGGCGTGGCGGCGGCGTTCGTGGTGAACCCGATCGTCGGCGCAGCGGTGTTTGCCGCCAGTAAAGTGCTGGGCCCGCTGTGGAGCAAGGTCTCCATTCTGCGCTACCGCATCACAGGCCCGGTCGATAAGCCGCAGATTAATGAAGTCCTGCGCCAGCCGCGCAAAGATGCACAGCAATGATTTGACGTGGGCAGGTAATTGCCTCACTCTCAATAAATATGAATTTTTTACCGCCCAAGCGGCAACGAACGAGTAGCAATACGATGAGTCTGAACCTGGTAAGTGAACATTTGCTCGCAGCGAACGGCCTGAGCCATCAGGACCTGTTCTCCATTCTTGGTCAACTGACCGAACGCCGTCTCGACTACGGCGATCTCTATTTCCAGTCGAGCTATCACGAATCCTGGGTTTTAGAAGACAGCATCATCAAGGACGGTTCTTACAACATCGACCAGGGCGTCGGCGTTCGCGCCGTGAGCGGCGAGAAAACCGGCTTTGCCTATGCGGACCAAATTAGCCTTGCGGCGCTGGAGCAGAGCGCTCAGGCCGCGCGCACCATCGTGCGTGACGCGGGCGATGGCCGCGTGAAAACCCTGGGCGAGATCCAGCATTCCGCGCTTTATACCAGCATCGATCCGCTGCAGAGCATGAGCCGGGAAGAGAAGCTCGATATCCTGCGCCGCGTGGACAAAGTGGCCCGCGCCGCGGACAAGCGCGTGCAGGAAGTGTCCGCCAGCCTGAGCGGCGTGTATGAGCTGATTCTTGTCGCCGCGACCGACGGCACGCTGGCCGCCGACGTTCGCCCGCTGGTGCGCCTTTCCATTAGCGTACAGGTGGATGACAACGGCAAGCGCGAGCGCGGCTCAAGCGGCGGCGGCGGTCGTTTTGGTTACGACTGGTTCCTCGGCGACGTGGACGGCGAAGCGCGCGCGGACGCGTGGGCAAAAGAAGCCGTGCGCATGGCGCTGGTGAATCTTGGTGCGGTTGCGGCGCCTGCGGGGTCATTCCCGGTGGTGCTCGGCGCAGGCTGGCCGGGCGTGCTGCTGCACGAAGCGGTCGGTCACGGTCTGGAAGGCGATTTCAACCGTCGCGGCACCTCCGTGTTCAGCGGCCAGATGGGGCAGCTTGTCTCCTCCGAGCTGTGCACCGTGGTGGATGATGGCACCATGCAGGATCGCCGCGGCTCGATTTCCATCGACGATGAAGGGACGCCGGGCCAGTACAACGTGCTGATTGAGAACGGCGTGCTGAAAGGCTACATGCAGGACAAGCTCAACGCGCGCCTGATGGGCGTTGCGCCAACCGGCAACGGCCGCCGTGAATCCTACGCGCACCTGCCGATGCCGCGGATGACCAACACCTATATGCTGCCGGGCCAATCGACGCCTCAGGAGATTATCGAATCCGTGGATTACGGTATCTTCGCGCCAAACTTCGGCGGCGGCCAGGTGGACATCACCTCCGGCAAGTTTGTCTTCTCCACGTCAGAGGCCTATCTGATTGAGAAGGGCAAAGTCACCAAAGCGGTGAAAGGGGCAACCCTGATTGGCTCCGGCATCGAAGCGATGCAGCAAATTTCCATGGTCGGCAACGATCTGAAGCTGGACAACGGCGTGGGCGTTTGCGGTAAAGAGGGCCAGAGCCTGCCGGTTGGCGTAGGTCAGCCGACGCTGAAGGTGGATAACCTGACGGTGGGCGGCACGGCCTGACCGGAACGGTGATGAAAAATGGCGCTATCTTCGGGTAGCGCCATTTTTTTTAGCGTGCACTTCCCAGCGGGATCTCTGGGTCCGGCTCGTGGGTGATGCGGTTGCGCAGATCGCGGCGAATAATCTCGATCGACCAGAACCAGATCAAATGCCCGACAATCTCGGAAACGTGCTCATACCACGGCAGTTCAAAGAGCGGTGGCGTTAGCCCCATCAGCGGGAAGGAGATCATGTGGACGAAAAGCTGGGCTAACGCGCCGGCCAGCAGGCCCTGCCAGAGCTTAATTTTCGGGAAGACTTCTGCCACAACGCAATAGCCTACGGCGAAGACGATAGAGAAAATAATATGCGTCACGCCAACCCAGTTGAATATATGCCCGGCAAAGGTGTACACAGCCGCGTTAGGGTCAACAACGCCCAGCCAGTCGCGAAGGAAAATATAGGGCGGGTTAAGGAAATTACGCGAGCAGTCGATTTGGTTTGCCGCACGAATTAATTGCTCAGGGCCGCAGGCGCTGGTAAATAAATCAGCGGGGCTGCGCGGTGGAAGCGGAACCTCAGCGCCCCATTTCACAAACGCAGAGACAACGCCGGCGATCAGGCCAATGAACGCGGCGAGCCCGTAGCGCCTGCGCGATGGTGCAGTTCGTTCAAATAAATTCATTTTTTATTCCTTGTATAAACAGAATCCTGAAAAACATATTTTGTTATTTCTTTAACAACTATTTAACCATCTGATTAATCAGATGAATATACGATAGTCGTGACCGCGTCAGGCTGTCAATTCGCCAAATTTGATAATCAGAAGGCTCGCCTGAATAACCGTTCCGGTTATTCAGGATATATTTATAATAAAATATCGAAGCGGATGAGGATTTACGGAGATTATTCTTTTCTTCTTCCCCGCATTCCCTGAAACAACTCCGCGACCTCCACAAAATATTCCGTCAGATAGTTAATGCAGACCTGCACCTTCAGCGGCAGCTTATCCTTTTCGGTATACAGTGCGTAGACAGGGCGCGGATCGGACTGGTAGCGCGGGAACAGGATCTCCAGCTCGCCGCTGTTAATCTCGTTTATCACCCACATCAGCGGCACGTAGGCGATCCCGGCGCCCGCGACCAGCCAGCGGGAGATGGTCATCGGATCGTTCGTGACGAACCGGCCTACCGGCAGGAGCTTCGTGGAAAGCCCTTCCGGGGCGATGAGCTCAAACTCGTTATCCGGGCGAACGCTGTACTCCAGCCACGAGTGGTTGCTCAAATCGGCGGGCTTCTCCGGAATGCCGTACTGCGCCAGATAGCTTTTGGACGCGCACACCACCATCGGCATGCTGCCCAGGCGGCGAGAGAAGAGGCTGGAGTCCTGAAGGGCGCCCACGCGGATCACCACGTCCAGCCCGTCGGCGATCAGGTCCGGCGCGGGGATGCCCGTGACCAGATTGACGGTGAGGCCGGGATACTCTTTCAGCATTTCGGCGGTCATGGCGGCGAGAACATTTTGTGCCATAGTTGAAGAACAGCCGATGCGCAGGGTGCCGATGGGCGTGTTATTAAAAGCGTAGAGCTGTTCGTGAACGTCCTGCACCTCATGCAGCATGCGGCGGCAGCCCTGATAGTAAATTTTTCCGGCTTCCGTCAGTCCGATGCTGCGTGTGCTGCGGTTGAGCAGCTTGACCTGAAGCTCATCTTCCAGCTTTGATACCGTCTGGCTGATGGAGGATACGCTCATTTGCAGCTGCCTGGCGGCGGCGGTAAATGAGCCCTGTTCTACCACTTTGGCGAACACCGACATGCGTTTTAAACGTTCCATTGTTCACTCTGGCTTAAAAGTGATTTAGATCACATATTATAGATAACAGCATAACAGTTACGTTAATATATTATTAATTACATAATAGCTGCGCCACTCTCGCCCGGCTTTCTTGCCCCTTCGCGGTGGCGCAGGCTTAAAAATTCTGAAGCCTGCACTCTCTCTAATCAAGGTCAACATGAGTCTGTTTCCCGTTATCGTGGTGTTCGGTTTGTCGTTCCCACCGATATTTTTCGAGCTGCTTTTATCACTGGCGATCTTCTGGCTGGTGCGCAAGGTGCTGGTCCCTACCGGGATCTACGATTTCGTCTGGCACCCTGCATTGTTCAATACCGCGCTCTATTGCTGCCTGTTTTACCTGATATCGCGCATGTTTGTTTGAGGTTGATGTGAAAACGCTAACAAGAAAAATCTCCCGCACTGCCATCACGATGGCGCTCGTCATTCTCGCGTTCATCGCGATTTTCCGCGCCTGGGTTTATTACACCGAATCACCATGGACGCGCGACGCGCGCTTCAGCGCGGACGTGGTGGCGATAGCGCCCGACGTCGCCGGGCTCATCACCGCCGTCAACGTCCACGATAACCAGCTGGTCAAAAAAGACCAGGTGCTGTTTACCATCGATCGTCCCCGCTATCAGAAAGCCCTGGAGGAGGCGAATGCGGACGTGGCGTACTATCAGGCGCTGGCATCAGAAAAACGCCGTGAAGCCGGGCGCCGCAATCGCCTGGGCATACAGGCGATGTCCCGCGAAGAGATCGACCAGTCAAACAACGTGCTGCAAACCGTATTGCACCAGCTGGCGAAAGCCGAAGCCACGCGCGATCTGGCGAAGCTGGATCTGGAGCGCACCGTGATCCGCGCGCCGGCCGACGGCTGGGTGACCAACCTGAACGTCTACGCCGGCGAGTTCATTACGCGCGGCTCCACCGCCGTGGCGCTGGTGAAGCAGAACTCCTTCTACGTGCTGGCCTATATGGAAGAAACCAAGCTGGAAGGCGTGCGTCGGGGCTATCGCGCGGAAATTACACCGCTCGGCAGCAACCGCGTCTTTAAGGGCACCGTCGATAGCGTAGCGGCTGGCGTGACTAACTCCAGCAGCAGCAGCGACAGCAAGGGGATGGCAACGGTCGACTCCAATCTCGAGTGGGTGCGCCTGGCGCAGCGCGTGCCGGTGCGTATTCACCTCGACGAACAGCAGGGTAACCTGTGGCCGGCGGGAACAACGGCGACCGTGGTGATTACCGGTGAGAAAGACCGTGATGCCAGCCAGGACTCCTTCTTCCGTAAGCTCGCCCACCGCCTGCGCGAGTTTGGTTAATCGCTATGGGTATTTTCACCATCGCCAGCCAGCACCTGCGCTTTGCCGTGAAGCTGGCGTGCGCCATCGTGCTGGCGCTGTTCGTCGGCTTTCATTTTCAGCTGGAAACGCCTCGCTGGGCGGTGCTGACGGCCGCGATCGTGGCGGCCGGTCCGGCGTTCGCCGCGGGTGGAGAGCCCTATTCCGGCGCGATCCGCTACCGCGGCATGCTGCGTATCGTCGGGACCTTTATCGGCTGTATCGCCGCGCTCACCATTATTATTCTGATGATCCGCACGCCGCTGCTGATGCTGATGGTGTGCTGCATCTGGGCGGGCTTCTGTACCTGGATCTCTTCGCTGGTGAAAGTGGAAAACTCCTACGCCTGGGGGCTTTCCGGTTACACCGCGCTGATTATCATCATCACCATTCAGGCTGAACCGCTGCTCGCGCCGCAGTTTGCCGTCGAGCGCTGCAGCGAAATCGTGATTGGTATCGTCTGCGCCATCGTGGCGGATCTGCTCTTCTCGCCGCGCTCCATTAAGCAGGAAGTCGACCGCGAGCTCGATGCGATGATTGTCGACCAATATAAGCTGATGCAGCTGTGCATTAAGCACGGTGACAGCGAAGAGGTGGATAAGGCCTGGAGCGGGCTGGTGCGCCGCACGCAGGCGCTGGAAGGGATGCGCAGCAACCTGAATATGGAGTCCTCTCGCTGGACGCGCGCCAATCGCCGTCTTAAGGCGATTAACACCGTTGCCTTAACGCTCATCACCCAGGCGTGCGAAACCTACCTGATCCAAAACACGCGGCCTGAAGCGGTTACGGACACCTTCCGCGAGCTTTTTGAAGAGCCGGTCGAAACGGTGCAGGACGTACACAGGCAGCTTAAGCGCATGCGCCGGGTGATTGCCTGGACGGGCGAGCGCGACACGCCTGTGACGATCTACACCTGGGTGGGCGCCGCGACGCGTTACCTGCTGCTCAAGCGCGGCGTGATAGGCAATGCCAAAATCAGTGCTGCAGAAGAGGAAGTCCTGCAGGGCGAAGTGGTGATCAAAGCGGAGTCGGCCGAGCGCCACCACGCGATGGTCAACTTCTGGCGCACCACGCTGGCCTGTATGCTCGGCACGCTGTTCTGGCTCTGGACCGGCTGGACGTCCGGCAGTGGCGCGATGGTGATGATCGCCGTCGTGACCTCGCTGGCAATGCGCCTGCCGAATCCGCGTATGGTCGCCATTGATTTTCTGTATGGGACGATAGCCGCGCTGCCGATCGGGGCCCTCTATTTCCTGGTGATCCTGCCGTCAACCCAGCAGAGCATGCTGCTGCTCTGCATTAGCCTCGCGGTGATGGCGTTCTTCATCGGTATTGAAGTGCAAAAACGCCGCCTGGGATCGCTCGGGGCGCTGGCGAGCACCATCAATATTCTCGTGCTGGACAATCCGATGACGTTTCACTTCAGCCAGTTCCTCGACAGCGCGCTGGGCCAGCTGGTGGGCTGCTTCCTGGCGATGATGGTGATTCTGCTGGTGCGCGATAACTCGCAGGCGCGGACCGGCCGCGTGCTGCTGAACCAGTTCGTTTCTGCTGCCGTATCGTCCATGACCACCAATACCGCGCGGCGCAAAGAGAACCATCTGCCCGCGCTGTACCAGCAGCTGTTTTTACTGCTCAACAAATTTCCGGGCGACATTGCCAAGTTCCGCCTGGCGCTGACCATGATCATTGCGCACCAGCGCTTGCGCAACGCGCCGGTGCCGATCAATGACGATCTGTCGTCGTTCCACCGCCAGCTGCGCCGCACGGCCGACCATGTCCTGTCGGCCTCCAGCGACGACAAGCGACGCCGCTACTTTAAGCAGCTGCTGGAAGAGCTCGATATTTATCAGGAAAAACTGCGGATGTGGGAAGCGCCCAGGCAGGTTACCGAGCCGGTAGATCGGCTGGTGCTGATGCTCCATCGCTATCAAAGTGCCCTTACCGAGAGCTGACAAGCCAAAAACCGACGCCAAAAGCGTCGGTTTTTTTATGGCTATACTTATCTGAGCAGGCTCTTACATCAGGAAGGGAGGACACATGACTACCCAGGCTCTTCAGGACTCAATTCTTTTTCAGAATGGATATTTCGTTAACGGCATCTGGAAAACGCTTGATACCACCTTCGACGTGCTTAATCCGGCGACGGGCGAGGTGATAACGAAAGTCGCGAAGGCGGGCAAAGCCGAAACCGAGGAGGCGATTGCCGCAGCAACCAAAGCCTTCCCGGCCTGGCGCGCAAAAACCGCCAAGGAGCGCTCGGCAATTCTTTACCGCTGGTACGAGCTGATTATTGAAAACAAAAGCTGGCTCGGGCGGCTTATGACCACCGAGCAGGGCAAGCCGCTTAAAGAAGCGGAAGGCGAAGTCGAGTATGCCGCCAGCTTCATTCAGTGGTTTGCCGAGCAGGCCAAGCGCGCAAACGGCGAAATTATTCCCCCGGTCAAGCCCGGCTCGCGCATTCTGGCGACCCGCGAACCCGCTGGCGTGGTGGCGGCCATTACCCCCTGGAACTTCCCGATGGCGATGCTGACCCGCAAGCTGGGGCCCGCGCTGGCCGCCGGCTGTACGGGCGTGATTAAACCGGCAAACAATACCCCGCTCAGCGCCTTTGCGCTGCTCGTCCTGGCGAAGCAGGCTGGCATACCGGACGGCGTTCTCAACGCCGTGGCAGGCAACACGTCTGAGATCAGCGATGCGATAATGGCCAGCCATGACGTGCGGAAAATTTCGTTCACCGGCTCCACGGCGGTGGGGAAAACGCTGATGCGCAACGCCGCCGAAACGATGAAGAAAGTATCGATGGAACTGGGCGGCAACGCGCCCTATATCGTCTTTGAGGATGCGGATATTGATGCCGCCGTCAAAGGGGCGATTGCCAATAAGTTCCGCAATGCCGGGCAGGTGTGCGTCAGCGTGAACCGCTTCTATATCCAGGAAACGGTATACGACAAATTTGTGAACCAGCTGGCCGATGCGGTGAACGCGCTGAAGGTGGGTAACGGCCTGGAGGAGGGCGTGGTGGTTGGGCCGCTGATTGAGCCTTCGGCGGTGAAAAAGGTGAAAGAGCATGTCGAAGACGCGGTGGCCAAAGGTGCAGCCGTGCTGGCGGGCGGGAAGCCGCACGCGCTCGGCGGAAACTTCTGGTCGCCAACCGTGCTGGGCGATTGTCACGAAGGGATGAAGCTCGCCGAGGAAGAGACCTTTGGTCCGGTAGCCGCCTGCTTCCGCTTCACTTCTGAAGATGAGGTGATCATGCGAGCCAACAATACGCCGTACGGACTGGCGGCCTACTTCTATACCCAGAATCTCTCCCGCGTGTTCCGCGTGTCGCAGGCGATAGAGAGCGGCATGATCGGCATTAACGAGTGCGCGGTCTCAACGGAATTAGGTCCCTTCGGCGGGGTGAAAGAGTCCGGTCTGGGTCGCGAGGGATCCGTACTCGGTCTGGAAGAGTTCCTTGAAGTGAAGACCCTGCATATCGGGGGATTATGACGGATATAGACGGGGTGGCTGGCAATGAAAATTTATACGTTTGATTTTGATGAAATCGACAGTCAGGAAGACTTCTATCGCGAATTTATCCGGGCCTTTAACCTGGATCGGGAAAGCGTCACCAATCTGGATACGCTCTGGGATGTTGTCACCGGAAGTCAATTGCCGTTACCGCTGGAGATCGAGTTTATCCATCTGCCGGATAAGCTGCGCAGACGCTTCGGCGCGCTGGTTTTGCTGTTTGATGAAGCGGAAGAGGAGCTGGAGGGACAGTTACGCTTTAACGCGCGCCACTAAATAAAAAAGCCCCTGAACCGGGAAGCTCAGGGGCAAGTCGTATGATGAGATACGACGAGGGTTTATTTATACAGTTGTGCCGTCGCGTGCCAGTGATCGCCCTGGTTCAGTTCGGTAACGCGATAGCTGCTTGCCCCGGCTTTTTCCGCTTTCGCGGCGAGTTCCTGACGAATATCCATTGGGGAGCCGGTGATGGAGGTCACGGAGACGCTGCCCATCGGCTGCAGAGTTTGCGCCTGTTCAGCATTAACCTGCTGTACGGCCGCGCTCGCGCCAAATGAAATTACGGAAGCTAAACCAAGGGTTGCGATAATCGATTTCATGTTCATAGTCTTTACTCCTGAATAGGGTTTCCTCAACGGCTAGAAGGGTTAAACCGCTTTTTTTATGCCTGGTGCCGCTGAGTGGAGAACGATGTCTTAGGTATTACAAAAACTTATTTGTACAGCTCTGCGGTGGCATGCCAGTGGTCGCCGGAGCGCGCTTCAATGATGCGATAGGATGAAGCGCCTTGCTCTTCCGCTTTTTTGTTCAGCATTTCACGCATGTCCATCGGAGATGTTCCAACAGCGCCTACGGAAACGGTGCCGATAGCCTCGCGGGACTGCGCCTGATCGGCGTTGATTGCATCAGCGGCGAAAGCACCGAATGACAGGACGGACAGGACGCTCAGAGCTGCTACAGTTGTTTTGATTTTCATGATTCTTTACCTCGTCGAATTTTTTGTGGGGTCTTGTTTCGTGACCCTCATCACAAAATCAAGTATACACTAGTAACGCTAAAAATTAATACCAGACTAATTGTTTCGTAGGTTGCCACGTTTTAATGCGTGAGGTTTTTATAACCTATTGGAATTAAAATGCGCGTTATTTGAACAATTCAATGAGTAATATATAAGAAAATCATAGAGATAACACACTTTGATTTTTTGTGCTTTTTTTTGATTTGGTATTCACCAAATGAATGTTAATGGCCAGTAAAAAGCACTATTTGTTAAAGGCAGAGGCGAGATAAAACAGGGGGAAATGAGGGTGGAGCAGAACAATCCCCGCAGCAGGGCGCCGCGGGGAGGGCAATCAGAGTTCCTGTTCGAACAGGTCCAGAATTGCTTCGTAGAGATCTTTTACTGAGAAACCGTTGGCTGGCGTGGTGAAGATCGTATCGTCACCGGCAATCGTGCCGAGAATGCCTTTCGGTTTGCCCAGCGAGTCCAGCATGCGTGCAATCAGCTGCGCGGCGCCGGGGCTGGTATGGATCACGACAACGGCATCGTTGTAGTCGATATCCAGCACCAGATTTTTCAGCGGGCTGGAGGTGGTCGGCACGCCAAGCTCCGCAGGCAGGCAATAGACCATCTCCATTTTGGCGTTGCGGGTACGTACCGCGCCAAACTTGGTTAACATGCGGGAGACTTTCGACTGGTTTATGTTATCGAATCCTTGTTCCTGCAACGCCTGAACGATTTCTCCCTGAGAACTGAATATCTCTTCTTTGAGCAGCGCTTTAAACGCCTTTACTAAATCTTCTTGCTTAGACGAGCTTCGCATAAGTCACCCGGAATATGACGAAAGAAACAACATTATTATGCATGTGGATGAATTTTTATGCAAATTATCTGCCAGCGCTTAGGCTGAAATAATGTTATGAAAGGGAGAGATTTTATCAGATTTCGTTATCAGAAAACATGCCTGGCTCACGCTGCGAAAATAAGCTTAAAAGTAAATTAAATGTTATCAAAATGATGTTGTTTTGGTGGCGTAGCAGGGTGTATTGTAACCCCCTCTTAATACGTTGCTGCCGAAGCCCGATAGTCTTCTGGCGAAGGTGAAAGACGCGCGACCTCAAATTCTTTAGCTACGAAAATTGTAATTATTTACCTGCTGAATTATGGTCGCCGCAACGGATTTACAGATACTTAAGTTAACCATAATAAGGAGTTTAGGATGAAAGTCGCAGTCCTCGGCGCTGCTGGTGGTATCGGCCAGGCGCTTGCCCTACTACTGAAAACCCAACTGCCTTCAGGCTCAGAACTCTCCCTGTACGATATTGCTCCGGTTACCCCAGGCGTGGCGGTTGATCTGAGCCACATCCCGACAGCTGTGAAAATCAAAGGCTTCTCCGGTGAAGATGCGCGTCCTGCACTACAGGGTGCTGACGTGGTGCTGATCTCCGCAGGCGTTGCGCGTAAGCCCGGCATGGACCGTTCAGACCTGTTTAACGTCAACGCGGGCATTGTGAAAAACCTGGTGCAGCAGATTGCGGAAACCTGCCCGAAAGCCTGCGTAGGCATCATCACTAACCCGGTGAACACCACCGTGGCTATCGCGGCAGAAGTGCTGAAGAAAGCCGGTGTTTACGACAAGAACAAGCTGTTCGGCGTGACCACGCTGGATATCATCCGCTCCAACACCTTCGTTGCCGAGCTGAAAGGCAAACTGCCAACGGAAGTTGAAGTGCCGGTCATCGGCGGTCACTCTGGCGTGACGATCCTGCCTCTGCTGTCGCAGATCCCGGGCGTGAACTTCACCGAGCAGGAAGTGGCTGACCTGACCAAACGTATTCAAAACGCGGGCACCGAAGTGGTGGAAGCGAAGGCAGGTGGCGGTTCTGCAACCCTGTCTATGGGCCAGGCGGCAGCTCGTTTTGGTCTTTCTCTGGTCCGTGCGCTGCAGGGCGAGAAGGGCGTTGTTGAATGCGCCTATGTAGAAGGCGACGGCGAGCACGCGCGCTTCTTCTCTCAGCCGCTGCTGCTGGGTAAAAACGGTATCGAAGAGCGTAAATCTATTGGCACGCTGAGCGCGTTTGAGCAAAACGCGATGGAAGGCATGCTCGATACGCTGAAGAAAGATATCACCCTGGGCGAAGAGTTCGTTAACAAGTAAAACGCACTTTCCCGGCAAAAAAAACGGAGCTTGTCGCTCCGTTTTTTTATGCTTATCAGCTGGTGGCCGGGTATTCCTGAATCGTGACCTGTATGGTCAGCTTCTTATCGTTACGCATGACTTCAACAGGAATAATGGAGCCAGGGCGGATTTCCGCCACCTGGTCCATGGTCTCCAGCGCCGACACCGCCGGCACACCGTTCACGGACAGGATCACATCGTTCACCTGAATGCCTGCGTTCGCCGCTGGCCCGCCTGGCGCCACCTCGTTCACCACAATTCCCTGAATCTGATCGATGCCGCCGCCCTGGGTATGCATTGGCGCAATCTCACGGCCGCCGATACCGATATAGCCACGGATCACGCGGCCATCGCGGATAAGCTTATCCATGATTTTGGTCGCCAGCTGGAACGGAATAGCGAAGCCGATACCTTCCGGCGTTTCGCCGTCGTTGCTCTTATCGAAGGAGAGGGTATTAATGCCCATCAGCTCGCCCAGCGAGTTCACCAGCGCGCCGCCGGAGTTACCGTGGTTGATTGACGCATCGGTTTGCAGGAAGTTCTGCCGACCCGATGGGTTCAGGCCGATGCGCCCGGTGGCGCTGATGATCCCCTGGGTAATGGTTTGCCCGAGGTTATAAGGGTTGCCGATTGCCAGCACCACGTCGCCGATATGCGGCGTGCGCTTGCGGTTAATCGGAATGGTCGGCAGGCCGCCCGTGGCGTTAATTTTGAGTACCGCCAGGTCGGTCAGGCTGTCCGAGCCGACCAGCAAGGCCTCAAATACGCGGCCGTCCTGCAGCGCGACGATAATCTGGTCGGCATCGTTGATCACGTGCTTATTGGTAATGATATAGCCGCGATCGTCCATAATCACGCCGGAGCCGAGCGTGCGGATTTCCAGCTGGTTATGGGCCGAGCTGTTCAGCCCGCGGTTATAGACGTTTACCACCGCAGGCGCGGCGCGGCGAACCGCCTGATTATAGGTCGCTGGCGTTTCATCCGCACTGTCAAACTGCGGTGCCGACAGCTTATTAAACTGCCGTAATGACGGTACAACCACCAGAAGCAGGCCAGCGACGATCAAACCGATGGCTACAGAACGAAAGAGCTTTAAAAGCATGATGCGCGTATCGTAAATAAAGGAACGGTTTGCAGCATAGCATGAGTTATCCGGACATCACACGAAGCGGTGATGTCCGGCGTCGCAAATGCTTAACGCAGTAAAATGTAGAGCGTGTCTTTGCCGCGGATTATCTGCAGCGCAATGACCGCCGGTTTGCTTTCCACCACCTTGCGCATTTCCGCGATAGACTGCACGCGGGTGCGGTTCACGCCAATAATAACGTCTTCCTGGTGCAGGCCGGCCTGCGCGGCGGGGCTACTTTTTTCAACGGTATCGACGCGGATGCCCTTAGTGCCATCCTTAAGCTGCCCGTCGCTGAGCGTCGCTCCCTGCAGCGCCGGTGCGATCAGCTCGGCGCTCGCTGATGAAGAGGTGCTCTTATCCAGCGTGACCTCAACGTCCAGCGGCTTGCCGTCGCGAATCAGGCCAAGCTTCACTTTGGCGCCCGGCTCCGTGGTGGCAATACGCGAACGCAACTCGGCGAAGCTGCTGAGCGGTTTGCCGTTCAGGCTGACGATCACATCGCCCGACTTCACGCCGGCTTTTGCCGAGCCGGAGTTCGGCAGCACTTCGCTAACAAACGCTCCACGCTGCACGTTGACGTTAAAGGCTTTGGCGATGTCGGCGCTCATTTCCATCCCTTTGATGCCGAGCAGCCCGCGCTTCACCTCGCCAAACTGGATGAGCTGCGCAGAGAGGGTTTTGGCCATATTGCTGGGGATGGCGAAGCCAATGCCGATGCTGCCGCCGCCGGGCGCGAGAATGGCGGTGTTAATACCGATCAGCTCGCCGTTCAGGTTGAGCAGCGCGCCGCCGGAGTTGCCGCGGTTGATTGACGCATCGGTCTGAATAAAGTTTTCCAGCCCTTCCAGGTTCAGGCCGCTGCGGCCCAGCGCGGAGACAATGCCGGAGGTGGCGGTCTGGCCTAAACCGAACGGGTTACCGACCGCGACAGCGAAATCGCCCACGCGCAGCGTGTCGGAGTCCGCGATGGCAATCTGGGTCAGCTTGCTTGGGTTTTGCACCTGCAGCAGCGCGATGTCGCTCTGGTCATCGCCGCCAATCAGCTTCGCGTCAAATTCCCGTCCGTCATTAAGCTGGACGCTAATTTTATCCGCCTGGCTGATGACGTGGTTGTTCGTCAGGATATAGCCTTTGGCCGCATCAATAATAACCCCAGACCCCAGCCCCTCGAAAGGCTGCGCCTGCGGATCCGGAGACTCATCACCGAAATACTTCTTCAGCTCTTCCGGCACGCGCTGGCTTTGCTGCGCCGTGCCTTCTACCTTCACGCTCACCACGGCAGGCAGCACTTTCTCCAGCATCGGCGCGAGGCTTGGAATGGCGGCCTGTCCAGGGACCTGCGAGGGCAGCGCCGCTGAAGCAGGGAAGGACGCCGAGAGAGATAACCCGACACTTAACGCTAACGCGCTTAACAGCTGGTTTTTTTTCTTCATCGATGCGGACTCTCGTAACCTGGAATGAAAGAAGAATGGCCCCAAAAACATCTTGATGTTATTGAATTTTCAACCGGTGAACAATGAGGTGTTTGACTAAATAATAGCTGGGGACGGGAAGAAAGGACGGGCGCAATAGATGCGCCCGTAAAATTTATTCAGGTTGTGCGATTAATCGCGTTTTGCGCCACCGCGCAGCAGGCCGGAGGCGCCGTCGGAATAGTCGCGCGGCATCTGTACGGGAGCCTGATCGTTGCTGGCCTCCGAGTCAGCCAGGCGGTTGCGGAACGGGTTGGTTTCCGCCGTCATCTCTGGCAGCAGGCTGCTGGAGCTTTTCGCCATGTGCTGATACAGCTGACGGTAATCCGTCGCCATGTTGTCCAGCAGCTCGGCGCTACGGGCAAAGTGGCTGACCAGCTCTTCACGATACTCTTCCAGTTCAGCTTTGTTTTTTTCCAGTTCGTACTGTAATGACTGCTGCTGACGCAATTTGCGATTACCGAAACGCATGGCCACGGCACCAATGATAATGCCGACCACTAAACCGATTAGCGCATATTCCCAGGTCATGAACTTCTCCCGTTGTCTTGTGATTCCGTAGGGTGTTGGCTCGGCTCCTGCCTGTGCCTGATAATGCCACTATAACCGCTATTTCCGCAGAAGTGGAATCCTGACGTATCATCGCGTAGTGTAGAACGGCCTTTTTTTCATCAGTCACGCCCGCTGGTGAGGTTTAATTGAAGGAATAACAATAAGATTATGCAAAGCCTGTCCCCCGCATCGCGATACCAACACGCCCTGAACGAGGGCTCACACCAGCCGGATGACGTTCAGCGCGAAGCGGTTAATCGTCTGGATACCCTTTATCAGGAACTCACCGCCAACCCCGCAGAAGCCGCGCAGGGCGGTGGGCTGAAGGCCGCGTTCGGTCGGCTGCTCGGCAAGAAAGAGCCGCAGGTACATGCCCCGGTTCGCGGCTTATACATGTGGGGCGGCGTCGGACGCGGAAAAACCTGGCTGATGGACATGTTCTACCAAAGCCTGCCGGGAGCGCGTAAACAACGCCTGCACTTTCATCGGTTTATGCTGCGCGTCCACGAAGAGCTGACGGCACTGCAGGGAACAAGCGATCCGCTGGAGATTGTTGCCGACAGGTTTAAAGCGGAAACGGACGTGCTCTGTTTCGACGAATTTTTTGTCTCTGATATTACCGACGCGATGCTGCTCGGCGGCCTGATGAAAGCCTTGTTCGCGCGTGGCATTACGCTTGTGGCAACCTCAAATATCCCGCCGGATGAGCTATACCGCAACGGCTTACAGCGGGCGCGCTTCCTGCCCGCAATCGACGCCATCAAGCAGCACTGCGACATCATGAACGTGGACGCGGGCGTCGATTATCGTCTTCGCACGCTCACCCAGGCGCACCTGTGGCTTTCACCGCTGAACGTACAGACCACGGCGCAGATGGATAAGCTTTGGCTGGCGCTGGCGGGCGCTAAGCGCGAAAACGCGCCCGTGCTGGAGATTAACCACCGTCCGCTGCAAACGCTGGGCGTGGAGAATCAAACGCTGGCCGTTTCTTTTGCCACGCTGTGCGTAGACGCCCGCAGCCAGCATGATTACATTGCGCTATCGCGCCTCTTTCACACGGTGATGCTTTTTGACGTGCCCGTAATGACGAAGCTCATGGAGAGCGAAGCCCGCCGCTTCATTGCGCTGGTGGATGAGTTCTACGAGCGTCACGTCAAGCTGGTGGTGAGTGCGGAAGTCCCTTTATATGAGATCTACCAGGGCGAGCGGCTGAAGTTTGAGTTCCAGCGCTGCCTGTCGCGCCTGCAGGAGATGCAGAGTGAGGAATACCTGAAGCTGGAGCATATGCCGTAAATGCCACCCTCTCCTCGTGGGAGAGGGGCTGGGGGTGAGGGCACCAGACCGCACAATACCCACCCCCGAAAAACCCATTCCAAATCACATTTAAGGGTCGATCTTTGACCTCAACTTCTCTATAATCTTGCGACCCCACGTTACGAGAAGGTTTTTTTCCCGAAACTTTCTATGTGTCGGCATTAGCTATTCGAAGGGGTAGGTTTGCCGGACTTTGTCGTGTGAACCTCAACTGACTAAACGTTTGGGTGTTCACCAACGTGTAACTTATTTATTTGGGTAAGCTTTTAATGAAAACTTTTACAGCTAAACCAGAAACCGTACAACGCGACTGGTATGTTGTTGACGCGACCGGTAAAACTCTGGGCCGTCTGGCTACTGAACTGGCTCGTCGCCTGCGCGGTAAGCATAAAGCGGAATACACTCCGCACGTTGATACTGGTGACTACATCATCGTTCTGAACGCAGACAAAGTTGCTGTTACCGGCAACAAGCGTACTGACAAAATGTACTACCATCACACCGGCCACATCGGTGGTATCAAAGAAGCGACCTTTGAAGAGATGATTGCTCGCCGTCCTGAGCGTGTGATTGAAATCGCGGTTAAAGGCATGCTGCCAAAAGGCCCGCTGGGTCGTGCTATGTTCCGTAAACTGAAAGTTTACGCAGGCAATGAGCACAACCACGCGGCACAGCAACCGCAAGTTCTTGACATCTAATCGGGATTATAGGCAATGGCTGAAAATCAATACTACGGCACTGGTCGCCGCAAAAGTTCCGCAGCTCGCGTGTTCATCAAACCGGGCAGCGGTAAAATCGTAATCAACCAACGTTCTCTGGAACAGTACTTCGGTCGTGAAACTGCCCGCATGGTAGTTCGCCAGCCGCTGGAACTGGTTGATATGGTAGAAAAACTGGATCTGTACATCACTGTTAAAGGTGGTGGTATCTCCGGTCAGGCAGGTGCGATCCGTCACGGTATCACCCGCGCTCTGATGGAGTACGACGAGTCCCTGCGTGGCGAACTGCGTAAAGCTGGCTTCGTTACCCGTGATGCTCGTCAGGTTGAACGTAAGAAAGTCGGCCTGCGTAAAGCACGTCGTCGTCCTCAGTTCTCCAAACGTTAATCTTTTTCTGCTCACGCAGAACGATTGGCGAAAAACCCGCTTCGGCGGGTTTTTTTATGGATAATGCGCAGGTTATCCACAAAACTATTCCATATATCTTCTCTTTTTCCACATTTCCAGAATCCCCTCACCACAAACCCATCAAAATCTGGTAAACTATCATCCAATTTTCTGCCCAAATATCGGTGAATACTCGATTTTTGTTCGATTCTTGAACAATGTGTTTTCTCTGGGATGGGCGATATTTCATCTGGCTGGCCCCGAAGGGCCAGTAGCAGTAAATTCTGAATATACCTGGAGGTTTTCATGGCTGTCGCTGCCAACAAACGTTCGGTAATGACGCTGTTTTCTGGTCCTACTGACATTTATAGCCATCAGGTTCGTATCGTGCTGGCCGAGAAGGGTGTCAGTTTTGAGATCGAGCATGTGGAAAAGGATAACCCGCCTCAGGATCTGATCGATCTCAACCCGAGCCAAAGCGTACCGACGCTGGTGGATCGCGAGCTGACCCTGTGGGAATCCCGTATCATTATGGAATACCTGGATGAGCGTTTCCCGCATCCCCCGCTGATGCCT
Organism: Enterobacter sp. RIT418; assembly: GCF_003057745.1. GTDB lineage: Bacteria > Pseudomonadota > Gammaproteobacteria > Enterobacterales > Enterobacteriaceae > Enterobacter. Next base: position 52,175 of record NZ_QBJD02000024.1, read on the forward strand.
GTTTACCCTGTTGCGCGTGGTGAAAGCCGCCTGTACATGCAGCGTATCGAGAAAGACTGGTATTCGCTGATGAACGTGATCGTAAACGGTTCATCTTCCGAAGCGGACGCCGCGCGTAAGCAACTTCGTGAAGAGCTGCTGGCCATCGCGCCGGTGTTTGGCCAGAAGCCTTTCTTCCTGAGCGACGAGTTCAGCCTGGTAGATTGCTACCTGGCGCCGCTGCTGTGGCGTCTGCCAACCCTGGGCGTAGAGTTCAGCGGCCCGGGCGCGAAAGAGCTGAAAGGCTACATGACTCGCGTATTCGAACGCGACTCCTTCCTGGCATCTTTAACTGAACCGGAACGTGAAATGCGTCTCGGCCGAGGCTAACGACTGTGGAAATGTCACAACTTTCACCACGCCGTCCGTATCTGCTGCGCGCCTTCTATGAATGGCTGCTGGATAACCAGCTCACGCCGCACCTGGTTGTGGATGTGACGTTGCCGGGGGTCCAGGTTCCTATGGAATACGCGCGCGACGGCCAGATTGTACTGAATATCGCCCCGCGTGCGGTGGGCAACCTTGAGCTGGCGAATGACGAAGTGCGCTTCAATGCGCGCTTTGGCGGTGTACCACGCGTGGTTTCCGTGCCGCTGGCAGCCGTACTGGCTATCTATGCGCGTGAAAACGGTGCGGGCACCATGTTCGAGCCGGAAACGGCTTATGATGAAGATGTTGCCAGCCTGAACGATGAAGACGGTTCGTCTGAAAACGAAAGTGAAACGGTGATGTCCATTATCGACGGTGATAAACCGGACCATGCCGATGACAACGATCCGGATGACGATCCCCCGTCGCCACGTGGTGGGCGACCCGCTCTACGCGTCGTTAAATAGATTAATGCTTCTTATAAACCAGCCAGTTAACAATAACTGGCTGGTTTTTTTTGCATCATAGCCTGGCGGTGTTTTTATTATGTTATAGATGCTGATGATAAGTTTCGACTCGGTAAGCATTGATATAAAAAAATTTAAAGCAAAAATTATTAATACAGCGAATATTATA
>NZ_QBJD02000025.1 GCF_003057745.1 Enterobacter sp. RIT418
GAGATTCCCGGCTGCACGTGTCGGTCCGGGGCATGCCCTACACCGAACGTTACTGCTTCCGCCCGTCGGAAATCCCGCGCCCTGAAATTCACGGCACCCTGCCGGCCCGGGTCGAGAGCCGGGCGAAGAATGATATTTACGCGCACCTGGACGAGCACGGGCGCTACCGGGTCAGGCTGGACTTCGACCGCGAAGGCACGGCACCGGGCTTTGGCTACCTGTGGCTGCGGATGGCGAAGCCGACCGCAGGCGATACGCTGGGCTGGCACACGCCGCTTACCGGCGGCACCGAAGTGGCGGTTGCCTACAGCAACGGCGATATCGACCTGCCGTACATCGCATATGCCCTTCACGACTCTGAACACCCGGACCACGTCACGCGCGACAACCACACCCGGAACATCCTCAGAACCCCGGCGAACAACAAGCTGCGGATGGAGGACCAGCGCGGCGAGGAGCACATCAAGCTCGCCACGGAGTACGGCAAAACCCAGCTTAATAGCGGGCACCTGGTGGACGCGCAGGGGCAGCCTCGCGGCACGGGTGCCGAGCTGCGCACCGATGAGCACGGCGTTATCCGCGCCGGGAAGGGGCTGTTTGTCAGCGCGGACGCGCAGGCGAAAGCGCAGGGCGAGGCGCTGGACATGAGCGCCGCCCTGCAGGAAATCGACAGGCTCAACCAGCAGCTGCAGCAGCTGGAGATGGCTGCAGAACAGGCGCAGGCCCTGAAGGCGGATATCGACAGCCAGATAGCGATGTTCGCGCAGCGGCTGAAGCCGCTGAACGAGGCACTGATGATGTCGGCCCCGGAAGGGATGGCGCTGACCAGCGGGGAGCATCTGCAACTGGCTGCAACCAATAACGTCGCCATCAATGCAGGCGGGGATATCAGCGCAGGCGTCATGGGCAACATGACGGCGCTGGCGGGAGAAAAACTGGGGCTGTTTGCGCGCACCGGGCAACTGAGCCTGAAGGCCAGCGAAGGCCCGGTGGAGGTGCAGGCGCAGAACGGCAATATGAGGCTGTTTGCGGAGAAGAAGCTGACGATGAGCTCGGCGAGCGACATCTCCTTTGCCGGAAAGAAACGCATCACGCTGATTGGTGGAGGAAGCTATCTGCGGCTGGAGGCCGGGAAGGTCGAGTACGGCACGACGGCGATGTACCTGCGGCGGGTGAAAAGAACGATGGCGGCGGCACGGAGCTCATTACCCCTGGAGACCACTCCACTCCCTCCTCCGGCCACCATGCGGGAGCTTAACCCCGAAACGCTGACTCCCTGGGTGACGCCGGTCTATGCAAAATCCTGCCTGAAAGAGAAAGGCTGTACCGATGCAGGTACCACCGAAGAGCCTGTAGAAAACTTCGGCCAGATGACGATTTTTGCCCAGCCGGTTGAAGATGACTGCTGTGGGTACGGTCATCAGCATGCTCCTGCCGAAGATGAAGAAGTTGTTCAGCATGCCCAGTCAGCCAAAAAACGTAAGTCTGACACCGGAGGCGAAAAAGCCCCCGCCGAAGCATCTGCCGCACCGCTTGCACTGGGAGCGGCAACTGGCGTCATGACGCAGGTATGGGGAGAGTGGTCCTTAACCGGCGTACTGGGAGCTGCCCGGGGTATTCCGTATGTGGGCGCGATGATGTCCGCGCTGTATATCCCGTCTGCGGGTGAAGGCAGCGGCAATGTGCCCGGACGGGATGAATTCTGGTACGAGGAAGAACTGCGGCAGAAAGCGCTAACCGGAGCTAAAGCGACGACCCGGGTGAGATTCTTCTGGCGGCAGGATGAACAGGGCAACATGCGGGTCTACGGCGTTCATACGGGTGAAGGCACCCCGTATGAAGGTGTGCGCACGGCTGAAATGAAGTGGATTGAAAAAAATAGCCGCTATGAGTTCAAACCAGCACACGGAGCTGATGTTCCTCTGATAACCTGGACGCCGGAAAGGCCGGAAGGCAATGACCTTCCGTCGCATACGGGCAGCGAAATCAGACCTATTGACCAGGCGACAATTCTGGTCACGCCAATACCAGACGGAAAAGATGAATACACGACGCCGCCATTCCCGGTGCCGGAAGAGCGGGATCTCAACGATTACATTCTGGTGTTCCCTGCCGATTCCGGAATTAAGCCGATTTATGTATATCTCAAAACCGCAAGGGATGAGCCTGGCGTGGCAACAGGGAAGGGTGAGACGCTGTCAGGTTCTGAAAAATGGCTTGAGGCCGCAAGTTCTGGCTTGGGTGCACCTGTGCCATCACAAATCGCTGATAAGTTAAGAGGACAAGAGTTCAGTAATTTTGATGCATTTAGAGCTGCTTTCTGGAAGGCCGTTGCAACTGATCCAGAGTTATCATTACAATTTAAACCTTCAAACTTAGACAGGATGCGTGTTGGTAAAGCTCCTCGCAGTGTCCGGGTTGAACATGTTGGTAAACGGAAAAGTTTCGAGTTACATCATGTGGATAATATTTCAGATGGCGGCGCTGTGATGGATTGCGATAATGTTAGAGTGACAACACCTAAAAGACACATAGACATTCACAAGGGGTAGTAAATTATGGAATTAAAACCGCGCTTTGAAGATTATACGGAAAATGAGTTTAAAAGTTTCATTGAGGATATATTCAAGGAAAACACAGCGCCTGATGATGATAAGCTGGACGAGCTTCTTGACCATTTTGAAAAAATCACCAGTCATCCCGATGGTTCAGATTTGATATACCACACTATTGATGATGAAAACTGCAATCCGGAGGGGATAACTAAGGTATTGAAAGAATGGAGGAAATCTCATGGGCTTCCGCTTTTCAAAGATAGTTAAAATAGAACATTATAATTCTGTGTAAGAAGGTTTTTATGGAACTTAAAGACTCATTTTCAGAGTATACGCAACAAAGACTTTTGATTTTTTGAATGAATTCTTAAGGATTCACGGGAAGTGAATTTAAAGGGAGAAGCACTTAGTGATTATTTAAAAAAATTAACGAATCACTTCGAAAAAATAACAGAGCATCCTGAAAAGAGCGATTTAATATTTTACCCAGAGGATAGTTCAAAATGTACTCCGGAAGGCATGGCCCTGACCTGCGGTGAAGATATGCAGCTGGCCGCAGTGCAAAACGTTGCTGTCAGCGCCGGAAAGGATATCAGCGCCGGTGAGATGGGTAATATGACAGCACTGGTTGGGGAGAAACTGGGTCTGTTTGCCCGTACGGGTCAACTGAGCCTGAAGTCCGGAGAAGGGCCGGTAGATGTCCAGGCGCAAAACGCCAACATGCGTTTGTTTGCAGAGAAGAAACTGACGCTGAGCTCGGCGAGTGTCATCTCTTTTACCGGGAAAAAACGTATCACGCTGATTGGGGGGGGGAGCTACCTGCGGCTGGAGGCCGGGAAGGTGGAGTACGGCACGACGGCGATGTATATACGCAAAGTGAAAAGGACGATGGCGACGGGAAGCAGTACCCTGGATCCGGTAACAGCTGAAATGCCCGCTCCATTACCAAATTTATCATGTGGTCCACATACGGCATGCTTCAGAGTCATGGATACCTTGACAGGATCCGAAGATATGGAGTTTGCATATCAGCTCAGCACATCCACAGGCGCGATCCAGGCAACCACAGATTCTTCACTGACGAATGCTGTGAATTTGGATACGGAGGAGCCGGTAGCGCTCGATTATGTCTTCCAAATAAGGGCAGGGACGCGTTAATGGCTCAGGCAACGACGACAACATCTGACGATAAAGAAAAACAGGAACAAAAGGTCGATGTGGAATTTTTTCATATCGACATGATTCCAGATGCTATGGATAAAATGAAATGGCCGGTAGCTGCAGAATTAATGAGGCATTGGTTTGATGCAAAACCAGCGTTGGTTTTTACCGTCAAGTCTAAAGATCAATATCAGAATGGAAAGGCACAGGATATTCCTGATGGTGTAGTCAATTGTGATATTGTAAAAATGACATGGGCCATTCAGTATGAACAAGTAATTAAAGGCATCGAGTTCTTAAGTGGTACATGGGATAGCCCAAAAGGTAGAGTGTTGCTAAAAAAGAGGCTTTCCCAAATAGGTGATTATCTAAAAAATAACATATCAATTGGTTACACTGATGACATCAGAGAACTGGAAGATACAGCGCAAGTTAATGTAACATTAATAGGAAAAAAAACAGATACGATTAATGAGTGGTATGGAGCTATAGGAAATGCAAACTTAAAAGTTTGTGTTCGTGGGAATACTGAAAACCGTAATGAGGGTGCATTCTTTATTGTTGAATCGGTTGGCTATTATTTGAAAGATACATACGACTTTATTGATGATGGATACCCTGAACCTTTAGGTATTTGGAGTAAAGATCGAATTTTAAGTAAGGCGGAATCATCAGTGTATATATCATCTTATTTGTCAGGGGGCAGGGGCGTCTGGCCCGCCAATTTTCAGGGTTTGTTCCGGTGTTTAATGAAGATTTTCGAAAATGGCAGGAAAAACATAAAACTGGAGGGGACTACATTGTTTTCTCTGACGTGTACTGGACTGAGCCATTACCTCACAAAAAGGTGATAAAGTTATGAGACTGAAAATTTTATTTATTATTGCTATCCTGTTTATGACATGGGTATTTTTGCCATCAACATTGTTCGTGAGTGATGGTGATGAAGTTTTCTCGCATATCAGCCCTGATAAAAAATATACAGCGGTAGTATATAAAACAAAAATCATATCACCGTATTCATTTTACAAGTTCCTACAAAACGAAAACTACTATTTTATCCTCTATGGTGTAAATCAGCGCGTTATATTTAAACCCTCTATGTTTTATGGTACCTCAGACTTGGGGGCTTCTGATAGTATTGAATATGTTTATAATGAAAAACATTATCTTTTCTACCCTGGACAAAACGGCTACGGCTCCTTTGAGTTAAATAAATAACCTTTTGTGTTAGGGCTGGTGGGTACGCTGCGCATTCTATGCCCGACTCCACCGAGAGCGGGAGCTGAACAAATTGGCGTGCATTCACCTGTTCAGTAATGCCTCTGGCCTCTAACCCGGACAGGTGCTGGAGCCGCAGGGTAACGTCATTGCTGCCCTGAAAGAAGACGTCCTTCTCACCCTGGTGACCTTCAGGGGCGCAAGGGATTCCCGTCTGCACGTGTCGGTATGGGACATGCCCTACACCTAACGTTACTGCTTCCGCCCGATCCTGATATCCACGGCATCCTGCCTGCCCGTATTGAAAGCAGGGAGAAGAACGACATTTACGCGCACGGTAAAACCCAGCTCAACAGCGGGCACCTGGTGGATGCGTAGGGGCAACCCCGCGCCTCTGGCAATTTTATGCGTGGTTCGTTAAATGGATGCCGGAATCCTGAGGCGGAAATTTGAGATTCCTCCGCTACCTCAGCTCCCTGCCGTTGATTACCGTGAAGCCAGTCAACCTGCGAGACTGGCTTTATGAAACGTTACTCTACCGCTCTGTTATTTGGCCTGCTGTCGCTCACCAGCCAGCTGGCCCATGCCGATATTGTTGATGATGCCATTGGTAACATCCAGCAGGCGATCAACGACGCCTATAACCCCGGCAGCAGCCGGAGCAATGATGATGACGATCGCTACGATCGCAGCCGTCAATACGACGATCGTCGTCGGCAGCTTGAGGACAGACGCCGCCGTCTGGACGAACGTCAGCGCCAGCTGGACGACGATAGGCGGCGTTTAGAGGAAGATGAGCGCAGATTGGAAGACGATTACGATCGTTGAGCACGTGCGGCCTGATGCCCTCACCCCGGCCCTCTCCCACGGGGAGAGAGAAAACCTAATCCAGCGCCAATACCATCCCGTCATAGCCCGCTTCGAACCCTTCCGGCAGCGGGTTATCCATCATCCACACGTCAAGCTGATGGCTGATATGGGTCAGGACCACCTGTGGACAGCCGATCGTCTCGTTTAGCGCAATCACGGTGTTCAAATCACTGTGGTTGCGCGGCGTCTCGTCACGCGGTTCGTGGCTACAGTCGATAATCATCGCCTGCGGCCGGTTGTTAAGCAGGAATTTCACCGTTTTGTCCGGCAGCCCGGCGGTGTCGGAGAGCCAGGCCACGCGGCTGTGGGCGCTTTCCAGCAGGTAGCCGAAGGTTAGCTTCGAGTGGTTGAGCGGCAGCGGCGTAACCCGCATCCCCTGAAGTTCAAACGCCACAAACGGCTCGACCGTATGGCTAAAATCCAGAATCCCCGGATGCTTAAACAGGTCGTCACAGCCTGCCTCGTCCGGCGGGCCGTATACCGGGATCGTCGCGCCCACGCCCCAGCGCAGGGGAAACAGCCCCTGCACGTGGTCCATATGGTAGTGGGTGAGTAAAAACTGCTGGAAGCTGCCCGCGGGCCAGTCGTCCATCAGGTGCGGAATGCCCGCGTCCAGCAGGGTCACCGCGTCGTTGAATTTAACCGCCGCGCTGCACGGGCGGCGGCGATAATTTTCCTGCAGGCGCGCCCGGCGGCACGCCGCGCAGTCGCAGCCAAACACCGGCACCAGCTGCGCGCCACCGGTGCCCGTTAGCGTGATCGTCAGACTCATAGCGCACCTCTACAGCGGTTTGGTGAACCTGAAATGGCTCTGCGCGTACCCTTCACGAACATAAAAACGGTGCGCGTCCACGCGCTTTACGCTGGTGGACAGCTCCGTCAGCTCCGCGCCTGCCTGCCGCGCCACGTCTTCCGCCCAGGCCAGCAGCCGGCTGCCCACCTTCAGGCCGCGCGCCTGCGGCATCACCACCAGCTCCTGGATCTCGCCGATCCAGCGCGCGTGGTGCAGATGAAACTGCAGGTGCAGGCCGATCATGCCGACGATCTCGCCGTTCAGCCCGGCGAGCTGGTAACGCATATTGCGATCCTGAAGGTTGGCGAGGAACCCGGCGCGAAACGCCTCGCGATCGAACTCGGCCTGCTTAAGCTCGCAGATCAGGCCATAGACGACCCGCGCGTCGTCGGCGGTGGCGGGACGAAGTACACACTCAGGCATGCTGTTTTTCCTTCTGGCGGATAAGCGATAAAAAGCGTTCAACCGACTGTAGCAAACTTCCGTCGTTATTGAGGATATGACAGTCCGACGGGGTATAGCGCGCGGCGCGTTCCAGGCGCTGATCGATTTCCCGGGCAGACTCGCGCCCGCGGCTTTGCAGCCTCCTTCGCAGAACATCCGGCGACACTTCGAGACAAACGGGCAGCAGCGCCGCTTCGTAGCGCGCGCGCGCCTGCGGAAGATGCGCCCGCGAGCCGTTGACCAGCACGTCAAAGCCCGCGTGCAGCCACAGGTCGATCTCGATGCCGACGCCATAGTAAAAGCCGTTGGCGTGCCAGCTGAGCGCCAGCAGGTTTTGCCCGGCGCGGGTGAAAAACTCCTGCTCGCTCAGGGCGATATGGTTTTCGCTCCCGGCGTTGGCGGCGCGGGTGATGTAGCGGTGCGCCACCAGCAGCTGCGTATGCTCCTGCTGGCGCAGCGCCGACAGCAGGCTGTCCTTTCCGGAGCCCGAAGGCCCCATTAACCAGATGAGTCTTCCCATCAGAACACCCTTTTTCCCTGACGCCAGACGTGGTCGATATGCACGTGATCGCCCCTGCGGTGGGCCAGCACCAGGTCAGCCCGCTTGCCTTCGGCGATTTCCCCGCGATCGTGCAGATTGAGTGCGTTCGCCGGGTTTTTCGTCACCAGGCGAATCGCCTGCGGCAGCGTAAAGCCGTTGCCCTCGTCGTCCGCCACGCGGAACGCCGCATCCAGCAGGCTCGCCGGATAGTAATCGGACGAGAGAATATCCAGCAGGCCGAGCGAGGCGAGCCTGCTTGCCGCCACGTTACCGGAGTGCGATCCGCCGCGCACGATGTTCGGCGCGCCCATCAGCACGTTCATGCCGTGCTGGCGCGAGGCTTCTGCCGCGTCGAGCGTGGTGGGAAATTCGGCGATCACGCTGCCAAGCTGGTGGGATTCGCGCACGTGGTCGTGCGTGGCGTCGTCGTGGCTGGCCAGCGCAATGTTGCGGTCGCGGCACATCGCGGCAATCGACAGGCGGTTGGGCTGCGACCAGCGGGCGGCAAGCGCAAGCTGTTCTTCCTCGTAGCGCGCCATCTCCGCGTCGCTAAGGGAATATTTGCCCTGATAGTACTCGCGGTACTTCTCAATGTTGGCGAACTGGCGCTGGCCGGGGGAGTGATCCATCAGCGAGACCAGCGAGACCGGCTCGCGGCTGACCAGCTTTTCAAACAGCGGCAGGGTGGTGTGGTGCGGCAGCTCGCAGCGCAGGTGCAGGCGGTGCTCGGCGCGGTTGAGGCCGCGCTTTTGCGTCTCTTCCACGGCGTTGATCATCTTCTCCAGATTCTCCAGCCTGTCGCCGCCGTCGCGTACGTCGCCAATCGCCACCGCGTCCAGCACGGTGGTAATACCGCTGGCGACCATCAGCGCGTCGTGGCTGCTCATCGCCGAATGGGCGGGCCAGTCCACCTTCGGGCGCGGGGTGAAGAACTTGTCCAGGTTATCGGTATGCAGCTCGATCAGCCCCGGCAGCAGCCAGCCGCCTTCGCCGTCCATCGCCTCGGGGGCGCGGCTTTGGGTTTCGGCAAACGCGCGGATGACGCCGTCCTGGATCTCAATCGACCCGCCCACGACCTCGTTTTCCAGCACCAGCCTGACGTTATTGATAATCATGCGTTATTCCCCATCGGGTGCAGCCTGTCCGCCACGCGCTCGCGCACGGCTTCGTCGTGGAAGATCCCGACGATCGCCGCGCCGCGCGCTTTGGCCTGTTCGATCAGCTCAACGACCGCCGCGCTATTTTTGGCGTCCAGCGAGGCGGTGGGTTCATCGAGCAGTAAAATCGGGTAGTCGACGATAAACCCGCGGGCGATGTTGACGCGCTGCTGCTCGCCGCCGGAGAAGGTCGAGGGGGCCAGGTGCCACAGGCGTTCCGGCACGTTCAGGCGCGTCAGCAGGCTGGCGGCTTTGGCGGCGCAGGTCTCGCGCGGCACGCCGAGATCCAGCAACGGCTGCATCACCACGTCCAGGGCGGAGATCCGCGGGATCACCCGCAGGAACTGGCTGACCCAGCCGATCGTCGAGCGGCGCACGTCCAGCACCTTGCGCGCCGGAGCCTGAACCAGATCCACCCACTCGTCGCCGTGGCGGACGTGGATATGGCCCTCATCGGGCAGGTAGTTGGCGTACAGCGAGCGCAGCAGGGTGGATTTGCCGCTGCCGGAGTGGCCGTGCAGCACCACGCATTCGCCCTTGCTCACCTCTAGCGAGGCGTTTTGCAGGACGGGCAGGCGCACGCCGTTTTGCTGATGGAGCACAAAGGTTTTACTGACGTTTTGTACGTGGATCATGTTGGCCTCTTAGTTCTGCAAAACCGACGACACCAGCAGCTGGGTGTACGGATGAAGCGGGTCGTCGAGCACCCGGTCGGTTAACCCACTTTCCACCACCTGGCCCTGCTTCATCACCAGCAGACGGTCCGCCAGCAGGCGGGCAACGCCCAGATCGTGGGTGACAATCACCACCGCAAGGTTCAGCTCTACCACCAGGCCGCGCAGCAGGTCGAGCAGGCGCGCCTGGACGGAGACGTCCAGCCCGCCCGTCGGTTCATCCATAAACACCAGCTTCGGATGCGTCACCAGGTTGCGCGCAATCTGCAATCGCTGCTGCATGCCGCCGGAGAAGGTGGTCGGCAGGTCGTCGATGCGCGAGGCGGGGATCTCCACTTCTTCCAGCCAGTGCCGGGCGGTGTCGCGAATGTTGCCGTAGTGGCGGGCGCCGGTGGCCATTAGCCGTTCGCCGATGTTGCCCCCGGCGGAGACCTGGCGGCGCAGGCCGTCCATCGGGTGCTGATGCACTACGCCCCACTCGGTGCGCAGCAGGCGGCGGCGCTCGGCCTCGCTTATGCCGTAGAGGGAGCGTCCCTGATACAGGATCTCGCCGTTCTGCGGCGCGAGGCGCGCGGAGATGGATTTCAGCAGCGTGGTTTTGCCGGAGCCGGACTCGCCGACGATGCCCAGCACCTCGCCCGGCCACAGCTCGAACGACACGTCGCTAAAGCCTTTGCCCGGCGCGTAAAGGTGGGTCAGGTTATTAACCGAAAGCAGCGGTTTCATTGGCTGTTGGCCTCGCTCTGTTGGCGGCAGTAATCGGTGTCGGAGCAGACGAACATCCGTTTGCCCGTGTCGTCCAGGACCACTTCGTCCAGGTAGCTGTGCGTGGAGCCGCAGATGGCGCACGGTTCGTCCCACGCCTGCACCGTAAACGGGTGGTCGTCAAAATCGAGGCTCTCGACGCGGGTCCAGGGCGGCACGGCGTAGATGCGCTTTTCGCGCCCGGCGCCGAACAGCTGCAGGGCGGGCATCATGTCCATCTTCGGGTTATCGAATTTCGGGATTGGCGACGGGTCCATCACGTAGCGCCCGTTCACCTTCACCGGGTAGGCGTAGGTGGTGGCGATATGGCCGAAGCGGGCGATGTCCTCGTACAGCTTCACCTGCATGATCCCGTACTCCTCCAGCGCGTGCATGGTGCGGGTTTCGGTTTCGCGCGGCTCGATAAAGCGCAGCGGCTCCGGGATCGGCACCTGGAAAATCAAAATCTGATCCTCGACGAGCGGCGTTTCGGGGATGCGGTGGCGGGTCTGGATCAGCGTCGCGTCTTCGGTTTTTTCGGTAGTGTTCACGCCCGTCACGCGGGTGAAGAAGTTGCGGATCGACACCGCGTTGGTGGTGTCGTCCGCGCCCTGGTCAATCACCTTGAGCACGTCCGCTTCGCCGATGACGCTGGCGGTCAGCTGAATGCCGCCGGTGCCCCAGCCGTAGGGCATTGGCATTTCGCGGCCGCCAAACGGCACCTGATAGCCGGGGATCGCCACCGCCTTGAGGATAGCGCGGCGGATCATGCGTTTGGTCTGTTCGTCCAGATAGGCAAAGTTGTAGCCGCTTAAGTTAGCCATTGGCTCGCTCCCGTTGCAGGCGTTTCAGCAGTTCCAGTTCGGCCTGGAAGTCGACGTAGTGCGGCAGCTTGAGGTGCGAGACAAAGCCCGCCGCCTCGACGTTGTCCGCGTGGGCCAGCACGAACTCTTCGTCCTGCGCCGGGCCCGCGACGTGCTCGCCGTAGTCCGGTGCCTGGAGCGCGCGGTCGACCAGCGCCATTGCCATCGCCTTGCGCTCGCTCATGCCGAACGTCAGGCCGTAGCCGCGGGTAAAGTGCGGGTCTTCCTTCTCCGGCGCGACGAAGCCGTTCACCATTTCGCACTCGGTGACCAGCAGTTCGCCGACGTTCACCGCAAAACCCAGCTCTTCCGGCACGATTTCCACGTCGATGTAGCCGCTGCGGATTTCCGCGGCAAACGGGTGGTTACGCCCGTAGCCGCGCTGGGTGGAGTAAGCCAGCGCCAGCAGGTAGCCCTCGTCGCCGCGCATCAGCTGCTGCAGGCGCGACGAGCGCGAGCACGGGTAGACCGGCGGCGTGCGGGTGATGTCGTCCGGCGTGCTGCCTGAATCTTCTTCCGCTTTCGCCAGCCCCTGATTTGCCAGCAGGCTAAAGACGTGCGGAGAGGCGTCCTGTTCGGCGTCGGAGGCGCTAAGCGGCGGGGCGTCACCGTTCGCCATCAGCGTGAAGTCCAGCAGGCGGTGGGTGTAGTCGTAGGTCGGGCCAAGCAGCTGGCCGCCGGGAATGTCTTTGTAGATCGCCGATATGCGGCGCTCAAGGCGCATGTCGGCGGTGTTAACCGGCTCGCTCACCGCCAGCTTCGCCAGCGTGGTGCGGTAGGCGCGCAGCAGGAAAATCGCTTCGACGTTATCGCCGCTGGCCTGCTTGAGCGCCAGCGCCGCCAGCTCGCGGTCGGCGATGCCGCCTTCGGTCATCACGCGATCGACGGCGAGGTTAAGCTGCTGTTCGATCTGCGCGACGCTCAGCTCGGGGAGCCGTTCATCGCCCCGGCGTCTGTTTTCCTGTAGCGCGTGGGCGGCGGCAATCGCCTTCTCGCCCCCTTTAACGGCGACGTACATCAGCACACCTCCACGTGGGTGGTTCTTGGGATGGCCAGCAGGCGTTCGCCGCAGGTCAGGACCAGGTCAATGCCGAGCGGGAACGGGTGCGGGCGCTCGGTCAGCTCATGAATGATGCACTCCGGCAGCTGCGGCGCGACCATGCGTTCGTCGGCGATGCCCGCGCCGGTCAGGCGCAGCATGCGGCCGCCGCTCAGGCTGGAGACCTGCAAAATCAGCGTGGCGCTGGTTTCTGGGGCGACGGCAGTGCCTTCGCTTAGGGCGTTGAGCTGCTCGCGGCTAATCTGCTCGTCGGCGACGGCAAACAGCGCCTGCTGGGGCTGCTCGACCAGCGGAGCGCTGGTGTGAAAGCGCAGGTTCTGGCGGGCGATATCGTTCGCCATCGCGCCGGAGAGCCACACCGGGGTGTCGTTATCGGCCAGCGTCAGCAGCACGCTGGTGGTGGCGACGTTCAGCGGCAGCCAGCCCTGCGGGAGCGGGTGCAGCGAGACGATGACGCCCGGCTCGCTCATGGCCTTCAGCAGGCGGCGAAAACTCTGTTGGGCATCCTGGACGGCCAGGGTAAAAGCGGGTTGAAGCGTCATGCGTTGTCTCCGCGAACGAGCGTAAAGAAGTCGACCCGGCTGGCGTTCACCTCGGCCTGACGCGCGGCAATGCGCGCGGCGCGGTCGGCTTCCAGCGGGGCAATCAGGGTTTCCATCAGTGTCTGAAAATGGGGCTGTTCCTGCAGCAGGGCGTCGATCGCCGCGCAGCGCTCGGCGTGCGCTTTGTCGCGGCCCAGCACGTAGCCGTAGCCCAGCGTGCCGCTGCTCAGGCGAATCACCGCGCGGGTCAGGGTGGCGTCGCCCGCGAAGAAGCGTTCGCCGGTGCCGCCCATGCGGGCCCGCAGCTGGACGAGGCCGATCTCCGGCGCGCGGATCGTTTCGTAATCCGGCGTCAGGCTAAGCGCGTTCATCCGCGCCAGCAGGGCGGCGGGCTGGCTGTGGGCCAGGGCGCGCATCCAGCGCTGTCGGGTGGAGGTATCGAAGTGCATTCAGTGCTCCATCGTAAATTCAATCATGTCGGCGCGGGTCAGGCTGACGGAGTACTCCGTGGCGTTGATCTCGCCGTCGCGGTGGTTGAGGGTGCGTACGCAGAGCAGGGGCGCCATGTTGGGGATTTCCAGCACCTTGCTCTCTTTGGCCTGCGCGCGGCGGGCGCTGATGCGGGTCTGGGTACGTTTTAGCGCAATGCCCGTGGCGTCCTGCAGGAAGTCGTGCAGGGAGCCGCTGGCGAAGCGCTGCAGCACCGGCCAGAGGCTGAGGTCCGCGAAGTAGTGGTCGATCTGGCACACCGCCACGCCGTTCACCCGGCGCAGGGTGCGCAGGTGGGCAACGTTCTCGCCTTCGGCAATCCCCAGCGCGTCGGCAACGTGGCTGGAGGCGGGGCGCAGCACCGACAGCAGCTTTTCGCTGGTGGGATGGCTGCCCTGGTCGAGCAGGTTCTGGCTAAAGCGCGCCTGGGCGTTGAGCGGGTAGTCGAACGGGCGCATCAGCACCAGCACGCCGATGCCCTGGCGGCGCTGCACCCAGCCGCGCTCGACCAGCTGATCGATGGCGCGGCGCAGGGTGTGGCGATTCACGTCGTAGCGGTCGGCAAGCTGCTGCTCGGCGGGGAGGTAGTCGCCGCAGCGGTAGTAGGTGCGCAGCTCAACTTCGAGCTTTGCGGCAATCTCTTGCCAGCGGGTGGGGAAACTGGTCGGATGTCTGGATAAGTGCATAGCAATCAAAGCCTCGCTGCTTAGATGAAGTGCTTACGCAAGCGTTGAGAGAGGAAATCCAGCAGGCTGACGGTGACGATGATGAGCACCATCAGGGCGCAGGTTTGCTGGAACTGGAATCCGCGAATCGCTTCCCACAGGGTGACGCCAATCCCGCCCGCGCCGACCATGCCGACGACGGTTGCCGAGCGAACGTTGGACTCAAAGCGGTAGAGCGAGTAGGAGATCAAAAGCGGCATCACCTGCGGCAGCACGCCGTAGAGGATCTCTTCGATTTTGTTGGCCCCGGTGGCGCGGATGCCTTCAACCGGGCCGGGCTCGATGGCTTCCACCGCCTCGGAGAGCAGCTTGGAGAGCACGCCGGTGGTGTGGATGAACAGCGCCATAACGCCCGCAAACGGGCCAAGGCCCACGGCGACCACGAACAGCATGGCGAAGACCATTTCGTTGATGGCGCGGCAGGCGTCCATCAGGCGGCGCATCGGCTGATAAATCCACCACGGCACGATGTTTTCGGCGCTCATCAGGCCAAACGGAATGGAGAGCACGACGGCGAGCGCGGTGCCCCAGACGGCGATTTGCAGGGTGACCGCCATTTCGCCGAGGTAGTCCTGCCACTGGCTGAAGTCCGGCGGGAAGAAGTCGGCGGCGAACGTCGCCATGTTGCCAGCGTCTTTGACCAGCAGCAGCGGGTCCATTTCCGCGCCCTTCCAGGAGATGACGAGTACCGCCAGCAGAATGGCCCAGCTGACGAGCGAGAACCAGCTGCGCTTCGGCGGTGGGACGGTGATGGTTTGCATGGTAACTCCTTTTGGGTTTAGTCCCCTCACCCCGACCCTCTCCCCAAAGGGGCGAGGGGGTTCAAATTCCCTCTCCCCTTTGGGGAGAGGGTTAGGGTGAGGGGTAGAAAAGAAACTACTGCACCGCTTTATTCACGCTGGTCATGGCGCTCAGGGCGGCGGTCAGGCGGTCGAGGTCTTCAAGCTGAGCCTGAATTTCAGCGACTTTGCTGGTCTTCTCCTCTTCCTTGAGCCCTTTGTTGTCCTTGACGCCCTGCATCTGCTTAAAGAGCGCGAGCTGACGAATCGGCACCAGCTGCAGGTCGCTTGACGGGCGGAACGGCGCCCAGCCGAGCTTCTCCAGCACCGCCTTCTCTTCCGGCGTTTTGCCGTAGCTCATAAAGAACTCGTACACCTTGTCCTTGGTGCTTTCAGAGAGGTTTTTGCGCCAGACGATGGGGTCGCCCGGGATCAGCGGCGATTTCCAGATCACCTTCAGTTCTTTCAGCTTGTCCGGCGCGGAGGTTTTCAGCTTGTCGAGGTTTTCGGTGTTGTTGGTCGCCACGTCTACCTGCTTGTTGGCGACGGCCAGGGCGTTGGTTTCGTGGCTGGCGTTCACCGTGCGCTTGAAGTCGCTGGCGGAGGCGTTGTTTTTGGCGAAGACGTAGTAGCCAGGGACGAGGAAGCCGGAGGTGGAGTTCGGGTCGCCGTTGCCAAACGTCAGATCCTTGCGTTTGGCGAGCATGTCGTTGAGGTTGTTGATCGGGCTGTCTTTGTTGACGATCAGCACGCTCCAGTAGCCCGGGGAGCCGTCCGCCGCAACGGTCTGGGCGAAGACCTGGCCGTTGGCGCGGTCTACCGCTTCCATCGCCGACAGGTTGCCGTACCAGGCGATGTCCACCTTGTTAAAGCGCATCCCCTGGATAATGCCCGCGTAGTCCGGGGCGAAGAAGGCATTCACTTTGATGCCGAGCCTGGTTTCCATATCCTTCAGGAACGGTTCCCACTGCGGCTTCAGGTTTTGCTGTGATTCCGTCGAAATAATGCCGAAGTTCAGCGCTTTTTCCTGCTCCTCGGCGTAGGCCGGGCTGAGCAGAGTGCTGATGCTGAACATGCTGGTGAAAGCCAGCGCGGCAACCGTTTTATAGCTCATTTCCATTCCTCGTAGTGGGGCCGTTAAGCAGCCTGCGCGTTCTCTTCGACGCGATTCATGCTGCGGTAGAGATGGTCAAAACGTTCGTTATCAAACTGATGGCTTGCGCCGTCGAAGAACACGTGCCCCTGTCGCAGCGCGACGATGCGCTCGCAGTAGCGCAGGGCGTAATCCACCTGGTGCAGCGTGACGACGACGGTGATGCCGTCGTTCTGGTTGATGTCGCGCAGTGTCTCCATCACGATGCGCGCCGACTCCGGGTCCAGCGAGGCGATGGGTTCGTCGGCCAGAATCACTTTGGCTTTTTGCATCAGCGCGCGGGCAATCGCCACGCGCTGCTGCTGCCCGCCGGAGAGGGTAGAGACGCGCTGGTGGGCGAAATGCGCCATGCCGACGCGGGTCAGCGCCCGTAAGGCTTCCTGCTTCTGGGAAGGGGAAAACCAGCGCAGGCAGGTGCGCCAGAACGGGGTGCTGCCGAGCGCGCCAACCAGCACGTTTTCCAGCACCGTCAGGCGGTTCACCAGGTTGAACTGCTGGAAGATGTAGCCCGTCTGGGCGCGGCTTTTGCGGATGTCGCGCGCCAGGCGGCCCGCGCGCTGCACGGTGTTGCCCAGCAGCTCGACGTGGCTTTCAGGCGTGTTATCGCAGGTAATCAGGCCGCTCAGGTGGCGCAGCAGGGTGGATTTACCCGAGCCGGAAGGCCCCAGCAATGCCACCATTTCGCCCTGCTGGACGGTCAGATCAACGGCATGCAGCGCCTTGCTGTGGTGGAACGTTTTGCTCAGTTTCTCGACGCGGATAACGGTTTGCATGTGCGGGGCCTCACGAAAAATGTGGCCCCATGCTGGCGCATCAATGTGACATTTGGGTTAAGTGTTGGTTGCGAAAAGTTGAAGAGTTGAGGCGGGTTTGATGACAGGCGGAGGCGGACCGCCCACCGCCCGACGATCAGTGCTGCTGCTTAACGACGTTTATCATCCACGGCACGCCGTATTTATCGGTGACTTTACCGAAACCGTGCGCCCAGAAGGTCTCCTGCCAGGCCATTTCGACGTTGCCGCCCGCGGCCAGCGCATCGAACCAGCGTTTGCCTTCCGTGACGTCCTGGGTATCAAGGACCAGCGTAAACCCTGCGTACTGAGCCTGGCTGCCGGGCGGTAGCCCGTCGCTCATCATGATATCGCTGCCGGCAATACGGACGTTGGAGTGGGCGATAGCGGAGTCCGGAAACTGCATGCCGGACGGACAGCCTTCTTCGCCATGGTCGTCTTTGGGCATTTCGCCGAAGGTGATTTTGTAGAGGAGTTCTGCGCCGAGCGACTGCTGGTAAAAGGCGCTGGCCTCGGCGCAGTTACCGGCGAAAGAGATGTAGGGACTTAACGGCATAATCATTACCTCAGGTAAGAGAAGCCCGTTAAGTGTAGTTCCCGCGTGCCCGGTAAGCGAAGCGCCACCGGGCAGGAAAATCAGTTCTTTTTCACAAACTCAGATTTGAGCTTCATTGGGCCAAAGCCGTCGATTTTGCAATCGATGTTGTGGTCGCCTTCGACCAGGCGGATGTTCTTCACCTTGGTGCCGATTTTCAGCATCGACGAGCTGCCTTTGACCTTCAGGTCTTTTACCACGGTGACGCTGTCGCCGTCGGCCAGCAGGTTGCCGTTCGCGTCTTTGACGATCGGCGCGTCGCTGTCCTGAGCGGGCTCTGCATCGTTCCATTCATGCGCGCATTCCGGGCAGATGAACATGCCGTTATCTTCGTAGGTGTATTCAGAATTGCATTTCGGGCAGTGTGGGAGTTGCATGGTGATATCCTTAAAAGTGCTTAACACGCTGGAAAGTGCCAGCTAAATGACGGCAGGATGCCGAAAAAGGCGGCAAGTATAGCGCAAATCCCACACCTTTGTCGGTGATATTGCACGTAAGCAAAGCGATCTGAAAACGTTGCGGGTATTCACGGCGTTTAGCCGGGCTAATGCCATTCATCTCATGGATAGAAATATTACTTATTATATCGAATATTTTATTGCAGCAAATTGCTACGCCCTTCCATTTCGGATAAGGTTAAGCAACTCGCGGCTATTTACCCTCATCCTTTGATGCCCTGCACGTTGTTGCGGCGGTAAATCACCTCTCATTTTTGGTGGGTAAATATCACGGATATATCCTGAAGTTTCTTGAAAATGGACGACGCACTCATCCCTTTGGTTTCCCGGCCAAGGGACGTATTACGCGTATTACACGGGTATTGGTTTATTTCTTATAGCCATCAGATGGTTATATTAATGAGCGTGTTTTCCAGACGTGATCATATAAGCCCAGACAGCATAATTAAAACAACGCGGCTTAATAAAAGTAATAAATTTGCGTTAAGGGATGGCTTTTATCATGCACACACAGACTATTTTTGAATTAAGCCAGGAAGCTGAACGTTTGTTACAGCTCGCCTTGCAGAATCTTGATACGTTGAAATCCATGCCAACGGCCATGCTGGACGGTGCGGCCGCTGCGATTACGGGTGAAGTGAACAATGTTTTGCCGCTGCATTTCAGCGCGCGCGGCGTGGAGGCTCAGCAGGCCACGCTCAATAATGAATTACGCAAAATAACCCGGCTTGAAATGGTGCTGGCGATCGTCGGCACCATGAAGGCGGGTAAATCCACCACCATTAATGCCATCGTGGGGACGGAGGTGTTGCCGAACCGCAACCGGCCAATGACGGCACTCCCTACGCTTATCCGCCATACGCCGGGGCAAAAAGAGCCGGTACTGCATTTCTCCCATTCCTCGCCGATCGATACCTTGATTCGCCAGCTGCAGCGCGCGCTGAGCGACGGCGATCGCGGCAGGCTGGCCCAGCGTCTGGAAATGGATAAAGACATGAATACGCTGCTGGAGCGTATAGAAAAAGGCGAAGCGTTCGAGAAGCATCACCTTGGCGCGGAGCCAATATTCAACTGCCTGAAAAGCCTAAACGATCTGGTGCGGCTTTCTCAGGCGCTCGGCGTTGACTTTCCGTTTACCGAATACGCGGCGATTGAAAATATTCCGGTGATTGAGGTGGAGTTTGTCCACCTGGCGGGGCTGGATGCCCATCTTGGGCAGTTGACGCTGCTCGACACGCCCGGGCCGAACGAGGCCGGGCAGCCGCACCTGCAAAAAATGCTTAGCGAGCAGCTGGCCCGCGCCTCGGCGGTGCTGGCGGTAATGGATTATACCCAGCTTAAATCGATTTCCGACGAGGAGGTCCGCCAGGCAATCTCTGCCGCGGGGAAATCGGTCCCGCTTTATGCGCTGGTCAATAAGTTCGATCAGAAAGATCGCAACAGCGACGATGAGGAGCAGGTGCGGGCGATGATCTCCGGTACGTTAATGAAGGGGAATATTTCGCCGGGGCAGATCTACCCCGTCTCCTCAATGTGGGCGTATTTGGCCAATCGCGCCCGCTATGAGTTAACGACCCACGGGCGGCTTCCCGACCACCAGACGCAGCGCTGGGTCCAGGATTTTGCCGAGGCGGCGCTGGGACGCCGCTGGCGTACCGCCGATCTGGATGATATCGACCACATTCGCCATGCCGCCGATCTTCTGTGGGAAGACTCGCTCTTCGAGCAGCCCATCCGCAAGCTGATCTACGCCGCGTACGCCAATGCGTCGCTGTTTGCCCTGCGCTCCGCGTCGCATAAGCTGCTTAACTACGCGCAAAACGCCCGCGAGTATCTCGATTTTCGCTATCAGGGCCTGACGGTCGCTTTTGACGAGCTGGAGCGGAATATTGTTCGCCTTGAAGACGATATGGCGATGCTGGAGACGCGCCAGCGCGCGGTCAGCGACGAAGTGGCGCATGAGGTCGAACAGGCGCTCCTTAGCACCGGTGAGTTTATTTCGCGTCAGCATAGCGCGCTGCACCAGGCGATTGTCCCGGTGTTCAGCCGCGAGCATATCCTGGCGCTGGCGGGCGTGGATCCGCTCAGTATGCCCGGCGCGCAAGCCGATGAGGCGACGCAGCTGGTTCTGGAGGACGAAGGGCAGGCGCAAATTGTGCTGAGCAAAATCCGCTCCTTATGCGAAACGATCGTGCTGGACGCGCAGAGCAAAATTAGCCGCGAGCTGGCGCTGCGCTTTGACCAGCTTGAAACGACGCTGGCGCGATCGCTGAACGAGGCGATGCGGCCGATTAAGGCGCGCATTAACGCAGAGCTCTGCGATGCCGGGTTTCGGGCGCGGATTAGCTTCCCGGCGTTTCAGGCGAATCAGCTGAACTTCAATTCGCGGATGCTGTTTAACGATGCCATCGCGGCGGATAACCGCACGGTGGGACAGCCTTCGGGCGCGGGAAGCGTGCGGGAAACGGTGTCGCGCTGGCTGAATAATCCGGGCTGGGGGTGGGAAGAGTACGTGGTGGCGCGCACCCGATATGTTATCGACGTTGGCCAGCTGCGGGACAAATTTAAGCGGCATATCGATCAGTTTTGTGAACAAATTGGTAAAGCTTTAGCGGCGCAGGTCGATGTCTCTGTTACGGCGGGTATGGCAACGTTCTTCTCAGAATTTTCACTATGCCTGACCGGGTTACAGGAAAGTTTGCGTGATAGCCTCGCAGTTCGTCAGCAAAATGAGCGCGCTACGCGGGCGCTCGGCCAGCTGCTAAAACACAGCCTTACCGCTGCGACGTGGATTCAGGAAGATACCCGACTGTTACGTGATGATATTCAAACCCTATTCGCAGCAGAGCAACCATGACAACACGGCTACTGGACGGTCCCGGGCGGACGCTGGAGTGTATTCATCCTAAATTTATGGTCGATCTGGTTCAGGGGGGAGATGCGCTGAGTCATACCCGCCAGGGCCCGCAGCAGCTGCAGTTTCGCGAACGGTTAACGCAGGAAATTATGACTCATACGCGGCTGCGGCCGTGGTCAATGACCGGGATGCTCAACGAAAATGCGGCATTGCGCTTAGGTTTGGCTGAAAAGCTGGCGAGCATGCTTGACCCTGGCCATCTGGCGCTAACGCGGATGACCGAAAAATTGCAGTCCGTGCGCCAGCAGGCCAGCCTGCGCACGCCGCTGTCTCCCGGCCTGATGCAGCAATATGACGATCTTGCCTCCCATTTCAGGCAGCGCGCCGTCTATAAAGAAAAGGCGCTGACGCAGCGCGGGCTAACGGTGCAGGCGGGGGAACACAGCGAGCAGATTTTTACCCGCTGGCGCGCCGGGCAGTATGACGGCTGGTCGCTGGCCGGGCGCTGCTATATTGCGCTTGAAGAGCTGCGCTGGGGGGCGTTTGGCGATGCCTGCCGCCTGGCAAATGATGATGTCGCGGCGATGCTTATGGATGACCTGCGCGGCATGGCGGCAAACTACCTTGCGCAGGGGATCAACGCCGCGCCCTCCACTCGCCACTTTTATCACCAGTGGCTGACGACCCCCGCCTCACCGGCGCTGGTGGATCATAAAGATATGCTGGGCTGGCTGGGGGACTGGTGTCAGGCGGACAGCCATCCGGTGAGCTGGTCGGTGACGCAGAACTGGCAGACGGTCGCGCTGGGGATGCCGAGGCTCTGTTCCGCGAAGCGGCTGGTTGATGCGATGGTAGAAGAGATTTTTGGCTGAGTTCACTTGAGATAATGCTTTACCCCTCACCCTAACCCTCTCCCCGGAGGGGAGAGGGAATAGTCAGGTGCGGTTTTCGCCCATATCCCAGAGGAGACTGCCCGGTGCGGTTTTTCCCCTCGCCCCTTTGGGGAGAGGGCCAGGGTGAGGGGGAAACGCCTCAATTCTGCACTTCAACCGGCTGTGCTTTGGTTTGCGCTTCCGGCGCGCTCCCGAAGCGTTTGGCATAAAGCGCGGTAATGATTGGCACCAGAATTGCCGTCACGATAACGCTGGCGGCAACCAGCGCCGTGGCGGATGCGGCAACCGGTTCAAACGCCGGGTTAATCTGGGCGATGATCACCGGGTTCGCGACGGCTGCGCCCGCGGCTGAAGAGGCGGCAACGCCCGCCGTGCCGTTTCCTCCCCCAATCACGCGGTCGGCGATAATCAGCGGGATACCGGTGATGACGATCACC
Source organism: Enterobacter sp. RIT418 (assembly GCF_003057745.1). GTDB lineage: Bacteria > Pseudomonadota > Gammaproteobacteria > Enterobacterales > Enterobacteriaceae > Enterobacter. Next base: position 21,803 of record NZ_QBJD02000025.1, read on the forward strand.
GCAACGCCCAGCGCAATGCCCAGCAGGCCGGTATCCAGGATCACGTTCAGGTTAATCGTATTCCCCAGCGCGAAGCCGAAGAACGGGATCAGGACCGGCGTGGCTTTGCTGAAGAAATCGCGCAGGTCGCGATCGAGATTGCCTAGCGCAAAACCGATCAGGAAGGGCAGAATGGCGCCGATAAAGTGGTGAGGTTCGAACGACGCCAGGCCAGCGGAGCCCAGAATCAGCATGGTCATCAGCGGGCCGGATTCCAGAGACATCAGCACAAACGCGCCCGACTCTTCCTTCGTGCCGTACTGGTTCATCAGGCTGGCATAAAGACCACCGTTGGTCATATCCATTGCGGAGACGATGGCCAGCACGGAGAGCCCGGCGAAAAAGCCGGTTTGAATGCCGTTCTCAGGAATAAACAGCGCACAGATCATGGCGACAATCCAGGCTACCGCTATTTTGGTGATAACCAGCGTGCCGGATTTACGTAATACGGTTCCCGTTGCCCGTAAATTAATGGAAGCACCGATACAAAAAAACCATACCGCCAGGATGGGGACCGTTCCGGTAATCATTCCCTTAGTGAACCCGCCGAAATAGGCGCCGGTATTTGGTGCGACGGTATTTAGAATGGCGCCAAGCACCAGAGGAACCAGCATCATTCCGCCGGGGATACGTTCTATCGCGGCTTTAATCTTCATGTTTAACCCTCAAATCTTATCCCGCGTCGCTGGCGGAGAAGTCAAAAATTGTCCATGTAATTCAATGAACTGAACGCATTCCGCGCTCGGAACATTCTTATCCATGCAATAAAAATTCATTGAAAACACGTAATTAGATTTCATTCAAAAACGTGGTAAGCACGGTTTTCGTCATTATCATGCGATCATTGGAATTGTGATTCAATAGAAATAAAACACTGTTTTAGTTGTATCGATCACATATTTTGTTGAAAGAGATTTACCTGCTTTTGGAAATTAAAATTTATGTAAATCTGATGTGAATGAACGTGGTTTAAGTTTTAGGGCGGTCGATGAAGATGTTCGTGAAGGCGTCTTTGAGAGATATTCGAGGGCAGGCGGATTTGCCCGAATTGACAAAAACTGAAGGAGGCTGACGCGACAAAGAATTATGTGTGAAGTTGATCACAAATATAAACACTGGTAGGGTAAAGAGGTCACTAACTGCCCAGACAGGCGTCAACAGGTTCGGTTGTATCGACATTATCGTCAATGTAAGTAAACCTGCTACGCTTGAATAAGGAGATTCGCATGGAGCGAATTTCCACTTCACAGAACGCGAACTGGACTGTGGAACGGACAGGGCTAAGTCTACGAGGAAAGCTATGCTTAGAAGGAAAAAGGTAAAACCTATCACGCTGCGCGACGTCACGATTATCGATGACGCAAAACTGCGTAAAGCGATCACCGCCGCCTCGCTGGGTAATGCGATGGAGTGGTTTGATTTTGGTGTATACGGCTTCGTGGCCTATGCGTTAGGTAAAGTGTTTTTCCCGGGTGCCGATCCCAGCCTGCAGATGATCGCCGCACTCGGTACGTTCTCCGTTCCCTTCCTTATACGCCCGTTGGGCGGCCTGTTCTTTGGTATGCTGGGCGATAAATACGGTCGCCAGAAGATACTAGCTATCACCATTGTTATTATGTCGATCAGTACGTTCTGTATCGGCCTGATACCGTCCTACGCCACCATTGGCATATGGGCACCGATTCTGCTGCTGCTGTGTAAGATGGCGCAGGGCTTCTCCGTCGGTGGCGAATATACCGGCGCGTCAATTTTTGTCGCGGAATACTCCCCGGACCGTAAGCGCGGCTTCATGGGAAGCTGGCTGGACTTCGGCTCCATCGCCGGGTTTGTCATGGGCGCGGGCGTCGTGGTGCTGATTTCCACCGTCGTGGGTGAAGAGAACTTCCTCGACTGGGGCTGGCGTATTCCGTTCTTCCTGGCGCTGCCGCTGGGCATTATAGGTCTTTACCTGCGCCACGCGCTGGAAGAGACGCCTGCGTTCCAGCAGCACGTTGATAAGCTTGAGCAGGGCGATCGCGAAGGGCTGCAGGAAGGGCCTAAAGTGTCGTTTAAAGAGATTGCTACCAAGCACTGGCGCAGCCTGCTGACCTGTATTGGTCTGGTGATTTCCACCAACGTGACCTATTACATGCTGCTGACCTACATGCCGAGCTATCTGTCGCATAACCTGCACTACTCGGAAGATCACGGCGTGCTGATTATCATCGCCATCATGGTGGGTATGCTGTTCGTGCAGCCGATTATGGGGCTGATGAGTGACCGCTTTGGCCGCCGTCCCTTCATCATTCTGGGCAGCGTTGCGCTGTTTGCGCTGGCTATTCCGGCCTTCATCCTGATTAACAGCAACGTGCTGGGGCTGATTTTTGCGGGCCTGCTGATGCTGGCGGTGATCCTGAACTGCTTTATCGGCGTGATGGCTTCGACGCTGCCTGCGATGTTCCCGACGCACATTCGCTACAGCGCCCTGGCCGCCGCGTTTAACATCTCCGTGCTGATTGCCGGCCTGACGCCAACGCTTGCCGCTTCGCTGGTTGAAAGCACCCAAAACCTGATGATGCCAGCGTATTACCTGATGGTTATCGCGGTGGTGGGCTTGATTACCGGCCTCACCATGAAAGAGACGGCGAACCGTCCTCTGAAGGGAGCGACGCCTGCGGCATCGGATATCGCAGAGGCGAAAGAGATCCTGCGCGAGCACTACGATAACGTCGAGCAGAAAATTGAAGATATTGATGCAGAGATTGAAGACCTGCAGAAAAAACGTTCTCGTCTGGTGGATCAGCATCCGCGGATTAACGAGTAACGCCTGATAAAAAAACCCGCCGCTGGCGGGTTTTTTTTGCGTCAAATTTCACCGATCCTCACGACTCTTCTTCTTCACCCAGCGACTGTACGATGAGATCGCGCAGCCACTTATGCGAGGGCTCGCGGTGCAGGTATTCGTGCCAGAGCATATTCATTTCAAAGCCCGGGATATCAATGGGCGGCACGAAGTATTGCAGCTGCGGGTTATCGCGAACCAGGCGCAGCGGCAGCATGCCCACCAGATCCGTGGTGGCGATGGTAAATACCGCAAACATAAAGTGGGGAACCGACAGGACCACTTTTCTGGCTAATCGCATATCCGCCAGCACGCGGTCGGTGTTTCCCCAGAACCCTGCGCCGTCCGGCGAGATAATGACGAAATCCAGTTCCAGAAATTGTTTTAAGGTTGGCGCGGATTTCAGCAGCGGATGACCCACGCGGCTTACCAGCACGTAGCGTTCGCTGAACAACATGCGGCAGCGCATGCCCGGAGGCGATTCCTCCACGATGTGGAAGAAGAGATCGACCTTATCCTTTCCGCCCGCCTGGGCGATATGCGAGTTTGCGTTCTCAACAACCGCCACCCGGGTTCCGGGCGCTTCACGACGTAAATTCCTCAGAAGCGGTAGTAGCACCGTTGTTTCGCAGTAATCCGCCGCAACCACCTGCCAGGTATGGTTTGACTCCGCCGGAACAAACGGTCCGGGCGCGGAGACCGCTTTATTCAGCAACGCCAGCGCCTGGCCTAGCGGCGCGCGCAGAAGTTCGGCCCTGGCGGTGGGGCGCATCCCGCGCGGTCCCGGTAAGAACAGCGGATCGTCGAAGTTTTTGCGCAGCTTCGCTAACTGAACGCTGACGGTCGGCTGCGACAAGTTCAGCGAACGGGCCGCCCGCGTTACGTTTGGATCCTTCAGTAGCGTATCCAGCGTCAGCAGCAGATTAAGATCCAGCTTCCTGAGATTATCCATCGTAATACCTGCTATCAGTGAAATTCATTACTACTATATCTGACAAATCCCTACTATTCATTATCGATGTAGCCATAAAGAGGAGCGCCAAAAACTCTGCCATTCTGGTTATATTTTTTTCCAGATAATTCAGCGGCTGCACAAATATGTGATACGCCGCGCCTTATTATATTTAAGAACAAACTAACCACATATTCCATTTATGTTGCTTATTCGTAAATGGTAAATCAAAAAAGATGACAGGAGATGAAAATGCCAACGGGTCTTCTTGCCTTAGCACTTGGCGCATTTGGAATTGGTCTAACAGAATTTGGAATCGTTGGATTATTACCTCAAATAGCCGCTGAATTTTCCATAACAGAACAGGTCGCAGGCTATCTCGTTTCGGGATATGCCATCAGCGTTGCCGTTGGGGCAATTCTGTTAACGGCCGTCATGATTCGTATGGAGCGTCGATTAACGCTGCTGCTGCTGACGGGGCTGTTTATTGTCGGCAACCTTATTTCGGCACTCTCGGTCAGCTATGAAACGCTGCTGTTTGGCCGAATTGTGGCGGCGCTGTGCCACGGCGCTTTCTTTAGCGTTGGCGCGGTGGTGGCTTCCGATATGGTCGCTAACGACAAAAAAGGGGCGGCGATTTCCTTAATGTTCGCGGGCCTCACGGTGTCGAATATTGTCGGCGTTCCGCTGGGAACCTTTGTCGGCCTGGAGCTGGGCTGGCGCACGACCTTCTGGGCGCTGGCGGTCATCGGCGTGGTGACAATGCTGGGGATCAGAGCGCTTATTCCACCCATGCCTGCGCACCAGGACACTAATCTTAGCCGTGAATTTGCCGTGTTTAACCGCCCTCAGGTGTGGATCTCGGCCCTGCTGAGCGTGCTCTCCTTCGGTGGCGTCATCGGTGGTTTCACCTACATTGCCTTTACGCTGACCCAGGTCTCTGGCTTCGCCGCGCAGACCGTACCGTGGCTGCTGGTGCTGTTCGGTATTGGGACGTTTGTCGGCAATATTTTCGGTGGTAAAGCGGCAGATAAATCGCTGAATAAATCTCTCGGCACCATCCTGCTGATGTTGACGATAGTGATGGCGGCATTCGCAACGTTTGCGCATAGCCAAATCATGACCATTGTTCTGCTGCTGCTGATGGGAACGGTTGGGCTTGCTACTGCCCCAGGCCTGCAGCTCCGCATGATGAAGTATGCCAGCGATGCGCCAACGGTGGCTTCCGGAACCAACATTGCCGCTTTCAATATCGGTAACGCATTGGGCGCCTGGCTGGGCGGCATGGCGCTGGATAAAGGCTACGGTTTTGTCTCTCCACTTTGGGTGGGCGCGGCGTTGAGCCTGGCCGCACTGGCCGTCGTGATCATCGGCAGCCTTAATGTTGGGCTGAAAGCCAGCCGCGTGCAGGGATAAGCTCTCTCCCCAATATCGACTCTCGCGATGATATACGTACTTATTAACATCCTCTGAATAAAAGTGCTGGTAAGAGTTAATGACTCTTATCAGCATTATCCGAACGACAAATATATACCCGTTGTTTTACTAGTTCTAAAACACTTTTTATTTAATTGCGTGCCTCTGATTTATTTCAGAGGAGTCGTCACGCCTTCCATAAATACAAATGTTAATGAGACTCAATATGAAATATTTAAAAACAGGAAATGATAAAGCAGCAAATAGATGTAATATCGTTGGATTTTTCCCCGGTTTAGGCAGCCGGGTTGCTTATCAGAATATTGGCGATGAATTATTACGCGCCGGAAATCAGGACATTTTACAGATCTACCGCGATGCGGCCCTGGCGATGGGATACGGTGATTGTCCCGAAAAAATGATCATTACTGAGGAAACCTTGCCAGCGAAGGCGATGGAACGGCAGGGCTTTATTGGGGCCAGTTTTGTTGTTCATAATCTGGCGCTGGCGGCCCAGCTTCGGGCACAGGCAGAAGCGCAGGGTCTGGATTTACACATTAGCGCCTGGACGGGCGAAAGTTTTGGCATGATCAGTTCCGCGGCGGCCAGCGGGGCGCTAAGCGTGGCCGATGCGGTGAAGATTGCTAACTTTTTCACTCCCTATATTTTCCTGGCCTCGCAGGAGCATAGCGATCCGTTTAGCCGGGCAATTTCGTCGTATTTTCCGCCCACGGTAAATGCCCATCGCGTCGTGCCCGAACCGTATTACGTGGTGGCGCTTCGGGGGCGAACGAAAGATCTGGATGACGCCTTAAGCGCGCTGAAGGACGAGTTTCTTGAAAGCGAAATTGAGCTGCACAAAATTTACAGCCACGCGCAGGTCAACCTTTACGTCAAAAGCAGCATCAAGTCGTGTTTCGACATCTTTATGAAAAACCACCCGGCCATTGAGGTGTGCAAGCTTAAGGACCCGACCGCGTTTCTTACCCACTCGAAACAGCTTGCGCCGCTAAAGCAGGGGCTGGAGCAGTTCATTCAGGATCAGAATATTCTCTTTAGCGATCCGCATACGCCAGTGATTGCTAACCACCGTGAAGCGGTATTGACCTGCAAAGAGGAGATCCGCGCGGCGATCGTTGCCCTGGTGGATGAGGTGATGCTTTCGGCCTCTACGGCAAAACTGGCCGACGAATACAACGCCGATGCCATTATCGAGCTGGGGCTGGGAAACAAATCGGTTCAGATGCTGCGCGATAATGATATTCACACGCCGGCATTTGCCTTTACCGGAGCGGAGGATGCGCCCGTCGTCGATGCGCTCTACGCGCTGGGTATGATTCGCAGAGGACGTACTGCGGGCCAGGTGTGCGGAGCCATTGACCATTGGCTGAGGGTCGCCCGTCAACATGCGGAGCTGGCGGCACAATTTTCACCGAAGATCGTTGAGGCTATTCATCAGGTCGCGTCCCTTAAGCTTGTGGTGCCCGGTGCACTTTCCGTCGGCGTAGAGAGCATCTACAAAAATAGCTGGCGCTTCAGGGATTACCTTCAGCACGGCGAGCGGGTGATCATGGCCCGCCTGCGGCGCAATATTCATGGTTCGGAAAGCGATAAGAACCAGACCTACGCGGACCTGAACATTTTGACCGAGAAGGGCGTGCTGCGTCATCAGAAAACGCCGTTCGTTATCCACGCGGAAAAAACGCTTTTTTACGTGTCCAGCCTGGATGCCTTGAGCAATAGCGATGTCTTTAACGCGCTGTCGGATCTGGAGGCGGCACCGGGCTATTCCGATATTTGCCAGTACATTGAAGCGGAGCGCAACCAGGGTGAGCCGCTGCGCAGGCTCCTGCAGCTCCGTAGCGTGATTGCGCAGCCTGAAACGCAGGTTATTCGCCGCATTATTTTGCAGACCCTCTCGTTCGAACTGATGAAGGTGCACCGTCCGGGGCTGGTGCAGGAAGGAAATACGTGCCTGGTCACCCATGATTTTATCGGCTGGCTGGCCTGCATGGTTATCTCCGGTGCCGCAACGTTTGAGAGTACGGTGCAGCTCTGCCGCGATTATTACTCCTCTCTGGGCCGTAAAATTTCAGCCTGGGCCGTGGTGAAAACCTTTGCCGCCGGGTTAGTCGACCCGAGCATACCGGTGCTTTCGATTAGCGGGCTGCCGCTGATGACAAACCGGGACCTGGAAGTGAACACCTTTAAGATGCTGTTGGGCGATTTCCCCGAACAGCGCGTGCAGGCTGCGCTTGATTGCCATTTATCCGTCATTACCCTCGACAGCGAGCTTACCAGCGCTTCGCTGGCGACCGCGCCTTACCAGTCGGACATTATTCACATCGCCTCTGCCGCGGATATTTGGCGCCGCAATCCTGCGGTGCTCCTCGAGCAGCGCGAGCGCGAGGCCCAGCTTTGCCTGACCGACGAGTTTCTTCAGGTGTCGGATTACGCTATCCGGCGAAACCTGCTGTGCAGCACGGTCAACGCTTATATAGAAGCGGACGAAGTGCCGGTTCTGTTCTGCCAGGGCGGCAGTGAGTCCATGACGATGTTTATCCAGCGCGCGCCTGAGAAACCCATCTTCGTGCGCAAAATCCTGAGCGAGGCCCTTACCGCAGCCAAATGGAACCCCGGCGGTACCGGCGTGATGCTGCCGCCGTTCGCAAAAGCGGCGCGCCAGGTGGATTATCTGCGCGCGCTGCCGGAGGAGGTTAAGCCGTGGTTCCCTCAGGTGTATGCCGTTCTGGAGCGCGAAATCCTGACGCCAGCCAGCCAGGAGCGCGTGGGGAAAGACACCTGTAAAGAGGTGATCTACGAGATGAGCCTCGTGGAAGGGGAGGAGGTGAGCCAGTTTATACAGCGTCATAACCCTTCGCCATCCGTTATCGCCCGGCTGTATGAGGTGATTTTCACCTTCCTGCGCGACAACGTTCATAGCCAGAATCGGGTTTTGACGGCTGGGAATACCCTTGAGATCTCCTACTTCAGGAAAATAGAAGAACGGCTGGCGCTGTGCCGTCAAACGGCGCCTCAATGCTTCAGCGCTGAGCTGCTGGACAGCGAGAAGATCGTGATCAACGGATGCGAATATTTAAACGTTAAGCCTCTGCTGAACATCTTCCGTTCTCACCCTGAATATCAGCGGATGCTGGAGCCGCGGTATCACTCGCTGGTGATGGGCGATACCAATACCGAAAACATTAAGCTTGGCAACGTTGCCCCTCTGCTGGCGGTGCAAGCGTTGATTGATGAACAGCGAAGCGAGGAGGACATTGCCCGCGCGATGGCGGCGATTACCGCCGGGACGCTTGAGCTTCGGTTCCTCGATCCGCGCGCCATCGGTTTTCAGACCGAAGGCGCCGAGTGCCGCGATGATTACATGTATGACAACAAGCCATGGCATAACTCCATCGGCCATTACGATGAGATCCACAACGAGCTGTTCACCCTTGAGATGACCGTGAACGGGGTGAAGAACCCGCTCATTAACATTCACTTTACGCCAGACAATCCGTGGCAGCGGGCGTATCAGGTTGTCGATTGCGCACACAGTAACAGCAACCCGCTGGCTGACCCCACGATTACGGGGCTGGAGACGTATTTTGCCCAGGTGATGGGGGCGGTTTACGAGCTCGATAACCCGAACTCGGTATGGCTGCGTGACGATCCGTACTGGCTGGTGCGCTTTGTCTTCATGATGGGCACGCATTTCACCGCGATGCCGCCTTTCCACTTTACGTCCGAACTGGACGGCACGATTAAAGACAGTATTCGCACCCAGCGCAGGCCGGTGGCGATCTACTGCGAAGGCATCAAATGGCTCAACTGGGCATTAGAGATTTTACAGGGCAAGCGCGACCAGTTCCTGGGCGTGAGCGTGCCGTTCGTTGAACACCTTGCTAAAGAGGCGATGTAATGCTGCAACACTACGAAGTACCTTCATTCGAGTCCGATCTGAACCGCGCCTTAGGGCGTTTGAATAATGAGAACCGCATTATCACGACGCCATGGAGTCGGATTGTGAGGGGCCTGGGGCTGGGCCAATATCCCATCCCCTTCTGCGAGACGCTTTCCGGCTGGATACAGGACGCGTTTGACGAGCTCAAGGTAAAAACCGAGTCGCAGAATAACTATACCCACTTTTCATCCCTGCTCTGTGACTTCATCTGCCTGCTGATCCAGCCTGGCAAAACGCTGGAGCCTCAGGTTCGGCTGGACTATATCTCTAACCTGCTTTTCTTAATCAATAACGAGGCCGATCCGTATCGGCGGATTATGCAGTACACCATCACCATTGACGCGCTGGCGAAGCTGAACATCAACCTGTTTGATGTACTGGAGAAGAGCGTGGATCTGTCGGGCCTGCTTTTTAATACCGTCCATCAGATTAAGTCGAACGACATTCATGATGAGAACAGCGGTAAGCATGGCGATTATGAAAAGCTCTCTGCCTATACGTCCGTTTTCTTTGCGCTGGCCAGCTGCGGCAAGTCCTCTTTATCTATTACCCGCCGACAGAACCACGTCGAGAGCGCGCTAAGCCTTCTTAATAACATTCCGTCTCCGTTCTTCCGCGGGCGCGGTGGGAGCATGTTGTTTAGCGCGATTAGCGTGATGGGCCTGGAGCCTGTATTAAAAGAAGAGGTGGGGGATGCGATTATTCATACGCTGGATTATCTGGATCGGGCGGATACGATTGGCATTAATCCGTCGTTCCCGCAGCCAATGTCGCCTGCGTTTGTCAAAATCTATCCGCTGCTCACGATGCTGAACGCCATCGCGGTGACGGGGGAGCGCCAGGCGCTTCATTTCCGGCAGGATCGTCTTCGTCAGGCGCGGGATCTGCTTGAGGCGCTTACGCCCGTCGAGCAAACCCATATGGGGCTCTACTATATTATGGCGGTCTATAACCTTGGCCTGATCGAACAGGAGCAGGCCCACATCGACGCGCTGGTGGAAACGCTGGCAGGGACGGCGGCGAACATCGATCCTTCGGAGAACTATTTCCTGCACGGCATCGCATGCTCTTATGTCCTTGAGACCGCGCTGATTACCGGCAGGAAAGATCTCATTACCGATCGGCTCACCAGCCGACTGGCCGAAAGCTTCGCCACGATGGATAAATGCGTCGTGGATGAGATCAACAGGCCTTATCCGTTCGCCTATGCGCTGACGATGCTGGGAGAGGCGGGGCAGGCGCGCAAAATGTTTGAGCCTTCCACGTGCTATGGGGATCAATCTGCGACCAGCTGGGTGATTGCGAACCTGACGCAGGTAAAAGATGGCGCTGATGGCAGGCTCTATATGCTCAATCACGCATTGATCAACCTGATGCTGCGTATGCGCGGACACGATCGTTCTGCAGAAAAGGCCTACGGTAACGTCGTCTTCTAAGGTGACATTGCTTTCAAAACAGTAAATCAGAACCCGTCCGCAAGACGGGTTCGTTTGTTTTGTGGATAAGTCTGTGTGTAAACGGGTATAAGGCGGGGTTTTGCTGTGGAATGCAGCAGTCAGTTATTTTTCTGTCATTTAGCGGTTGCGGCGCGGCGAGAACTCCCTATAATGCGCCTCCATCGACACGGCAGATGTGAATCACTTCACAAACAGCCCGGTCGGTTGAAGAGAAAAAATCCTGAAATAACGGGTTGACTCTGAAAGAGGAAAGCG
>NZ_QBJD02000026.1 GCF_003057745.1 Enterobacter sp. RIT418
GCGTTTCGCAATCCGTGAAGGCGGCCGTACCGTTGGCGCGGGCGTTGTTGCTAAAGTTCTCGGCTAATCGCTGATAATATTTGACGCAATGCGCAATAAAAGGGCATCATTTGATGCCCTTTTTGCACGCTTTCACATCAGAACCTGGCTCATCAGTGATTATTTTTGTCATAATCATTGCTGAGACAGGCTCTGCAGAGAGCGTATAATCCGAAAAGCGAATACGCATTTCGATTTGGTTTGCCTCGCGATCGCGGGGTGAAAATGTTTGTAGAATACTTCTGACAGGTTGGTTTATGAGTGCGAATACCGAAGCTCAAGGAAGCGGGCGCGGCCTGGAAGCGATGAAATGGGTAGTTGTAGCCGTGCTGCTTATCGTGGCGATCGTGGGCAACTATCTTTATCGTGACATGATGCTGCCGCTACGTGCGCTTGCAGTGGTAATTCTGATTGCTGCAGCGGGTGGTGTCGCGCTGTTGACGACAAAAGGTAAAGCGACAGTCGCTTTTGCCCGCGAAGCGCGTACCGAAGTCCGTAAGGTAATTTGGCCGACTCGCCAGGAAACATTGCACACCACGCTGATTGTAGCGGCGGTTACCGCTGTAATGTCACTGATCCTGTGGGGACTGGATGGTATTCTGGTTCGCCTGGTATCCTTTATCACTGGCCTGAGGTTCTGAGATGTCTGAAGCCCCTAAAAAGCGCTGGTACGTCGTTCAGGCGTTTTCCGGTTTTGAAGGCCGCGTAGCAACGTCGCTGCGTGAGCATATCAAATTACACAACATGGAAGAGTTGTTTGGCGATGTCATGGTCCCGACCGAAGAAGTGGTTGAGATCCGTGGCGGCCAGCGTCGCAAAAGCGAGCGCAAATTCTTCCCGGGTTACGTGCTGGTTCAAATGGTTATGAACGACGCGAGCTGGCACCTGGTGCGCAGCGTACCGCGCGTGATGGGCTTTATCGGCGGCACGTCTGACCGTCCGGCGCCAATCAGCGACAAAGAAGTTGATGCGATTATGAACCGCCTGCAGCAGGTTGGTGATAAGCCGCGTCCGAAAACGCTGTTTGAACCGGGTGAAATGGTGCGTGTTAACGACGGTCCGTTTGCTGACTTTAATGGTGTGGTTGAAGAAGTGGACTACGAGAAGTCCCGCCTGAAAGTTTCCGTCTCTATCTTCGGTCGTGCGACCCCGGTAGAACTGGACTTTGCCCAGGTAGAGAAAGCCTAAGCAGCGATCAAAAAAGCGACGATTTAATCGTTGCACAAGGCGCGAGATTGGAATACAATTTCGCGCCTTTTGTTTTTATGGGCATATGCCCGTAAGACGATTTTTATTCACGGGGAGCCTCTCTGAGGCGCTATTACCCAATCAGAGGATTTTAGAATGGCTAAGAAAGTACAAGCCTACGTCAAGCTGCAGGTTGCAGCTGGTATGGCGAACCCAAGTCCACCAGTTGGTCCAGCTCTGGGTCAGCAGGGTGTGAACATCATGGAATTCTGTAAAGCGTTCAACGCCAAAACCGAATCCCTGGAAAAAGGTCTGCCAATCCCAGTCGTAATCACTGTTTACGCTGACCGTTCTTTCACTTTCGTTACCAAAACCCCTCCAGCAGCAGTACTGCTGAAGAAAGCGGCTGGTATCAAGTCTGGTTCCGGTAAGCCGAACAAAGACAAAGTGGGTAAAATTTCCCGCGCTCAGCTGCAGGAAATCGCGCAGACCAAAGCTGCCGACATGACTGGTGCCGACATTGAAGCGATGACTCGCTCAATCGAAGGTACTGCACGTTCCATGGGCCTGGTAGTGGAGGACTAAGAAATGGCTAAACTGACCAAGCGCATGTCCGTGATCCGTGACAAAGTTGATGCGACCAAACAGTACGACATCAACGAAGCTATCGCTCTGCTGAAAGAACTGGCAACTGCTAAGTTCGTTGAAAGCGTTGACGTTGCCGTTAACCTGGGCATCGACGCTCGTAAATCCGATCAGAACGTTCGTGGCGCAACTGTACTGCCACACGGTACTGGCCGTTCCGTTCGCGTAGCTGTATTTGCTCAGGGTGCAAACGCTGAAGCGGCTAAAGCTGCCGGCGCTGAACTGGTAGGTATGGAAGATCTGGCTGATCAGATCAAGAAAGGCGAAATGAACTTTGACGTTGTTATTGCTTCTCCAGATGCAATGCGCGTTGTTGGCCAGCTGGGCCAGGTTCTGGGTCCACGCGGCCTGATGCCAAACCCGAAAGTGGGTACTGTAACGCCTAACGTTGCTGAAGCGGTTAAGAACGCTAAAGCAGGTCAGGTTCGTTATCGTAACGACAAAAACGGCATCATCCACACCACCATCGGTAAAGTGGACTTTGACGCTGACAAACTGAAAGAAAACCTGGAAGCTCTGCTGGTTGCGCTGAAAAAAGCAAAACCAACTCAGGCGAAAGGCGTGTACATCAAGAAAGTTAGCATCTCCACCACCATGGGTGCAGGTGTTGCAGTTGACCAGGCTGGCCTGAGCGCTGCTGCAAACTAATGCCTTTACGTGGGCGGTGATTTTGTCTACAATCTTACCCCCACGTTTGCTAACAAACGTTAGCGGCTAAAAGATTTGTTCGTTGGAGCCTGGCCTATCCAGGCCTCCGTCGAAGACCGCAGGTGTTTCGCAAGAGACTTAATCCCCTGCGTAGACGGTGACAGAACGCTAAGATTATTTTTTGAATACTCTGGCTTGTTTCTGCTCACCGTATTAAGACGCTCTCTCCGTTTGGAAGAGTGAAGTGAGTTCCGGAACATGAGTTCCGGCAAACATCCAGGAGCAAAGCTAATGGCTTTAAATCTTCAAGACAAACAAGCGATTGTTGCTGAAGTCAGCGAAGTAGCCAAAGGCGCGCTGTCTGCAGTAGTTGCGGATTCCCGTGGCGTAACTGTAGACAAAATGACTGAACTGCGTAAAGCAGGTCGTGAAGCTGGCGTATACATGCGTGTTGTTCGTAACACCCTGCTGCGCCGCGTAGTTGAAGGTACTCCATTCGAGTGCCTGAAAGACACGTTTGTTGGTCCGACCCTGATTGCATACTCTATGGAACACCCGGGCGCTGCTGCTCGTCTGTTCAAAGAGTTCGCGAAAGCGAATGCAAAATTTGAGGTCAAAGCTGCAGCCTTTGAAGGTGAGTTGATCCCGGCATCGCAAATCGATCGCCTGGCAACCCTGCCGACCTACGAAGAAGCAATTGCACGCCTGATGGCAACCATGAAAGAAGCTGCGGCTGGCAAACTGGTTCGCACTCTGGCTGCTGTACGCGATGCAAAAGAAGCTGCTTAATCGCAGTTATCTTTATAAAGCATTTGCTTACGTATAAACTTATTCTGATTTTCAGGAACAATTTAAATGTCTATCACTAAAGATCAAATCATTGAAGCAGTAGCAGCTATGTCCGTAATGGACGTTGTAGAGCTGGTTTCTGCAATGGAAGAAAAATTCGGTGTTTCCGCTGCTGCTGCTGTAGCTGTAGCTGCTGGCCCGGCTGAAGCTGCTGAAGAAAAAACTGAATTCGACGTAATTCTGAAAGCTGCTGGCGCTAACAAAGTTGCTGTTATCAAAGCAGTACGTGGCGCAACCGGTCTGGGTCTGAAAGAAGCTAAAGACCTGGTAGAATCTGCTCCAGCTGCGCTGAAAGAAGGCGTGAGCAAAGACGACGCAGAAGCACTGAAAAAATCTCTGGAAGAAGCTGGCGCTGAAGTTGAAGTTAAATAAGCCAACTTTTCTGGTTGCAGCCTAAGAAATTAGGCTGATGGCTGGTGACTTTTTAGTCACCAGCCTTTTTGCGCTGTAAGGCATCAGCAGCATTTCACACTGTTTGACTGCTGGTTGTCCTGACAATGCATGTTTCTATCGACGACTTAATATATTGCGACAGGGTGCTCGCTCTGTGTAAATCGCGACGAAATGATTTAAGCGTGATAGCAACAGGTATTGCGGAAAGTATTCAATTTTCCGGTCCACAAAATGGTGTTGCACAAACTGTCCCTTCGTCGGACAGATGGGTCGACTTGTCAGCGAGCTGAGGAACCCTATGGTTTACTCCTATACCGAGAAAAAACGTATTCGTAAGGATTTTGGTAAACGTCCACAAGTTTTGGACATTCCATATCTCCTTTCTATCCAGCTTGACTCGTTCCAGAAGTTTATCGAGCAAGATCCTGAAGGGCAGTACGGTCTGGAAGCAGCCTTCCGCTCCGTGTTCCCGATTCAGAGCTACAGCGGTAACTCCGAGCTGCAGTACGTCAGCTACCGCCTTGGCGAACCGGTGTTTGACGTTCAGGAATGTCAGATCCGTGGCGTGACCTATTCCGCACCGCTGCGCGTAAAACTGCGTCTGGTGATCTACGAGCGCGAAGCGCCGGAAGGCACCGTTAAAGACATTAAAGAACAAGAAGTCTACATGGGTGAAATTCCACTCATGACGGACAACGGTACTTTCGTTATCAACGGTACTGAGCGTGTTATCGTTTCCCAGCTGCATCGTAGCCCGGGCGTCTTCTTCGACAGCGATAAAGGTAAAACGCACTCATCCGGTAAAGTACTTTATAACGCACGCATTATTCCTTACCGTGGTTCATGGCTGGACTTCGAGTTCGATCCAAAAGACAACCTGTTTGTCCGTATCGACCGTCGTCGTAAGCTGCCTGCAACCATCATTCTGCGTGCGCTGCAATACACCACTGAGCAGATCCTGGACCTGTTCTTTGAGAAAGTGATCTTTGAAATCCGCGACAACAAGCTGCAGATGGAGCTGGTGCCGGAACGTCTGCGTGGTGAGACCGCGTCGTTCGACATCGAAGCCGACGGCAAAGTGTATGTGGAAAAAGGTCGCCGTATCACCGCGCGCCACATCCGCCAGCTGGAAAAAGATGATATCAAACACATCGAAGTACCGGTTGAATACATTGCAGGAAAAGTAGCCGCGAAAGATTACGTTGATGAATCAACTGGCGAGCTGATCTGCCCAGCGAACATGGAGCTGAGCCTGGATCTGCTGGCTAAGCTGAGCCAGTCTGGCCACAAACGTATCGAAACGCTGTTCACCAACGATCTGGACCACGGTCCTTATATCTCTGAGACTATTCGCGTCGACCCAACGACCGATCGTCTGAGCGCGCTGGTTGAAATCTACCGCATGATGCGTCCTGGTGAGCCACCAACTCGCGAAGCGGCTGAAAGCCTGTTCGAGAACCTTTTCTTCTCCGAAGACCGCTACGATCTGTCCGCGGTTGGTCGTATGAAGTTCAACCGTTCTCTGCTGCGTGACGAAATCGAAGGTTCCGGTATCCTGAGCAAAGACGACATCATCGAAGTGATGAAGAAGCTCATCGATATCCGTAACGGTAAAGGCGAAGTGGACGATATCGACCACCTCGGCAACCGTCGTATCCGTTCCGTTGGCGAAATGGCGGAAAACCAGTTCCGCGTTGGCCTGGTACGTGTAGAGCGTGCGGTGAAAGAGCGTCTGTCTCTGGGCGATCTGGATACCCTGATGCCTCAGGATATGATCAACGCCAAGCCGATTTCTGCAGCAGTGAAAGAGTTCTTCGGTTCCAGCCAGCTGTCTCAGTTTATGGACCAGAACAACCCGCTGTCTGAGATCACGCACAAACGTCGTATCTCTGCACTCGGCCCAGGCGGTCTGACCCGTGAACGTGCGGGCTTCGAAGTTCGAGACGTACACCCGACTCACTACGGTCGAGTATGTCCAATCGAAACGCCTGAAGGTCCAAACATCGGTCTGATCAACTCCCTGTCCGTGTACGCACAGACAAACGAATACGGTTTCCTCGAGACCCCGTACCGTAAAGTGACTGACGGTGTTGTAACCGACGAAATTCACTACCTGTCTGCTATCGAAGAAGGCAACTACGTTATCGCTCAGGCGAACTCCAACCTGGATGACGAAGGCCACTTTGTAGAAGACCTGGTAACCTGCCGTAGCAAAGGCGAATCCAGCTTGTTCAGCCGCGACCAGGTTGACTACATGGACGTATCCACCCAGCAGGTTGTATCCGTCGGTGCGTCCCTGATCCCGTTCCTGGAACACGATGACGCCAACCGTGCATTGATGGGTGCGAACATGCAACGTCAGGCCGTTCCAACTCTGCGTGCTGATAAGCCGCTGGTTGGTACTGGTATGGAACGTGCTGTTGCCGTTGACTCCGGTGTTACTGCGGTTGCTAAGCGTGGCGGTACCGTTCAGTACGTGGATGCTTCCCGTATCGTTATCAAAGTTAACGAAGACGAGATGTACCCGGGCGAAGCAGGTATCGACATCTATAACCTGACCAAATACACCCGTTCTAACCAGAACACCTGTATCAACCAGATGCCTTGCGTATCTCTGGGTGAGCCAGTTGAGCGCGGCGACGTGCTGGCAGACGGTCCGTCCACCGACCTCGGTGAACTGGCGCTCGGTCAGAACATGCGCGTAGCGTTCATGCCGTGGAACGGTTACAACTTCGAAGACTCCATCCTCGTCTCCGAGCGCGTTGTTCAGGAAGATCGTTTCACCACCATCCACATTCAGGAACTGGCATGTGTGTCCCGTGACACCAAGCTGGGGCCAGAAGAGATCACCGCCGACATCCCTAACGTGGGTGAAGCTGCGCTCTCCAAGCTGGATGAATCCGGTATTGTTTACATCGGTGCGGAAGTGACCGGCGGCGACATTCTGGTTGGTAAGGTGACGCCGAAAGGTGAAACCCAGCTGACGCCAGAAGAGAAACTGCTGCGTGCCATCTTCGGTGAGAAAGCGTCTGACGTTAAAGACTCTTCTCTGCGCGTACCAAACGGTGTTTCCGGTACGGTTATCGACGTTCAGGTCTTCACCCGTGACGGCGTAGAAAAAGATAAACGTGCGCTGGAAATCGAAGAGATGCAGCTCAAACAGGCTAAGAAAGACCTGTCTGAAGAACTGCAGATCCTCGAAGCGGGTCTGTTCAGCCGTATCTACGCGGTGCTGGTTGCCGGTGGCGTTGAAGCTGAGAAGCTCGACAAACTGCCACGCGATCGCTGGCTGGAACTGGGCCTGACCGACGAAGAGAAACAAAATCAGCTGGAACAGCTGGCTGAGCAGTATGACGAACTGAAACACGAGTTCGAGAAAAAACTCGAAGCGAAACGCCGCAAAATCACTCAGGGCGACGATCTGGCACCGGGCGTGCTGAAGATTGTTAAGGTGTATCTGGCTGTTAAACGTCAGATTCAGCCTGGTGATAAGATGGCAGGTCGTCACGGTAACAAGGGTGTTATCTCTAAGATCAACCCGATCGAAGATATGCCGCACGATGCTAACGGTACGCCGGTAGATATCGTACTGAACCCGCTGGGCGTACCGTCTCGTATGAACATCGGTCAGATTCTGGAAACCCACCTGGGTATGGCAGCGAAAGGTATCGGCGACAAGATCAACGCCATGCTGAAACAGCAGGAAGAAGTCGCGAAACTGCGCGAATTCATCCAGCGTGCCTACGATCTGGGTACCGACGTTCGTCAGAAAGTCGACCTGAACACCTTCAGCGATGAAGAAGTGCTGCGTCTGGCAGAGAACCTGCGCAAAGGTATGCCAATTGCAACGCCGGTATTCGACGGTGCAAAAGAAGCTGAAATTAAAGAGCTGCTGCAACTGGGTGGTCTGCCAACGTCAGGTCAGATTACGCTGTTTGACGGCCGTACTGGTGAACAGTTTGAGCGTCCAGTAACCGTAGGTTACATGTACATGCTGAAACTGAACCACCTGGTCGATGACAAGATGCACGCTCGTTCTACCGGTTCTTACAGCCTGGTTACTCAGCAGCCGCTGGGTGGTAAGGCACAGTTCGGTGGTCAGCGCTTCGGGGAGATGGAAGTGTGGGCGCTGGAAGCATACGGCGCAGCATACACCCTGCAGGAAATGCTTACCGTTAAGTCTGATGACGTGAACGGTCGTACTAAGATGTATAAAAACATCGTAGACGGCAACCATCAGATGGAACCAGGCATGCCAGAATCCTTCAACGTACTGTTGAAAGAGATTCGTTCGCTGGGTATCAACATCGAACTGGAAGACGAGTAATTCTCGCTCAAACAGGTCACTGGTGTCGGGTTAACCCCCGACACCAGATTGTGCTAACTCCGACGGGAGCAAATCCGTGAAAGATTTATTAAAGTTTCTGAAAGCGCAGACTAAAACCGAAGAGTTTGATGCGATCAAAATTGCTCTGGCTTCGCCAGACATGATCCGTTCATGGTCTTTCGGTGAAGTTAAAAAGCCGGAAACCATCAACTACCGTACGTTCAAACCTGAGCGTGACGGCCTTTTCTGTGCGCGTATTTTCGGGCCAGTAAAAGACTACGAGTGCCTGTGCGGTAAGTACAAGCGCCTGAAACACCGTGGTGTGATCTGCGAGAAGTGCGGCGTTGAAGTGACCCAGACCAAAGTGCGTCGTGAGCGCATGGGCCACATCGAACTGGCGTCTCCAACTGCGCACATCTGGTTCCTGAAATCTCTGCCGTCCCGTATCGGCCTGCTGCTGGATATGCCGCTGCGCGATATCGAACGTGTTCTGTACTTCGAATCTTATGTGGTTATCGAAGGCGGGATGACGAACCTGGAACGCCACCAGATTCTGACCGAAGAACAGTATCTGGACGCGCTGGAAGAGTTCGGTGACGAATTCGACGCGAAAATGGGTGCGGAAGCTATCCAGGCCCTGCTGAAGAGCATGGATCTGGAGCAAGAGTGCGAGCAACTGCGTGAAGAGCTGAACGAAACCAACTCCGAAACCAAGCGTAAAAAGCTGACCAAGCGTATCAAGCTGCTAGAAGCGTTCGTTCAGTCTGGTAACAAGCCAGAGTGGATGATCCTGACCGTTCTGCCGGTTCTGCCGCCAGATCTGCGTCCGCTGGTTCCGCTGGACGGCGGTCGTTTCGCAACGTCGGATCTGAACGATCTGTACCGTCGCGTGATCAACCGTAACAACCGTCTGAAACGTCTGCTGGATCTGGCTGCGCCGGACATTATCGTACGCAACGAAAAACGTATGCTGCAGGAAGCGGTAGATGCCCTGCTGGATAACGGTCGTCGCGGTCGTGCGATCACCGGTTCTAACAAACGTCCTCTGAAATCTTTGGCCGACATGATCAAAGGTAAGCAGGGTCGTTTCCGTCAGAACCTGCTCGGTAAGCGCGTTGACTACTCCGGTCGTTCTGTAATCACCGTAGGTCCATACCTGCGTCTGCATCAGTGCGGTCTGCCGAAGAAAATGGCGCTGGAGCTGTTCAAACCGTTCATCTACGGCAAGCTGGAACTGCGTGGCCTGGCCACCACCATCAAAGCCGCTAAGAAAATGGTTGAGCGTGAAGAAGCTGTCGTTTGGGATATCCTGGACGAAGTTATCCGCGAACACCCGGTACTGCTGAACCGTGCACCAACACTGCACCGTCTGGGTATCCAGGCATTTGAGCCAGTCCTGATCGAAGGTAAAGCTATCCAGCTGCACCCGCTGGTTTGTGCGGCGTATAACGCCGACTTCGATGGTGACCAGATGGCTGTTCACGTACCGCTGACGCTGGAAGCCCAGCTCGAAGCGCGTGCGCTGATGATGTCTACCAACAACATCCTGTCTCCAGCGAACGGTGAGCCAATCATCGTTCCTTCTCAGGACGTTGTATTGGGTCTGTACTACATGACCCGTGACTGTGTTAACGCCAAAGGCGAAGGCATGGTGCTGACTGGCCCTAAAGAAGCTGAGCGTATTTACCGCGCTGGCCTGGCCTCTCTGCATGCGCGCGTTAAAGTGCGTATCACCGAATACGAAAAAGATGAAAACGGCGAATTCGTTGCGAAAACCAGCCTGAAAGACACGACCGTTGGCCGTGCAATTCTGTGGATGATCGTCCCGAAAGGTCTGCCTTTCTCCATCGTCAACCAGGCGCTGGGCAAGAAAGCGATCTCCAAAATGCTGAACACCTGTTACCGCATTCTGGGCCTGAAGCCGACCGTTATCTTCGCTGACCAGACCATGTATACCGGCTTTGCTTACGCTGCGCGCTCAGGTGCGTCCGTAGGTATCGACGACATGGTTATCCCAGAGAAGAAACACGAGATCATCTCTGAAGCAGAAGCCGAAGTTGCTGAGATCCAGGAGCAATTCCAATCTGGTCTGGTGACTGCGGGCGAACGCTACAACAAAGTTATCGATATCTGGGCAGCGGCGAACGATCGTGTATCCAAAGCGATGATGGATAACCTGCAAACCGAAACCGTGATTAACCGTGACGGCGTCGAAGAGCAGCAGGTTTCTTTCAACAGCATCTACATGATGGCCGACTCCGGTGCGCGTGGTTCTGCAGCACAGATTCGTCAGCTGGCAGGTATGCGTGGTCTGATGGCGAAGCCAGATGGCTCCATCATCGAAACGCCAATCACCGCGAACTTCCGTGAAGGTCTGAACGTACTCCAGTACTTCATCTCCACGCACGGTGCGCGTAAAGGTCTGGCGGATACCGCACTGAAAACAGCGAACTCCGGTTACCTGACGCGTCGTCTGGTTGACGTTGCACAGGATCTGGTTGTTACCGAAGACGACTGTGGCACGCTGGAAGGCCTGGTGATGACTCCGGTTATCGAAGGCGGCGATGTTAAAGAGCCACTGCGCGATCGCGTACTGGGTCGTGTGACTGCGGAAGATATTCTGAAGCCGGGTACGGCGGACATTCTCGTTCCTCGTAACACCCTGCTGCACGAACATTGGTGTGACCTGCTCGAAGCCAACTCTGTTGACTCCGTAAAAGTGCGTTCCGTTGTATCCTGTGACACCGACTTTGGTGTATGTGCGCACTGCTATGGTCGTGACCTGGCGCGTGGCCACATCATCAACAAAGGTGAAGCCATCGGCGTTATCGCGGCACAGTCCATCGGTGAGCCGGGTACACAGCTGACGATGCGTACGTTCCACATCGGTGGTGCGGCATCTCGTGCGGCTGCTGAATCCAGCATTCAGGTGAAAAACAAAGGTAGCATCAAGCTCAGCAACGCGAAGTCTGTTGTTAACTCTTCAGGCAAGCTGGTTGTGACCTCTCGTAACACCGAGCTGAAGCTGATCGACGAATTCGGTCGTACTAAAGAGAGCTATAAAGTGCCTTACGGTGCTGTTATGGCGAAAGGTGATGGCGAGCAGGTTGCCGGCGGTGAAACCGTTGCAAACTGGGACCCACACACCATGCCGGTTATCACCGAAGTAAGTGGTTTCATCCGCTTCACTGACATGATCGACGGCCAGACCATTACTCGTCAGACCGACGAGCTGACCGGCCTGTCTTCTCTGGTGGTTCTGGATTCTGCTGAACGTACTACCGGCGGTAAAGATCTGCGTCCTGCACTGAAAATCGTTGATGCTCAGGGTAACGACGTTCTGATCCCGGGTACCGACATGCCTGCGCAGTACTTCCTGCCGGGTAAAGCGATTGTACAGCTGGAAGATGGCGTACAGATCAGTTCTGGTGACACCCTGGCGCGTATTCCTCAGGAATCCGGCGGTACCAAGGACATCACCGGTGGTCTGCCACGCGTTGCGGATCTGTTCGAAGCTCGTCGTCCGAAAGAGCCGGCAATCCTGGCGGAAATCAGCGGTATCATTTCCTTCGGTAAAGAGACCAAAGGTAAACGCCGTCTGGTTATCACCCCAGTAGATGGTAGTGAACCGTACGAAGAGATGATTCCTAAGTGGCGTCAGCTTAACGTGTTCGAAGGTGAACGTGTAGAACGTGGTGATGTTGTTTCCGATGGTCCAGAAGCACCGCACGACATTCTGCGTCTTCGTGGCGTACACGCGGTAACGCGTTACATCACCAACGAAGTACAGGACGTTTACCGTCTGCAAGGCGTTAAGATTAACGATAAGCACATCGAAGTTATCGTTCGTCAGATGCTGCGTAAAGCAACCATCGAAAATGCAGGCAGCTCCGACTTCCTGGAAGGCGAGCAGGTTGAATACTCACGCGTTAAGATTGCGAACCGCGATCTGGAAGCGAATGGCAAAATCGGTGCGACCTTCTCACGCGATCTGCTGGGTATCACCAAAGCCTCTCTGGCAACCGAGTCCTTCATCTCTGCAGCATCGTTCCAGGAAACGACTCGTGTCCTGACCGAAGCGGCTGTTGCGGGTAAACGTGATGAACTGCGCGGTCTGAAAGAGAACGTTATCGTGGGTCGTCTGATCCCGGCCGGTACCGGTTATGCGTACCACCAGGATCGTATGCGTCGTCGTGCGGCGGGCGAACTGCCAGCAGCACCGCAGGTTACTGCAGAAGATGCATCCGCGAGCCTGGCAGAGCTGCTGAACGCAGGTCTGGGCGGTTCTGACAACGATTAATCGTTGATATCGCTAATAAAAAAACCCGCTTCGGCGGGTTTTTTTTGTCTTTGTAGACCCGACAGGCGTATCGCCTCCGGGCTTTTTATCAGTTGATTAGCGGCAGTCGACGATAAAGCTCAATCATATCGCCCGCCAGATCCTGAATGACCATCGCGTTCATCAGGTGATCCTGCGAGTGCACGGTGATCAAATTAACCGGTAGCTTGCCGGTGCCTTCGTCCAGCCCAATTAGCTGCGTCTGGATAGTGTGCGCATGCTTCACGAATTCGCGCGACTCTTCCATCGCTTTTTCTGCTTCGTCAAAATTACCCTTGCGCGCCAATTGCAGCGCCGTCAGGGCCGCGCTGCGCGCTGCGCCTGCGTTGACCAGCAGTTCCATGATCGTTGTTTCTAAATCTTCCATTATGACTCCAGCAGCTTGAGCGCTTTCTCAAGTACAGCATCACCTTTCATCATGCCGTAATCCATCATATCAATCACCGCAACCTTTTTACCCAGCGGGTCAGCCTGCGCCTGTAGTTTAGCCTGCTCGTATTTAACCTGTGGCCCCAGCAATACGATGTCGGCCGTCGCGATATTGTCTTTAAACTCTGCGACAGGAACGGCTTTAATGGTTACTTCAACCCCTTTTTTCTGCGCGGCGTCTTTCATGCGTTGAACCAGCATGCTGGTTGACATTCCCGCTGCACAGCATAAAACGATGTTCTTCATAGTCAGCCTCGATCTACATGTGTTTATTGATAATTATCCCGTGCAGACCGCTTCAACAACCGCTTTGCCGCGAATGTGTGTGAGGCATCACAAAGAAATCGGCAATTTCCTGAAACCGGTTACAATTTTTACCGTCAGGGGAAAGATGCCCGCCGTAGCGGGCATAGAAGAGGAGGAGAGGTTAAACTTCAGACGTGCGTAAAATGCGGTTTTTACCCTGCTGCTTGGCGGTGTACAAGGCGTTGTCGACGCTGCCAACAAACTGCTCCAGCGGCTCGTAGCGCCATTCTCCCAATCCGGCGCTGAAGGTGACGTTGAGGTTTTCTTCACGCCACACGCGGTTTTCAACGGCGAGGCGCCATGTTTCCAGCAGCGAGAAGGACGAATCAAATAGCTCTGCCGTGAAGATCACCGCAAACTCTTCGCCGCCGTAGCGATAAACGGAAACATGATGCGGCTGCATCACCTGCAGCCCCTCGCGCGCGACGTTGCGCAGGACGATATCACCGCTGAGGTGGCCCCACGTATCATTGATCGATTTGAAATTATCAATATCGACAAGGGCGAGAGCAAAGGGCTGGTGGCTGTCGAGCAGCACAGCGATGTCCTCATCGAACGCACGGCGGTTCTTACAGCCCGTCAGCGCATCGTGCGTTGCCTGTCGGGCATACGCCATTTCCCGCGCCTTATTGGACTGAATGGTATGGCTGAGCGTTGCCTCAAGGCGCGGCGTCTGGCTGACGTCTCCGGTTTTTATCGCATTGATGATGTTCATCAACACGGTGCGGGAAGCATGGCGCAGGTACAAACCGAACAGGATAATAATGATGCTGGCCAGCGTGAAGCCCCAGCCAACGATGGTAGTTTCGTGACGCGTGATGTCGGAGAGGGTTTGACCTGACACGCGATAGATAACAAACCAGTCAGGATTCGTGAAGGAGTAGTAGTAATACCAGCTTTTGGTTTTTTTATCATATAAGTGCCCTTCGCCGCTGGTCATTTTATCCATGAGGGCTTCACTCACGTACTGCTTTGAGATTGCGCCGACATCCGGATGGAGCACGACCTCGCCGTCGCGTTCAACGACGTAAAACTCGCCCTGAACGGGTGCCACCATCTGTCGTAGGGTGTAACCCATTGAGGCCAAATCCAGATGGAATGCGAGCGTCCCTTTCAGTCGCCCTTCCGGTGAAATCACCGGCTTGTAGAGCGTTACCATCGGCTTCCCGGTGAAGTAGTCTTTATATAAGTGGGTATAGTGGCTAAAGGTGCTGGCCTCCGCCTGCCCAACAAACCATGGGCGTACCCTGGGGTCAAAGGTCTTGCTGTTTTCCGTTGGTAGCACTTCTGGCGCGCGCAGATGATGGCCCAGAGCATCCGCCAGCGAAATGGATGACACGGTAGGCATGAGGTTCTGAAGGTGCATGAGCACCTGTAAACCTTCAGCAGGGTTAACGTTCACCGTCTGGTTTAACCGATCGTTACGCGCAAAGTAGGTCGCCGAGCGGCCAAGAATATAGTCATTTTCGCGCAGAATGGATTCGGTATAGTTCACCGCAAGGTTATGGGTGAAATTACCATTAATGTTATGATAATCCTCAAGAAAATCCCTTCTCTGTGAAAGCGTAATAATCACGGCAATCAGTGTAAAACTGAACAAGATACCCGCGAAACTGACCATTATCGGTCTGGTGAAAGAGAGTTTTCTGCTGTGAAGTGCCATGAGTTGTACGTCAGTCCAGATGGTATCGCATTGTGTGAATCGTTATCCTCTCAGCATAGTCGCTGCCCGGATGTTGTTTGCGAATTATACGGATCGCGTTTGATGGGATGATGATTTGCCTTAATAATAGGTAAGATATTACGTATTTATTTGATGAATTAAACTAATGTTATGCCGGTGAGAGGGCAGGGCGAAACGAGGAAGAAGCTTTTCGCCTGGACGGCATCCGCTGCTGTCCCGCTAAGCATATATAAACCGGGCGTGGGGCAACAATCGCCCGGTTATCGTCTTTCGAGCCGCCTCGTAGCCTTTTTATCCGGTTTCAGTGCGTTTCAGCGTATTTGCGAGTTTCTTCCCAGCCAGCCGTCCCAGTCTTTCCAGACGGGCTGTAGGCCTTGTGCTACGAGAGCCTGCGCCACCTCTTCCGGGCGTCTTCCGTCGTGCGGGGCAAACTGCTCCAGCTCCGGGTGGTCGTCGGCATAACCCCCCGGCTGCGTTTTGGAGAATGCGCTGACGTTGTTGATCGCAAGCGGAATGACCCGATCGCGAAAAGCAGGGGATTCGCGGGTTGAAAGGGACAATTCCACCTCGGGTGCCAATAGCCGAAACGCGCAGATGGTTTGCACCAGCTGGCGTTCATCCATCAGCGAGGCCGGTTCTATTCCCCCCGCGCAGGGCCGCAGGCGGGGAAACGAGACGGAGTAGCGGCTTTGCCAGTAGTGCTGCTGCAGCCACAGCAGATGCTCCGCCACCATATAGCAATCTACCCTCCAGCTATCGGAGAGGCCAATCAGCGCGCCCAGGCCGATTTTGTCGATCCCCGCGCGTCCGAGCCTGTCCGGCGTTTCAAGCCGAAAGAAGAAGTCCTGCTTTTTGCCTTTAAGATGGTGCCGGGCATACATCGCCTCGTGGTAGGTTTCCTGGTAGACCATTACGCCGTCCAGGCCCAGGCTTTTCAGCTCCGCATACTCGTCCTGGGACAGGGGCTGAACCTCCATCTGCAGCGAGGAAAACGCGCGGCGAAGGGCGGGCAGGTGCTGACGGAAATAATCCATTCCGACTTTCCCCTGATGCTCGCCTGTAACCAGCAGAAGATGCTCAAACCCCATCTCCCTGATGGCCTCGCACTCGCGTGCGATTTCGTTTTCGTCGAGCGTTTTGCGCTTGATGCGATTGCTCATCGAAAAGCCGCAGTAGGTGCAATCGTTGGCGCACAGGTTCGAGAGATAGAGCGGCACGTAAAAGCTTACCGTATTGCCGAAGCGCTGTCGGGTAAGCCGCTGCGCGCGCCGCGCCATCGGTTCCAGATATGCGCTGGCCGCCGGAGAAAGCAGGGCCATCATGTGATCCCGCGTTAGCTGGCGGGCTTCCAGCGCGCGCTCAACGTCTGCCTGCGTTTTACCGTTGATGCGCAGGCGAATATCTTCCCAGTCGAGCTGGCGCCAGCGCTCGGTGAAGGTCTTCATGAGAGCGCCTCCAGAAAGCCGGTCAGCGGGCTGGTGGCCTGCGCCTGAAAGCTGCGCGCGCCGGGGCCAGACTGTTTTGCCAGCAGGCCAGCCTCTACCGCGAGGCGGAATGCGCGCGCCATGGTCACCGGATCGTCCGCGACGGCTATCGCCGTATTCACCAGCACCGCGTCGGCCCCCATTTCCAGCGCCTGTGCGGCATGACTTGGTACGCCGATACCCGCATCAACGACAACGGGAACGGTAGCCTGAGCAATGATAATGTCCAGCATCGCGCGGGTTTCCAGCCCCTGGTTAGAGCCTATCGGTGCGCCCAGCGGCATCACCGCCGCGCAGCCGACGTCCTCAAGCCGCTTGCACAGAACGGGGTCAGCGCCGCAGTAGGGCAGAACGATAAACCCTTGCTGCACCAGCTTTTCCGCTGCCTTCAGGGTTTCAATCGGGTCGGGCAACAGCCAGCGGGCATCCGGGTGGATCTCCAGCTTTAGCCAGCGCGTGCCGAGCGCCTCGCGCGCCAGCTGAGCGGCAAAAATGGCCTCCTCGGCGGTTTTCGCACCGGACGTGTTCGGCAGCAGCGTGACGCCTGCCTCCAGCAGCGGTGCCAGAATGGCATCGCTTTGATTGCGCAGGTCCACGCGCTTGAGCGCCAGCGTCACCAGCTGGCTGCCGCTCTCGCGAATGGCATCGACCATCAGCTGCGAGGAGGCGAACTTTCCGGTCCCGGTGAACAGATGTGAATCAAAGACTTTATCGGCAATACGTAGCATCTCAGCCCCCTGCGATAACCTGAAACAGCAGGATGTTATCGCCTTCGCTCACCTGCTGATGTTCCCACCGCTCGCGCGGCAGGATCTGTTGATTGAGCGCCAGCGCCGTGCCCGGCTTGAGCTGGCGCAGCGCGTCGAGCAGCGCGGCAACGGTGAGGTTGTCGTCGCACTGCATCGGCTCATCGTTAAAGAGAATACGCATCATGGCCTCCGCAAACCGGACAGCGGCGGGCACGCTGCAGGGCCAGATGACGCCAGCCGCCGGCGCGCGCGTCGAACAGCCGCAGCGTATTGCGCTCCGTTTCCATACCGCTGAGCAGCTTAATGGCTTCCAGCGCCTGCAGCGTGCCCATCACGCCGACCACCGGACCGAGAATGCCCGCCGTGCGGCAGTTGCGCGCCGGCTCGGCGTCGTCCGGCCACAGGCAGCGGTAGCAGCCCTGCGTCCACGGCGGCGTGAGAACCATCATCTGGCCGCCAAAGCCCACGGCGCTGGCGGTGATAAGCGGAGTATCGTTCGCCACGCAGGCGGCATTGATTGCCTGACGCGTTGCCATATTGTCGGAACAGTCGAGCACGACGTCAGCCAGAGCAACTTCGCGTTCGAGATCGTCACCAACGAGGCGCGCCTGAAGCGCGATGAGTTCAATACCCGGATTGAGCTTAAGCAGCCGCTGGCGGGCAATGTCCGCCTTAGGCTGGCCAACATCCTCCGTGTTAAACAGGATCTGCCGCTGGAGATTGCTGATGTGAATATCATCGTCATCCGCCAGCACCAGCGTGCCTACGCCAGCCCCCGCCAGATAGAGCGCGGCGGGCGCGCCCAACCCGCCGAGACCGACGATCAATACCCGGCTTGTGAGCAGCGTTTCCTGGCCGTCGGTAGCGATATCCTCCAGCAGGATCTGGCGGCTGTAGCGCATAAAGTCGCGGTCATTCATCGCCTGCTCCTGCGAGTGCCAGAAGCTTCGCCGTGGCGGCCTGCCAGTCCGCCGCCTGGGTGATCGCGCTGACGACGGCAATGCTGCCCACGCCGGTATCCAGCACGCCTGGGGCGCGCTGAAGGCTAATCCCGCCGATGGCGACGGTGGGGTAGTCCGCGAGGCGTTTGACGTGTTCCTCCAGCTGCGCCAGCCCCTGCGGCGCGGACGGCATTTGCTTGGTTTGCGTCGGGAAGACGTGGCCAAGCGCGATGTAGGAAGGGCGAGCCGCCAGCGCGACGTCAATTTCCATGTCGTCGTGCGTTGAAACGCCGAGCCGCAAGCCGGCCGCGCTGATGGCGTTCAGATCCGTGGTTTCAAGATCTTCCTGGCCGAGATGTACGCCGTACGCCTGGTGCTTTATCGCCAGCCGCCAGTAGTCGTTGATAAACAGGCGGGCATTATATCGACGCCCCAGCGCGATGGCGGCAACCACGTCAGCCTCCACCTCTTCGTCGCGCTTATCCTTGATGCGCAGCTGGAGGGTGCGAACGCCCGCGTCGAGAAGGCGTTCAATCCATTCCACGCTGTCCACAACCGGATAAAGCCCTAAGCGATAGGGGACGGGGGGAAAATCGGGCTGGTACATTACGCCTCCTCTTTTTTGAGGTAAATTTCGCCGCCTTTGGCGCGGAAATTCTCCGACATGTCCGCCATTCCCACTTCAATCGCCTGGGCGGCAGCGTAGTCGCGCACCTCCTGGCTGATCTTCATCGAGCAGAATTTTGGCCCGCACATAGAGCAGAAATGCGCGACTTTGCCGGACTCCTGCGGCAGCGTTTCGTCGTGGTAGGCGCGGGCGGTGAACGGGTCGAGCGCCAGGTTGAACTGGTCTTCCCAGCGGAACTCGAAGCGTGCCTTCGACATGGCGTTATCGCGAATTTGCGCCCCCGGGTGGCCTTTCGCCAGGTCCGCCGCGTGGGCGGCAATTTTGTAGGTAATCAGCCCCTGCTTGACGTCCTCTTTGTTCGGCAGGCCGAGGTGCTCCTTCGGCGTCACGTAGCACAGCATCGCGCAGCCAAACCAGCCGATCATCGCCGCGCCGATGCCGGAGGTGAAGTGGTCATAGCCCGGCGCGATATCGGTGGTTAGCGGGCCTAACGTGTAAAACGGCGCTTCGTGGCAGTGCTCCAGCTCCTCGGTCATGTTGCGGCGGATCATCTGCATCGGCACGTGTCCCGGGCCTTCAATCATCACCTGCACGTCGTACTCCCAGGCGATTTTGGTCAGCTCGCCCAGCGTGTGCAGTTCGGCAAACTGCGCTTCGTCGTTAGCGTCGCGAATGGAGCCTGGACGCAGGCCGTCGCCGAGCGAGAGGGAAACGTCATAGGCGGCGCAGATTTCGCAGATCTCGCGGAAGTGCTCGTAGAGGAAGTTTTCCCGGTGATGGGAGAGGCACCACTTCGCCATGATCGAGCCACCGCGCGAGACAATTCCGGTCAGGCGCCTGGCGGTCATCGGCACGTAGCGCAGCAGCACGCCCGCGTGAATGGTGAAGTAGTCCACGCCCTGTTCCGCTTGCTCCAGCAGCGTATCGCGGAACGCTTCCCAGGTGAGGTTTTCGGCAATGCCATTCACTTTTTCCAGCGCCTGGTAAATCGGGACGGTGCCAATCGGTACCGGGCTATTGCGCAGGATCCACTCGCGGGTTTCGTGAATATAGCGTCCGGTGGAGAGGTCCATCACCGTGTCCGCGCCCCAGCGCGTTGACCAGACCAGTTTTTCCACCTCTTCTTCAATGGAGGACGTGACCGCCGAGTTACCGATGTTGGCATTGACCTTCACCAGGAAGTTACGGCCGATGATCATCGGTTCGGATTCCGGATGGTTGATATTGGCAGGGATAATGGCGCGTCCGGCGGCCACCTCGTCACGCACAAACTCCGGCGTGATGTTCTCCGGCAGGCGCGCGCCAAAGCCTTCGCCAGGATGCTGGTGGCGCAATACTTCGCTGCGGATGCGCTCGCGGCCCATGTTTTCGCGAATGGCGATAAATTCCATTTCAGGGGTGACGATGCCCCGACGCGCGTAGTGAAGCTGGGTGACGCACTTCCCCGCTTTGGCGCGTTTTGGCGGCAGCAGGCCGGTGAAGCGCAGTTCGTCCAGGCCGTCGTCGGCCAGGCGCTCTTTTGCGTAAGCCGAGCTTTGCTCATTAAGCGCTTCGCTATCCTGGCGGGCTTCGATCCACGGCTGGCGCAGCTTCGCCAGGCCCTGCTGAACGTTGATAGCAATATCGGGGTCGCCGTAGGGACCGGAGGTGTCATAGACCGGAACGGCCTCGTTTTCCTCGAACTGCGGGTGCTCTTTGCTGCCGCCGATAAGCGTGGGGCTGAGCTGGATCTCGCGCATCGGGACGCGGATATCGGGCTGCGAGCCGGAAATATAGATACGTCTGGAGTTCGGGAAAGCGGTACCTTCCAGAGTGTCGATGAAGCGTTGGGCCTGTGCGCGCTGTTCGCGGCGGGTCAGTTTTGTTGTAGACATAGCGCATTCCAAAAGTGAAGGACATGGCTTGTCAGACGACGGATGAAGCAAGAGAGGATCGCCCGCAGGCGATGCAACAGCAGTTTGACTCTTGTTCCCTTCGCAGGTATTAGCCTGATCAGGTTCCGCGGATCCCGAATTAACGGTCTCAGCCCGTGCTTTCACACTGGGCACTCCGACAAGAAAAATCCCCCTCGTAAGAGGGGCGAATGGTTGTAAATTACTCGTTAACGATTAAGAACTCAAGCAGGCCGCGCAACGTTATCTTCGTTGCTGGCTTTCAAATCGTTGTCCAGCACCAGAGCGATCAGCTTGTCTTCCAGCGTGAATCGTTCCTCCATGGCCTCGCCCAGGTCGGACAGCGCCTGCTGAAACTCAAGATAGTTATCGTGATCGATAGCGTTCTCAAGCGTGGAGTCATAATAATCCATCATCCGCTGGGTGTTGGCTTCCAGCAGAGGATAGAGTTTGCTTGCCGCAATATATGGGCTGGTGCCTTCCATTTCGCGGATAATGCGTTCATAAATATTGAAATGGCCATCTGAAAGGTAGTCGACCAGGCTCTGACAAAAATCATCCAGCGCTTTTTCATTCAGCCGCATGTAAGATTCTTTGCCAGGCTTAATCCCGACCAGATTGTAGTAAGCCACGAGCAGATGCTTGCGGTCGTGTAGCCAGCGATCCACCAGTTTGTTACTTCCACCAACGCGCTCAGTCAGG
This sequence comes from Enterobacter sp. RIT418, assembly GCF_003057745.1. Lineage (GTDB taxonomy): Bacteria > Pseudomonadota > Gammaproteobacteria > Enterobacterales > Enterobacteriaceae > Enterobacter. The sequence goes on from NZ_QBJD02000026.1 coordinate 21,244, forward strand.
CTTTCTAGCTGGTTTAACATATTCGACTCCGCAAGGTTAAGATGAAAAGCTGCCCATCCAAAATGTAATAATAATGTTACCAACATGCCTGTGAAGCGAAGGTAGTGCAATAGATATGGATCGTATAATTGAAAAATTAGATCGCGGCTGGTGGATCGTCAGCCATGAACAAAAGTTATGGCTGCCGCGCGGCGAACTCCCTTACGGCAACGCGGAGGATTTCGATCTTGCAGGCCAGCCCGCGCGCAGGATCGGGGAATGGCAGGGCGATCCCGTGTGGTTGATCCAGCAGGTGCGTCGTCAGGATATGGGATCTGTCCGTCAGGTGCTGGATCTGGACGCGGGGCTGTTTCAGCTGGCGGGCCGCGGCGTGCAGCTCGCGGAGTTTTACCGCTCGCATAAATACTGCGGCTACTGCGGCCATGCTATGCACCCAAGCAAGACCGAATGGGCAATGCTTTGCGGCCACTGCCGGGAGCGCTATTACCCGCAGATTGCGCCGTGCATCATCGTGGCGATCCGCCGCGAGGATTCCATCCTGCTGGCGCAGCATACCCGCCACCGCAACGGCATTCACACGGTTCTCGCCGGGTTTGTTGAGGTGGGCGAAACCCTGGAGCAAGCCGTCGCGCGCGAGGTGATGGAAGAGAGCGGTATCAAGGTCAAAAACCTGCGTTACGTAACGTCGCAGCCGTGGCCGTTCCCGATGTCGCTGATGACGGCGTTTATGGCCGAATACGACAGCGGTGACATTGTTATCGACCAGAAAGAGCTGCTGGAGGCGAGCTGGTATCGCTATGATGATTTACCGCTGCTGCCGCCTCCGGGAACGGTGGCACGTCGGCTGATAGAAGATACGGTGGCAATGTGTCGGGCCGAGTTTGAATGACATGTTACACTGTGGCCATGACGCTTAAGGAACTGCAAAAATGACCGAACTGAAGAACGATCGTTATCTGCGTGCGCTGCTGCGCCAGCCAGTTGATGTCACCCCGGTGTGGATGATGCGCCAGGCGGGACGTTATCTCCCGGAGTACAAAGCCACGCGCGCCCAGGCGGGCGATTTTATGTCGCTGTGCAAAAATGCCGAGTTGGCCTGCGAAGTGACGCTCCAGCCGCTGCGCCGCTTCCCGCTGGATGCCGCCATTCTCTTTTCAGACATTCTCACCATTCCGGATGCGATGGGCCTTGGGCTCTACTTTGAAACCGGAGAAGGCCCGCGTTTTACCTCGCCAATTAAAAGCAAAGCGGACGTCGATAAACTGCCCATTCCCGATCCCGAAGATGAGCTGGGCTACGTGATGAACGCGGTGCGCACCATCCGCCGCGAGCTGAAGGGCGAGGTGCCGCTGATTGGCTTTTCCGGCAGCCCATGGACGCTGGCGACCTACATGGTTGAGGGCGGTAGCAGTAAAGCCTTCACGGTGATTAAAAAGATGATGTACGCCGAGCCGCTGGCCCTGCACGCGCTGCTCGACAAGCTGGCGAAAAGCGTCACCCTGTACCTTAACGCCCAGATCAAAGCCGGCGCGCAGTCGGTGATGATTTTCGACACCTGGGGGGGCGTGCTGACCGGGCGCGATTACCAGCAGTTCTCGCTGTACTACATGCACAAAATCGTCGACGGGCTGCTGCGTGAAAATGAAGGCCACCGCGTGCCGGTGACGCTGTTCACCAAGGGCGGCGGCCAGTGGCTGGAAGCCTTAGCCGCCACCGGCTGCGATGCGCTAGGCCTGGACTGGACAACGGATATTGCCGATGCGCGCCGTCGCGTAGGTGATAAAGTCGCGCTGCAGGGCAACATGGACCCGTCCATGCTTTACGCGCAGCCAGCCCGTATTGAAGAAGAGGTGGCATCTATTCTGGCAGGCTTCGGCAAGGGGGATGGACACGTATTCAACCTCGGCCACGGCATTCATCAGGATGTTCCGCCAGAGCACGCTGGCGCGTTTGTGGAGGCGGTTCACCGGCTTTCTGCCCAATATCATCAGTAAGGAGTGGTTATGGATCTCGCGTCGTTACGCGCTCAACAGATAGAACTGGCCTCATCGGTGATCCGCGAGGATCGTCTGGATACGGATCCCCCGCAGTACATCGGCGGGGCGGACGTGGGGTTCGAGCAGGGCGGGGAAGTGACGCGAGCGGCAATGGTGGTGCTGAAGTATCCTTCGCTTGAGCTGGTCGAGTACAAGGTGGCGCGCATCGCGACCACCATGCCGTATATCCCCGGCTTTCTCTCCTTCCGCGAGTATCCCGCGCTGCTTGCCGCGTGGGAGCAGCTCTCGCAAAAGCCGGACCTGCTGTTTGTGGACGGGCACGGCATTTCCCATCCGCGTCGTTTGGGCGTTGCCAGCCACTTTGGTTTGCTGGTGGACGTGCCGACCATCGGCGTCGCCAAAAAACGCCTGTGCGGCAAGTTTGAGCCGCTCTCCGCCGAGCCGGGTGCAATCGCCCCGCTTATCGACAAAGGCGAACAGTTGGCCTGGGTCTGGCGCAGCAAGGCGCGCTGTAACCCGCTGTTTATCGCCACCGGGCATCGGGTAAGCATGGATAGCGCGCTGGCATGGGTGCAGCGGTGCATGAAAGGCTACCGCCTGCCGGAGCCGACGCGCTGGGCTGATGCGGTTGCATCTTCGCGTCCGGCTTTTGTTCGTTGGCAGGAAATCCAGCGCTGATTCAGGTAAACTGCGGCTAATTTTCGATTCGAGACATCATCATGCTACAAAACCCGATTCACCTGCGCCTTGAGAAGCTGGAAAGCTGGCAGCACGTCACGTTTATGGCCTGCCTGTGCGAGCGCATGTATCCCAACTATGCCGCATTCTGCAAGCAAACGGCGTTTGGCGAAGGCCAGATTTATCGCCGCATTCTGGATTTAGTCTGGGAGACGCTGACGGTAAAAGACGCAAAGGTGAACTTTGACTCTCAGCTTGAAAAGCTGGAAGAGGCGATTCCGGCAGCGGATGACTTTGACCTGTACGGTGTCTACCCGGCCATTGATGCCTGCGTAGCGTTGAGCGAGTTAATTCACTCCCGTCTGAGCGGTGAGACGCTGGAGCACGCTATCGAAGTCAGTAAGGCTTCCATTACCACCGTGGCGATGCTGGAAATGACTCAGGAAGGTCGCGAAATGACCGACGAAGAGCTGCGCGCTAACCCGGCGGTTGAGCAGGAATGGGATATCCAGTGGGAGATTTTCCGCCTGCTGGCAGAGTGCGAAGAACGCGATATTGAACTGATAAAAGGGCTGCGCGCGGACTTACGTGAGGCTGGCGAGAGCAATATTGGTATAATTTTTAACCAATGAGACAACAAAACGTGATTTAACGCCTGTTTTGTCGCACCTCGACTCTTCCCTTCTGCCCCCCGTCTGGTCTACATTTGGGGGGCGAAAAAAAGTGGCTATCGGTGCGTGTATGCAGGAGAGTGCTTTTTTGGCATTTTCGTCGCACTCGATGCTTAGCAAGCGATAAACACATTGAAAGGATAACTTATGAACAAGACTCAACTGATTGATGTAATTGCGGACAAGGCTGATCTGTCTAAAGTGCAGGCTAAAGCTGCTCTGGAATCTACCCTGGCTGCTATTACTGAGTCTCTGAAAGAAGGCGATGCTGTACAACTGGTTGGTTTCGGTACCTTCAAAGTGAACCACCGCGCTGAGCGTACTGGCCGCAACCCGCAGACCGGTAAAGAAATCAAAATCGCCGCAGCTAACGTACCGGCATTTGTTTCTGGTAAAGCACTGAAAGACGCTGTTAAGTAAGACGCGTGGCAGTGAACAGTTTTAACGAAGGGGCGGTAACGCCCCTTTTGTCTATCTGGCGTGGTACGCTCGCGCTGGCAGGCGTGCTGTTACTGTCTGCCTGTAGCCATGATGATTCCCTTCCTCCGTTTACCGCCAGCGGTTACGCGGATAATCAGGGAGCGGTCAGGATCTGGCGTAAAGATTCCAGCGATGACGTTCATCTGCTTTCCGCCTTTAGCCCGTGGCATAACGGCAATACCTCCACGGCGGAGTATCGCTGGCAGGGCGACGCGCTGTCGCTTATCGAGCTGAATATCTACAGCAAGACCCCCGAACACGTAAAGGTGCGTTTCGACGATCGCGGCGAGCTGAGCTTTATGCAGCGTGAAGTGAGCGGTCATAAACAGCAGCTTTCCAGCGATCAGATCGCGCTTTATCGATACCGTGCCGAGCAAATCCGTCAGACCAGCGATGCGCTGCGTCAGGGGCGCGTGGTGCTGCGACAGGGCCGCTGGCACGCAGATGGTACGGTAACCACCTGCGAAGGACAGACCGTGAAGCCGGATCTCGAATCCTGGGCCACTGCGCATATCGAGCGCCGTCAGCGTCATTCATCGGTTGAGGTGAGCGTGGCGTGGCTTGAAGCGCCGGAAGGTTCTCAGCTGCTGCTGGTGGCGAACGAAGATTTCTGCACCTGGCAGCCGACAGAGAAGAGTTTCTGACGTAAATCCCCTCTCCCTTTGGGAGAGGGTGAGGGTGTGAAATTACTCGCCTTGCTCACGCGCAATCGCGCGATAACCGATATCCTGGCGGCTGAAGCTGCCGTTCCAGTGAATATCCGCCATCAGCGCATAGGCACGCTTCTGCGCTTCAGCAACGGTATTGCCCAGCGCGGTCGCGCACAGCACGCGGCCACCGTTGGTGAGTACACGATCGTCATCAGCCAGCTTCGTACCCGCATGGAAGACTTTCGCGCCTTCGACAGATTCGAGCGGCAGACCGTGGATTTCATCCCCGGTGCTGTAATTGCCAGGATAACCGCCCGCAGCGATGACCACGCCCAGAGAGGCGCGCTCGTCCCACTCGGAGGTTTTCTCATCCAGCTTGCCTTCACAGGCGGCCAGGCAAAGATCTACCAGATCGGATTTCATGCGCAGCATGATTGGCTGCGTTTCCGGATCGCCGAAGCGGCAGTTAAATTCGATCACCTTCGGGTTGCCCTGCCTGTCGATCATCAGGCCCGCATAGAGGAAACCGGTGTAGGTGTTGCCCTCCGCCGCCATCCCTTTAACGGTAGGCCAGATGATGCGCTCCATGGTGCGCTGATGCACTTCGTCAGTGACCACTGGCGCAGGGGAGTAAGCGCCCATCCCACCGGTATTCGGGCCGGTATCTGCGTTACCCACGCGCTTATGATCCTGGCTGGTGGCCATCGGCAGGACGTGCTCGCCGTCGACCATCACGATAAAGCTTGCCTCTTCACCGTCGAGGAACTCTTCGATCACGATGCGGTGGCCCGCGTCGCCAAAGGCGTTACCCGCCAGCATATCCTGTACTGCGGCTTCGGCTTCTTCGAGCGTCATCGCCACGATAACGCCTTTACCAGCCGCCAGACCGTCGGCCTTGATGACAATCGGCGCGCCTTTCTGACGCAGGTAAGCCAGCGCGGGCTCCACTTCGGTAAAGTTCTGATATTCCGCCGTCGGGATGTTGTGGCGTGCAAGGAAATCTTTGGTGAACGCTTTCGAGCCTTCCAGCTGCGCGGCGCCCTCCGTCGGGCCAAAGATTTTCAGGCCTGCCGCGCGGAAGGCGTCTACCACGCCGATCACCAGCGGCGCTTCCGGGCCGACGATGGTCAGGTCGATTTTCTCGCTTTGGGCAAAGTTCAGCAGCGCCGGGATATCGGTTACACCGATAGCGACATTTTGCAGCGCGGGCTCCAGCGCGGTGCCGGCGTTACCCGGAGCCACAAAGACGGTTTCCACCTGCGGGGACTGGGCTGCTTTCCACGCCAGGGCGTGTTCGCGTCCGCCGTTACCAATCACTAATACTTTCATTGTGTGCTCCGTGGATTAATGGCGGAAGTGGCGCATGTCGGTGAAGATCATGGCGATACCGTGTTCGTCGGCAGCGGCAATGACTTCGTCATCGCGGATTGAACCGCCAGGCTGGATCACGCAGGTGATACCCACTGCCGCTGCCGCGTCGATGCCGTCGCGGAACGGGAAGAACGCGTCGGAAGCCATGGCGGAACCTTTCACTTCCAGACCTTCATCGCCAGCTTTAATACCGGCAATTTTCGCGGAGTAAACGCGGCTCATCTGGCCTGCGCCAATCCCGATGGTCATCTTCTCTTTGGCGTAAACAATGGCGTTGGATTTGACGAACTTCGCCACTTTCCAGCAGAACAGCGCGTCACGCAGTTCCTGTTCGGTTGGCTGACGTTTGGTCACCACGCGCAGGTCGGCTTCTGTCACCATGCCCAGATCGCGATCCTGAACCAGCAGGCCACCGTTGACGCGCTTGAAGTCCAGGCCCGGCACGCGTTCTGCCCATTGGCCGCAAATCAGCACGCGCACGTTCTGTTTGGCGGCGGTGATTTTCAAGGCTTCTTCCGTGGCGGACGGCGCAATGATCACTTCAACAAACTGACGAGAGATGATGGCCTGCGCGGTTTCCGCATCCAGCTCGCGGTTGAAGGCGATAATGCCGCCGAACGCGGAAGTTGGGTCGGTTTTGTAGGCGCGATCGTAGGCATCCAGAATAGAAGAGCTTACCGCCACGCCGCACGGATTCGCGTGCTTGACGATAACGCAGGCCGGTTCGCTGAACTCTTTCACGCACTCCAGGGCCGCATCGGTATCTGCAATATTGTTATAAGAGAGCGCCTTGCCCTGTACCTGCTGGGCCGTCGCGACCGAAGCCTCTTTTACCTCTTCTTCTATATAGAAGGCAGCCTGCTGATGGCTGTTCTCGCCGTAGCGCATATCCTGCTTCTTGATAAAGTTCAGGTTCAGGGTGCGCGGGAAGCGGCCGGAAGGTTCGTTGCCTTCACCGTGGTAAGCGGGCACCAGGCTACCAAAGTAGTTGGCGATCGTGCTGTCGTACGCGGCGGTGTGTTCGAAGGCTTTGATGGCGAGGTCGAAGCGGGTAGCCAGAGTGAGCGACCCTTCGTTGGCATCCATCTCATTAATAATGCTTTCGTAGTCGCTGCTCTTTACGACAATGGCGACATCTTTATGGTTCTTGGCCGCGGAGCGCACCATGGTCGGGCCGCCGATATCGATATTCTCAACAGCGTCTTCCAGAGAACAGCCTTCGCGGGCCACGGTCTGGGCGAACGGATAGAGATTAACGACAACCATGTCAATCGGCGCAATATCATGTTGTTCCATGATGCCGTCGTCCTGACCGCGACGACCGAGGATACCGCCATGCACTTTCGGGTGCAGGGTCTTGACGCGTCCATCCATCATTTCCGGGAAACCGGTGTAATCGGATACTTCGGTTACCGGCAGACCTTTATCTGCTAACAGGCGAGCGGTGCCGCCTGTAGAAAGCAGCTCTACACCACGTGCAGAAAGTGCCTGAGCGAATTCGACGATACCGGCTTTATCAGAAACACTGAGCAGAGCGCGGCGGACTGGACGACGTTGTTGCATGGTAAATCCCCTGGATTTCACGATTACAGAGAGCGTTAGATGAATTTTCCAGCGAAAAACTCATCTAACACACCTGACGGAGCATCCTTGCAAAGCGCGAGCATTTTAACGAAAACGTTTGCGCAACGCTCGCACATTTTTACTTTTTCGTATCATTGTGGATAAGTCTGTGTGTAAAAGGGAATAAGGCGGGGTTTTGCTGTGGAATGCAGCAGTCAGTCATTTTTCTGTCATTTAGCGGTTGCGGCGCGGCGAGAACCCCCTATAATGCGCCTCCATCGACACGGCAGATGTGAATCACTTCACAAACAACCCGGTCGGTTGAAGAGAAAAATCCTGAAATAACGGGTTGACTCTGAAAGAGGAAAGCGTATTATACGCCACCTCGCA
>NZ_QBJD02000027.1 GCF_003057745.1 Enterobacter sp. RIT418
GCGTTTCGCAATCCGTGAAGGCGGCCGTACCGTTGGCGCGGGCGTTGTTGCTAAAGTTCTGGGCTAATTCATTATCCCTGACTAAAAAAAGGACGCTTCGGCGTCCTTTTTTGTTAGTTTGTTTTTTGTTTTACCGCAAACATTCGCATTTTTTGTTCGCTCCCGCCCCGTATCATGGCGTTTGTGCTATTGTAATCATAACCATTCTCACTTACACTTTGCGCATATTTTGAACGGGAGTGTTTATGTACGTTTGTTTATGTAATGGTGTGAGTGACAAAAAAATCCGCCAGGCCGTTCGCCAGTTTCAGCCTCAGTCATTTCAGCAGCTTCGCAAGTTTGTTCCAGTAGGAAATCAATGCGGTAAGTGCGTTCGTGCTGCCCGTGAGATCATGCAGGATGAACTGATGCAGATCCCAGAATTCAAAGAGATTGCCTGAGCGTCTATCTTTTTTTTGACATCCCTGTAGCCCGTTCTACGCTTCAATGAGTGGAAGCGGAGGGACTATATAATGAAAGGTGATGTTAAAATCATAAATTATCTCAATAAATTATTGGGAAATGAGCTTGTCGCAATCAACCAGTATTTTCTTCATGCAAGAATGTTTAAAAACTGGGGCCTGACTCGCCTTAACGACGTTGAATACCATGAGTCCATCGATGAGATGAAACACGCCGATAAATATATAGAGCGTATTTTATTTCTCGAAGGCATTCCCAACCTGCAGGACCTTGGCAAGCTGGGTATCGGCGAGGACGTTGAAGAGATGCTGCGTTCCGACCTGCGGCTTGAGCTGGAAGGTGCAAAAGATCTGCGCGAAGCCATTGCCTATGCGGACAGCGTTCATGACTACGTCAGCCGGGACATGATGATTCAAATTCTGGCAGATGAAGAAGGCCATATCGACTGGCTCGAAACCGAGCTGGATCTCATTGGCAAAATCGGTTTGCAAAACTATCTTCAGTCTCAGATTAAAGTGGCAGATTAAACAAGCTCTGCCATCCGACGCATAAACCCGCTGCTGCCAGAAATGGCCCAAAAGGCAGTGGGTTTTTTAATGTCAATTTTTCAGCGGTTCGCAAAGAAAGAACGAGAAGATAGAGCACAGCCATGAGTGCGGCCACTAAGGCGAGAGCCGGTAAAACACACCAGCCGTGCCATGCTCCGAGCGCAGCCAGATATTTCACATCGCCATAGCCCATTCCCTCACGCCGATACATAAGCCGATACCCCCAGTAGATAGCGGCAAACCCAAGGTATCCCGCCATTGCACCGACCACTGCGCTGGCAAGAAAATCAGGATGGATGCAGAGCTGATAAAGCAAGCCTGACCATAACAGTGGGCAGAGAAATTTATCGGGGAGGATGCCTGCGCGGATATCTTCACGCACCAGCAATACGGATAATGAAAAATAGATTAACAAGAAGGGGAGGGTGTTTAGCATGGTGTGCGCCTCGTTAAGGATGTCTGCGCATACTCGCCACATGACGGATTGCCGGCAACGGGCATAAATGGAAAATGCGTGGTGCTTTCAGAAGAGAAAACGAAACTCGACACATTGATGAAAATTGTTGCGAGGCCGCACGCAAGGTGCTTCGTTAGCGCTTAATTTCTAAACTGCACTTGCGTCCTGCTCAGATTTACGTATAATGCGCGGGCTTGTCGTAATTGACGGCGGGTTCAATCTGAACCGGAGTAGCTAATTTTGTTACTCAACAATGCTCCCAATTGGGGAGCTACGTAAGAACGGTTACACTCTCCCATCAATCGTAATGGGTTTGAGGAGTAATCATTTTCGTTTATAAAATAATTGGAGCTCTGGTCTCATGCAGAACCAAAGAATCCGTATCCGCCTTAAAGCGTTTGATCATCGTCTGATCGATCAATCAACCGCGGAAATCGTCGAGACTGCTAAGCGCACTGGTGCGCAAGTCCGTGGTCCGATCCCGCTGCCGACCCGCAAAGAGCGCTTTACCGTTCTGATTTCTCCGCACGTTAACAAAGACGCGCGCGATCAGTACGAAATCCGCACTCACAAGCGTCTGGTTGACATCGTTGAGCCAACTGAGAAAACCGTTGATGCTCTGATGCGTCTGGATCTGGCTGCCGGTGTAGACGTGCAGATCAGCCTGGGTTAATCAGGTCATCGAGCGATTGAGAGGTTGATACAATGATTGGTTTAGTCGGTAAAAAAGTGGGCATGACCCGCATCTTCACTGAAGATGGCGTTTCAATCCCAGTAACCGTAATCGAAGTCGAAGCAAACCGCGTTACTCAGGTTAAAGATCTGGCTAACGATGGCTACCGCGCTGTTCAGGTGACCACTGGTGCTAAAAAAGCTAACCGTGTAACCAAACCAGAAGCGGGTCACTTCGCTAAAGCTGGCGTAGAAGCTGGCCGTGGTCTGTGGGAATTCCGTCTTGCTGAAGGCGAAGAGTTCACCGTAGGTCAGGACATTAGCGTTGAGCTGTTTGCTGACGTTAAAAAAGTTGACGTAACCGGTACCTCTAAAGGTAAAGGTTTTGCTGGTACCGTTAAGCGCTGGAACTTCCGTACCCAGGACGCTACCCACGGTAACTCCTTGTCTCACCGCGTACCGGGTTCTATCGGTCAGAACCAGACTCCGGGCAAAGTGTTCAAAGGCAAGAAAATGGCAGGTCAGCTGGGTAACGAACGTGTAACCGTTCAGAGCCTGGACGTAGTACGTGTTGACGCTGAGCGCAACCTGCTGCTGGTTAAAGGTGCAGTTCCGGGTGCAACCGGTAGCGACCTGATCGTTAAACCAGCTGTGAAGGCGTAAGGGGATAGCAATGGAATTAGTATTGAAAGACGCGCAGAGCGCGCTGACTGTTTCCGAAACTACCTTCGGTCGTGATTTCAACGAAGCGCTGGTTCACCAGGTTGTTGTTGCTTATGCAGCTGGTGCTCGTCAGGGTACTCGTGCTCAGAAGACTCGTGCTGAAGTAACTGGTTCTGGCAAAAAGCCATGGCGCCAGAAAGGTACCGGCCGTGCGCGTTCAGGTTCTATCAAGAGCCCGATCTGGCGTTCAGGTGGCGTGACCTTCGCTGCGCGTCCACAGGACCACAGTCAAAAAGTTAACAAAAAGATGTACCGCGGCGCGCTGAAAAGCATTCTGTCCGAACTGGTACGTCAGGATCGTCTGATCGTTGTCGAGAAGTTCTCTGTAGAAGCGCCTAAAACTAAGCTGCTGGCACAGAAACTGAAAGACATGGCTCTGGAAGATGTGCTGATCATCACCGGTGAGCTGGACGAAAACCTGTTCCTGGCTGCGCGCAACCTGCATAAGGTTGACGTACGCGATGCGACTGGTATCGACCCGGTTAGCCTGATCGCCTTCGACAAAGTCGTAATGACTGCTGATGCTGTTAAGCAAGTTGAGGAGATGCTGGCATGATTCGTGAAGAACGTCTGCTGAAGGTACTTCGCGCACCGCACGTTTCTGAAAAAGCGTCTACTGCGATGGAAAAAACAAACACCATCGTTCTCAAAGTTGCTAAAGACGCGACCAAAGCAGAGATCAAAGCTGCTGTGCAGAAACTGTTTGAAGTCGAAGTCGAAGTCGTTAACACCCTGGTAGTTAAAGGGAAAGTTAAACGTCACGGACAGCGTATCGGTCGTCGTAGCGACTGGAAAAAAGCTTACGTCACCCTGAAAGAAGGCCAGAACCTGGACTTCGTTGGCGGCGCTGAGTAAGTCGGAGGAGTAATACAATGGCAGTTGTTAAATGTAAACCGACATCTCCGGGTCGTCGCCACGTAGTTAAAGTGGTTAACCCTGAGCTGCACAAGGGCAAACCTTTTGCTCCGTTGCTGGAAAAAAACAGCAAATCCGGTGGTCGTAACAACAATGGCCGTATCACCACTCGTCACATCGGTGGTGGCCACAAGCAGGCTTATCGTATTGTTGACTTCAAACGCAACAAAGACGGTATCCCAGCAGTTGTTGAGCGTCTTGAGTACGATCCGAACCGTTCCGCGAACATCGCGCTGGTTCTGTACAAAGATGGCGAGCGCCGTTACATTCTGGCCCCTAAAGGCCTGAAAGCTGGCGACCAGATTCAGTCTGGCGTTGATGCTGCAATCAAAGCAGGTAACACCCTGCCGATGCGCAATATCCCGGTTGGTTCTACCGTTCATAACGTAGAAATGAAACCAGGTAAAGGCGGTCAGCTGGCACGTTCCGCTGGTACTTACGTTCAGATCGTTGCGCGTGATGGTGCTTATGTCACCCTGCGTCTGCGTTCTGGTGAAATGCGTAAAGTCGAAGCAGACTGCCGCGCTACTCTGGGCGAAGTTGGCAATGCTGAGCATATGCTGCGCGTTCTGGGTAAAGCAGGTGCTGCACGCTGGCGTGGTGTTCGTCCTACCGTTCGCGGTACAGCGATGAACCCAGTCGATCACCCACATGGTGGTGGTGAAGGTCGTAACTTTGGTAAGCACCCGGTAACTCCGTGGGGCGTTCAGACCAAAGGTAAGAAGACCCGCAGCAACAAGCGTACTGATAAATTTATCGTACGTCGCCGTAGCAAATAATTTTAGAGGATAAGCCATGCCACGTTCTCTCAAGAAAGGTCCTTTTATTGACCTGCACTTGCTGAAGAAGGTAGAGAAAGCGGTGGAAAGCGGAGACAAGAAGCCCCTGCGCACTTGGTCCCGTCGTTCAACGATCTTTCCTAACATGATCGGTTTGACCATCGCTGTCCATAATGGTCGTCAGCACGTTCCAGTCTTTGTTACCGACGAAATGGTTGGTCACAAACTGGGTGAATTCGCACCGACTCGTACTTATCGCGGCCACGCTGCTGATAAAAAAGCGAAGAAGAAATAAGGTAGGAGGAAGAGATGGAAACTTTAGCTCAACATCGCCATGCTCGTTCTTCTGCACAGAAGGTTCGCCTTGTTGCTGACCTGATTCGCGGTAAGAAAGTGTCGCAGGCCCTGGACATCCTGACCTATACCAACAAGAAAGCTGCGGTATTGGTCAAGAAAGTACTGGAATCTGCCATTGCTAACGCTGAACACAACGATGGCGCTGACATCGACGATCTGAAAGTCGCGAAAATTTTCGTAGATGAAGGCCCAAGCATGAAGCGCATTATGCCGCGTGCGAAAGGTCGTGCAGATCGCATCCTGAAGCGCACCAGCCACATTACTGTGGTTGTGTCCGATCGCTGAGACTCTGGAGACTAGCAATGGGTCAGAAAGTACATCCTAATGGTATTCGCCTGGGTATTGTAAAACCATGGAACTCTACCTGGTTTGCGAACACCAAAGAATTCGCTGACAACCTGGACAGCGATTTTAAAGTACGTCAGTACCTGACTAAGGAACTGGCTAAAGCGTCTGTATCTCGTATCGTTATCGAGCGTCCAGCTAAGAGCATCCGTGTGACTATTCACACTGCTCGTCCTGGCATCGTTATCGGTAAGAAAGGCGAAGACGTAGAAAAACTGCGCAAGGTCGTAGCGGATATCGCTGGCGTTCCTGCACAGATCAATATCGCTGAAGTTCGTAAGCCTGAACTGGACGCTAAATTGGTTGCTGATAGCATCACTTCACAGCTGGAACGTCGTGTTATGTTCCGTCGTGCTATGAAGCGTGCTGTACAGAACGCAATGCGTCTGGGCGCTAAAGGTATCAAAGTTGAAGTTAGCGGCCGTCTGGGCGGCGCGGAAATCGCACGTACCGAATGGTACCGCGAAGGTCGCGTACCGCTGCACACTCTGCGTGCTGACATCGACTACAACACCTCTGAAGCGCACACCACTTACGGTGTAATCGGCGTTAAGGTATGGATCTTCAAAGGTGAGATCCTGGGTGGTATGGCTGCTGTTGAACAACCGGAAAAACCGGCTGCTCAACCTAAAAAGCAGCAGCGTAAAGGCCGTAAATAAGGAGCGTCGCTGATGTTACAACCAAAGCGTACAAAATTCCGTAAAGTGCACAAAGGCCGCAACCGTGGTCTGGCGCAGGGTACGGATGTTAGCTTCGGCACTTTCGGTCTGAAAGCTGTTGGCCGTGGGCGTCTGACTGCACGTCAGATCGAAGCAGCACGTCGTGCAATGACCCGTGCAGTTAAGCGTCAAGGTAAAATTTGGATCCGTGTATTCCCGGACAAACCAATTACCGAGAAGCCGCTGGAAGTTCGTATGGGTAAAGGTAAAGGTAACGTGGAGTACTGGGTTGCCTTGATTCAGCCGGGTAAAGTCCTGTATGAAATGGACGGTGTTCCGGAAGAGCTGGCCCGTGAAGCCTTCGGCCTGGCAGCAGCGAAACTGCCTATCAAAACCACCTTTGTAACTAAGACGGTGATGTAATGAAAGCAAAAGAGCTGCGTGAAAAAAGCGTTGAAGAGCTGAACGCTGAGCTGCTGAACCTGCTGCGTGAGCAGTTCAACCTGCGTATGCAGGCTGCAAGTGGCCAGCTGCAACAGACTCACCTGCTGAAGCAAGTGCGTCGCAATGTTGCGCGCGTTAAGACTTTACTGACTCAGAAGGCGGGTGCGTAATGACCGATAAAATCCGTACTCTGCAAGGTCGTGTTGTTAGCGACAAAATGGAGAAATCCATTGTTGTAGCTATCGAACGTATTGTGAAACACCCGATCTACGGTAAATTCATCAAACGTACGACCAAACTGCACGTACATGACGAGAACAACGAATGTGGTATCGGCGACAAGGTTGAAATCCGTGAATGCCGTCCACTGTCCAAGACTAAGTCCTGGACGCTGGTTCGCGTTGTAGAGAAAGCGGTTCTGTAATAGAGTACGCATTCTCAATACGAATAAACGGCTCAGCGATGAGCCGTTTATTTTTTCTACCCATATTGCAGAAGCGGTGTTATAATGCCGCGCCCTCGATATGGGGCTTTTTAACGGCTCTGATTTTAGAGTCTCAGGTAGTAGTTGACATTAGCGGAGCACTAAAATGATCCAAGAACAGACTATGCTGAACGTCGCCGACAACTCCGGTGCACGTCGCGTAATGTGTATCAAGGTTCTGGGTGGCTCGCACCGTCGCTACGCAGGCGTAGGCGACATCATCAAGATCACCATCAAGGAAGCAATTCCACGTGGTAAGGTCAAAAAAGGTGATGTGCTGAAGGCGGTAGTGGTGCGCACCAAGAAGGGTGTTCGTCGCCCTGACGGTTCTGTCATTCGCTTCGATGGTAATGCATGCGTTATTTTAAACAATAACAGCGAGCAGCCTATCGGCACGCGTATCTTTGGGCCGGTAACTCGTGAACTTCGTACTGAAAAGTTCATGAAAATTATCTCTCTGGCACCAGAAGTACTCTAAGGAGCGAATCATGGCAGCGAAAATCCGTCGTGATGACGAAGTTATCGTGTTAACCGGTAAAGATAAAGGTAAACGCGGTAAAGTAAAAAATGTTCTGTCTTCCGGCAAACTCGTCGTTGAAGGTATCAACCTGGTTAAGAAACATCAGAAGCCGGTTCCGGCCCTGAACCAACCAGGTGGCATCGTTGAAAAAGAAGCTGCTATTCAGGTTTCTAACGTTGCTCTCTTCAATGCGGCTACCGGCAAGGCTGACCGTGTAGGCTTTAGATTCGAAGACGGCAAAAAAGTCCGTTTCTTCAAATCTACAAGTGAAACTATCAAGTAATTTGGAGTAGTACGATGGCGAAACTGCATGATTACTACAAAGACGAAGTAGTTAACAAACTCATGACTGAGTTTAACTACAATTCTGTCATGCAAGTCCCTCGGGTCGAGAAGATCACCCTGAACATGGGTGTTGGTGAAGCGATCGCTGACAAGAAACTGCTGGATAACGCAGCAGCTGACCTGACAGCAATCTCCGGTCAAAAGCCGTTGATCACCAAAGCACGCAAATCAGTTGCAGGCTTCAAAATCCGTCAGGGCTATCCGATCGGCTGTAAAGTAACTCTGCGTGGCGAACGCATGTGGGAGTTCTTTGAGCGCCTGATCACTATTGCTGTTCCACGTATCCGTGACTTCCGTGGCCTGTCCGCTAAGTCTTTCGACGGTCGTGGTAACTACAGCATGGGTGTCCGTGAGCAGATCATCTTCCCAGAAATCGACTACGATAAAGTCGACCGCGTGCGTGGTTTGGATATTACCATTACCACTACTGCGAAATCTGACGAAGAAGGCCGTGCTCTGCTGGCTGCCTTTGACTTCCCGTTCCGCAAGTAAGGTAGGGTTACTGAATGGCTAAGCAATCAATGAAAGCACGCGAAGTAAAGCGCGTAGCTTTAGCTGATAAATTCTTCGCTAAACGCGCTGAACTGAAAGCGATCATTTCTGATGTGAACGCTTCCGACGAAGATCGTTGGAATGCGGTTCTCAAGCTGCAGTCTCTGCCGCGTGATTCCAGCCCGTCTCGTCAGCGTAACCGCTGTCGTCAAACAGGTCGTCCACATGGTTATGTGGGCAAGTTTGGGTTGAGCCGTATCAAACTGCGTGAAGCCGCCATGCGCGGTGAAGTACCAGGCTTGAAAAAGGCTAGCTGGTAATTACCAATTGAATCACGGGAGTAAAGACAGATGAGCATGCAAGATCCGATCGCGGATATGCTGACCCGTATCCGTAACGGTCAGGCCGCGAACAAAGTTGCGGTCACCATGCCTTCCGCCAAGCTGAAAGTGGCAATTGCCAACGTGCTGAAGGAAGAAGGTTTTATCGAAGATTTTAAAGTTGAAGGCGACACCAAGCCGGAACTGGAACTTACTCTCAAGTATTTCCAGGGTAAAGCTGTTGTAGAAAGCATTCAGCGTGTCAGCCGCCCAGGCCTGCGCATCTATAAGAAAAAAGATGAGCTGCCTAAAGTTATGGCTGGTCTGGGTATCGCAGTTGTTTCTACCTCTAAAGGTGTTATGACTGATCGTGCAGCGCGCCAAGCTGGTCTTGGTGGCGAAATTATCTGCTACGTAGCCTAATCGGAGGAAAGAATGTCTCGTGTTGCTAAAGCACCGGTCGTTATTCCTGCCGGCGTTGATGTAAAAATCGACGGTCAGGTTATTACGATCAAAGGTAAAAATGGCGAGCTGACTCGTACCCTCAACAAAGCTGTTGAAGTTAAACATGCAGACAACGCTCTGACCTTCGGTCCACGTGATGGTTTCGTGGATGGATGGGCTCAGGCTGGTACCGCGCGTGCCCTGCTGAACTCAATGGTTGTTGGTGTTACCGAAGGCTTCACTAAAAAGCTTCAGCTGGTTGGTGTAGGTTATCGTGCAGCGATCAAAGGGAATGCAGTAGGCCTGTCTCTGGGCTTCTCACACCCTGTTGAGCATCCGCTGCCGGCCGGTATCACTGCAGAATGTCCGACTCAGACAGAAATCGTGCTGAAAGGCGCTGATAAACAGCTGATCGGTCAGGTTGCAGCAGATCTGCGCGCCTACCGTCGTCCTGAGCCTTATAAAGGCAAGGGTGTTCGTTACGCCGACGAAGTCGTGCGTACCAAAGAGGCTAAGAAGAAGTAAGGTAACACTATGGATAAGAAATCTGCTCGTATCCGTCGTGCGACCCGCGCACGCCGCAAGCTCAAAGAGCTTGGTGCAACTCGCCTGGTGGTACATCGTACCCCGCGTCATATTTACGCACAGGTAATTGCACCGAACGGTTCTGAAGTTCTGGTAGCTGCTTCTACTGTAGAAAAAGCTATCTCAGAACAATTGAAGTACACCGGTAACAAAGACGCTGCTGCAGCTGTAGGTAAAGCTGTTGCTGAACGCGCTCTGGAAAAAGGCATCAGCAATGTATCCTTTGACCGTTCCGGGTTCCAATATCATGGTCGTGTCCAGGCACTGGCAGATGCTGCCCGTGAAGCTGGCCTTCAGTTCTAAGGTAGAGGTGTAAGATGGCTCACATCGAAAAACAGGCTGGCGAACTGCAGGAAAAGCTGATCGCGGTTAACCGCGTATCTAAAACCGTTAAAGGTGGTCGTATTTTCTCCTTCACAGCTCTGACTGTTGTTGGTGATGGTAATGGTCGCGTTGGTTTTGGTTACGGTAAAGCGCGTGAAGTTCCAGCAGCGATCCAGAAAGCGATGGAAAAAGCCCGTCGCAATATGATTAATGTCGCGCTGAACAACGGTACCCTGCAGCACCCAGTTAAAGGTGTTCACACGGGTTCTCGTGTATTCATGCAGCCAGCTTCAGAAGGTACCGGTATCATCGCCGGTGGTGCAATGCGCGCCGTTCTGGAAGTTGCTGGAGTTCATAACGTTCTGGCTAAAGCATATGGTTCCACCAACCCGATCAACGTGGTTCGTGCAACTATTGATGGCCTGGAAAATATGAATTCTCCAGAAATGGTCGCTGCCAAGCGTGGTAAATCCGTTGAAGAAATTCTGGGGTAATTGACCATGGCAAAGACTATTAAAATCACTCAAACCCGCAGTGCAATCGGTCGTCTGCCGAAACACAAGGCAACGCTGCTTGGCCTGGGTCTGCGTCGTATTGGTCATACCGTTGAGCGCGAGGATACTCCTGCTGTTCGTGGTATGGTCAACGCGGTTTACTTCATGGTTAAAGTTGAGGAGTAAGAGATGCGTTTAAATACTCTGTCTCCGGCCGAAGGCTCTAAAAAGGCGGGTAAACGCCTGGGTCGTGGTATCGGTTCTGGCCTCGGCAAAACCGGTGGTCGTGGTCACAAAGGTCAGAACTCTCGTTCTGGCGGTGGCGTACGTCGCGGTTTCGAGGGTGGCCAGATGCCACTGTACCGTCGTCTGCCGAAGTTCGGCTTCACCTCTCGCAAAGCAGCGATCACAGCGGAAATCCGTCTGTCTGACCTGGCGAAAGTTGAAGGCGGCGTTGTAGACCTGAACACGCTGAAAGCAGCAAACATTATCGGTATCCAGATCGAGTTCGCGAAAGTGATCCTGGCTGGTGAAGTTTCTACTCCGGTAACTGTTCGTGGCCTGCGTGTTACTAAAGGTGCTCGTGCTGCTATCGAAGCTGCTGGCGGTAAAATTGAGGAATAAGTAGCAGATGGCTAAGCAACCGGGATTAGATTTTCAAAGTGCCAAAGGTGGATTTGGCGAGCTGAAACGCAGACTGCTGTTTGTTATCGGCGCGCTGATTGTGTTCCGTGTTGGCTCTTTTATTCCGATCCCTGGTATCGATGCCGCTGTACTTGCCAAACTGCTTGAGCAACAGCGAGGCACCATCATTGAAATGTTTAACATGTTCTCTGGTGGTGCTCTCAGCCGTGCTTCTATCTTTGCGCTGGGTATTATGCCGTATATTTCGGCATCTATTATTATCCAGCTGCTGACGGTCGTTCATCCGGCCCTGGCAGAGTTGAAGAAAGAAGGGGAGTCAGGACGTCGTAAGATTAGTCAGTACACCCGTTACGGTACTCTGGTGCTGGCCATATTCCAGTCGATCGGTATTGCTACCGGTCTTCCGAATATGCCTGGTATGCAAGGCCTGGTGTTAAACCCGGGCTTTGCATTCTATTTCACTGCTGTTGTAAGTCTGGTCACAGGAACGATGTTCCTGATGTGGCTCGGCGAACAGATAACTGAGCGTGGTATCGGTAACGGTATTTCGATCATTATCTTCGCTGGTATCGTTGCGGGTCTCCCGCCGGCCATCGCCCATACTATCGAGCAAGCGCGTCAAGGCGACCTGCACTTCCTCCTGTTGCTGTTGGTTGCAGTATTAGTATTTGCAGTGACGTTCTTTGTTGTCTTCGTAGAACGTGGTCAACGCCGCATTGTGGTGAACTACGCTAAACGTCAACAAGGTCGTCGTGTCTATGCTGCACAGAGCACACATTTACCGCTGAAAGTGAATATGGCGGGGGTTATCCCGGCTATCTTTGCTTCCAGTATTATTCTGTTCCCAGCGACCATCGCGTCATGGTTCGGGGGCGGGACTGGTTGGAACTGGCTGACAACAATTTCGCTGTATTTGCAGCCTGGGCAACCACTTTATGTGTTACTCTATGCGTCTGCGATCATCTTCTTCTGTTTCTTCTACACGGCGTTGGTTTTCAACCCGCGTGAAACAGCAGATAACCTGAAGAAGTCCGGTGCATTTGTACCAGGAATTCGTCCGGGAGAGCAAACGGCGAAGTATATCGATAAAGTAATGACTCGCCTGACTTTGGTTGGTGCGCTTTATATTACTTTTATCTGCCTGATCCCGGAGTTCATGCGTGATGCGATGAAAGTGCCGTTCTATTTCGGTGGAACCTCGCTGCTTATCGTTGTTGTCGTGATTATGGACTTTATGGCTCAAGTGCAAACTCTGATGATGTCCAGTCAGTATGAGTCTGCATTGAAGAAGGCGAACCTTAAAGGCTACGGCCGCTAATAGGTCGTCTGAGAAGTTACGGAGAGTAAAAATGAAAGTTCGTGCTTCCGTCAAGAAATTATGCCGTAACTGCAAAATCGTTAAGCGTGATGGTGTCATCCGTGTGATTTGCAGTGCCGAGCCGAAGCATAAACAGCGCCAAGGCTGATTATTTCGCATATTTTTCTTGCAAAGTTGGGTTGAGCTGGCTAGATTAGCCAGCCAATCTTTTGTATGTCTGTACGTTTCCATTTGAGTATCCTGAAAACGGGCTTTTCAGCATGGTGCGTACATATTAAATAGTAGGAGTGCATAGTGGCCCGTATAGCAGGCATTAACATTCCTGATCAGAAACATGCTGTGATCGCATTAACTTCGATCTATGGCGTCGGCAAGACCCGTTCTAAAGCCATTCTGGCTGCAGCGGGTATCGCTGAAGATGTTAAGATCAGTGAGCTGTCTGAAGAACAAATCGACACGCTGCGTGACGAAGTTGCCAAATTTGTCGTTGAAGGTGATCTGCGCCGTGAAATCAGCATGAGCATCAAGCGCCTGATGGATCTTGGTTGCTATCGCGGTTTGCGTCATCGTCGTGGTCTGCCAGTGCGCGGTCAGCGTACTAAGACCAACGCACGTACCCGTAAGGGTCCGCGCAAACCGATCAAGAAATAATCGGGGTGATTGAATAATGGCAAAGGCACCAGTTCGTGCACGTAAACGTGTAAGAAAACAAGTCTCTGACGGCGTGGCTCATATCCATGCTTCTTTCAACAACACCATCGTTACTATTACTGATCGTCAGGGTAACGCATTGGGTTGGGCAACAGCCGGTGGTTCCGGTTTCCGTGGTTCTCGCAAATCCACTCCGTTTGCAGCTCAGGTTGCAGCAGAGCGTTGCGCTGAAGCCGTAAAAGAATACGGCATCAAGAATCTGGAAGTTATGGTTAAAGGTCCGGGTCCGGGTCGTGAATCTACTGTTCGCGCTCTGAACGCCGCTGGTTTCCGCATCACTAATATTACTGATGTGACTCCGATCCCTCATAACGGTTGTCGTCCGCCGAAAAAACGTCGCGTATAACGCTCCGTTTTTTAGGTTAGTTGGAGATAGAAAATGGCAAGATATTTGGGTCCTAAGCTCAAGCTGAGCCGTCGTGAGGGCACCGACTTATTCCTTAAGTCTGGCGTTCGCGCGATCGATACCAAGTGTAAAATTGAACAAGCTCCTGGCCAGCACGGTGCGCGTAAACCGCGTCTGTCTGACTATGGTGTGCAGTTGCGTGAAAAGCAAAAAGTTCGCCGTATGTACGGTGTGCTGGAGCGTCAGTTCCGTAACTACTATAAAGAAGCAGCACGTCTGAAAGGCAACACAGGTGAAAACCTGTTGGCCCTGCTGGAAGGTCGTCTGGACAACGTTGTATACCGTATGGGCTTCGGCGCTACTCGTGCTGAATCACGCCAGTTGGTTAGCCACAAAGCAATCATGGTAAACGGTCGTGTTGTTAACATCGCTTCTTATCAGGTTAAAGCGAATGACGTTGTTAGCATTCGTGAGAAAGCGAAAAAGCAATCTCGCGTGAAAGCCGCTCTGGAGCTGGCTGAGCAGCGTGAAAAGCCAACCTGGCTGGAAGTTGATGCTGGCAAGATGGAAGGTACGTTCAAGCGTCAGCCAGAACGTTCTGATCTGTCTGCGGACATTAACGAACACCTGATCGTCGAGCTTTACTCCAAGTAAAGCTTAGTACCAAAGAGAGGACACAATGCAGGGTTCTGTGACAGAGTTTCTAAAACCGCGCCTGGTAGATATCGAGCAAGTGAGTTCGACGCACGCCAAGGTGACCCTTGAGCCTTTAGAGCGTGGCTTTGGCCATACTCTGGGTAACGCACTGCGCCGTATTCTGCTCTCATCGATGCCGGGTTGCGCGGTGACCGAGGTTGAGATTGATGGTGTACTTCATGAGTACAGCACCAAAGAAGGCGTTCAGGAAGATATCCTTGAAATCCTGCTCAACCTGAAAGGGCTGGCGGTGAGAGTTCAGGGTAAAGATGAAGTTATTCTTACTCTGAATAAATCTGGCATTGGCCCTGTGACTGCAGCCGACATCACCCACGACGGTGATGTTGAAATCGTCAAGCCGCAGCACGTGATCTGCCACCTGACCGATGAAAACGCAGCTATTAGCATGCGTATCAAAGTTCAGCGCGGTCGTGGTTATGTGCCGGCTTCTGCCCGAATTCATTCGGAAGAAGATGAGCGCCCAATCGGCCGTCTGCTGGTCGACGCATGCTACAGCCCTGTAGAGCGTATTGCCTACAATGTTGAAGCAGCGCGTGTAGAACAGCGTACCGACCTGGACAAGCTGGTCATCGAAATGGAAACCAACGGCACAATCGATCCTGAAGAGGCGATTCGTCGTGCGGCAACCATCCTGGCAGAACAACTGGAAGCTTTCGTTGACTTACGTGATGTACGTCAGCCGGAAGTGAAAGAAGAGAAACCAGAATTCGATCCGATCCTGCTGCGCCCTGTTGACGATCTCGAGTTGACTGTCCGCTCTGCTAACTGCCTCAAGGCAGAAGCTATCCACTATATCGGTGATCTGGTACAGCGTACCGAGGTTGAGTTGCTGAAAACGCCAAACCTGGGTAAAAAATCTCTTACCGAGATTAAAGACGTGCTGGCTTCACGTGGTCTGTCTCTGGGCATGCGCCTGGAAAACTGGCCACCGGCAAGCATTGCTGACGAGTAACCGGATCACAGGTTAAGGTTTTACTGAGAAGGATAAGGTCATGCGCCATCGTAAGAGTGGTCGTCAACTGAACCGCAACAGCAGCCATCGCCAGGCTATGTTCCGCAACATGGCAGGTTCACTGGTTCGTCATGAAATCATCAAGACGACCCTGCCTAAAGCGAAAGAGCTGCGTCGCGTAGTTGAGCCGCTGATTACTCTTGCCAAGACTGACAGCGTTGCTAATCGTCGTCTGGCATTCGCCCGTACTCGTGATAACGAGATCGTGGCAAAACTGTTTAACGAACTGGGCCCGCGTTTCGCGAGCCGTGCCGGTGGTTACACTCGTATTCTTAAGTGTGGCTTCCGTGCAGGCGACAACGCGCCGATGGCTTACATCGAGCTGGTTGATCGTTCAGAATCTAAAGCAGAAGCTGCTGCAGAGTAATCTGTAGTAACGTAAAAAAACCCGCCTCGGCGGGTTTTTTTATACCTGCACTATCCTCACATCTCTACAATGTCTGTATCTTTTCTGAACATACCTGGAGTGCATCATGTGGCTGCTAGACCAGTGGGCGGAACGACATATCAGCGATGCCCAAAAGAGAGGTGAACTAGATCACCTACGCGGTAGTGGTGAACCGTTAGTTCTGGATGACGATTCGCATATACCCACTGAGTTACGCGCGGGATATCGATTACTCAAAAATGCTGGCTGCTTACCCCCTGAGCTTGAACTTCGCAGAGAGGCGGTTGGGTTAAACGATCTGATTAAAGGGATACAAAAGGACGATCCCCGGCATGCTGAAATGAGTCACCAACTGACACTTATCGAATTTAAGCTTCGACAGGCCGGAATGAACACTGACTTTTTACACGGTGAATATTGTGAAAAATTAATGCAGAGAATAAACGAGGAATAGCTATGTATCGTATCGGTGAGCTTGCAAAGCTCGCGAACGTCACGCCGGATACCATCCGTTATTACGAAAAACAGCAGATGATCGATCATGAGCTCAGAACTGAAGGTGGGTTCAGGCTTTATACCGATAACGATCTGCAGCGCTTGCGGTTTATCCGATATGCGCGACAGCTGGGCTTCACGCTTGAATCGATACGGGAACTGTTGTCGATCCGTATCGATCCTCAACACCATACCTGTCAGGAATCTAAAAGCATTGTCCAGGCCAGGCTTGATGAAGTTGAAGAGCGCATTCAGGAACTGCAGGCTATGCAGCGGTCACTGCAAAGATTAAATGATGCATGCTGCGGCACTGCCCATAGCAGTATTTATTGCTCTATTCTTGAAGCTCTTGAACAGGGCGCAAGCGGCGAATCACAGGGTCGTTGATTTTCAGCCTGCTCAGATCTAGACTGCCGTCGATATCAATATAATCAGGAGAAACTATGAGCCGCTATCAGCATACCAAAGGACAAATTAAGGATAACGCCATTGAGGCACTGCTTCACGATCCGCTTTTCAGGCAACGTATTGAGAAAAGTAAAAAAGGAAAAGGGAGCTATCTGCGTAAAGATAAACATGCAAAACGGGGTAACTGGGAGGCCAGTGGCAAGCAAGCGATTCGCTTATTTACCACTGGCCTTCCGGCTTTTTGGTGCTGATTAAGAGCGGTTATTCTGCTCTTTTAACAAATCACGGATTTCACTCAGCAACACTTCTTCTTTAGACGGTGCTGCAGGCGCAGCTGCAGGTTCTTCTTTTTTACGGTTAAGCTTGTTGATGAGCTTGATGGCCATAAAAATGGCGAACGCCACAATCACAAAATCAAACACATTCTGGATAAACACGCCGTAATGCATTACGACGGCAGGAATATCTCCCTGAGCCTCGCGAAGCGTAACGGCAAACTGTTTGAAATCGATGCCACCGATCAGCAACCCTAAAGGTGGCATAATAATGTCGGCAACTAAAGATGAAACGATCTTACCGAACGCTGCACCAATAATGACACCCACCGCCAAATCCACCACATTCCCGCGCATCGCAAATTCGCGAAATTCTTTAATAATGCTCATTTTGTTCTCCTTGTGCCAGCTGACGATTATAAGTTTAACAAATGATTAGCTAATTTCCATCGAGGATAAATAATCGTTATGGAAATAATAGGCATGATTATGAGAGGGTTAATATTCAGGTGCTCTGGAATGAGCACCTGCTTCCTACAGGAAGAACGGACTAGGCTGGAATAAACGTTCTACGTCGGTAATAAATTTTTTGTCAGTAAGGAACATGATGACGTGGTCGCCTTGCTCAATTCGTAAATTATCATTGGCAATCATGACATCATTTCCGCGAACAACCGCCCCGATAATAGTGCCCGGCGGCAGTTTAATCTCATCAATAGAACGCCCCACGACGCGTGATGTGGTTTCATCACCGTGTGCCACCGCTTCAATGGCTTCTGCAACGCCGCGGCGAAGTGACGAAACGCCAACGATATCCGCTTTACGGACGTGGCTAAGCAGGGCCGAAATTGTTGCCTGCTGCGGTGAAATGGCAATATCAATAACGCTGCCTTGAACCAGGTCAACATAAGCCTTGCGCTGGATAAGCACCATGACCTTTTTTGCCCCCATACGCTTGGCGAGCATGGCGGACATAATATTCGCCTCGTCATCGTTGGTGACGGCAATAAAGAGATCGACTTGATCGATATGCTCTTCGGCAAGCAGCTCTTGATCCGATGCGTCACCGTAAAAGACGATCGTATTCTGCAGTTTTTCAGCGAGCTCGGCAGCGCGCTGTTGATCGCGTTCGATCAGCTTCACGCTGTAGTCTTTCTCAAGACGATGTGCAAGCCCCGCCCCGATGTTCCCCCCGCCGACCAGCATGATGCGCTTATACGGCTTTTCCAGGCGCTGAAGTTCGCTCATTACCGCGCGAATGTGCTGGGAGGCTGCGATAAAGAAGACTTCGTCTCCGGCCTCTACAATCGTAGAACCTTGCGGACGAATAGGACGGTCGTGACGGAAAATGGCGGCGACGCGCGTATCGATATGCGGCATGTGCTCGCGCATCGTAGACAGTGCGTTGCCGATCAGGGGACCGCCGTAATAGGCTTTCACTACGGCCAGGCTGACTTTACCTTCAGCAAAGTTAACGACCTGCAAAGCGCCGGGGTATTCGATCAGGCGGTAAATGTTGTCGATAACCAGCTGCTCAGGAGCAATAAGGTGATCGATAGGAACCGCTTCGGAATTAAACAGCTTTTCAGCGTCCCGGACATAATCCGGTGAGCGAATGCGCGCAATCCTGTTCGGCGTATTAAAAAGCGAGTAGGCCACCTGGCACGCCACCATATTGGTCTCATCAGAGCTAGTAACCGCAACAAGCATATCGGCATCGTCGGCACCAGCTTCACGCAGCACGCGGGGATGGGAACCGTGACCTTGTACCACGCGAAGGTCAAATTTGTCCTGCAAAACGCGTAGACGATCGCCATTGGTGTCAACAATCGTGATGTCGTTGTTTTCGCCAACAAGGTTTTCAGCCAGCGTACCGCCAACCTGCCCTGCGCCCAGAATGATAATTTTCATATCTCGTGACCTGTTCTCAACATCACTCTTTGATTAGCTTAGCGTAAAAGAAACCATCACCCTCTTCAGCGCCAGGCAGGTTTTGCTTGCCGGGACGTTCCGGCGTACCTGTGCCTTGCAGTGAAGCATCCGCTGTGCGTTTGAGGAAAGCCGCAATTTGCTGGCTGTTCTCTTCGGGCAGGATGGAGCAGGTTGCATACACCAGCGTACCGCCCGATTTCAAATGCGGCCATATGGCGTCCAGGATCTCAGATTGCAGCTGGGCAAGTTCTTTAATGTCGCGATCGCGGCGGAGCCACTTTATATCAGGATGACGGCGAATCACGCCGGTTGCAGAACAAGGGGCATCCAGTAAGATTCGATCGAACTTAGCCTCACCGCACCATTCTGCAGGCGTACGCCCGTCGCCTTGCTTGACCTGCGCTTTCATTCCCAGACGTTTAAGGTTGTCGTAAACGCGCGACAGGCGCTGCTCGTCAACATCTACCGCCATGACGTCAGCCTGCGGAGCGACTTCAAGAATATGCGTTGTTTTACCGCCAGGGGCAGCACAAAGGTCAAGAATGTGCTCACCGTTTTTAGGCTCAAGCCAGGTCATACATCCTTGCGCCGAGGCGTCCTGCACGGTTACCCAACCTTCATCGAAGCCAGGCAAAGCATGCACGGGAGCATGAGACGCTAAACGCACCGCATCAGGGTAATCTGCATGCGTGAATCCACTCATTCCGGCCTCTTCCAGCAGAGCCAGCCATTCATCACGAGAATGGTGGCCGCGGTTAACGCGTAGCCACATCGGCGGGCGCTGATTATTGGCGTCCACAATCTCTTGCCACTGTTGAGGATAGGCTTTTTTCAAACGGTTAAGCAGCCAGTCCGGGTGCAGGAAGCGTTTTTCGCTTTGGGAAAACGCTTCTAAAAGCTCTTCCTGCTGGCGCTGAAACTGACGCAGAACGCCGTTGATGAGCCCCTTGAGCTGGGGGCGTTTAATCACAACGGCGCCTTCAACTGTTTCTGCCAGTGCGGCATGCGCAGGTATGCGCGTGTGGAGAAGCTGATAAAAACCGACCATGATCAGGTAGTGCACGGTACGCTGCTTTCCCGTCATAGGACGTGACATGAGCTTAGCAATTAGCCACTCAAGCTGAGAGAGGGTGCGCAGCACGCCGAAACACAGCTCCTGCAGCAACGCTTTATCTTTATCGGACACTTTTTGCTGCAGCGGAGGCAGGACATTGCTCAACGACTGGCCTTGTTCAACCACTTTTTCAACGGCCTGCGCCGCCAGACTGCGTAGATTTTGTTTTTTCATAAACGTAAAAATAAAAATGCCCGGAACACCGGGCGTTAAGGAGTCATTCACTCAGGCAAGACAATTGCCAGGAATGAACCATTCGCGACGGGAATTTAGGAGATCCTGAGCGCTCATCGCTTTCTTGCCTGCCGGCTGAAGCGACTCAAGATTCAAAATACCGTCCACGGTAGCAACCTGAATGCCTTGCTTGTTTGCATCGATGATAGTGCCTGGTGCGGCCGCGACGGTTTTATCGATGACGGAGGCTTTCCAGATTTTGACCGGCTGGTCATCAATCATCATCCAGCTCATCGGCCATGGATTAAATGCGCGAATGCAGCGCTCAAGCTGAGCCGCAGGAAGTGACCAGTCAATTTGAGCCTCTTCTTTGCTCAGCTTTTCTGCATAAGTCACCAGCGATTCATCCTGAACTTCCGGCGTGGCCGTATTATCTGCGAGTTGCTGCAAGGTTTCTATCAGACCCATGGGTCCGAGCGCTGCCAGTTTGTCATACAGACTGGCACTGGTGTCTTCATCCGTGATTGGGCAGGCTAATTTGTAAAGCATGTCACCCGTATCTAAGCCCACGTCCATCTTCATAATTGTGACGCCGGTTTCACTATCTCCAGCCCATAGAGAGCGTTGGATAGGCGCCGCACCTCGCCAGCGCGGGAGCAGTGACCCGTGAACGTTAACGCAGCCTAAGCGCGGCATCTCAAGCACCGCTTTTGGCAGAATTAAACCGTAAGCCACAACCACCATCACGTCGGCATTAAGCTCGGCAACCAGCTGCTGGTTTTCCTGGGGGCGTAAAGAGGCTGGCTGAAAAACAGGTAATCCGTGCTCTTCCGCCAGCATTTTTACCGGACCTGGCATCAGCTTTTTACCGCGACCCGCCGGGCGGTCCGGCTGGGTGAATACGCCTACGACCTGATGTCCAGAAGAGAGCAGCGCGTCTAGATGACGCGCTGCAAAATCAGGAGTACCTGCGAAGATTATGCGTAGTGTTTTAGACACGTTATTCCTTGTATCCTGGGGATGTTATGCGCGGGAACGCATACGATCCAGCTTCTCTACTTTCTGACGAATGCGCTGCTGTTTCAGAGGAGAAAGATAATCAATAAACAGTTTACCGATCAGGTGGTCCATCTCGTGCTGAATACAAATTGCCAGCAGGTCGTCCGCTTCCAGTTCGAACGGATTACCGTCACGATCCAGTGCGCGAATTTTCACTTTTTCTGCACGAGGAACTAAAGCGCGCTGTTCAGGAATGGACAAACAGCCTTCCTCAATACCCGTCTCACCGCTTTTTTCAAGCAGCTCGGGGTTGATCAGCACCAGACGATCATCGCGATTCTCAGAGACGTCGATCACGATGATGCGCTTGTGAATGTCCACCTGGGTTGCCGCAAGGCCGATACCTTCTTCGGCGTACATGGTATCGAACATATCATCGACGATACGCTGGATTTCTGCATTCACTTCTTTAACCGGTTCAGCGACGATGCGAAGGCGCTCGTCCGGAATATGTAACACTTGCAAAACTGCCATAAATTTCCAGAGTCGTGTTCAGGAGTTGATAAGAATATTATCTCTATTCTAGACAAATCCCCCCTCGATTGACAGCATCAGTGACCAATCGCAAAGATTGCTGAGGCTGCTTATGGCAGGGAAAAGGATGACGTCAACAGAGATATGGTTACGGCTTATTGATATAGGTTCGTTATGCGGCGATAAAATGCTAACGGCGGCACAAACGCTGCTTAGTAAAAGCATAATTGATGTTGCCACCGTTAGAGAATCGGGATTGTCAGCCGGGCAGGCCAGGAAGTTCTTTGTATCAGACGAGAGCGCGCTTGAACGCAGTCTGAAATGGCTCGAACAGCCGGGTCATTATCTTCTTACTGCCAACGATCCTCTCTATCCTCCACTGCTGCGTACCCTTCCCGATTATCCCGGAGCGTTGTTTGTGAAAGGGAATGTCGAAGCACTTAATAGCCTTCAGCTGGCAGTCGTTGGCAGCCGCGTTCCTTCCTGGTACGGTCAGCGGTGGGGAAAAATCTTGTGTGAGTCGCTCTCGCAGTGTGGTTTTACGATAACCAGCGGACTTGCCTGCGGTATAGACGGTGTAGCTCACAACGGGGCGCTTTCGGCAAATGGGCGTAGCGTGGCGGTGCTAGGTAATGGGCTTTTCAGCGTGTATCCGCGTCGTCATCACAGTCTGGCAGACCGACTTATCGCATCCGGGGGAGCGATAGTGTCTGAGTTTTCACTGCCAACGCAGCCCCGGCCGGGTAATTTTCCGCGCCGTAACCGTATCATCAGCGGGTTGAGCCAGGGAGTCCTGGTTGTGGAGGCTGCAATACGCAGCGGTTCTCTCGTGACAGCCAGGTGTGCTTTGGAGCAGGGCCGTGAGGTCTTTGCGCTTCCCGGCCCGATCGGAAACCCAGGCTGTGAAGGTCCCCACTGGCTAATAAAACAAGGCGCCACGCCTGTAACCTGTATCGGCGATATTCTTGAAAATTTGCAGCAAGGCTTGCAGTGGCTGCCAGAACCGCCTGAAAAGGGAGATAATTCACCTAATCAGGGCAGGGTAGCATTGCCATTTCCTAAGCTCCTGGCTAACGTAGGAGATGAGGTAACACCTGTTGACGTTGTCGCTGAACGTGCCGGCCAACCTGTGCCAGTAACGGTAGCACAGCTACTCGAACTGGAGTTAGCAGGGTGGATCGCAGCTGTACCCGGCGGCTATGTCCGATTAAGGAGGGCAAGCCATGTTCGACGTACTGATGTATTTGTTTGAGACTTACATCCATAACGAAGCAGAAATGCGAGTGGATCAGGACAAATTGACACGGGATCTTACCGATGCGGGATTTGAGCGGGAAGATATTTATAATGCGTTGATGTGGCTGGAAAAGCTGGCGGATTATCAGGACGGCCTTGTTGAGCCGATGCAGTTAGCTTCTGACCCGCTGTCTGTACGCATTTATACCGCCGAAGAGTGTGAAAGGTTGGATGCCAGTTGCCGGGGGTTTGTCTTATTCCTCGAGCAAATTCAGGTGCTAAACCTCGAAACGAGAGAGATGGTGATAGAGCGCGTCATGGCGCTGGATACGGCAGAATTTGAACTGGAGGATCTCAAGTGGGTCATCCTTATGGTTCTGTTTAATATTCCAGGCTGTGAAAATGCCTATCAGCAAATGGAAGAATTACTCTTTGAAGTGAATGAAGGTATGCTGCACTGATTCAATGTGCAGCACCAAGAGTTGTTATGGCCAAATCAGCACTATTCACGGTGCATAAAAATGAGCCCTGCCCACAGTGTGGGGCTGAACTAGTTATTCGGTCCGGGAAACACGGTCCGTTTCTCGGGTGTTCACAGTATCCGGAATGTGATTATGTCCGTCCCCTGAAAAGCCAGGCGGATGGACATATCGTTAAAATTCTGGAGGGGCAGTTTTGCCCACTCTGCAGCGGTGACCTCGCTCTGCGGCAGGGACGTTATGGGATGTTTATTGGCTGTAGCCGCTATCCCGAGTGTGAACATACGGAACAAATCGATAAGCCTGATGAAACGGCAATTGCTTGCCCTCAATGTCAGCAGGGGCAGTTGGTACAACGGCGTTCTCGTTTTGGTAAGACCTTCCATTCTTGCGATCGTTATCCTGAATGTCAGTTCGTTATCAATTTTAAACCAGTAACGGGCGTCTGCCCTCACTGCAAGTACCCGCTACTTATAGAAAAGAAAACCGCGCAAGGTATGAAACGCTTTTGCGCCAGTAAACAATGTGGAAAGCCGATTTTGGCGGATCAAAACAGTGAATAATAACCTGCCCTCAGGCTCTGTCGCACATGCTGTGGCCGTCCTGAAAAATGAAGAAGTCATCGCCTATCCAACCGAAGCCGTTTTTGGCGTAGGTTGCGATCCTGACAGCGAGGCGGCCGTAAGCCGCCTGCTGGCGCTTAAACAAAGACCTGTTGAGAAAGGGCTTATACTGATTGCCGCTAATTATGAGCAGCTCAAGCCTTACATTGATGATTCCATGCTTACGCCGGTGCAGCGGGAGACAATCTTCTCGGCGTGGCCTGGGCCTGTCACCTTTGTCTTCCCCGCGAAGCCTTCAACGCCGCGCTGGTTGACCGGGCGCTTTGACTCTCTTGCAGTTCGCGTAACCAATCATCCTCTGGTGGTGGAACTGTGTCTGGCGTTTGGCAAACCGCTGGTCTCGACCAGCGCAAATTTAACCGGGTTACCGCCTTGCCGTACAACCGAAGAAGTGCTGGCCCAGTTCGGCGATGATTTTCCGGTAGCGGCTGGTGAAACCGGCGGACGCCTGAATCCATCGGAAATACGGGACGCTTTAACCGGGGAACGCTTTCGCCAGGGGTAATATTTATGGAAACCTACGCTGTTTTTGGTAATCCGATTGCGCATAGCAAGTCGCCGTCTATTCATCAGCAGTTTGCCGCCCAGCTCCAGATAGACCATCCCTATGGTCGCGTTTTGGCCCCCG
Source organism: Enterobacter sp. RIT418 (assembly GCF_003057745.1). Lineage (GTDB taxonomy): Bacteria > Pseudomonadota > Gammaproteobacteria > Enterobacterales > Enterobacteriaceae > Enterobacter. The sequence continues at coordinate 24,404 of NZ_QBJD02000027.1, forward strand.
TTGATGCATTTATTCCAACGCTGAATGCTTTTTTTGATGCAGGCGGTAAAGGGGCAAATGTTACGGTGCCTTTTAAGGAAGCCGCTTTCGAACGTGCGGATGAGCTAACCGAGCGGGCGTCCCTTGCCGGCGCAGTCAATACCCTTAAGCGCCTTGAAGATGGGCGCCTTCTGGGAGATAACACTGATGGCATTGGTTTATTGAGCGATCTTGAGAGACTGTCATTTATCAAACCGGGCTTTCGGATCCTGCTCATTGGCGCGGGTGGAGCATCAAGAGGCGTGCTGCTGCCGCTCCTTTCGCTTGATTGCGCGGTGACGATTACCAACAGGACGTTTTCAAAAGCGGAAGATTTGGCTGTATTGTTTGCACATACAGGCAGCGTGAGCGCGGTAGCGCTTGAGGATCTGGCCGACCGTGAATTTGATCTTATCATTAATGCCACCTCAAGCGGCATCGCTGGAGAAGTGCCGGCGCTTCCTGCTTCGCTTGTAAGCAGCCATATCTATTTCTACGACATGTTCTATCAAAAGGGTAAAACGCCTTTCCTGAACTGGTGTGAACAACACGGCGCAAAACATTTGGCCGATGGTCTGGGTATGCTGGTGGGCCAGGCGGCACATGCGGTGCTGCTCTGGCACGGTATGTTACCGGAGGTTGAACCGGTGATCGAAAAACTGAAGCAGGAATTAATGGCGTGAATCAGGCGATCCACTTTCCTGACAGAGAAGCCTGGGACGAAGACAGGCAAGCGGTCTGTTTTCCGGTGCTGGTGCATGGCATGCAGCTGACATGTGCGGTGACTGGGGAAACGCTGCGGAGTCGGTTTGGCGGCGTAGATCCGTTACAGATATTTTGCGAAAATCGCTGGGATCTGGAAGAAGAAGCCAGCGATTTGATCCGCGATGGACAGGAAGACGATCAGGGTTGGATCTGGTTATCCTGAGCCAGATACTCATCTTTCCATCGTACGTAATTGTTCGCGGAATATTTCAACCCTTCGAGCTCTGCCTCTTTTAAGGGGCGGATCTGTTTAACCGGACTGCCTAAATAGAGATAACCGCTTTCGAGTCGTTTGTTTTGTGGGACAAGGCTGCCCGCGCCGATCATTACGTCATCTTCTATTACTGCACCATCCAGCAAAATTGACCCCATCCCTACCAGTACCCGGTTGCCAATAGTGCAACCGTGGAGCATCACCTTGTGACCAACGGTAACATCATCCCCGATAATGAGTGGGTTGCCTGCCGGATTGTATGAAGATTTATGCGTCACATGCAGAACGCTGCCGTCCTGAATGTTGGTCCGTGCTCCAATGGATACGTGGTTCACATCTCCCCTAATCGCAACCAGTGGCCAGATACTCACGTCATCGGCCATTCTGACATCCCCGATAACGACGCTGCTGACGTCGATCATCACGCGATCGCCTGTTTGGGGGAACAGATCTTTATAAGGACGTAATACTGCAGACATATCTACCTCGATAAATGAGTGCTATCTATAAGAGAAGACTTTGATCGCATTGTTGGATCGAGGCAAGGTAAAATACGTCAATATTTAAGCAAATCGGGTGGGATTTCGGCGAAAAGCGCGGAAATTCAGCAGTCAGAAAAAAAGATCTAAAAAAGACTTGTGCTCAAAAATGGGATCCCTATAATGCGCCTCCATCGACACGGCAGATGTGAATCACTTCACAAACAACCCGGTC
>NZ_QBJD02000028.1 GCF_003057745.1 Enterobacter sp. RIT418
TGATGTAAAATTGACCATTGGAAATTACACATCAATACATAACCTCGAACGACAATGTTTTTTTGATTTCACTTACTAACAAATCTTTGCTGTCTAAAAAAGCGGTGAGCTCAAGGGAATGACTAAGCAATTCAGGATCGAACGCCTCACTTTTTCGTAATAAAAGAACGTCATCATCATCCTTTGAAAGATAAACCAGAAGCCATGTTTCATCGTTTCCATAAGGGCAACATAGCATGATATGAAATTTGTTATGCGATGGCATAAAACGACATAGAATGGCGGTTTTCTCATCCCCCTCGTCACTAAAGACCCCCTCACATCTCCATTCATCCGGTACAGTCAAACTCTCGATGATTGCTGTTATTAATTTTTTCCTAAGCACCAGGTCACTCAAAAACTGCCTAAGGCTGTAGCTATTTAAAGATGGTAAACCCATCGACTCTAAGATATTCATAATAACCAATCCGTTTTTATTAAAGAAGCTTTAAAAAGCCATGTTTTTTTAAATTGAAGGTACTGATTTACTTATCAACCCATGTATTTAGAACCTAAAATAAACCTCAAAAATTAATAGCACCACTCCTTTATGAAAGTAAGCACACATGGTAGTGACTGTAGTGCATTTAATTATTATTTTGAAAGACGCGCCGACGTCCCCCAGGATTAATAATAAAAACGTCACCTCAACAAAAAAACAATCGTTCAATGTCGAATTAACTTAAATTAGCTGAATCCACGTCCATATTTACTTAGTTCACGTTTGATGGATTTTTCGATGTGATGCAACGAGATGAAGGAGGTATTTGCTGCCATACACGAAGCCAAAAAAGCCACATTACGAATATTTGCCCCGGTAAGTGGAACCTTAGCTAAAAGAGAAAAATCGAGGTTCGGATCAAGCTTGCAGCCTTCTGGCCAAACCTGCCGCCACATCATTTCCCGTAATCCGGCATCGGGATAGCTGAACTGAATCATAAAGGTGAAGCGACGAGTAAAAGCATCATCGAGATGGCTGCGATGGTTAGTAGCCAGGATCACCAGACCAGGGTGCTGCTCCAGTCGCTGCAGCAAATAGGCAACCTGGACATTAGCATGGCGATCTTTTGCATCCTTCGTTTCGGTTCGCTTACCAAAAAGAGCATCTGCCTCATCAAAAAAAAGTACCCCCGCATCCTGGGCTGCCAAATCGAATATACGGGCAAGATTTTTTTCAGTTTCACCAATATATTTGTTCATAACAGTTGAGAGATCGACACGAATGAGATCAACACCAAGCTCTGCCGCCAGCACTTCAGCAACCAGCGTTTTCCCGGTTCCCGAATCGCCATAAAACAGTGCACTGACGCCAATCGCCCGGCCCTTCGGAGAACCAAACCCTTTCGCGATAATGGTATTTTGCCCGCGCACTGCACTCAGAACGTCATTAAGCTGCTCGCGGATATCTTCGCTAACAATGATATTTTCCCAGCCCCTTACCGGCGTAAAACGCATGGCAAGCGTACCAAAATTCTGACGTGCGCGATTGGCAAAAGCCTGACGAAAATCATCTTCCGCAGGGGTATTTTTGCCCTGCAGCATGCTCAGTGCCTCAGCCTCTGACACGGCATTACGCATTTTTTCGTATGAAAGGGCAACACGCTGCGTCAATTTTTCGACATCCCAGTCGATCTCTCTGCCACTCAGTAAGCTCGTTAAGTAAGCATGGCGTTCTGATGCTGTCGGAAGAGAAATACTCACTTGCAGACGGGTCAGCTTTGGAAAAGGCATCTCTTGCGACGATGCGGGCAGCAGGCAACAGACGGGTAATGGATCATTCTCAGTGCGAAACGCATAGATTTGCTGCTCGAGGCGGGGCTGTACCCAGCCGTCATTATCACTCTCATCGTTACTGGTCATGACGTCCTTATCAAGACTGAAGACGATAAGGCACTGATACAGGCGAGCAATACACATCAGCTGCTTGAGCCTGTCGGTCGCGCTTCGCCTGTCAGATATTAACTGTTGCCATGATACCAGAAGGGCCTTTGACTTCAGGCACTGAGCAAGATTGGCCACGTAGATTTCCCCCTCCGCACCCTCCTCATAACGCACCTCAATCATTTGCAAATCATCCTGCGACCGACAGCAACTGATAACTTCATCGCCAGGCACGGATTCATTTGCGGAGGGCGTCAGCCAACGGGCAATAAATTGCAGCTTATCGGGTAAATAACATTCCCCAAGCAGCCAGCGAATAACGTATTCACTGGTGGTATAGCTTTGCATTTCCTGTGGCGCATTCGAAGGATGTAGCTCAATAAGCCCATATTTAATCAGGGGAGCATCCGGTCGTAAGCTCGTCTGTTGTGCATGACGAATAAATACGCCAGGGAGAAAAAGTACTTGTGCCAGCGCCAGCGTAGGCATTTTCCGCTCCTGCAGGGGTAATTTTTCGAACAGCGTACGATAATGAGGTTCAAAAGTATTAAGGCATCCAAGGATCAGGACGGCCACTTCAAAATCCGTCAAATCGTACTCGTTAACTAATTTTCCGAGTCTGCTGCCACAATCGATATCAAATTCTGGCGTAGAGTTATTCCAGTCCATAGACTGGCCTCCCCACAGGGGAGTATCGTCAGGGGAATGATTGTGTGAGTACCAGGAAGTAAGCCGTTCCTGATATTGACCTGAATAATTTTGAGTAGAGAATAGCTGAAGCACCTTATCAACCTGATTAATAGCTGCTAAGAAGGCAGTAATATCTTCATCATAGGTGGTGTAAATTTCTTCGGGTAAATTCATGGTAACATCCAGCGAAAAAAACATTGAGGACCTTAGTTGCCAGGGCGCACCAGGAAACTACAGGCTTTTATTATTCAACAGCCATTGAGATTATATCATCCCGATAACATGTTAGTACCTTACGGATTTCGGATATTTAATAGGGCGCCGTCTTTATCAACCACTAGCACGGTAATAACCTTACCAGACAGGGCATCATAAACTGATTTACCGGGCATTAACGGAGCATCCTTCATACCTGAAGAACTTCCTGGCGTGGTGTCAACCAGAGTATTAGTTAAAGAGTTTCCTGAATAATTGACGATCCTCAACGTCACTCCATTAACGAAGGGACTGTTCTCATCCCATTGCTCAAAACCTTGACGACGCTGACGGTATTCGAGAATAAGTACTGAACCATCAGAACGTTGAATTCGATATCCCTGAGCGCCGCCAGGCTGCCATAATGGTGCCAGCTTATATTGACCGTCGGCTTTGATAAGTGGAACATCCTGGTCATTTAGCCATCCAGCAAAAAGCTGATAGTTTACCGGAAATAATTTACCACCACCGCCGCCCATCGTATCCGTGGGGTCGTCCCCGCCGCCGGCTGAACATGTATTATTGATTTCTACAATATCATCATTTATTGGACAGTTACGTAATGTCGTAGAGTGGCTGTAGCCGAGATTATGTCCAAACTCATGAGACCACATCCAATATTTGAATCCTACACCATTAGACAGGATCCAATTTCCGGGTTTAGAAGCCAGCCCCTCCCAGTTGCACGATGCCGTTCTTGAGATATCTACGAACAAATAGTCATAATTATTTGGATCAACACCCTCCGCCCTGGCCGCGTTTCGGGCATTATCAAGAATAGCTCCAGAGCTACAGGTCGCAGGTGCAATACCAATATTAATATTTTTCAAAAACGTGCCATCAATCGATAACTTCCCATGGGATGCCAGCGTTACATAATGCTGTAAGGAGGCAAAATCGTCATTGTCGCCAAAAACTGCTTTGCGGACAGGTTCAGGGTCTGCAGGCGTTTTACCGGTAAAATGCGTTGCCATTAGAAGCACCTTTTTATTACCAATTACCGGACGCTTAGGCGAGGGGATTTCACCAGCAAATTCCCAACGCATTTTAGGCTCATTACTTACGTCAGCCATGTTAATAATTCCGGAGACAGGGTCGGCAATCAACATCTCCCTGCGAGCCAAATCATTATTATATTTATTTTGCAGCGAAATTTGTGAAGGAGAAATAGCCTTAACCTGCCATAACCGCATTGAGCTGTAACCATCTCCCTGACAGGTACCAAGCTCGACAGAGCGACCATTGCCCAGGGTACGCAGACATTTATCGCGATGCATTTCATTGCGAATCATAAAATAACCGGATGAATCACTAAAACTCCAGTTCTGTTCTTTACTTCCGTTACATATTTTAAAAGTCAGGATACCATTAGAGCCCGACGCCAGACAATAACCACCAGTAATAGCCTGATTCTGTAACGTAGCAAAGACTGATGCTAATGCTGGTGCTGACAAAAATGCTGTACCTAAAGACATTACGAAAAACATTAATAGCAGTTTCATATTAGAATACATAATTAATCTCGCTCTAATAAATTCCCATGCCGATTATTAATAACAACCAGCAATCTGATAGTAACATTCGAACCTAACGCGTGCGCGGTAGACCAAAAAAACATTACCGAATGCATTACGTAAATTAACCTACAAACTTTTAGGCTTATAGACCGCCCAGCGCTCAGGGTGGGTTAGCCATGGTGCAGGAACCTGCGAACCATGCATATAGAAATTAACTTTATTCCTGATTTCATCTTTATGACGGAACAGAAATCGTAGTTCTGCCGCCGTTGTCGATCTGTCTGAGTAGTTATGCCCCACCTCCTCCTTATTTATTACTTTATTCAAATCGATGCCGTCCAGTATAAAATGAATTTTGTCATCGCCTGTGGATTTAAGAATCATGTCCAGCGCTGCCTTACTTCCCCTGGTAATGACCTTCTTGCCGGTATCCAGAGTCCACCTGTTGTTGATAATATGTTCCTTTTCATCACTTTCATCTGCACGGTTAACTAACTCATTAAATGATTCCAAGACTATTTTGCTAATAGAATAACGATAATCATCCCTGCCAATATGATTAATAAATTTTTCTCGCAAGGGGGCATTCTTGCTGGATTCTGGAAAACGGATAAAAAGCCACCACGGTTTAGGTGGTCCGCCATCTCTGATGCTTTGATGAAAATTATTCTCTATGCTGCGAGAGACCTCTTTTTTTTGCGATTCAGAACCACTAAAAAGAGCTTCCGTATTTTCAGGCTTAAGTATATCGGTTGCTACTTTTATAGCCTGCTCGGGGCCAAATACGATAGCCATATAGTCCTGACGAAATGAGATCATTCCCCACCAGGTTCTGTAATTTCCAATCACATTTCCCAGCCCAAAGAAGAGATCTCCGCGTTCAGCATGAAACAGATCGTGAAATTTTTGCGCGCTCGGAATGGCTTCTACCTCTGTAAAAGAAGGTGCGGCACTCGTCCTTGTCAAAACATCTGTTAACGGCTCACCCTCAATATGTTCGCCAGCTCCCTGTGTTCTTTTTGCGCGACGCTTGTAGTGAGGCATAAAATTTCCTTATTTATTCCTGATCGATATCCCCCCCCTTTAATAGAGAAGGCGATAACTCAACTGAGTGCTTTAGTCATTGAGGGGCCATGGCAGAACCAGTGAGCACTGACTGTCAGCAATGCAGTAACGCATATCGCTAGCTACAAATTCCACGGCGTCGTTTTGCCAGCGCGCAACTTCATCTTCAATGGCTTTCTTAGCTGTATTTGACGGCACGATCCCTGAAATCTGTAAAGTCACTGGCGTAAATACCTCACCCTCTTCACAAACCGTCACCGCAATGGCAATTTTTGCCGGCCCTTTTTTCAAATCAGGCAGGACATTTAGCGTGTCATGAAGAATGGCCTCCAGATAGGCCAGTGCATCCCCCTTTTGCGGCCGGGCCACAAGCTGAATCTGCCCCACAGGCACCACGACCTCAGCTGCCTGACAGGCAATATTCATCGGCAGCGTTACGGCGAAATTAATGATCCCTCGCGGCTTATTCCCCAGCGCCTGCCAGAAATTCCCCAGGCTATTCAGCGCTTCCGGTTCAATAACCCTGAGCTGATAGCTTTTAAATGCCTGAGATTTGCGCATACATAGCAAAGCCCTGACCATTTCTGTCATACAGATAATCGACTGACTGTTATATGCCGCCTTTGGTGAATCGCTTCCGCCCTTTGTCGTTCCCTCCCAATAGGTCGCAAGGTAAAGACAGCGAATATTGGCCTCCTCTGGAGAAAATTGCCCGCTGGCGGGATCGTACTGCCGTGAGAGGCTGTGCCTGATAGCCAAATCCTCATGCACCAGATACATAAAAAAGTGGAAGGTGGGCTTTGTCGGTGGGGAGTCGGGGTCCGGTTCGTCAAAGCGTACATCGACATTAACAATTGGCTTCACATATTTTTCCACATGCTCTTTGATTAGCTGATTAACTCGAGCAATTTCTGTGGCCTGCTCTGCGAAAGTTTTCAAATTAAACATTAGGTTCTCCAATGGGTGATGAGGGGCTGTAAAAACGCTCGATATCCCAATCAATAGCAAACGGCTCCGCAAGCCAGGGATAGTGGACCTCTCTGAGGGGCCAGGGGAGCTGCTTGAGTAAGGTATCTCCGGGATGATTGTCCACAGACAGCTGCCATCCCTGAGGAAGGGCGGTTAACGTTCCCGGACGCTGCAGAAACAGCATACGGATATCTTCCGGGGTGCAGCGCCGAAGTCCTGGAATTTGATAAATTACACTCTGGAGCAGAATTTCAGATTGCGTCTGATGCGCCTGCTCAGGGGCTCCCCATGCGTTCAGCGGCAGCGTCAGTGGCCAACTGCAGATGAGCTTAGAGGCCATAGCCCGCCACTCGCCCCCCTCATCGTCCCTCCAGGCCAGCGTATCAAGCAGAGAGATCGCTGCCTGCTGCGCCTGTGTGCTGACAAACAGCAACGGACTCTCTTCATCCGCTTTTGCTGCCAGCCCAGCCTCACGAAATAAGCGGGGTAACAAAGGCCATAGCAGCACCAGGCCTGCATTATGGACCCTCATGGACTCAGGCTGCGCCTTGTCATCGTGAAATGCTCCGGATCGGTCTTGCAGACGTTGTCGGGAAAGTGACGGCGCTGGCGGGCTTTCTTCCTGGAGTGGAGATAAAGCTGACTGAAGGGTCGAAGTCGAAGAGTCCGGTTTTTCAAGCTCAGGGTTATACTGTATCGAGCCAGCATCTCCCTTTTCTCTGCAAGCGATCCCCGTTAGCCGCTGAAGCACATCGCGTGCTTTTTGCGTCAGCGCGCTGGCCCACTCTTCGCCGTGACATTGCAAACCATGCACCAGCCAAAGACGCCAACCGCTGGCGACGTTGGTCATTTCTGCCGAGGCCACCAGTAAAGCATTCAGCCATTGCAGCTCAGGTCTCGTCAGCGCCACAAGCTCAGGCGAGGAAGGGATGCCAGAGCTATGCGTTAGCAGTAACTCAGGATGATGTAAGTGATAATGCCAGTGGGCCAACATCACTCCTGACGGGCTGAAAGGAATCTCGGCCGGAGGAACCACAAGATGCTGTGACGCCGTCATCGTGCCGTACCATTGCTCAAACACTTCAGCTGGAAAACTATTCAGTAGCCGTTCGCGAGCCCGAGAAGAAAGCTTTAGAATGTTCATCAGCCATAGTAGTTCTGTCCTTTTATTGCTGCTCAGCAGGCTGGCAAGCAACCGTGCTGGCGTATTGCCAGCTGTAGCCTCACCGCCAGAATGAGAGTTTAATTTCCAGTGTTCGTCTTCCCCCTGCGGAGAATTTACGGCGGGCCAATATCCTGACAGAAGATACTGAGTCAATTTTTTTTCATTTTGCGATTTTAAGACGTTTTTAGAAAAATTTATTTTTGATGACCGTTGAGAACGAGTATTTTCATCATTGTTATGTTGGGAACCATTACTTTTCCAGTCATGTTTTTTCATTTGAAAAGGTCTTATTTGGAAATCATTGTTCTTGGGACATGCTGAACTGAATGGTATTTTTATCTGCCCGGTAATGTCCTGATATTCAATTTCCCCCTCAACATTGCCGGATAACAAAGTACTCTGGCACTTGGGTGATAAAAATACACTTGAAGAATTATTCTCGATCTCAGTAGCCTTTCGCTGTTTTGACGGTAATAGCCAACGCCTGTCAGATGAAAAAAACGCCTCGTCTGGAGATATGTAAGGCCTGTCCGATTCGCCCTCTGCCGATAATGGCATAAGCTCCACGTCACTCAGGGCCTTGTCGAGTTCCTCCAGCACTCGCTGAATAAACTGTTCATGAAACGCGCGGGCGTCCAGAGTCCCCAAGTCTAAATGCAACCGGTCGATGAAGTGCGTATCGTTCTCGCTCTGCATCGGGAAATGGTGCTGAAAACAGAGCCTCATTTTATCTGGCAGACTATTATTCATTATCTGGCTGACTTGCTGCTGAATATTTTCCGCCAGCGAATAAGGCGTACGAATAACGACGTGAATACGCTGCAAAAGAGTAGTAATAGCGCCTCCCTCTATCCATATTAACTTATTGAAAAGGCCAAATTTAATAAGCAGGGCATAAAATGCGAATGCAGAACTCCTCCCACAGAACGCAAAATATGCCCTCGGGATGATCTTTATTTACTGTAGTAGCTTGACCGTCGAGAGGACGGAGGGAGAGTGAGTTACAGCTTCATAATAAAGGCAATTGCATAAAACGCCGGCTGAACATCGATGGTTGCCGCCGTACCGCTAAACGCGGCGTTGTGTTTGTGAGGTTTACCACCACCAGTATTAAGTACATGATTTCCACCAGTGCCAGATTGGTTATATCTGCCTAACCCCATATTTGGCGCCCAAGAACCATTGCTATTACCATAATGCCCCCTGACATTATGTCCATGAGAAGGAATTTGATCCACCGTCAGCGTATGGTCGGCCACGCTGACGGTACCCGCAGGCGTATAGGATTTTGTGTGGTTGCCTCCGGTTGTTTGTGAGAACGACGATGACCCCTTAATGAATTTATCCTTCAGGTTAGGAGTGCCATTAGTTCCATCACAAAATGCCCAGCCAGCAGGCGCGGCAGTGCCGGAAAACATGGTGATCACCCCGCGTGGGATAACAGCCGCCATGTTGACGCTAACGCCGCTGGCATCCACCGTAATACCGGAGCCCGCCTTAACGCCGACACCGTTACTATCAACGGTGATACCGTGATGAGGTTTCACTGCAACGGAAGTGGCACCTACAGTAATACCGTTCCCCTGACCAACCTTCAGCTCTTTGCTGGTCTGATTCACATCCAGACCGGACGTGGCGGCACGTTTTACGGCAATACCATTGGCATCCAGCAGCAGTCCACCGTTGGTTTTAACGCTTACCCCATTGGCATCAACCACAATACCGTGATGAGGTTTCACTGCAACGGAAGTGACACCTACAGTAATACCGTTCCCCTGGCCAACCCGCAGACCGTTACTGTCCAAATCCATACCGGAAGTCGTGTGACGTTTTACTGCCACGCCATTACTATCAACGGCAACACCATTACCGGCCTTCACGCTGACGCCACTCCCATCAACGGCAATACCGTGGTGAGGCTTCACGCCAACGGTAGTGGCTCCTACAATAATGCCGTTCCCCTGGCCAACCCGCATCCCGTTACCATCCAGCTCCATACCGGAAGTCGCGTGACGTTTTAACGCTACACCGTTCCCGTCAACGGCAACGCCATTACCGGCCTTCACTTCGATGGTTGACGTACCCACCGTGATGCCGTTGCCCTGCCCCACTTTCAACCCTTTAGAGGTACCATCAATGTCCAGACCAGAAGTGGCGTGCCGGCTAACACCGATGGAACCAGGACCTACACCAATACCATCCCCTTTACCAACAGCGACACCATCAGCATCAATAATCAGGCCGCTAATCTCTTTTTTCTGGATTTTTAGACCGTTGGTTTCAGATGCAATTGCCAGACCTGAGTTGTTATCCCGCTTCACTGCAATGGCGACCGCTCCAACGCTGATTCCTTCCCCTTGGCCGACAGCAACACCATTGCCATCCACCACCAGGCCGCTGGTGGTTTTCGTTTTGAGTGCAATTTTATCATTGTCATTCAATGTCAGACCGTTCCCGCAGCCCTCGCTATCGGCATGAACACCCAGCACATGCGCCATCGCATAATGCTGCTGCAGCCAGGTCTGGTAGCTGTCTTCGCGCGGCACGGCATTTTTGACAAAGACTGGCGTCAGCGTATCCTCAATGGGCAGTACAACCTGCTGTTCTGCCATTTTCACGTTATCTTCGATATCCCGTTTTTTATCCATGGTAAAGCTCCTTTGGTTATTGAATGGTCAGCTCAGCTGACTGGTGTAGCGTTTTAAATCTGGCAGGAATATAAAGCAGACCGCGCTCGTCGATGGTGCGCCACCATTCAACGTCGTTCTGAGCCGCATCAAGTGCCTGCTCGTCTTTCATGCCAGGTATTTTCATTTTTCCAAGCCCGACATAATCCCCGGGAATAAAGCCTAATCCTCGCGCAGCAATTATCTGCCACCACGCATCGTTATCCTGAGCAGCATCGAGCAGGTGCTCATCTGCAGCGTCAGGAATTTTCATACTGTCAATACCATCAGGCCATGAGGGCAGGTCTCTGATCGTTTCAGCACTTCTTTTCTCTTCCATTTCTTTTTTCTCCTGTGAACAGATAGTTCGCGTAAAGGTCAAGGATTAATCTGCCGGAATATAGAGCAATCCACGCTCATCAATGATGCGCTTCCACTGTCCCTCTTCCGCGTTATCCAGCGCCTCCTCATCACTAGCCCCCGGAATCTTCATCATGCCGATCCCCTCCAGTACTGATGGCAGCATGCCTATAGAGAGCATTCGCAATAATTTCAGCGTATCGGCACCCAGCCGGGTCTCGGCGTCTTGCCAGCTGCCGTACGTTTCGGCCAGCAAATCAAATTGCTCATCGCTAAGCCACAATATTTGAGCCTGGATATGCGCCGGTAATTCTGATTGAACGATTCGCCGTACCGAGGCCTCGGCATCACTGAGTTGCTCCGGAGTGATATCACCCCGATCGATAAGTCTGCGTCGAAACAGCAGGCTGACTGTCAGAGAGAATCTGTCACGGCTGAATATCTCCGCAGCGCTGCCTTCAGATGCGTTGATACACCAGTTATAGCGCTGGGTATCCGTAATTAATGCATCACCCCGCTTCAGAATGATATTGGCTCTGCCGCGGATGCTGTCGACGCTCTCAACAATCGCTTCACGCTCGTCGCTATTGGACTGACTAAGCTTATTCGGGTTATCTGCCCCCGAACCTATATCCGTAAAAACGCGGGTAATAATGAGTTTGTCGCCGGATTGCATCGCTGGTGGCCAGGGCTGATCGCATGCCGTCGTTATCTCATAGCGGAGGGAACCGTCTTCGGATAGAGGAAGAGGAATAGCCGGCGTACTTTTATCCATGGCGTACTCAACATCTTTCAACCAGACATTGCTAAAGCGAAAAGTGAGCCGTCCTTCATTAGCGGCTTTCACTACCTCCTGCTGGCGAATACGAAGATGAGGAAAGAGTGCTGGAACCAGCGAAAAACTGTCATCGCTAACGCTCATAACCAGAATATTGGAGAGGATCTCTTCATTCTCTTTCTCCTCAGTTATTTCGTTCTGGTCTGATTTCATCACCAGATCGATCAGGTGTCTTTGTGTCAGCAGACCGGCTAACGCCCCACCCGCGATAAAGGTCATGACTCCCTCAGCAGAATTCCCGCTGACAACCTGGCCCTTGAGCGGGAGTTCGCCGGTCGGCATTTCGGGCAGTAGTAAGGGATGCTCAACAATGTAGAAAGGCAGGTGACGGATATCAGCATCCTCGCTAAAAAGAGAAGAGCCAATGCCGAGCTGGCCGGCGATACGCCGCTGCACAGAAGAAACCCGTTTAGTATGTATTGCCGCACGCGCATAGCCCACCTGGGGCATACAGCGAATCAACCCTCTTAGAACCCGCAGATACTCTGCTTCCCCTTCAAAGCCCAGAGTTTTTCCCACCGGTTCGATGCCAAAATAGCCTAGCATGTAGCGCATCAAATCAATCAGCGCCTCCCGATCGTAGCGCAGTTCTCGATCGGCGCACATTGCCTCGGCTTTATAAGCAGCGTGAACGCTATCTGAAACAGCTTGATCGCTGAAAGGCCACTGGCTGCCATAGGCAGGAGCGTTTTCAACATCAGGCATATTCAGATCCAACAGAGCGCTCATATGATTTAGTCCGGCACAGCCGCTGGCCAGCTCTTGTTCAAAGCCCAACAAAAACTGATGCAGCTGCTGCTCATTTTCATTAGGTTCCAGTGCCTGAAGATTGTAAAGCGATGGAATGAGGCTCGTCGCAGGCGTGTAATTCTTCAGATTGCGGTAACGCCCAGCCAGATGCTGCCGGGATGGCTCGCTTCGAAATATCCTCTGGCGAGATTTCAGGGAAGAAAAAATCGCCTCCACATCCCCCATCAACCGAATGCCCTTACGTATCAGCGTAACCTGTCTGAGCATGGCACTGATATTATCCTGATGGTCGTTTTCTCCCCCCCAGAATGCCCAACACTGTATGGGTTTATCCAGCTTTCGCGTGAGCATCAACTCATTTTCGTCCAAGCTGATATACTCCACTGCCGAAATACCTTCAATTTGCCTGACCTGCCGGGCAAGCTGACTGGCGGCGAGGATGGTTCCCGCCTCCTTCTCCATCATGGTCGGAGCCAGAGTATTTATCCAGCCGTGTTCTGTTTTTGGCCCACTATATTCCCCAACCGAGAGATCAAGTGAGGCAACTCGCGTTAATGCCGGCGACAAACAAGCCTGCATGCTGCTATAAATATCCGCATAAAGTTCGGCGATATTCTCTACCTCGCTTTCCACTTCCAGCGTCATTACCAGAGGAGCGATAACCACTGTTTCCGGAATATTATTCGCAATATTGATCTGACGAAATACTTCACCCACATTGCGGTGGTTTTCCAGGTATTCTTCGAGCAGGCGGTAACGTTCACCTGAAGTCGTCAGATTAACGTTCAATAAGTCCGCTCTGACCTCAACCTGATATCCTCCTTTAAGCGATTGCTTTGAATATGTTTCGTTTTCAGGGGGCTCAAAGCTAAACTCGCGACGTTGACTGTTGTAAAAATAATGAAAGCGCTGCTCAACCTCCTCTTTCTCAACGATCACATCACTGAAAATATGGCCGCCAGAATCGTCGTTTTGCGCATAGAGATCATGAATACCGCGACGATAATCTTCTTCAGTCAGAGGACTAATAGTCAACATTTGCTCGGGTGCAAAACTCTTCGGGAACAGTAGCTCGTCCGGCTGAGAGCCTTCCGGGGTCAGTAAGTCCGTTAAAGGAAGCAGGCAACGGTAGCTTAAATCCGAAACGTTATAGGCCAGTGATTCCAGCATCGTTATACCAGGATCATGCGTTGTGGTGTCGGTCCATACTGCACCTGAAAGCTTCCCGACCACCTCTTTAGCTTGCGCAATCAGCGTATCGAAGTGAATACGGTTAATCTCTTCAGCAACAAACGAGGGCGTCTGCCAGCTATTATTACTCATTGATGAAATCCCCTGTTGAAGCCACTTTCTTGCGAATTTGTAGACCAGACAGCGGTGGGCTGCCGACGACAGGATTCAGGATCATTACCGTCAGCGTGGTATTTATGGTGTTTTTGCTGCCATCCAGCCAAATATCGTTGACGTATTCCACGTAAGGCTGAAGCTGTATAATCTGCATTACGGCGGTAATGTTGAGTGAATCATCCAACACCGTCAGGTCGTCGCCATATGCCCAGGGCATGAAGTGCTGCCTGATAGTTTGCGCCAGAAGATGCTCGCAATTTTTATGATTCTCCCCTTTCCGCCATACCACATCGTAATGAACGTCAATGGTGCGATAATAGGGATTCAGCACGCGCAGATTCAGCCACGGTGACGCACGCGCCGTGATAAACGTCTGCATTTCCCTGCGTCGCGCCGGGCTCAGAATAGGATATAAAGCATCTTCACCATCTCCCTGTCCGGCCCGTAATACCACCATAATCTCCTGGGTACGCTCTACTTCTTCAACCTTTCCTCTGACCTGGCTTACCGGTTCTGGAGGCATATACAGTCCGTCCAGAATCTGGACGCCAGGCAAACGGATATGGTGAAGTTCAGGGAAATTTTCCTGCAAAAGCGTGCTGATATCCTGCCATGTTGAGGCTCGCCCACGGTGGGAAAGCCAACCTGCAATGCGAGCCATACTCTGCTCCCTTCCCTCTCGTGGGTGCCCCCCCCATGAAGGCAGTGGCTGTTCAACGCGGTCCAGCCCATCAATAGGCGTTCGTGGCCGACGAATCGTGCCCGCTGGCAAAGGCGCATCAAAATGTTCAGGTGCCAGCGTTTGCGCATCGTATAAACGGGCCACACCCGCGCTGGGGTAAAGGTTGTAAAGCCAGGGATAGTTTTCCACCGCAGGCTGTGGCTCAGGCTTTTCAGGTGGCCAGATTGAAATGGGATCCTCTATCTCCTCATGGATAAACTGCTCTAATTTCAGCCAGCAGCGCCCGCCGGGCATTAATGTGCTATCCGTGACGGCATCTTCAGGCAGAGTCACGCTCCACAAACCTGGATAGCGTAGGCTGTCAGTTTCATCATTAATGATTTGCTCCTGATCCAGTGGCTTCCATCGCACGCGCTCAGCATCATCCTCATCACGGCCCAGATAGTGCCATTGCAGACCTTCAGCGGTAAAAGGACGGGGGTTATCAATATCCCAGTAAAATGAAAGCTGCTGGCCGGGTGCTATATCCTTAAAACCCAGGCAGAGCTGAGGAGAGGTCATTTCCGGAGCAGGTTCATCCCCCCGCTGATAACCGAAGGGTAGCAGAACATACTGCTCAATCTCCTGCGATGTTTCTGCCGACCAGGAGACATCAATTTGACGAATTTGTGGAAGGTAAGGCAGCGCAATAAGCTCATCTTCAGTGCCTGTATTGCCCTCTTCAACCATCGCTTTATAAGTCTGATGCTGGAAGTCAACTCCATCAAGGGAGAAAGAGATAGCATTTTTCCAGAGCAATGCCTCGTCTGGCAAAGGAAGCTCCGGCGAAGCAAATCGCACATGTAACGGATTATCCCGGCCATCATCCTGAAAAAAACGCACCGTTTCGACAGGCGCTGCCGCTGACAAATCACTGTCGACCAGATATTCACATCGGGCCAGAAACGCGGCATTGCTAATAACTGATTCAGTCGGGTAGTTTTTGTAATACAGCTTAAAATCAGCAGGACGCTCATGCCAACGGGGGAGCAGCGTGGCCCGGATTGTCGCATTCAGATTGCACCATCGCGAAGACATTACCGCAAATGCGTCCCCTACCGCCGGCTCAACGTGAAAAGGTCTGAAGGGTTCGTTGGTCTGCTGGCTGGCAGCATGCAATGGGCGCACACCGATAGGGCTGGCTTCTGCTACGTCTACTTTCAGTGCCACGACTACAGGTATCACGCTGGCTTCAGAGCTGCTTATTCGAAGGACCGGCTGGGAGAATTCATAACCCTCTAACCCTTCAGGAGGCATGGGATCAACTTCATCGGGAAGCGAAAATATTTGAACGTCTGCCATTTGCGGCTGGCCAGAAGCAAGCATCAACCATTGATCTTTAACGGCAATCTCTACCTGTAATTTTCCCCCGTCAACCGGCTGGTCGAACGTTAGCGTCAGGGTACGCCCCACACCGTCAGCTCGTAAAAGCGGCGACACAACCAGTCGCCCATTCTCCAGCACCACTTCGCCACCCACTTTCCGTTGGAAAAGACGGACGCCCGGTTCTGGAAGCGCAACACCAGCAGCTTCGTCCAATACAATATGACGCCAGGCTGGCCGCTCAGGTGTCGAAGGTAATACCCAACGAAGATCGCTCCAGCGAGCATGATTCACCCACAGAGGCTGCTGAAGCTGATACTCGCAAGGTACTCCATTAGTATCCTGCCCACCATCAAATAGCGTGCCAGCAGGCAGTAACAATGTCTTTAGCTTTTTTTCGGGTTTGAATGTCAACAGCACGCTGTCTGGCGTTACCGGTCGTTCACTGATTGCAAGAACTTGCTGATAATAGAGCTGCCTGTGGCGTTCGGGCAGCGTATTCAGAAGCCGCTGAGGCGTCTCCATCATACGGAAAAAAGCCAGTAAAAAAGCTTGCTGTGGCTGTAAATCCTGTAGCCCTTCATCCGGTTCAGCAAATCGCGCCGCCAAAGACTCTGGCGTATGCCCGTGATTAAAAAATAGAGAATCCCAGTACTGGCCACTTTTACCATAGGGGATCTTTGCACAATATTCTTTGAACGCACGCAGGCGCGATAATATTGTGCGTTTATCAAACACAAAAGGTTGAGACATAGTCATGCCAGTTTCCTGCATCTGGTGCCAGAAGAGGCACAAGGAAGAGAAGTTCAGCCTGCGGTGACGAAATGCTGACTGTTTGTAAATTGCCCGAATCCAGGCGTAGGCCCCGTTGGGTCGGGAGTGTTTGCGGGAGGTGGCATTTGAGCGTAGCGCGTTGGTATGAAAGTTGCGTTAAACATCTGCCCAACGACAATGACGGGTTTGCCACTCATGCACCAGGGAACGGTTTGGTCCGGAGCCAGTGAGAGGGTGACTTTCCCCTCCCCGGGATTAAATCCGGGGACGGTATAAGTCGCGTCCAGAGTCACTTTTACTTCGTCCCCTACGACACATACGTTTTTGTTATCAATTTTCGCTTTTCCACTACCACGGATAACCGCGCTCGTCGGGTCCTTCAGCATGACGTTACGATGTCCAAAAGGTGCAGAAATCTTCAACTGATCGCCGTCGCACACAATATAGTTGCTCATGTGAAATAGCCTCCCTGTCCTTCTCCAACGTCAAGGTTCCCTTCAATACTGAAGAGAGGCTCCATGCCTTTGATGCGATAGGAAACCTGTAACCGAAGCACGTTGAACCCGGATTGGCCGGGGCTCAACTGGCTGACATCAGCAAAATCAGCAGCAACATCCATAAGTTCAACTCTTGGTTCCCAGACTTCAATGCTGCTTCGAATCTGCTCCGTAATTGCAGTAAGCAGTGTCGCGTTGACATTTTCAAACATCACAGCGTGCAAATCACATCCATACCAGGGATGCATCACCCTTTCAGCCGGAAGGGTGTTAAATAAAATGCGTAAACTTTGCTCAATATCGGCTATAAAATCTGCTGCAAGCTCAGCGCCACTCTCCAACGAAAAGGTCGGAGGAAACGCCCAGCCGCGCTTGTAAATCACATCCAGTAACGACATAAAGTGACCTTAAAAGATGAAAGTAATGAAGTGCCTAAAGTTCCAAAACCAGTACTACTGATTCAAATCAACTTTGGCTCCTTTAATTGTTACGCTTTTTTTGCCCTCAATATTCAGGGCATCCTCGGTGAAGAGCATCGCTTTCCCCTCCTGAAGCTGAAGAGAGCTTTTTACGTCACCTTTGGCGACTTCCTGCAATATGCCCTTCTGAGGGTACAGAACAAGTTGCTGATTTAACTGGCCATCCTGTAAAACCAGGCCTATGCCGTCACTGAAAGCCGTATCAGGCAGCTTGTTTTTCGGACTATGCATTGCCCCAACAATCACCGGAAAACGGGGATCGTTTTCGAAAAAACCCAGCACGACTTCGTCCCCTTTGCGAGGCCAGAACGTCAGCCCCCGTCCATTGCTGGCAAAAGGTGAGCTTAGGCGAGCATTAATCGTTTGTTTCCCAAGGCAAAGTGCAGGCATAGATACTGCCAGGTAATGAATGCCGTCATCATCGGCCTGCGTTTTATCTTCTTCAACGATACCGATATGCAGGCCATTAACACCAGGCAGCATCTCTCCATGAAAAATACCCGTAAGATCAGCTCCAACTTCCAGCGTCGTGGTCCAGTCACCCGGTTGAAATGTATGACAGACAGCAGTCACAAGAGCTTTACCATCGATTCCCTTACCAAAGCCCTTCAACTCAAGCGTCTGCCCGGGAACATAACCAGCATCGCCCGTGAGAATAATACTGGCATGCAGACTGCTGATATGATTGAGCTGCATGCGACTATCGGCAAAGGCCCTCTGCTCGTCCTCCTCTAAACTGAGGCTATAACCATGATGCCACTCCCGTTTGGTCGACGTTGCCATTCCCGCGCTGCTTAGAGAGGCTTCGGCCAGCGCTGGGGCGGCCGCAGGCGAAGCGGCTCGCATTTCCTGTTGCTTAATATCCCAACTGCTGACATCCAGACGCTCAGGTAGTAAAGAATTATTCCGCAGAATTTCAATAGACCGAGAAACATGTGGGGTGATGACAACCTCTGCTGAGGTTTTCAAAGCGGGTTTCATGACAGAAACCGCCTTTGGCGTAACAACAAGCCACAGACCACACGCCTGCAAACGCGCTTTCAAAAATTGCCAGTCTGAACAGCTAAACTGAATCAGCTGCGGATGCTTAAAGCGCATCTCTTCAATCTTCGCGGAGAAGTTTTGTAGAAGCAGGGCGAATACATCAGAATCACTTTGTTCGGTAAAAATCTGGCTGCGATAATTTGTTTTAAGCATCTGAGTTGCGTGGCAAACGGTAAGAACAACAGTCCTTTCCCCTTGGGCAAACTGCACCTGCTGTTCGACAATATTTCCGGAAAAAAGCGTTTCTTTGCCCGTCTGGATGGACACGCTTTTCCCGGGCACCATCATCTGAAGATCGCTCTCAGCGTCTGATGACAGCGATAACATGCTCACCTCTTTCCCAGCTAATACCAGGTTTGCATGGGGGACATCATTTATTGGATAACGTATATCAAGATGAATAAGCCGGAAAGTCGCGAGCTTACGCCCCTTTTCCCAAATAATATTAAGTGACATATCACTTTCCTTACTATCAACGCGCATCCAAAATAAGCATGCTACCTGGCATTAATGCATGTAAATTATCCAGATCGTTAGCCATGGCGGCCTGCACATAATTAACAGAAGCAGCTCCGTCCATTAACGCCAATAACGTTGCCAAAACAGGCATGTCAGGGATGGGAAGCGTGGCCGTTTGCACGACAGGAATACCTTCTTTAAACACAGCCCGATTCTCATCCTCAAGCATCGTCATACTGACATTTGCCTGAAGTGGTTTTCCATCCTCACTGAACAACGTTCGGGTAATATGCATATTCAGCATGCGTCCCCGAAACTTTTCACCACCCCAGCGCATCTCAATAAAAGGAGGCTGCTTCGTGACTTTATGGATTGAATAGCAGCACGCCTCTAAGGTCTTGATAATTTTAGTGATATCAAGCTTTATGTTAGCAGGTAGCGTCGCATCAAGTAAAAAATTAAAACTTAGGTTCCGAGAGATAACATCAACAAAGATTTTTTCTGGCCCATCACCTTCTTCGTTAACAGGGCCGAGGGCTTGCAGTTCTTTTATTTTCGTGCCGTAGCTTGCCTGCAGATTTTCAGGATTAAAAGGAAGAACCAGTCCGGTAGCCGGAATGGTTA
Organism: Enterobacter sp. RIT418; assembly: GCF_003057745.1. GTDB lineage: Bacteria > Pseudomonadota > Gammaproteobacteria > Enterobacterales > Enterobacteriaceae > Enterobacter. The sequence continues at coordinate 19,464 of NZ_QBJD02000028.1, forward strand.
TTCCTTCAATAGAAATAGGTACTTTAAAACGATTATCTGCAAAAGCCCGAATCGTGAGTTTTTCTATTTTCCTTGATTTTAGCTGATTGATTAAACTCATCTGCCCCCCCGGACATCGTCACGTAGTCGGGCCAAAACCTGCCGCACGATACGTTTCTCAAGATGACGAATTAGCTGTTCATCACTAATATTCAGGGCCTGTGAGGTAGCGTTCAATGAACTTTCTCGCGGTTCCAAATTATTGACCCTGGCTTCGATGACTAACTCCCGAACTTCAATTGTCATAACTTCACTCCCAGCCATTCAACCCGCTCACAAGCCACTTCCATTCGATTCATCAGAATACCTCCTGAGCTGGCGTCAAAATCACCAATACTCATTCTGACTGGCATAAGCCCAGTGGCATACCAGCTCGCAACAGGAATATTCAGTTCATTTAATAAGAGGATATCGACATTAATCGGCAGGGCTCCGGTCTGAAAGCCACTCATAACGAAATCGAACGCGACGGTAAGTGGGCTAACTGTCATTACCCCACGTTCAAAAATCAAATTTGGATAAGAGACGCCGCGTGGAATAAACTGATTTGCCACATTATTCCCCCCTTCACGAATGCGCTGCGTCTGAATCTCTCTGCTAAGCCCTGAGATACGCTGGAAGCGTATGCTAAGGACGTCGGGAATACCCTGAAACATAAAAAATGCGAGGAATCGATGGTTGGTTTCAGGTTCAAAGGGACTTTTCATACAGTTCTCCTGACGGATGGTTTTCTTCAGAAGGTGGCGATGAGCTATTAATGTAAAAATCAAGATTAATGCGAATAAACTCAGCTGGCCGATGCGTCGCTATCCCGACCCGAACACGAAGCAAGCCGTTAAGCATCTCGGCCTCCGACATGCCAACCTCGCCCCCAACTTCTATCAGATAAGCATCTTCCTCCATCTCACCGATTAAGCCTCCTTGTTCCCACAAAACCTTAAGGTGTCGACGAATCAGGGTATGGATGCGATACCACGTAATCTCATTATTTTGTTCATAAACAAAAGGTCTCAACGCCCCTTTGAGGGTCTGAGTTAACCAGCGGACCAGCCGTACGTTTTGAATATAAAGTTTTCGTACATCGCTGCTGGTCGTTAACGTTCTACAGCCCCAAACTCTTACCCCTCGCCCGGGGAAACTACGGATTTGATTCACCGATCGCCCCGTTCCTGGAGTGGCGTGAAAAAGCGTTACTGGATGCAAATGGTTAAACTCAGGTCTGATAGCCTTCTCTATCGGGATGTTGGCAGGTGCTCTCCATAGACCGCGCTGGCGATCGTTTTGCTGCATCGCTGCCGCAATTGCACCTGAAGGTGGCGTCAGGGAAAAATTATCCGGGTTTGCATCTAACTGCACCTGACGACTATCGGTACGATGGTAGATCCAGGGCCAGTAGCCAGCCATTCTCTCTTCGCCGATCCAACTGCCGCTCTCATTACAAGCCCGGGCAATATCAGGATCGGAAGGATAGTCAATAATGGCAAATAAATTATCCGCTTCCATACAGGCACGACCGACAAGAGTAACCAGTTTCAGCCATTCCTCCGGTTTCAGGTTCACCATCTCTGGTAACACCAATAATGTTATTTCTGGTTCATCAAGAATGAGATCGAATACTCCCGCATAACCTGAAACTGGGTCTGACGCAACATTCTCCTTGACACCTAAAGAAATAACATAACACTCCCCTCCACCATTATTGAAATAAAGGCTCAAGCTAGAAAACAAATAACCACCATCAATTCCCCCACCAAATTTAGTCTGAAAATCGTGCAAGGACTGGATTCTAAAAACGTGTTGATGTTTGGCCTCATGATTTCGAACATAGCCAATAAAAACAGGCATTGCTGTTTCATGGGGTTGACGGCTTATATTTATCAGTTGGCGAGTGGATGATACTCCAGGTTGATTAAAGTCATACATCATGCTCATTATTTATCTCTATTACACTGGATGCTACTGAAGGGGAGCAATCTCAGGACTGCCCCCTTATTTCAGGGCTATCACTAATAAATATAATCAGATTCAGGCAGGAAGAAGCATATCCTGAGTGAACTCAAGAAAAATAAATTCAACAGGACGCAATGTTGCCATACCGATCTTCACTCTGAGAATACCGTTGTTAGCATCATTATCCTGTAGCGCAATTGCGACGCTAAACGCCTCTTCTGGTGAGCTACCGTATAGCCCGCCCTTTTTCCAGAGCATATGAAGATAATTATTGATAGCAGATGTTACAATTTGCCGGGTTGACGCAGAATTAGGTTCGAAAAGCATCGGGCGTAACATTTTGCGTACGTCACGTTCCACAGTGTTGAATAATAAACGGACCGGGACATAGCGCCAGGCCGGTTTATTAGGATCTTCCTGAGTACGAGCCCCCATAATCACTGTGTTATAGCGCGGGTTCCATAGGATAGCATTAATATGGCTATCGTTAAGCTGAGTATGTTTCAGTTTACCGATAGCAGTCACCGGAGTCGCTCCAATAATGCTGACGTTTGCAGGTGCTTTCCAAATGCCTGCCATTCGCTCGGTTCTGCAGTAACAGCCTACCACAGCGGCACATGGGGATAGTGTTCTACTACCATCATCATCAACGTTCTCGTAGAGAAAATGGGTGCTATTTAAAGCTTTATTTACCATTTTAAATACGGTCTTTTCCTCATTGGAACCATTTTCCAGCGACGCTAAAGAGCGATATTGATCCTTTTCCCATTCAACCAAATAACCATCATCATAAATACGTGGCAAAGAGGAGAGGAGTAAATCCGGGGCATACGTTGCCGTACGAGTCCTGTTGATACGTGATAACGCCGTGTCGTCGCCATAAGGAAGCAGAGCATGACGGGTAACAAGAAATGACTGAAGATTGTCCGTAATTGTACTGTCAAGTACAGTATTAATAGCTTCCGTAGAATCGTATTCACTATCAATCACCGCCATTAGAGAAATGTCGTCATACTCAAATAAAGCGTCTTTAATTTGCGCTGGCACATCATCTTCCCCCAAAGACAGAAGATAGCAGGCACCACCACCATTGCTAAAGTAGTGGCTAAGAGCAATGCTCCCTGTATTCAGATTTTCCTTTTGAAAGGCAATAATTGGCGGCACAATGATTTCAGGTAAAGGTTGTTCGCCTTCATCTTCATCTTCATCTTCATCTTCATCTTCATCTTCATCTTCACCTTCTTGAATATCAATGCCATCACTGCGGACAAAAGATTTACTCAAGAGATCAGATGAAATTGGAAGCGTTGTCTCTTTCTCCTTCATTTCCAGCTTGAGGAAAAGCGGGCTGCTAAGACAAACTGCTTCAAAATCATGCCAGTTATCGATATGTAACAGCCCATCACTCAAACTACGCGGTGTGCCATCTTTATTAAGAAAACGGCCAACCAGCAGCGGTTTTAAGCCACTCATTCCTGCATTAGCCAGCGAAATCTTCGTTTTTTCAAAGATATGAACACCAGGATAATAACTCATAAAACTTCCTCCTATTAAATTTGCAACGAATCAGGAGCCGTTGGCCAACTGCTGGCTAAACTCGAGAATAATAAACTCAGCTGGACGAACCACTGCCAGTCCGATTCTGATGCGCAAAATTCCGTTATCAATATCACTTTGACTCATTGAAACGCCTTTGCCCACCTGCACAAAGTAGCCAGTTGATGGCGTGGACCCAACCAACGCCCCCTGCTGCCAAAGGTTATGGAGGTAGTTATCAATTGCCGCGCGAACAACTTCCCAGGTTGCCGGGCCATTTGGCTCGAATAGCACTGACTCCATCGCAGATTTGATATCCCTCTCAGCCATATCAAAGGTTCGTCGCACGGGAATATATGCCCATGCATTGCCGGAAATTGTCATCGTGCGGGCTCCCCACACTTGCGTGCCACGTCCGGTAAACTCACGAAGCATATTGACCGAAATAGTGGTTTTGCTCGGATCAGTAAATTTGGCCTGAGATTTATCGCCAATTTTCACAGCCGGGCGCAACCCCCCTTTAAGTGCTACGTTTGCAGGCGCTTTCCAGGGGCCTAGCTGACGATCGACGGAGCAGATTACCCCCGCTACAGCTGCACTGGGTGCTACCGGATGAATCTTATCCATTGGATAAGGCATGCCATCTTTATCGTTTAAATTCCAGTCAGCTTTCAGCCAAGGATAGTAAATCGAAACGCAATCTGAAGGTGAGAGGGTTGACAAGTGTTCTGACAGGCTCTCTTCGTTAAATCCCCCTTCCTCATTCGGCCCATCCAACAAGCCAAATAAGCCACTGCCAGGTTCACATAGACGAAGGATTTCAGCTGCCGCTTCCTTTTGCCCAGCCTGAACGAGCAGCGTGACGTCGTTCATATCAAGAACCATGTCCAGTTGATCCCACGGGCAGACATAGCAATAACCCCCTCCGTTATCAAAATAGGCTTTCAGCGCGGGTGCAAAATGGCGATGCCATTCGATATCCATTCCTGGCACCGTCTCACTATTTGCCAGCATGGGCCAGTTGGCTGGCCCGGCGTGGTGTTTATTAATGGATGAACGCTGCGCGCCAGTACGGCTATAGCGAGTTTTAGCAGCGGAGTTTTCTCCCTTCACATAACGCAGATAATCAGCAAACGATGGGATCAATAAAGGTTTTTGGTAATGCGGCCACCAGGGTTCTTTATCACTTTTACCGACCACCAGTACCGGTACTGCAGTTGCCGCTCGCCCGACGGAGAGCGATAGCCCATCCACTTCCTCAACATAAACGCCAGGCGCTAATGCATTCGTACTCATATTAACTCCATAATTCATTATTATTAATCAGCAATTGCCACCATTCTGGTTATTCGTGGCACTCAATAGTGATCCGATCGGCGTTCAACGTGATTTGCTTCACCGCAACTTCATTGCTCGAGGCATCAAGACTCGGACCAGTAATACCGGTAGGAAAAGCGTTAACAATATTCCAGGTAATAAAAAGATCCTTTCCAGACTCATCAGTCAGGCTGATTGAAATATCTTTTTTACCATCAGCATGATTGACATAATCATATAACCAGCTATACAACTGGCATTGGCCAGGGAATACAGCTTGTGACAATGTTACTGTTGTAAGTTGACGACGGGTTAACAGGCGGAATAAACCTCCCATGCCATCCCAATAATCAGCAGTCTCATATTGTTGATCCAGACCGCTTACGGAACTGCAGCGGAATACTTCACCACCAATATTTACGGTAAAACGAAAGCCAAGCACCGGATAGGTGCTATCGATGATTTCTACATTATCAGCCATATTATATCTCTCTATTTAATAAATAGTTCCCTGTCATCATTCATAATTTCAGGGAAAGGTGTGGTACAGCATTGTTAATGACAACGATTACAACTCACCATCATTAATAATTCGCGCAATGAATCTATAATTAAAGGAATTAGAATACCCTACAGGAAATACATCAATTAATAAAAAGCCATGACTTATTATGGATAAATAAAACCTGAAAACCTTAAACAACCTAACAATTGAAAAAAATTCATAGCGATTGTTTTATAATAATATGCATTTTATATTATTTTAGGGATAAAGAAGGTGTTTTCTATCAACGCTATATAAGATAGGTTATGTTCCGCTAACTCATAACTATGCGCGCAATTCA
>NZ_QBJD02000029.1 GCF_003057745.1 Enterobacter sp. RIT418
CCCACACCGATTCTGCCGCGCCGTCGAACAGGCCCGACGGCTCGCGGTACGGCAGGCGCACGTCAAACCGGTAGTGAAGCTGGCTGTCGGCGAAGATGTACGTATCCAGACCGCGCTCGTCGTCCATCTCGGTGCGCCAGTAAATGCCCACCTCAGACAGAATGCGCTGGATGAACTCAAGGTCCGTTTCCCGCCACTGGGTGATAATTTCCCGCGCCGGATAGGTGCGCTCCAGCCGGAACGCAAAGTCCGGCCCCTCCAGCCCGTGGCCGCGCAGCACCTGCTCCACCACCTCCGGCACGGACTGGTTCTGAAAAACACGGCACTGCCGCGTGTGCTCCAGCAGCGCCAGGCGGGAGCGGAGCGTGAGCCGGTAGCGGGACTGGTCTGCGGTGGTGGAAAGCCATTCCAGGCGGGTCACCATGCCGTGGACAGTTTTGCCGCTGCGCATGCGGAACGACGCATATTTCATCAGCACGTCTTCCGGAACGAGGTTGCCCTGCGGCGTGGTGAACTCGATGTCCCACCTAAACGGCTCGCTCAGCGCCTCCCTGCCGCGAAAACGCAGGACTTCCGCGCTCACCGGGCTGTCAAAAATATCCAGAAAATAGCGGGTCTGCCCGTCAAATAGCGCCAGCCAGTTATCCATAACAAAGACCTGATTAAACCTGAGGTTAATCACGATGGTTGCATGGGGGCATATCTCTGTAAATAGCTGAAACAGGAGTTATATTCTGAAAAAAGGGAGGAATCTCAAATTACCCTCACCTTATGCAGCGCCTGCGCCAGCTGCGCGCGGGTGAACGGTTTACGCAGAAGCTCGACCTCCGGCAGCGGAGGATTATGCATCGGGCGGAGATCCTGGCCGCTGATCAGCAGCACCGCCATCTCGGGGTAATGGGTACGCACCTGATGAACCACCTCCGCGCCGCTAAGGCTGCCCGGGAGCATCAGGTCGCTGATAACTATGCTGATATCCGACGACGCGGCCAGCATGTTCAGCGCCTGCTCGCCGCTTTCCGCTTCGAGCGTCAGGTAGCCAAGCTGGTGGAGCTGCTCGCACAGCGTCTGACGAACGTCGGCTTCATCTTCCAGAACCAGCACCAGCTGCTCGCTGTCCGCGAGCGTAGCGGCGACAAGCGCCTCGTCGCGCGGGACGGTCAGCATCGCTGCGCGCGGCAGATGCAGCCGCACGGTCGTGCCCTGCCCCGGCGCGCTGTCGATCTCCACGCGCCCGCCGGACTGGCGCACAAAGCCGTACACCATCGACAGGCCTAGCCCGCTGCCGCTCCCGGTCTGCTTGGTGGTGAAGAACGGTTCGAAGACCTGGGATTTTACCTCCTGCGACATCCCGCAGCCGCGATCGATCACCTCCAGCGCCACCATGTCCTGCCTGCGCCCGTCGCTGCGGGTGACGCGCTGGTTCCAGGTGCGGATCTTAATGACGCCGCTTTGCCCTTCCATCGCGTCGCGGGCGTTCATTACCAGGTTGATGATCGCATTTTCCAGCTGGCTGACGTCAATCCACGCGGGCCACGCCGGGGACTGCGCCTCAATCTCCAGCGCGAGGGTCGCGGGCAGGGAGTGGCGCATCAGCTCGCTGAGGTTTTCCAGCAGCGGCTTCATCTCCACGGCGTGCGGGTTCAGGGACTGCTTGCGGGAAAACGCCAGCAGGCGCTGGGTGAGCGTGGCGCCGCGCTCGGCGGCCTTGCGCGCGCGGGTAATGCGCGGCGCGTCCGGCGACTGCGGATCGGTAAGCTCCAGGCTGCCGATAATCACCGCCAAAAGGTTGTTAAAATCATGCGCCAGCCCGCCGGTGAGCTGGCCAACGGCCTTCATCTTCTGGCTGTGGAGCAGCGCCTCTTCCAGCCCCTGGCGCTCAACGCGGTCAATCTCCATCTGGGTGGTTTTTTGCTTCAGCAGCCGCGTGGTGTGTTCCAGCGAGGCGGTATTGCGGGCGAAGACGTTAAACGCGCGCGCCAGCTCGCCCAGCTCGTCGCGCCGCTGCAGCGCGGGGACCGACACGTCCGGCTCCCCGTGGGCAAGGCGCGACATCGCCCGGGAAATGGCCGTCAGGTTGGTGCCGAGATTTCGGTAGATGTACCAGCAGGCGCAGCCGGTAATGATCAGCGCCAGCAGGGCAAATACGCTGATAAACACGCTGATGGAGCGCAGCTCCCGGTGGCTCTGGGCCATGCGAAGCCGGGAGGCCTGCGCCACCTGCTCAACGTACTGATTGATATCGCTGTTTAAAATCGCCACCAGCGCCTTGATGTGAAACATATACCAGCTGATCGCCAGCTCGCTCTCTTCCAGCCGGTTGGCCAGCGGCGCGAGCTTGCGCAGCTCGGTGATGAAATCAGGAAGCACCTCGCTCACCGCCGGCTGGAGGCTGCGCGGGGGCAGCGTGGCCGTGACGGCATCCAGCTGCTGAACCGTCGCGCGGGGGGACGGCGTGCCAATCGCGGCAAGGATCAGCCGGTCCATCTCCGCAAGCTGGCGTCCGTCCGGCACGTTGCTGCCGTCGCGGCGGTTAATATCCTGCAAATGGCGCAGCTCGCTTTGGCTCTGGTAAAGCGAGCTGAGCAGCGCGTTGCGCTCAAGATGGCGCCGCTGCCCGCGCTCCAGCATGCCCGTGACGCTCTGCTGTAATTCATTACTGCGGCGAATAATACGCGCCACCAGCGCTGGCTCCTGTCGCGCCAGCGGCGCGTCGGCAAGCTGCTCCAGCGAGCGGCGCAGCGCCGTCTGGGTCTCCTTCAGCCGCTCCGCTTCCCCCTTGTATTCCAGCGCACCGACCACCTGCGAAAGGCGCACCGCCGCCGTTGCCACATTCGACGTATCGCGCGCGAGGTTCATGCTGCCGTTCATGTCATCCAGCGTTTGCTGCTGTACCTGCTCCTGGATTTGACTGGCATGACGAAAGCCAAGCACCGCCACGCCGCTGACCATTAGCGTAACCGCAACAACCAGCAGATTGAACATCAGCAGGCGGCCGCGGGCGCTGGCGAAGAACGGGGGGCGTGATGGCATGGATTTGGGCTCCTGTGCGGTTTGGTGTCCCCTCACCCTGGCCCTCTCCCCAAAGGGGCGAGGGAATGATTTGCTCCCTCTCCCTTCCAGGGAGAGGGCTGGGGTGAGGGTAAAATGTGATCCACGCGATTTATTCATCACTATGACAAATATGAACGGCTTCTGACATTTTGCATTTACGCGCCTGTGATGAAGTGCAGATATCCACATTCACAGGAGATCCGCCATGAGCAGAACCCCGGTTTTAGAGATGTGCGGCATAGCCAAAACCTTTGGCCATTTTCACGCGCTCAAGGGCGTCGATTTGACGGTTTTCCCCGGTGAGATCCACGCGCTGATGGGGGAAAACGGCGCGGGCAAAAGCACGCTGATGAAAATCCTCGCGGGCGCCTATACCGCCACCGGCGGCGAGATCCGCATCGACGGCCAGCCGTTTAACATCAAAGGGCCGAAAGACGCGCTGGCGGCGGGCATTACCCTGATCTACCAGGAGATGCAGCTCGCGCCTAACCTGACCGTTGCGGAGAACATTTTTCTCGGCAGCGAGCTGTCGCGCGGCGGGCTGGTGCAGCGCAAAGAGATGGCCGCCCAGGCGCAGGCGGTGATCGACCGGCTGGGCGCACAGTTCAGCGCGACTGACCTGGTGATGAAGCTGACTATCGCCGAGCAGCAGCAGGTGGAAATAGCCCGCGCGCTGCACCGCAACAGCCGCATTCTGGTGATGGACGAACCCACCGCCGCCCTCTCCTCGCGCGAAACCCACCGCCTGTTTGAGCTGATCCTGCGCCTGCGCGACGAAGGTATGGCGATTATCTATATCAGCCACCGCATGGCGGAGGTGTACGAGCTTTCCGACCGCGTCAGCGTCCTGCGCGACGGGCAGTACGTCGGCAGCCTGACGCGCGACAGGCTCAACGCCTCCGAGCTGGTGAAGATGATGGTGGGCCGCCCGCTCAGCGACCTGTTCAACAAGGAGCGCGATATCCCGCTCGGCAGCCCGCGCCTCAACGTCCACCACCTCACCGACGGCAAAAAAGTGCAGCCGTGCAGCCTGCAGGTCCGCTCCGGCGAAATCGTCGGCCTGGCGGGGCTGGTCGGAGCCGGGCGCTCCGAGCTGGCGCAGCTGATTTTCGGCGTGCGCAAAGCCACCGGCGGAATGATTGAGGTCGACGGCGAGCCGGTGGTGATCCACTCCCCGCGCGCGGCGATTGAGAACGGCATCGGTTTTCTCACCGAGAACCGCAAGGAGCAGGGGCTGTTTCTCGAGCTGGCGGCGCAGGAGAACATCACCATGGCGACGCTGGAGCGCGACGCCACGTTCGGCATGCTCAACCGCAAAAAAGCGCAGTCGATTTCCGATGACGCCATCGCCCTGCTCAATATCCGCGTCCCGCATTCTCAGGTACGCGCGGGCGGGCTGTCCGGCGGCAATCAGCAAAAGCTGCTGATCTCCCGCTGGGTGGCGATCGGCCCGCGCATTCTGATTCTGGACGAACCCACGCGCGGCGTGGACGTCGGCGCGAAAAGCGAGATCTACCGCATCATGAACCAGATGGCGCGCAAAGGGGTGGCGATTTTGATGATCTCCAGCGAGCTGCCGGAAGTGGTGGGCATGAGCGACCGGGTCTACGTGATGCGCGAAGGCAGCATTGCGGGCGAGCTTCCTGGCCGCGACATCTCTCAGGAAAGCATCATGACGCTGGCAACCGGCGTTAACGACACTCATCACCAGGCGGTGCAACCATGACGCAAACAACCAACCCGCAGCAGGTGGCGAAATCCGCCTCCGCCAAAAAAATGCTGATGAGCGATCTGATGCAAACGGTCGGCATCTTGCCAATTCTGATCCTGATCGTGGCGGTATTTGGCTTTATTGCCCCTAACTTCTTCACCGAGAGCAACCTGCTCAACATCACCCGCCAGGCGTCGATCAACATCGTGCTGGCAGCGGGGATGACCTTCATCATCCTGACCGGGGGGATTGACCTCTCCGTCGGCTCGATTCTGGGCACCACGGCGGTTGCGGCGATGGTGGTGTCGCTCATTCCTGAGTTCGCCATGCTCTCCATTCCCGCCGCGCTGATGCTCGGCATGGTGCTGGGGCTGTTCAACGGTGCGCTGGTGGCCTTTGCCGGGCTGCCGCCGTTTATCGTCACGCTCGGCACGTATACGGCGCTGCGCGGCGCGGCCTACCTGCTGGCGGACGGCACCACGGTGATCAACTCCAATATCAGCTTCGAGTGGATCGGCAATAACTATCTCGGCCCCGTACCGTGGCTGGTGGTCATCGCGCTGGCGGTGATTGCCCTCTGCTGGTTCATCCTGCGCCGCACCACGCTCGGCGTTCACATCTACGCGGTCGGCGGCAATATGCAGGCGGCGCGTCTGACGGGCATTAAGGTCTGGCTGGTGCTGCTGTTCGTCTACGGCATGAGCGGCCTGCTCTCCGGCCTGGGCGGCGTGATGAGCGCCTCGCGCCTTTACAGCGCCAACGGCAACCTCGGTACGGGCTACGAGCTGGACGCCATTGCCGCGGTGATCCTCGGCGGCACCAGCTTCGTCGGCGGGATCGGCACGATCACCGGCACGCTGGTGGGCGCGCTGATCATCGCCACGCTCAACAACGGCATGACGCTGATGGGCGTCTCCTACTTCTGGCAGCTGGTGATCAAAGGGGCGGTGATCATCATAGCGGTGCTGATCGACAAATACCGTACCCGACACCATCAAAGTGCATAACAACAATACCCTACGTGAGGAAGACAAGATGCGTTTAAAACCGTTAGTGACCGCGCTCTGTGCTGGCGCACTGCTCGCCGCGACGCCGTTCGCGCAGGCGAAAGACCTGAAGTCCATCGGCGTCACGGTGGGCGATTTAGCCAACCCGTTCTTCGTGCAGATCACCAAAGGCGCGGAGCTGGAAGCGCGCAAGCTGGCGGGGGACAACGTTAAGGTGACGCTGGTTTCCAGCGGTTACGATCTGGGCCAGCAGGTTTCGCAGATCGACAACTTTATCGCCGCGAAGGTGGATATGATCATCCTGAACGCTGCGGATTCGAAGGGGATCGGCCCGGCGGTGAAGCGTGCGAAAGAGGCCGGGATCGTGGTCGTCGCGGTCGACGTCGCGGCGGAAGGCGCGGACGCCACCATCACCTCCGATAACACCCAGGCGGGCGAAATGGCCTGTAAATACATCACCGACCGCCTGAAGGGCAAAGGCAGCGTGGTGATCATCAACGGACCGCCGGTCTCGGCGGTGCAAAACCGCGTGGAAGGCTGCCAGACCGAGTTTAAGCGCCACCCGGACATTAAGGTGCTCTCGGATAACCAGAACGCCAAGGGCAGCCGCGAAGGCGGGCTGGAGGTGATGACCTCCCTGCTGGCCGCCAATCCGAAGATCGACGGCGTGTTCGCAATCAACGATCCGACGGCGATCGGTGCCGATCTGGCGGCGAAGCAGGCGCAGCGCAGCGAGTTCTTTATCGTCGGCGTGGACGGCTCGCCCGACGGCGAAGAGGCGCTGAAGCGCGAAAACTCCCTGTTCGTGGCAACCCCGGCCCAGGACCCGCAGGTGATGGCGGCGAAAGCGGTGGAGATCGGATATGACATTCTTCAGGGCAAGCCCGCGCCGAAAGAGCCGGTGCTGATCCCAGTGACGATGATCGATAAAAAGAACGTCGGCAGCTATAAGGGGTGGACGGTGAAGTAAAGACCGTGCGCGATTTTCATTCCCTCTCCCCTTTGGGGAGAGGGCCAGGATGAGGGGAATAAACCCCATAAAATTAACAATAATTGCGATTTTTCATTACAGTTCTATTAATTTTAAATCCCCGAACTACACTCTCTTCGTCTGGCATTTTCGGTACGGGCGGCGCGGTATGCGCTCGCTTTCCGGAATGAGAAAATCACTACAGGACAAGGGAAAAATGTTCGCAGCCATTATCATCGGTATTTTCATTATTAGCGTTATCTATGCGCATTCGCGCGGCAGAGAAAAACAAACGCTCTCGCGGCAGCTTTTCGATCACTCCACGTTCATGGCGCCGATCAATATGTTCATGACCGCGTTTTCAACGCTTCCCGCAAAGCAGCCCTTCTTTGAGACGGAAAGCTTCCCGGAGCTGAAAAAGCTCACCGACAGCTGGCCGGTTATTCGCGAAGAAGCCCTGCGCCTGCAGGATCATATTAAGGCAGCACAGAATAATAACGACGCCGGTTTCAATACGTTTTTTAAGCGCGGGTGGAAGCGTTTTTATCTGAAGTGGTATGCCGACGCGCACCCGTCGGCACAGGCCCTGTGCCCCGTCACGACGAAGCTGGTCAGCGAGATCCCCTCGGTGAAGGCCGCCATGTTTGCCGAGCTGCCGGCGGGTGCCTATCTGGGCAAGCATCGCGATCCCTACGCCGGCTCGGTGCGCTACCATCTGGGCCTGTTTACGCCCAACGACGACCGCTGTTTTATTGAGGTAGACCAGCAGCGGCACAGCTGGCGCGACGGAGAGGCCGTCATTTTTGATGAGACCTACGTACACTGGGCGGAAAATAAAACGGATCGGACGCGCATCATCCTGTTCTGCGATATTGAGCGGCCGATGAAATGGCGCTGGGCGCAGGCGGTTAACCACTGGGTGGGCACGACGCTGATGTCGGCGGCCAGCTCGCCCAATGATGACGGCGATCGTACCGGCGGCATAAATCGCCTATTCAAGTACGTTCACGCGGGGCGCGAGCGCGGGCAGCGCCTGAAGAAGAAAAACCGGCGCCTCTACTACGCGCTGAAATACCTGGTCATCATTGCGATTTTCGCGGCAATTATCGTTCCAGCCGTGGTGTGATCGCCCTACGCCGCCCGCTCGGGAAGGTTAACGTCGGCGGCAAAAACGTACCCCAGCCCGCGAATGGTTTTAATCAGCGCGGGCTGGTGCGGGTTGACCTCAATTTTACGCCGCAGGCGCATAATCAACACGTCGATGGTGCGGTCAAAGACGTCGGCGCTTTCGCTGTGGGTCAGCTCGAGAAGCTGCTCGCGGCTCAGCACCCGACGGGCATTTTGCGCCAGCGCCAGCAACAGGCCGTACTCGCCCTGGGTTAACGGCACGGCGTTGCGCTGCGGATCGCTCAGCTCGCAGCGGGCGGTATCGAGCGTCCAGCCGCTGAAGGTCACGCCCGCCGCGCGAGGGGCCGGGGCTTCGGCAGCCAGCGCGCCGGTACGCCGCAGCACGGCTTTGACCCGCGCCACCACTACGCGGGGGTTGAACGGCTTACCGATGTAATCGTCCGCCCCCATCTCCAGCCCGACCACCACGTCCGACTCGCTTCCCAGGCCCGTCAGCATCACCACCGGCAGCGCCGGGCGCCGCTTTTGCAGCTGCAGTAGCACCTGTAGTCCGTTGATATCCGGCAGCATCATATCCAGCAGCACCAGGGCGATGTCCGGCTCCTGCTGGATCCGGTCAAGGGCATCCTGGCCGTTATGGCAGACCAGCACCGTAAAGACGTGCTCGTTAAGCACGTCTTTTAACAGCTCGCACACTGCCGTATCGTCATCAACCACCAGAATCGCCGGTTTCATCTTCTGCTTCCGTCAGGGGATTATGTTAAGTCTGAACCATTCTGCCGCTGGCTCCAGCCAATGTGTTTTTTCAGTGACGGAATTTCAACCCGCGTCACATCCGCTCCCCCTTCGACACGTCAATTTTGACGATTGCCTGCTTTTCGTCAGCGTTTTTTTCCGCAGGGGGCCGTAAAGTCAGTCAATACCCACATTAAAAACATGGCATAGAAGCTGCATAGTGGCTGCGTAAGAATTGACTAACGGGAGCAGACTGATGAAAAAAGTCGTCACGGTATGCCCGTATTGTGCCTCAGGTTGCAAGATCCACCTGGTGGTCGATAACGGCAAAATCATCCGGGCGGAAGCGGCACAGGGGAAAACCAACCAGGGAACCCTGTGCCTGAAAGGCTATTACGGCTGGGATTTTATTAACGATACGCAAATCCTCACCCCGCGCCTGAAAACCCCCATGATCCGCCGCGAGCGCGGTGGCAGGCTGGAAGCCGTCTCCTGGAGCGAGGCGCTGGACTACGTCGCCGCGCGCCTTAGCGCCATCAAGGCCAAGTATGGCCCGGATGCGATCCAAACCACCGGCTCCTCGCGCGGGACGGGAAATGAAACCAACTATGTGATGCAAAAATTCGCGCGCGCCGTTATTGGCACCAATAACGTCGACTGCTGCGCACGCGTCTGACACGGCCCCTCGGTTGCAGGTCTGCACCAGTCGGTCGGTAACGGCGCAATGAGTAATGCGATCAACGAGATAGATAACACCGATCTCGTCTTTATCTTCGGCTATAACCCGGCGGATTCTCACCCTATCGTCGCGAACCACGTTATCCGCGCTAAGCAGAACGGGGCGAAAATCATCGTCTGCGATCCGCGCAAAATTGAAACCGCGCGCATTGCGGATATGCACATTGCGCTGAAAAACGGCTCGAACATCGCGCTGTTGAACGCAATGGGACACGTCATCATTGAGGAGAATCTGTACGACCAGGCGTTTGTTGCCAGCCGCACGGAAGGTTTTGAAGAGTATCGGAAAATTGTCGAAGGCTACACGCCGGAGTCGGTCGAAGCGATAACCGGCGTCAGCGCGCAGGAGATCCGCCAGGCCGCACGGATGTACGCGGAGGCCAAAACCGCCGCCATTCTGTGGGGCATGGGCGTGACCCAGTTCTATCAGGGCGTGGAAACCGTGCGCTCCCTGACCAGCCTCGCCATGCTGACCGGCAACCTCGGGAAGCCGCACGTCGGCGTCAACCCGGTGCGCGGCCAGAACAACGTGCAGGGCGCGTGCGACATGGGCGCGCTGCCGGATACCTATCCGGGCTATCAGTACGTCAAGTTCCCGGAAAACCGCGCTAAGTTCGCGAAGGCCTGGGGCGTGGAGAGTTTGCCGGAGCACACGGGCTACCGCATCAGCGAGCTGCCGCACCGCGCGGCGCACGGCGAGGTGCGCGCGGCCTACATCATGGGTGAAGATCCGCTCCAGACCGACGCCGAGCTTTCTGCGGTGCGCAAAGGGTTTGAGGATCTGGAGCTGGTGATTGTCCAGGATATCTTTATGACCAAAACCGCGGCGGCGGCGGACGTGATTTTACCGTCGACGTCATGGGGCGAGCATGAAGGCGTCTACACGGCGGCGGACCGCGGCTTCCAGCGCTTCTTCAAAGCGGTCGAGCCGAAGTGGGACCTGAAAACGGACTGGCAGATCATCAGCGAAATCGCCACCCGCATGGGCTACCCGATGCACTACAACAACACCCAGGAGATCTGGGACGAGCTGCGGCATCTGTGTCCGGATTTCTACGGCGCAACCTATGAAAAAATGGGCGAGCTGGGGTACATCCAGTGGCCGTGCCGCGAAGAGTCCGACGCCGATCAGGGCACGTCGTATCTCTTTAAAGAGAAGTTCGACACCCCGAACGGGCTGGCGCAGTTCTTCACCTGCGACTGGGTCGCGCCGATCGATAAGCTCACCGACGAGTTTCCGATGGTGCTCTCCACCGTGCGTGAGGTGGGCCACTACTCCTGCCGCTCCATGACGGGCAACTGCGCCGCCCTGGCCGCGCTGGCGGATGAGCCCGGCTACGCGCAAATCAACACCGCCGACGCGGAGCGGCTTGGCATCCAGGATGAGGCGCTGATATGGGTGAACTCGCGTAAGGGCAGGATCATTACGCGCGCCCAGGTAAGCGACAGGCCAAACAAAGGGGCGGTCTATATGACCTACCAGTGGTGGATTGGCGCCTGTAACGAGCTGGTGACCGAGAACCTCAGCCCGATAACCAAAACGCCGGAGTATAAGTACTGCGCCGTACGCGTCGAGCCGATTGCCGACCAGCGCGCCGCGGAACAGTATGTGATCGACGAATATACCAGGCTGAAGGCCCGGCTGCGCGAAAGCGCAATGGAATGAGGCCGTGAGTTAAACGCTGAATAAAGGGGATGAACTATTCATCCCCTTTTTATTTATGAATTAATCATTCCCGGATTTTATATTTATTCTGGAAAGCGTCTCGCAGGAAAAATGTAATTAGCGCGGAAAAGAATTACATCTTTGCTTTTACGTTCAGGAGAATAAGATGTGCGGCGGGTGCTTAAGACTTTCTGTCTTGAGCATTGTTGAGGGACAGAAAGTGGAAAGCCCCGGGAAATTTTCATTTACCCGAGGCTACCCCCTCAACAACCAACAAGTTGAGGGTAGCCTCTTATTCTTTTTTTGACAAGGAGTAAAAGGCATGACGCCATTAAAAGCGGTGTCAGGCATCGTTTCAATTATATGTCTGACCATCGTGATATTCGCCTTTATTAATCGCGGGAAGTTATGCGAGCTCACAATAAAAAGCGAGCATCAGGAGGTGGTGGCGAAATTAGCCTGTATTTCGGGCTAACCTCATCGGGCGGAACGGAAGTTCCGCCCGGCTTGTAGGATGCTGAGGTCTTAATGCACCCGTTTTTTTCTTCTGCGACCGCGATTATACTGCGCGGCACGTACCCTAATGATAAGAATCTATGAGACACATTTTACTGTTGTTGTTCGTTTTCACCTCGCTGGCGCGCGCCAACGCGATTGGCAGCCAGTATCAGGAACAGGCCGACGCGGGCGACGCGCGCGCGCAGTACTATCTGGCCGACACGTATTTTAGCTCCGGCGACAGCCAGAAGGCCGCGCAGTGGGCGGAGAAAGCGGCCAGGGGCGGCGACGTCGACGCAATGGCCCTGCTGTCGCAAATCCATTTTACGCAGGGTGATTACGTGCAGGCGAAAGCGCTTGCCCAGCAGGCGAACATTGCGGGCAGCAAGCGCGGTGCAATCATGCTGGCGCGGGTGCTGGTTAATACTCAGGCGGGCAATACCGACTATCCAAAGGCCATTGCGCTGCTGCAAACCGCCACGGAGGATCTCGACAGCGACTCGGCGGTCGATGCGCAATCCCTGCTGGGGCTGATCTATGCCAACGGCGTTGGCGTGGCCCGGGACGATGCAAAAGCCGCCGCGTGGTTTAAGCGCAGCTCGTCGCTGTCGCGCACCGGTTACGCGGAATATTGGGCGGGCATGCTGTTCCAGCAGGGTGAGAAAGGCTTTATCACGCCGAATAAACAGAAGGCGCTGTACTGGTTGAACCTGAGCTGTACCGAAGGGTTTGATACGGGGTGTGAAGAGTTTGATGCGTTGAGCGGGGAGTAAACCCCCCCCTCACCCTCACCCTCTCCCCAAAAGGGGAGAGGGAATAGTCGGGTAGGTCCGGTAAGCGCAGCGCCACCGGCCTTTTTTTTACTACTGGTCGGCAGTCTTATCAAAACGACCCAGCACCTCGCGCTCGTATGCCAGCGCTTTCTTGCGGTCGAACTTGTGCTCCCACTTGGCAATCACCAGCACCGCCAGCGCGTTACCCACCACGTTCAGCGCGGTACGCGCCATGTCGAGGATACGGTCTACGCCCGCAATAAATGCCAGCCCTTCCAGCGGAATGCCCACGCTGCCCAGCGTCGCCAGCAGCACCACGAACGACACGCCCGGCACGCCCGCGATCCCTTTCGAGGTCACCATCAGCGTCAGCACCAGCACGATTTCCTGCCACAGGGACAGATCGATGCCGTAAAGCTGGGCGATAAAGATTGCCGCAATACTCTGGTACAGCGTTGAGCCGTCCAGGTTAAAGGAGTAGCCGGTCGGCACCACGAAGCTGGTAATTGACGCAGGCGCACCGTAGGCCTCCATCTTCTCGATAATACGCGGCAGCACGCTCTCGGAGCTTGCCGTCGAGTACGCCAGAATCAGCTCATCCTTCAGGATGCGGATCAGGATCCAGATGCTCAGCCCGCACAGGCGCGCCACGATGCCGAGCACCACCAGCGCAAAGAACAGGATCGCGAAATGAACCAGGATAACCAGCTTCGCCAGCGGCCACAGGGAGGCAAAGCCGAAGTTCGCCACCGTCACCGCGATCAGCGCAAATACACCGACCGGCGCGTAGCGCATCACCATGTGGGTCACTTTGAACATGGTTTCAGAGATAGAGCGGAACACGGTCACCAGCGGCTCGCGGTGGGTCGCCGGGAGGGATGAGAGGCCCAGGCCAAACAGCACCGAGAAGAAGATGATTGGCAGCATCTCGCCCTTCGCCATGGACGCGACGATATTGGTCGGCACCAGCGAGAGAATCGTCCCCATCAGCCCGTGCGCATGGCTCTGCACGTCAGCGGTTGTGCTTTGGTATTTCGAAATATCCACCGTGGCCAGCTGCGACATATCAATTCCGGAACCGGGCTGAAACACGTTCGCCAGCGTGATGCCGAGGATAATTGCCACCGTAGTGATCACTTCGAAATAGATAATGGTCTTCGCGCCGATACGCCCGAGCTGCTTCGCATCCCCCACGCCGGCAATACCTACCACCAGCGTAGAGATCACGATCGGGACAACAATCATCTTAATAAGATGAATAAAAATATCGCCTGCCGGGGAAAGCAGATTGGCGATCAGCCATTCGCGGCTGTCGCTGTGATAGTGGAGGTAACTGCCCAGTAAGATGCCCAGCACAAGGGCCAGCAGGATTTGCCAGGCCAGGCTGATTTTTACATTTTTCATAAAAACTGACTTCCTCAATGAAATCTCCGCACCACCGAACTGCATGAATAGGGAGACATACTGAAAGGGTATGTATTGTGTTGCGTTGGTTTATGGGATTTTTTAACGCGGCGTATGAGTATCATCTGCACGGCATGCTGCGCAAGCCTTAAAGAACGAGGCATTTCACTGCAAAAAGGGGCTATGACACGAATTTGTAATAATTCGCATAAATAACCATTTGTTATAAAAACGCTTTTTTCCCGAGAAATGTGAATAATCCTCAGAGTAAATTATTTCCCTTCAAAGTTTCATTCGCTCGTTTTTCAACCGATTCAAACAATGCGTGATCTGTCGCCCAAATACTAAACAAAGCTTGTAAAGACCCTACTCTTAACGTTTTTGCGACATATTATTAACATCTTACAAGGAGAAAAAAAGCCATGAGCCAAATCCATAAACACGACATTCCCGTAAACATTGCGGACCGTTGCCTGATAAACCCGGAGCAGTACCACGAGAAGTATCAGCAATCCCTTTCCAGCCCGGACGCCTTCTGGGGCGAGCAGGGCCACATCCTTGACTGGATCAAACCGTATCAGAAGGTGAAAAACACCTCCTTTGCGCCGGGCAACGTCTCCATTAAATGGTATGAAGACGGCACGCTGAACCTGGCCGCAAACTGCCTGGACCGCCACCTTGCCGAGCGCGGTAATGAAACGGCCATTATCTGGGAAGGCGACGACGCCTCTCAAAGCAAGCACATCACCTATAAAGCGCTGCACCGCGACGTGTGCCGCTTCGCCAACGTCCTGCTGGAAAGAGGCATTAAAAAGGGCGACGTCGTCGCTATCTATATGCCGATGGTGCCGGAAGCCGCCGTGGCGATGCTGGCCTGCGCGCGCATCGGTGCCATTCACTCGGTGATCTTTGGCGGCTTCTCGCCGGAAGCGGTTGCCGGGCGAATCGTCGACTCCAGCTCGAAGCTGGTGATCACGGCCGACGAGGGCCTGCGCGCCGGGCGCGGCATTCCGCTGAAGAAAAACGTCGACGAGGCGCTGAAAAACCCGAACGTCAACACGGTCAGCAACGTCATCGTCCTCAAGCGTACCGGGGGCAACATTGACTGGCACGAGGGGCGCGACCTCTGGTGGAGCGATCTGATTGAAAAAGCGAGCGACCAGCACCAGCCGGAAGAGATGAACGCGGAAGATCCGCTGTTTATCCTTTATACCTCCGGCTCAACCGGCAAGCCCAAGGGCGTGCTGCATACCACGGGCGGCTATCTGGTCTATGCGGCGACCACGTTCAAATACGTATTCGACTACCATCCGGGCGACATTTACTGGTGCACCGCCGACGTCGGCTGGGTCACCGGCCACAGCTACCTGCTGTACGGCCCGCTGGCCTGCGGCGCCACCACGCTGATGTTTGAGGGCGTACCGAACTGGCCGACCCCGGCGCGCATGTGCCAGGTGGTCGATAAGCACCAGGTTAATATTCTCTACACCGCGCCAACCGCGATCCGCGCGCTGATGGCGGAAGGCGACAAGGCCATCGAAGGTACCGACCGCTCGTCCCTGCGCATCCTCGGGTCCGTGGGCGAGCCAATCAACCCGGAAGCGTGGGAGTGGTACTGGAAGAAGATCGGCAACGAAAAATGCCCGGTCATGGACACCTGGTGGCAGACCGAAACCGGCGGCTTCATGATCACCCCGATGCCGGGCGCGACGGAGCTGAAAGCGGGTTCGGCAACGCGTCCGTTCTTCGGCGTGCAGCCCGCGCTGGTGGATAACGAGGGTAATCCACAGGAAGGCGCGACCGAAGGTAACCTGGTGATCGTTGATTCCTGGCCAGGACAGGCGCGCACCCTGTTTGGCGATCACGAGCGCTTCGAGCAGACCTACTTCTCGACCTTTAAGAACATGTACTTCAGCGGCGACGGCGCGCGCCGCGATGAGGACGGCTACTACTGGATCACCGGGCGCGTGGACGACGTGCTGAACGTCTCCGGCCACCGCCTGGGCACCGCGGAGATTGAGTCCGCGCTGGTGTCCCATCCGAAGATTGCCGAAGCCGCGGTGGTGGGCATTCCGCACAATATTAAAGGCCAGGCGATTTACGCCTACGTCACGCTGAACCACGGCGAAGAGCCGTCGCCGGAGCTGTACGCGGACGTGCGCAACTGGGTGCGTAAAGAGATTGGCCCGCTCGCCACGCCGGACGTACTGCACTGGACCGACTCGCTGCCGAAAACCCGCTCCGGCAAAATTATGCGCCGCATTCTGCGCAAAATCGCGGCGGGCGATACCAGCAACCTCGGCGATACCTCAACGCTCGCCGATCCTGGCGTGGTGGACAAACTGCTCGAAGAGAAGCAGGCCATCGCAATGCCTTCGTAATTTTTTCTCCCTCTCCCCGTGGGAGAGGGCCGGGGTGAGGGCATCAGACCGCTCCTTCCTTCACCCTCACCCTAACCCTCTCCCTCAGGGAGAGGGAACAAAAACAAACCAACCTTACCTTTGGAGACTCTGTGATGAATAACGATATTTGTCAGCAGATAGAGAACAGTGCGCACTACAGGGAGCTCGTCGAAAAACGGCAACGGTTTGCCTTCTTACTTTCCATCATCATGCTGGTTATCTACGTCGGCTTTATTCTGCTGATCGCCTTTGCCCCGCACTGGCTCGGCACGCCGCTGCACGCGGGAACTAGCGTCACGCGCGGCATCCCGATTGGGATCGGCGTGATTGTGATTTCGTTTGTACTGACCGGCGTCTACGTCTGGCGCGCTAACGGCGAATTCGATCGTCTTAATAAAGAAGTCCTGCGCGAGGTAAAAGCATCATGAAGCGAGTTCTGACGGCGCTTGCCGCCACACTGCCCTTTGCAGCGAACGCTGCGGATGCCATTACCGGCGAGGTTCAGCGCCAGCCCACCAACTGGCAGGCGATCATTATGTTCCTGATTTTCGTCCTGCTGACGCTGTACATCACCTACTGGGCCTCAAAGCGCGTGCGCTCGCGCAACGATTACTACACCGCGGGCGGCAACATCACCGGCTTCCAGAACGGGCTGGCGATTGCGGGAGATTTTATGTCCGCGGCGTCGTTCCTCGGGATCTCCGCGCTGGTTTATACCTCCGGCTACGACGGCCTGATCTACTCCCTCGGCTTCCTCGTCGGCTGGCCGATTATCCTGTTCCTCATTGCCGAACGCCTGCGCAACCTCGGGCGCTATACCTTCGCGGACGTCGCCTCCTACCGCCTGAAGCAGGGGCCCATTCGTACCCTCTCCGCCTGCGGCTCGCTGGTGGTGGTGGCGCTGTACCTGATTGCGCAGATGGTTGGCGCGGGCAAGCTCATCGAGCTGCTGTTCGGCCTGAACTACCACGTTGCGGTGGTGCTGGTCGGCGTGCTGATGGTGATGTACGTGCTGTTCGGCGGCATGCTGGCCACTACGTGGGTGCAGATCATCAAAGCGGTCCTGCTGCTGTTCGGCGCCAGCTTTATGGCCTTTATGGTCATGAAGCACGTCGGCTTTAGCTTCAATAACCTGTTCACCGAAGCGATGGCGGTACACCCGAAAGGGGAAGCGATCATGAGCCCGGGCGGGCTGGTGAAAGACCCAATATCCGCGCTCTCGCTCGGCCTGGGGCTAATGTTTGGTACGGCGGGCCTGCCGCACATCCTGATGCGTTTCTTCACCGTGAGCGACGCGCGCGAAGCGCGCAAGAGCGTCTTCTACGCCACCGGCTTTATGGGTTATTTCTATATCCTGACCTTTATCATCGGCTTCGGCGCGATCATGCTGGTGGGGGCGAACCCGGCGTTTAAAGACGCGGCGGGCGCGCTGATTGGCGGTAACAACATGGCGGCGGTGCATCTGGCCGACGCGGTGGGCGGCAACCTGTTCCTCGGCTTTATCTCCGCCGTGGCCTTCGCCACCATTCTCGCGGTGGTTGCGGGTTTAACGCTGGCCGGGGCGTCGGCGGTTTCGCATGACCTCTACGCCAACGTCTTCCGCAAAGGCGCGAGCGAGCGCGACGAGCTGAAGGTGTCTAAAATCACCGTGCTGGTGCTGGGCGTGGTAGCGATCCTGCTGGGCATTCTGTTCGAGAAGCAGAACATCGCCTTTATGGTGGGGCTGGCCTTCTCGATTGCGGCAAGCTGCAACTTCCCGATCATCCTGCTTTCCATGTACTGGTCGAAGCTGACCACGCGCGGCGCGATGATTGGCGGCTGGCTGGGCCTGCTGACGGCGGTGATTTTGATGATCCTCGGCCCGACGATTTGGGTGCAGATCCTCGGCCACGAAAGCGCCATCTTCCCGTATGAATACCCGGCGCTGTTCTCCATTGCCGTGGCGTTCATCGGCATCTGGTTCTTCTCGGCCACCGACAACTCGCCGGAGGGCAACCTGGAGCGCGAGAAATTCCGCGCCCAGTTTATCCGCTCGCAAACCGGCCTGGGTGTAGAACAGGGCCGCGCGCACTAACCGACTCTCTCCCCGGTCGTCCGGCCGGGGAGCTTAAAACATCACCCACGCCACCAGCGGCGCAACCAGCACCATCACCACGCCCGAAAGCATCATCACCAGGCTGGCGACCACGCCCTCCTGCTGGCCGATCTCGTACGAGCGCGCCGTGCCCGCCCCGTGCGACGCCGCGCCAAATCCCGCCCCTTTCGCCATTCCTTCCCGAATGGAGAGCCGCAGAAACAGCACGTCGCCCACCGCCATGCCAAACACCCCCGTCACCACCACAAACAGCGCCACCAGATCCGGCTGGCCGCCGAGCGGTTTTGCCGCCGCGAGGGCAAAGGGCGTCGTGACCGAGCGCACCGCCAGGCTGCGCTGGATTTCATCCGAGAGGGTAAACAGCCGCGCCAGCCAGACCGAGCTGCACACCGCCACCACCGTGGCGGTAATGACGCCCGCGCTGAGCGACAGCCAGTGGCGCCGGATGATCGCCAGGTTGTCGTAGACCGGCACCGCAAACGCGATGGTCGCCGGGCCGAGCAGCCACAGCAGCCAGTGGGATTCCCCAATGTAGTTTTGCCAGGAGATATGCCCTAAGACCAGCATCAGCACCAGCAGGATGGGCGTGAACACCAGCGGCATCAGCGGCAGGGCGTGAAAACGTCGATACAGCCGCTTGTTGGCAAAGTAGATGGCCAGCGTGGCGATCAAGCACAGGATGCTAATCTGGAAGTTAGTCATGCTTCTGCCTGCTGATTTCAAACCGGTACACTTTATCCACCACCCATGCGGTGGTGCCAAGCACCATCAGCGTGCTCAGGGCGATCACCGCGAAGATGCGCCAGCCGTCGACCATTAGCAATTGGGCGTAATTCACCACCGCCACCACGGCGGGCACGAAAAACAGCAGCATCTCCGCCAGCAGCCAGCGCGCGCCCGCGCGCACCCAGCTCAGGGGAACGATGCGGCAAAGGATGAGCGTGAGCATCAGCACCATCCCCACCAGGTTGGCGGGAAGCGGCAGGTGCAGCCAGCTAACGAGATATTCAGCAAAGACAAACAGCCCTGCGTAGAGCAGAACCTGAACCGGGACCTGGAGTCGTTGCACAACGGCAGGCGTAACGCGACCTAACGCCACGGCCATGGGTGATTTCCTCAAAAATGAGACGGAGCGCCAGTATAGAGAGCGCACGTCGGTGAAAGAAATGAATTAAAATCATCGAAGGTATAGTTCCGAGGAATAATCATGGACATAAGAACGCTGCGCTATTTTGTCGAGGTGGTTCGCCAGCAAAGTTTTACCCGCGCAGCGGAGAAGTTGTTTGTTACCCAGCCCACCATCAGCAAGATGCTAAAAAACCTCGAGGATGAACTGAACTGCACCCTGTTAATCCGCGACGGGCGCAAGCTGCTGCTGACCGATACCGGGCGCGTGGTGTTTGAGCGCGGCCTGGCGATTCTGGCGGAGTTTCGCCAGCTCGAGGCGGAGCTGGGCGACATCAACCACCTCAACAAGGGCCTGCTGCGGCTCGGCATTCCGCCGATGGTCGGCATGATGATGGCCGGGCCCATCAGCCTGTTTCGCCAGCGCTACCCCGGCGTCGAGCTGAAGATTTCCGAATTTGGCGGCCTGACCGTGCAGCAGGCGGTGATCAACGGCGAGCTGGACGTGGCGATGACCGCCCTGCCCGTCGAAGAGGAGAGCGGCCTGGCGACGCTATCGCTGTTCAGCCATCCGCTGTGCGTGCTGGTGCCCCGCTCCGGCGACTGGATGCACATCGATTCGGTAAAGCCAGAGGTGCTCGCCGAGCATCCCCTGCTGATCTACAACGAAGATTTTGCCCTCAGCCGCCAGCTGATGGCGCTGTTCAGCCAGCACAACGTGAAGCCGCGGATTGCGGTGCGCAGCGGCCAGTGGGATTTCCTGGCGGCCATGGTGGAGGCGGGGGTGGGCATTGCGATCCTGCCGCAGCCCATCTGCGAGCGGCTGGATAAAAACACGCTGCGCTGGGTTCCGCTGGAGAGCGATTTGCGCTGGCAGCTCGGCATGATTTGGCGCGAAGGGGTTTATTTATCGCATAGCGCGCAGG
>NZ_QBJD02000003.1 GCF_003057745.1 Enterobacter sp. RIT418
GTCCGGGGTTAAGTCCTTGTAGTCCTTGCAGGCCAGCTCGCAGGTTTTGCACCCGGTGCAGCGGCTGGAATCAATAAAAAATCCATACTGGGTTGTCATGTGCTATTCCTTACGCCTTCTCGATCTGCACCAGGTTGGTGTGCTGCGGGTTGCCTTTTGCCAGCGGCGACGGGCGATGCGTGGTTAAGGTGTTGATGCACGAGCCGTGGTCTACGCGATCCCCGTTCATGTTGGCATCGTGCCAGGCGCCCTGGCCCATGGCGCTGACGCCCGGCATGATGCGCGGCGTCACTTTTGCCGGAATGCGCAGCTCGCCGCGGTCGTTGTAGACGCGAACCATATCGCCGTTCTTAATGCCGCGTTTTTCGGCGTCGACAGGGTTTAGCCACACCTCCTGACGGCAGGCGGCCTGTAGCACGTCGATATTGCCGTAGCTGGAGTGGGTGCGGGCCTTGAAGTGGAAGCCGAACAGCTGCAGCGGATAGGTGCTGCGCTCAGGCGCGTCCCAGCCGTCGAAGGTCGAGGCATAGACCGGCAGCGGGCTGATGGTTTCGTCTTTTTCCAGCTCCCAGGTGCTGGCGATGCTGGCCAGCCTGCTGGAGTAGATCTCAATTTTGCCCGACGGCGTTTTCAGCGGATTGGCCTGCGGATCTTCGCGGAATTTCCTGTAAGCGACAAAATGCCCGTTCGGGTCTTTGCGCTTGTAAATTCCCATTTGCTTGAGCTCTTCGTAAGACGGAAGCGCCGGATCTTTCTCGAGCATTTTGGCGTAAAGGAATTGCAGCCACTGGGCCTGCGTGCGGCCTTCCGTAAACTGCTGATGCACGTCCGGGCCGAGGCGTTTTGCCACTTCGCTCATGATCCAGTAGATCGGCTTGCGCTCAAACTTCGGCGCGGTGACCGGCTGCAGGAAAATCAGATACCCCATGTTTCCGGCATAGTCGTTAGGAATAATGTCTTCCTGTTCAACGGTCATCAGGTCCGGCAGGAGTATGTCGGCATACTTTGCCGAAGAGGTCATAAAGTTGTCGATGACCACAATCATTTCGCACTTGCTCTCGTCCTGCAAAATGTCGTGGGTCTTGTTAATGTCGGAATGCTGGTTGGTGATGGTATTACCGGCATAGTTCCAGATGAACTTGATGGGCACGTCAAGCTTGTCTTTACCGCGCACGCCGTCGCGGGTGGCGGTCATTTCGGGCCCGCGGGCGATGGCGTCCGTCCAGCTAAAGCATGAAATCTGCGTTTTCACCGGGTTATCCGGCAGCGGCATACGCTCGATGGTGATGGTGTAGGTGGATTCGCGCGCGCCGCTGTTGCCGCCGTTAATCCCGACGTTGCCGGTTAAGATCGGCAGCATGGCGATGGCGCGAGAGGTGAGCTCACCGTTTGCCTGGCGCTGCGGGCCCCAGCCCTGGCAGATATAGGCCGGTTTTGCGGTGCCGATTTCGCGCGCCAGCTTGATAATACGGTCGGCGGGGATGCCGGTGATGCGCGAGGCCCACTCCGGCGTTTTCGCCGTGCCGTCTTCGCCCTGGCCGAGGATATAGGCTTTATAGTGGCCGTTGGCGGGTGCGCCTTCCGGCAGCGTTTTTTCGTCATAGCCGACGCAGTACCTGTCGAGGAAAGGCTGGTCGACGAGGTTTTCGTTAATCAACACCCACGCGATGCCCGCGACCAGCGCCGCGTCGGTGCCCGGACGAATCGGGACCCACTCGTCTTCGCGCCCGGCAGCGGTGTCGGTATAGCGCGGATCGATAACGATCATCCGGGCATTAGAGCGCTCGCGCGCCTGCTCAAGGTAATAGGTGATCCCGCCGCCGCTCATGCGCGTTTCGGCCGGGTTGTTGCCGAACATCACCACCAGCTTCGTGTTTTCGATGTCCGAGGTGCTGTTGCCGTCATTGCTGCCGTAGGTGTACGGCATGGCGCAGGCAATTTGCGCGGTGCTGTAGGTGCCGTAATGGCTCAGGAAGCCGCCGTAGCAGTTCATGAGGCGCGCCACCAGCGAGGCGTAAGGCGAGGAGCGGGTGATGTTACCGCCGACGATGCCGGACGAGTAGTTAATGTAGACCGCTTCGTTACCGTACTTTTCCACCACCCCCTTCAGGCTGGCGGCTAGCGTGTCCAGCGCTTCATCCCAGCTGATGCGCTCAAACTTGCCTTCGCCGCGCTTGCCCACGCGCTTCATCGGGTAGTTGAGGCGGTCAGGATGATTGATGCGACGGCGAATAGACCGTCCGCGCAGGCAGGCGCGAACCTGATGATTGCCGTAAATATCATCCCCGGTATTGTCCGTTTCGACCCAATACACCTCGTCGTCACGAACGTGCAGGCGTAGCGCACAGCGGCTGCCGCAGTTAACGGAGCAGGCTCCCCAGACGACCTTATCTTCAGAAGGGTGAACGGCGCTTTGCACCGCCGCCGCCGCGCTTTTTAAGCCGAAAGGTAACGAAATCCCGCCCGCGGCGAGGGCGAGCGATCCTATAGCGGTGGATTTAACCAGAGAACGGCGGCTAATGCCGCCGTGATGTTCAACATCAGACATGACTCACCCCATCATTGATAGTCGTATTATTTTCGCCCGTGATGATAATCGGGCTAATGGTGGGGTGAATGGTACTTATTTGGAGGTATTAAATATTAATCCTCGTCAATTCAAGGGTATTGATGGGCAATTTTATTGCGGTTCTGCGGGCGCGTTCTCCTGGGTGCCCGCGCCGCCTGCCGTTTCGTTGCCGCCGCCTGTGCGGGTGTACAAAATCTTGAAGGTGTCGTTGGCGCAATGCCCAACAACCTGCGCGTCAGGACGATCCGCCTGATCGTTTGGCACGATGTTGAGGGTAAAGCCAGATTCCGGCACGCCGTTATTGATAATTTTCTGCTGAATATCGCTCTTAACGCGTTCGCAGGAATTCGGGGCGGCCAGAAGGGCCGGTGAAGCGCTCATTAGCAGCAGGGCGGTAATCCAGGGTAACCGTTTCATCTTTAGCTCCTTTTATCTGTGTGTAGATTAATTTTAGCAGGGTTCGTGTAAACATCTGTATTTGCTAATATGATTGGGAATAATCTCCCTGTATCGGTACATGACGTGAAGAAATATGCAGCAATAACGCTTCTGGCAGCGGCGCTGGCAGGCTGTGACAACAGCTCCGCACCGCTGTCGTTTACGCCTGAAATGGCGAGTTTCTCAAATGAGTTTGATTTTGATCCCCTTCGCGGGCCGGTCAAAGACTTTTCCCAGACGCTTATCAACGACAAGGGCGAAGTTTCCAAGCGCGTGACGGGGTCGATGTCCACCGAAGGGTGCTTTGATACCCTCGAGCTTCACGATCTGGAGGCTAATACCGGCGTTGCGCTGGTGCTGGACGCTAACTTCTACGTGGATGCGGAAACCCAGGAGCGAAAGGTGAAGCTTCAGGGCAAATGCCAGCTGGCCGAACTGCCGTCGGCGGGCGTGACGTGGGAGACCGACGACAGCGGTTTTGTGGTCGCCGCGCACGGCAAAGAGATGGAAGTGAAATATCGCTACGACGCGGACGGCTATCCGCTGGGCAAAACGACCGTCTCCGGCGACCAGCACCTGTCCGTCCAGGCCATTCCGTCCAAGGACCTTCGCAAGCGTATGGATTACACCGCCGTAAGCACGCTGAATGAAAAACCGCTGGGGAACGTGACGCAAAGCTGCGATTACGATCGCCATAACAACCCGGTTAGCTGCGATTTGCTGATCGTGGACGACAGCGTTAAACCCGCCGTTGAGCGCAAGTACACCATTAAAAACAGCATTGATTACTATTAATGTCTGCCGTGCAAAAATGGCTCGAGGTGAATAGCGGCACCGCAAAACAGAAAATAGCGCTCAAAGATGAGCGCTATTAATATTATTGAGCCTGACGCCTCCTGGTAATTATCTTTTTATCGATGCGAAATGAACTGCATATAAGCGCAATATTCTACGGGCTTATTTCACTTTAAGCTGGCGAGAATGATTTTCTTTCAGTCAGGCGCGTTATTATTGCACCCGTCGTTGGCTTTTAATCAGTGCCTCGCTTATTTGTTTGTTTTATATATTCGCTAATAAATACAGTTGGTTATGTATTGCAGGGTGCTGGACTGTATTTCGGTTTTTTATGCGACGCCGGGGTTATGGCCTGCGTGGCACCATGCGTTAAATTAATTCGGCTCGCGTTGTGATAATTCCCGTCAGGTTGTTATTTCATAATGTAGCAATTATCCTAGCCGCCGCTATCGCATACATTATTTCCATCTGCGTTATCAACATCATGACCTATTTCCGCACGCTGGCTATTTGAGCCAGGGCGCTGGCATGGATGATATTCCGTGCCTTTCAGGGACGGAAGTCAGCCTCGGGCATGTGCCCGGTTAATAAACCTGAATAATCAGGTTCAATCAGTCATTCATTGAATGAGGAGCATAAATGAAAAAGACGCTTTGTGCAGTTCTGGCTGCGCTGACCCTGGCAGCAGCAGCGCCATCCGCTGTTGCCGCCGGTGAAGCGGCCGCGGGCACCACGGCCGCAACCGCAGGGACCACCGGAGGCGTAGCCGCCGGCGCAGTCGGGGCCGCAACCGTTGCGGGCGTAACTGCCGCCGTTGGCCTCGCGGCGCTGGCCGTCGTTGCGGCTACCGACAGCAGCAACGGTTCGCCAAACACCACCACTACGACCGCCACGCGTTAAGGCGGTCTGCGAAGGGTGATACACCCGCGCCCGTTACCCGGCGCGCAGTTTGCGCCGGGTAATTTACCCCTGATGCATTGGATCATTGAGAAGGACTGACGGTGCGAATACTCATTTTTTCCCTGACGGGGCTGTTTCTGCAAGGGTGTACGCCCAGCCAGCAAAGCATGGTGGAGACCTTCTCGGCTTCGCTGCGCGGCGCGCCGGACGTCACCGTAGCGGATGACGACATACAGTCCCTGCCGTACTCAACGATGTACCTGCGCCTGAACGGCGGCCAGCGCATTTTTGTGGTGCTCGGCTATCGGGAAAATGGCCTCGACAAATGGCTGACTCAGGATCGCGCAGTCATCGTGACCCGCAGCGGACGGCTGGTCAAAACCGTAGGCCTGCGCAGCAACCTTCTTGAAGTAACCAACCTTGACGGCGATCCGCTGATGAACGCCGCAAGACTGCACAACGGCGCGCGGTGGCAGCGCGACGTGCGCTGGAGCGAAGAGGGCGAATCGCGTTCCGCCAGGCTGATCTCGACGTTTACCCCCGCAGGCGACGCCGCGCTGACGATTGCCGGCCAGCGCGTGGACACGCAGGTCTGGCGGGAAAGCGTGCGTGCGTCCGTGCCGCAGCGCGAATGGCAAAACACCTTCTGGATTGAGAAAACAACCGGGCTGGTTCGTCAGAGCCAGCAGATGATTGGCGCAGGCGTATTGCCCGCAGAAACGATGCTCCTGAAACCTATCCCATGAATATGCGATTCACGCTGCCGATCGGCATTTTACTTTTCGCCACCTGCGCCGGTGCGGCAGAGCAGAACGTGGTGATGCTCTACGGACCGGATGCAGAGCGGCCGATCGCGATAGAGGGCAAGCGGCGCCTCGCCGAACTCGTGACGTCGCCGGAGGTGAGCGCCAGCGCCTGGTGGCCCGGCGCGATCCTCACAACCGATCGGGCAAACCGGGAGGCCAACGCCCTGCGGCAGCGTGTGTTAGGCGATCTCGCCCGCTGGGAGCTACGGGCAGACGCGCCGCTGGCCGCCACGCTGCGCAGCGTGCGTGAACAGCTGGCCCGCCGCGCGGTGGTTGGCCGTCTGTTTGTGGAACTCGACCCTGACGCCGTGCGTACTCAGCCCGAAGCCAACCTTCGCCTTCAGGGGCAGTACCGGCTTCACCTTACGCCGCGACCCGACGCGGTGACGCTGCTTGGCGCGGTTGATTTACCGGGTCCACAGCCCTGGCGGCCGGGGGCGAGCGTTCGCGACTATCTGAAAGGACGCGCTTTTTTGGCCGGGGCTAACACCCACAGCGTCACGATTATCTCGCCTTCCGGGAAGAAGAGCCTCGCGCCGATCGCGCTCTGGAACGCGCGCCATCGCGAAGCGGAGCCCGGCAGCCTGATTTGGGTTGGTCTTGCCGAAGACGACCGTGGCCTGAATGCGCAGATTATTCGCCTGCTGGCACAGCGGGAGAACAAATAATGAAAAAACAGATGCTTTTGAGCTGCCTGGCGGCAGCCGTTTCCGGCGCGTGCTATGCGCAAACGGACACCTTCCCGGACCCCGTTGGCCCGTCGCAGTCGGATTTTGGCGGCACCGGCCTGATGCAAATGCCCACCGCCCGCCTTGCGCGCGAAGGGGAGTTCAGCCTCGGCTATCGCGATAACGACCAGTATCGCTTTTACTCAGCGTCGGTCGCGCTGTTCCCATGGCTGGAAGGCACCGTTCGCTATACCGACGTCCGCACCCGCCGCTACAGCGGCAACCCGGACTTCAGCGGCGACCAGAGCTACAAGGATAAATCCTTCGATTTCAAGGTTCGGCTGTGGGAAGAATCGACGTGGCTGCCGCAGGCGGCGCTGGGCAAGCGGGATATCGCCGGAACCGGCCTGTTTGACGGCGAGTATCTCGCGGCGAGCAAAATGGCGGGTCCGTTCGATCTGACGGCCGGTATCGCATGGGGATATCCGGGCAACCGCGGCAACGTCAGCAACCCGTTCTGCCAGGTTAGCGATCGATACTGCACCCGCCCCGAACTGCACGATGCGGGCGACGTAAGCTTTAGCGAGATGTTTCGCGGCCCGGCGGCAATTTTCGCAGGCGTGGAATACCAGACGCCGTGGCACCCGCTGCGCCTGAAGCTGGAGTACGACGGCAACGACTATAAGCACGATTTTGCTGGCGTAATTAAGCAGTCCAGCCCCTTTAACGTTGGCATGGTTTACCGCGCCGCCGAGTGGGCGGACCTGATGCTGAGCGTCGAGCGCGGCAACACGCTGACGTTTGGCTTTACGCTTCGCACCAATTTTAACGATCTGCGCCCCGCGCTGCGTGACAGCCCGAAGCCGGAATACCAGCCTGCGCCAGAAACCGCCGGGCTACAGTATACCTCCGTTGCCAGCCAGCTTACGGCGCTGAAATACAGCGCCGGATTTGACGCCCCGGAAATACGCCAGAGCGGCAGCACGCTCCACCTGAGCGGCGAGCAATACCGCTACCGCGATCCGCGCGAGGCCGTCGACCGCGCCAACCGCATTCTGATGAACACCCTTCCGCAGGGGGTTGAGACCCTGAGCGTAACGCAGATGCGCAACCACCTGCCGATGGTGACGACCGAAACGCAGGTCGCCAGCCTGCGCCAGCGGCTTGAGGGATACCCAATCGGGCAGGAAAAGCCGCTGGTGCAGCGGCGCGTCGAGCCGGTGGATTTTTCCGCGTGGGGCCGCGGCTACCGCATCCGGGAGAGTCGCTTCAGTTATTCCCTGTCGCCAACGCTGGCGCAGTCGCTCGGCGGCCCGGAGGATTTCTATATGTTCCAGGTGGGGATGCTGGCAAGCGCCAGCTACTGGCTGACGGACGGCTGGCTTATCGACGGCGGGGTGTTCGCCAATCTCTACAACAACTACGACAAATTTAACTCGTCGCTGCTGCCCGCGGACTCCACGCTGCCGCGGGTAAGAACCCATATCCGCGACTATGTTGCCAACGACGTTTACGTCAGCAATCTGCAAAGCAACGCCATTCGCCGCCTCGGCTCGGGCTTCTACGGCCAGCTTTACGGCGGCTACCTCGAGACGATGTACGGCGGCGTGGGAGGGGAAGTCTTGTACCGCCCGCTGGACGCCAGCTGGGCGCTGGGAGTGGACGTGAACTACGTCAAACAGCGCGACTGGAACAACATGATGCGCTTTACCGATTACGCCGCGCCGACCGGGTTTATCACCGCTTACTGGAACCCGCCGCAGGTCAACTCGGTGCTGATGAAGCTGAGCGTTGGCCAGTATCTGGCGAAAGACAAAGGCGCCACGCTGGATATCGCCCGGCGCTTTGACAGCGGCATCACCGTGGGCGTGTGGGCGGCGAAAAGCAACGTCTCGAAAGAGGATTACGGCGAGGGCGGATTCAGCAAAGGCTTCTATGTCTCCGTGCCGCTGGATCTGATGACCATTTCGCCGAACCGCAACCGGGCCGTAGTCTCCTGGACGCCGCTCACCCGCGACGGGGGGCAAATGCTCAACCGCAAATACCCGCTCTACGGCATGACCGCTGAACGCGAAACGCCCGTGGGGCAATGACCCTGAACACCTGATAAATGATAGTGAGAAATGAAAAAGCGAACGTTTAA
This sequence comes from Enterobacter sp. RIT418, assembly GCF_003057745.1. Lineage (GTDB taxonomy): Bacteria > Pseudomonadota > Gammaproteobacteria > Enterobacterales > Enterobacteriaceae > Enterobacter. Next base: position 8,320 of record NZ_QBJD02000003.1, read on the forward strand.
ATTTTCCCTGCTGGGCCTGACGCTCGTGACGCTAAGCGGCTGTGCGGTCGTACCGGGCCAGGGGCTGAGCACGCGCGGTAAAGACGTCATTGAGCTGCCGGACAGCAGCGACGACCTCAATAAAATGGTTAACGTTTACCCGCTGACGCCGGGGCTAATCGACAGGCTTCGCCCGCAGCAGGTTACCGCGCGCGCCAATCCGCTGCTGGATGAACAGCTGGCGCAGTATGAGTACCGCATCGGCGTCGGCGACGTGCTGATGGTGACCGTCTGGGATCACCCGGAGCTGACGACCCCCGCAGGCCAGTACCGCAGCGCCAGCGACACTGGCAACTGGGTGAACGCCGACGGGACGATTTTTTACCCGTATATCGGCCGGCTGAAGGTGGCGGGTAAAACGCTGACGCAGGTTCGCGCCGAGATTACCTCGCGTCTGGACAAGGTGATCGAAAGCCCGCAGGTGGACGTCAGCATCGCCGCGTTCCGCTCGCAGAAAACCTACGTGACGGGCGAAGTGGCGAAGTCCGGCCAGCAGCCCATCACCAACATTCCCCTGACGGTGATGGACGCGATTAACGCCGCGGGCGGCCTGACCGCCGACGCCGACTGGCGCAACGTGGTGCTTACCCATCAGGGGCAGGACACCAAAATCTCGCTGTATGCCTTAATGCAGCGCGGCGACCTGACCCAGAACAAGCTGCTGCACCCTGGCGACATTCTTTTCGTTCCGCGCAATGACGATCTGAAGGTCTTTGTGATGGGCGAAGTGGGTCGCCAGAGCACGCTCAAAATGGATCGCAGCGGCATGACGCTGGCGGAAGCGCTGGGCCATGCCGAAGGCGTGAAGCAGGACATGTCCGACGCCAGCGGCGTGTTCGTGATCCGCTCGCTGAAGGGCAAGCAGGGCGGCAAGATTGCCAACGTCTACCAGCTCAACGCGAAAGACGCCTCGGCGATGGTGCTGGGCACGGAGTTCCCGCTTGAGCCTTATGACATCGTGTATGTCACCACCGCGCCGCTGGTGCGCTGGAACCGGGTTATTTCACAGCTGGTGCCAACCATTACCGGCATTCACGACATCACGGAAACCGCGCGGTATATCAACTCATGGCCAAACTAAGCTTCCACTCGATTCTGGTGGTCTGCACCGGAAATATTTGCCGCTCACCGACCGGCGAGCGCCTGCTGCGCCAGATGCTGCCGCACGTGCGGGTTGACTCCGCGGGCACCGCGGGCTTAACCGGGGAACCCGCTGATGCGGTTGCCTGCCAGATTGCGGCGAAAAACGGCGTCTCTCTGGAGGGCCACGTTGCCCGCAAAACCACCTCTGCGATGCTGCGCGAGTATGACCTGATTCTGGTGATGGAGACCGGGCACATTGCTCAGGTGACGTCCATGGCGCCGGAAGTGCGCGGCAAGACGCTGTTCTTCGGACAATGGCTTAAGGAAAAAGAGATCCCCGATCCTTACCGGAAAAGCCACGAGGCGTTCGAACACGTATACGGCCTGATGCATCGGGCCAGTCAGGAATGGGCGAAAAGGCTCAGCTAATCCACGGAAGCAGTTTTATGTCGACCAAAAACCTTAGCGCGCCGCAGGGCGCTGCCGCAGCGCAGAACGAGATCGATCTTGGGCGTCTGCTTGGCGAACTTCTCGATCACGTGAAGCCGATCGTCGGTATTACCACGCTTTTTACCGCCGTCGCGGTAACCTATGCCCTGTTCTCCACGCCCGTTTACCAGGCGGACGCCATGATTCAGGTAGAGCAAAAGCAGGGCAACGCGCTGCTCAGCAGCCTGAGCCAGATGATGCCGAACGCCTCGCCGGAGGCGGCGCCTGAAATGCAGCTGCTGCAGTCCAGGATGATCCTCGGTAAAACCATTGACGATCTCAGCCTGCGCAACGTGGTTCAGCAAAAATACTTCCCGGTATTCGGCCGCGGCTGGGCGCGCTTAACCGGCGAGCGGCCGGGCGAGCTGGCAATAAGCTGGATGAACATTCCTCGCCTTTACGGCCAGCCGCAAACCCTGACGCTGACCGTCGAAGAGGAAGGGCGTTATCGCCTGGAAGGGGAAAACGTCAGCGCGAACGGCACGCTGGGCCAGCTGCTGGATGTGAACGGTATATCGCTGAAAATTTCGGATATCCAGGCAAGGCCGGGCACGCAGTTTACGCTTAGCCAGCAGTCGGAGCTGGAAGCGATCAACAATTTGCAGCTCAACTTCACCGTCAGCGAACGCAGCAAGGACAGCGGCATGCTGGGGCTGACCATGACCGGTGAGGACCCGCAGCTGATCGCCCGGGTGCTTAACAGCATTGCGGATAACTACCTGCAGCAAAATATTGCCCGCCAGGCCGCGCAGGATTCTCGCAGCCTGGAGTTCCTGCAACGCCAGCTGCCGAAGGTGCGCGGCGATCTAGACGAGGCCGAAGACAAGCTCAACAGCTATCGCCAGGCGCGTGATTCGGTTGACCTCAATCTGGAAGCCAAATCGGTGCTGGAGCAGATTGTGAACACCGACAATCAGCTGAACGAGCTGACCTTCCGCGAAGCCGAAATTTCACAGCTGTATAAGAAAGATCACCCGACCTACAAGGCGCTGATGGATAAGCGCCAAACGCTGGAACAGGAAAAAAAGCGCCTTAACAAGCGCGTTTCCGCGATGCCCGAAACCCAGCAGGAGGTGCTGCGCCTGAGCCGCGACGTGGAGTCCGGACGCGCGGTCTATCTACAGTTGCTCAACCGCCAGCAGGAGCTGAGCATTGCGCAGTCGAGCGCGATCGGTAACGTGCGCATCATCGATCCCGCGGTGGCGCAGCCGCAGCCGATCAGGCCGAAGAAGGCGCTGATCGTGGTGCTGGGGTTGATCCTTGGCCTGTTTGTTTCCGTTGGCCTGGTGCTGGCGCGCGCGATGCTGCGCCGGAGCATTGAATCCCCGGAACAGCTCGAGGAGCAGGGGATAAGCGTGTATGCCACCGTGCCCGTTTCCGAATGGCTGGAGAAAAAAACGCGGCTGCGCAGCAAGAATATCTTCTCCACCACCTTCCGCCACCGCACCAAAAACGTGCCGTTCCTCGCGGTGGATAACCCGATCGATCTGGCGGTCGAGGCGGTTCGCGGCCTGCGCACCAGCCTGCACTTCGCGATGATGGAGTCGTCGAATAATCTGCTGATGATTTCCGGCGCGACGCCGGACAGCGGCAAAACCTTCGTCAGCAGCACGCTGGCGGCGATCGTGGCGCAGTCCGGTCAGAAGGTGCTGTTCATCGATGCGGACATGCGCCGCGGCTACTCGCACGAGCTGTTTTCACTGGAAAACAGCACCGGGCTGTCGGACGTGCTGGCGGGTACCGCCGAGGCTGAACGGGCGATTCGCTCCTTCGATAAGGGCGGATTTGACGTACTAACCCGCGGGCAGGTGCCGCCAAACCCGGCGGAGCTGCTGATGCACGCGCGCTTTAGCGCCCTGATGGCGTGGGCCAGCGAGCGGTATGACATGGTGATTATCGACACCCCGCCGATTCTGGCAGTGACCGACGCCGCGGTGATTGGCCGCATCGCCGGCACCAGCCTGGTCGTTGCGCGATTTGGCATGAACAGCGTGAAGGAGATGACCGTCTGCGTGCAGCGCCTGGAGCAGGGCGGCGTGAACATCAAGGGCGCGATCCTCAACGGGGTCGTCAAACGCGCCAGCAGCCAGTACGGCTACGGCTATCACCACTACGGCTACAGTTACGCGGAAAAAGAGTGACCCACGCCCAGGCGCTGAACGCCGTCCTGGTGCTGTAGTCGGGAAATAGCGAGAGAGGAAAAACCGCGCAGCTTACTGCGCGGTAGGTTTCAGCAGGGTAGAACCGGCAGGCTTGTGTTCGGCCAGGTGCTGGTGCTGGAAAATGCACATGCGGATAGTGTTGCGGTACTCGCCGTTGATAAAGAACTCGTGAATCAGCTCGCCTTCAACCTGGAAGCCCAGCTTGCGGTAAATGTGGATCGCTTTTTCATTCTCTTTATCAACGATGAGATAGAGCTTGTACAGGTTCAGGACGTTGAACCCGTAGTCCATCGCCAGGCGCGCCGCCCGGGAGGCGAGGCCCTTTCCCTGATACTCCGGGGAAATGATGATCTGAAACTCTGCCCGGCGGTGAACGTGGTTAATCTCAACAAGCTCCACCAGACCGGCTTTCTCTCCGTTACACTCCACCACGAAGCGGCGCTCGCTCTGATCGTGGATGTGTTTGTCGTAAAGATCCGACAGCTCGACGAACGCCTCGTAAGGCTCTTCGAACCAGTAGCGCATCACGCTGGCATTGTTGTCGAGCTGGTGGACGAAGCGCAGGTCCTCGCGCTCCAGCGGACGAAGCTTAACGTCAACTTTGGCGGTCATTTTCACTCCGTGAAATTAAGGGGCAACCGTGCGGCCGGTGCGGCGATCGAGGCAGCGCAGGGTGTTTGGCTCCCAGTAGGCGTTCACGTTCGCGCTCTGCTGGCACTTATCGCGCGCGTCGAAGGCCACATCCTCTTTGTCCCACTCTTTTTCCGCGCGTTTGTTCACCTTCTGGCGAAGATTGCGGGTGTCATTCCACTGTTCTTTGTCCATGGCGGCGTTTTGACGGCTCTGCGCGCTGTCGCCAGACTCAATGATCAGCTTGCTGGTTTCGGCGGATACCGTATTGGCGAAGGCGAAGGATGACAGCGCCAGCAGGGCGGTCAGACAAAGGCGTTTGCGTATAGTACTCATAACGTGATCCTTAAATATGGTGCAGACGAGCAGTATAACCCGTTCGAATTTTATACCAAACCGAAATGGCGGTATATCCACGCCGTGGGCATGGTAAGCGTTTCGTCATTATCGGGTATGATGGTTAAATCAATCCTCACGAAACGCTAAAAATGATCAAAACGACGTTGCTTTTTTTCGCCACCGCGCTGTGTGAAATCATCGGCTGTTTCTTACCCTGGCTTTGGCTGAAAAAGAACGGGTCTGTTTTGCTGCTCATTCCGGCGGGTATTGCGCTGGCGCTCTTCGTCTGGCTGCTGACGCTACACCCGGCGGCCAGCGGGCGGGTTTATGCTGCCTACGGCGGGGTTTACGTATGTACGGCGCTGCTGTGGCTGCGCGTAGTGGACGGCGTCAGGCTGAGCCTGTTCGACTGGGCGGGCGCGCTGATCGCGCTGTGCGGTATGCTGATCGTCGTGGCAGGCTGGGGGCGCGCATAAGCGCCACTGATTTTGTGACCGCACGCTGATTTTATGATCATTATACTTGTATGGTAGTAGTGTAGTTGCGTAAATTTCCTGCATCACAACACCAGATGTAAGGAATCACCTATGAAGATTGTCGGGGCCGAAGTCTTTGTCACCTGCCCGGGGCGTAATTTTGTCACCCTTAAAATCACCACCGACGAGGGGATCGTCGGCCTTGGCGATGCCACGCTGAACGGGCGCGAGCTGTCCGTTGCCTCTTACCTGAAGGATCACCTTTGCCCGCAGCTGATTGGCCGCGACGCGCATCGCATCGAAGATATCTGGCAGTTCTTTTATAAAGGGGCGTACTGGCGCCGCGGCCCGGTCACCATGTCGGCGATTTCCGCCGTGGACATGGCGCTGTGGGATATCAAGGCCAAAGCGGCCAACATGCCCCTTTACCAGCTGCTGGGCGGCGCGTCCCGCGAGGGGGTGATGGTCTATTGCCACACCACCGGGCACACCATTGACGACGTGCTTGAGGATTACGCCCGCCATAAGGAGATGGGCTTCAAGGCGATCCGCGTGCAGTGCGGCGTGCCGGGAATGAAAACCACCTACGGCATGTCTAAGGGAAAAGGGCTGGCGTACGAGCCTGCGACCAAGGGCGACTGGCCGGAAGAGCAGCTCTGGTCCACCGAAAAATATCTCGACTTCACGCCGAAGCTGTTCGACGCGGTGCGCAGCAAGTTTGGCTTCAACGAGCACCTGCTGCACGACATGCATCACCGCCTGACGCCTATCGAAGCGGCGCGCTTTGGTAAAAGCATCGAAGAGTTCCGCATGTTCTGGATGGAGGATCCAACGCCTGCGGAAAACCAGGAGTGCTTCCGCCTGATTCGCCAGCACACCGTCACGCCGATTGCCGTGGGCGAAGTGTTTAACAGCATCTGGGACTGCAAGCAGCTGATTGAAGAGCAGCTGATCGACTATATCCGCGCCACCATTACCCACGCGGGCGGGATCACCGGAATGCGCCGCATCGCCGATTTTGCGTCACTTTATCAGGTGCGTACCGGCTCGCACGGGCCGTCGGACCTGTCGCCAATTTGCCACGCCGCCGCGCTGCATTTCGACCTGTGGGTGCCGAACTTTGGCGTGCAGGAGTACATGGGCTACTCCGAACAGATGCTGGAGGTCTTCCCGCACAGCTGGCGCTTTGACAACGGCTACATGCATCCGGGCGACAGGCCGGGGCTGGGCATTGAGTTTGACGAAACGCTGGCGGCGAAATACCCGTACGATCCGGCCTATCTTCCGGTCGCGCGCCTGGAAGACGGCACGCTGTGGAACTGGTAAACGAGGAGTAAACGATGAAAAGCGTAGTCATTCAACAGCCGAACGAGCTGGTCATTGAAGAACGCTCGATCCCCGTGCCGTCTGCGGGCGAGGTCCGCGTCAACATTAAGCTTGCCGGCATCTGCGGTTCAGACAGCCATATCTACCGCGGGCATAATCCGTTTGCCAAATATCCGCGGGTGATTGGCCACGAGTTCTTCGGCATCGTCGACGCGGTGGGTGAAGGCGTTGATGAAGCCCGCCTGGGCCAGCGCGTCTCCGTTGACCCGGTGATCAGCTGCGGCCACTGCTACCCGTGCTCCGTCGGTAAGCCGAACGTCTGCACGTCGCTGGTGGTGCTGGGCGTCCATCGCGACGGCGGCTTCAGCGAATACGCCGTCGTCCCGGCGAAAAACGCGTGGCACATTCCTGACGCCATCCCTGACAAACACGCCGTGATGGTTGAGCCGTTCACCATTGCCGCCAACGTCACGGGCCAGGCAAAGCCGACGGAGCAGGATGTGGCGCTAGTCTACGGCGCGGGTCCGATGGGGCTGGTCACCGTGCAGGCGCTGAAGGGCGTATATAAGGTTAAGCAGGTCATCGTGGTCGACCGCATCGACGAGCGGCTGGCGATGGCGCAGCGCAGCGGGGCGGACGTGGTGTTCAACAACGGCGAGGCTGCCGTCGCCGCGATGCTCGAAGAAAAAGGCATCAGGCCGACGCTGATCGTCGACGCCGCCTGCCATCCGTCCATCCTTCAGGAGGCGATTACGCTGGCCTCTCCGGCGGCGCGCATCGTGCTGATGGGCTTCTCCAGCAGCCCGAGCGAGATTGTCCAGCAGGGGATCACCGGCAAAGAGCTGTCGATCTTCTCCTCGCGCCTGAACGCCAACAAATTCCCGGTCGTGATCGACTGGCTGGAAGAGGGGCTTATCGATCCGGAAAAACTGGTTACCCACACGTTTGACTACCACCACGTTACGGATGCAATCGAACTGTTTGAAAAAGACCAGCGGCAGTGCTGCAAAGTCTTGCTCACGTTCGACCAATAATAATTCACGCGGTTAGGGGCCCGCGCAAGCGGGCTTCGAGTGGTACGCATCTTACCTTTTAGAGATAGCCATTATGACTCAAGCACAACCTCAAAGAACGACTTCAGATCTGGTGAAAGCCGCCGTGTCCGGCTGGCTCGGCACGGCCCTGGAGTTTATGGACTTCCAGCTCTATTCGCTGGGCGCGGCGCTGGTGTTCCACGAAATCTTCTTCCCGGAGCAGTCGGCGGCGATGGCGCTGATCCTGGCGATGGGCACCTACGGCGCGGGCTATATTGCGCGCATCGTGGGCGCGTTTATCTTTGGCCGAATGGGCGACAGCATCGGACGTAAAAAAGTGCTGTTTATTACCATCACCATGATGGGGATCTGTACCACGCTTATCGGCGTGCTGCCGACCTACGCGCAGATCGGCATTTTTGCGCCGGTGCTGCTGGTGACGCTGCGCATCATTCAGGGGCTGGGGGCCGGGGCGGAGATTTCCGGCGCGGGCACGATGCTTGCCGAGTATGCGCCGAAAGGGAAGCGCGGCATTATCTCCTCGCTGGTGGCAATGGGCACTAACTGCGGCACGCTGAGCGCCACGGCAATCTGGGCGGTGATGTTCTTTGCGCTCGATCGTGAAGAGCTGGTCGCCTGGGGCTGGCGGGTGCCGTTCCTCGCAAGCGTGGTGGTGATGATTTTCGCCATCTGGCTGCGAATGAACCTCAAGGAAAGCCCGGTATTTGAAAAGGTGAGCGAAGGCGAAACGGTCGCGCCCGCTGCCGCACAGGAGACGTCCCTGGGCGCAATGTTTAAGAGCAAATCGTTCTGGCTGGCAACCGGCCTGCGCTTCGGCCAGGCGGGCAACTCCGGCCTGATCCAGACCTTCCTCGCGGGCTATCTGGTACAGACGCTGCTGTTCGATAAGGCCATACCAACGGATGCGCTGATGATCAGCTCCATTCTCGGGTTTATCACCATCCCGCTGCTGGGCTGGCTGTCTGACAAGATCGGGCGTCGGGTGCCGTACATTATCGTCAACGTTTCGGCCATTATTCTGGCGTACCCGATGCTGTCGATCATCGTTGATAAAAGCTACGCGCCGGGCGTGATTATGCTCTCGATCATCGTTATCCATAACGTCGCGGTGCTGGGGCTGTTCGCGCTGGAAAACATCACGATGGCGGAAATGTTTGGCTCGCGTAACCGCTTTACCCGCATGGCGATCTCAAAAGAGGCCGGTGGGCTGGTGGCGGTCGGGTTTGGTCCGGTGCTGGCGGGGATTTTCTGCAACATGACCGGTTCCTGGTGGCCGATCGTTGCCATGCTGGTCGCCTACTCCGTTATTGGCCTGATTTCCGCCATTTTGATGCCGGAAGTGCGCGACCGCGACCTGAGCGAGGTGGAAGATGCCGCCGAGGTTCAGCATAAAGGCTCCGTTGCCTACGGCGCGCTTCCAACGCGACGCTGATGGTTTATATCTTGCTAAACATGTCACACAACTTATGTCTGATGTCACACCACATGGACAAAAGTTAATATAAATCAATATCTGAAAACGACGCATCGGTATGGTTAATGGCAGAACGTTTTACCTCAACTGCCATTCTAGTTGATGTAGTCAGCAGGCGCTGCCGCGCCATTCTCGGCGCGGCAGCGGATCTCCGCTTCACTATTTATGAGTCACCATCATGGAAAATCGGTTATTACAGGCGAAGGCGACGCTGCCTCAGTACGATCGCAACGGCCTTGAAACACGCATTGTGCATTTGGGTTTCGGCGCGTTCCACCGCGCGCACCAGGCGGTGTATGCCGACATTCTTGCGGCCGAGCACGCCAGCGACTGGGGATATTGCGAAGTTAACCTGATTGGCGGCGAGCAGCAGATTGCCGATCTCAAGGCGCAGGATAATCTCTACACCGTGGCGGAGATGTCCGCCGACGCGTGGACGTCCCGCGTGGTGGGCGTAGTGAAAAAGGCGCTTCATGCGCAGGTCGACGGGCTGGAAAGCGTGCTGGCGGCGATGTGCGAGCCGCAGGTGGCGATCGTCTCCCTGACGATCACCGAAAAGGGCTACTGCCACTCTCCGGCGACCGGGAAGCTGATGCTCGATCACCCCTTGATTGCGGCCGACCTGCAGAACCCGCACCAGCCTAAATCCGCGCCGGGCGTGGTGGTTGAGGCGCTGGCGCGGCGCAGGGCCGCCGGGCTTCCGGCGTTCAGCGTGATGTCCTGCGACAACATGCCGGAAAACGGCCACGTCATGCGTAACGTCACCTGCGCCTACGCCCGCGCGCTGGACGCCGAGCTGGCGGACTGGATTGAGGCGAACGTCACCTTCCCGTCGACGATGGTGGACCGCATCGTTCCGGCGGTCACTCCCGAGACGCTGGATAAAATCGCGCAGCTCACGGGCGTGCGCGACCCGGCAGGCGTGGCGTGCGAGCCGTTCCGCCAGTGGGTGATTGAGGATAATTTCGTTGCGGGCCGTCCGCAGTGGGAAAAAGCCGGCGCCGAGCTGGTTGCCGACGTGATCCCGTTTGAAGAGATGAAGCTGCGCATGCTCAACGGCAGCCACTCGTTCCTCGCGTATCTTGGCTACCTTGCGGGATATGCGCACATTAACGACTGCATGGAAGACGAACATTACCGCACTGCCGCGCGCGCGCTGATGCTGAAAGAGCAGGCGCCGACGCTGAAGGTGAAGGACGTCGATCTGGCGCACTATGCGGATCTGCTGATTGCCCGCTACAGCAACCCGGCGCTTCGCCACCGCACCTGGCAAATTGCGATGGACGGTAGCCAGAAGCTTCCGCAGCGCATGCTGGACTCCGTGCGCTGGCACCTTGTGCATCAGAAAAGCTTCCCGCTGCTGGCGCTGGGCGTGGCGGGCTGGATGCGCTACGTCGGCGGCGTGGACGAGCAGGGCAACGCCATTGAAGTGAGCGATCCGCAGCTGGCGGCGATTCAGGCGGCGGTAAACGGCAGCGCAGAAGGCGAAAGCCGCGTCAACGCGCTGCTGGGCCTTGAGGCTATCTTCGGCAGAGAGCTGCCGCAGGAGGCGGCGTTTGTCGATGCGGTAATGAAAGCGTATCAGATGCTGCTACAGAAGGGGGCGAAAGCCACGGTGGCGCACTACGCCGCGCAGGTTTAATGCTTCACATGCCGCCGTTCGCGGCGGCATGCCTTCTCGCTCGTTAGTGCATTCCCAGGCGAATCAGCTCAATCGGCTCAAATTTCCCTTCACAACCTTCGACTTCCACCGTTTTACCGCGGCGCACCTGCGCGGCGTCCAGGCCTTCGCTGTGGATCGCCTTAATAATCCCGGTGCGGCCCGTGCCGTTAATCATTACGCGGCTGCCGGTGGTAATTGCATTTCGGTTACGGTCGTATGTCATCATGGTCATTTCTCCTCTCTAACCTATCCGTTACGGCGCTATTTTGGGTCATGCCGTTCACGGGCACTATAAATACGCCTCTCGTCGGTGAATGTTTTTGTTTTTGATCAAACTCACACTTTTTTCTTTATTACGGCTGACGTTGACGCTTCAGAACGGCTATTTACAAAACGGACAAATGTTTTCACAAGCTGATAGTTTACCCGCGTTAGCGTTGAGGGTTTGTTTATATTGCGAGTGGCACTCTGGTAACAGGAAATACCCCTTTCATCTGAATAAGGAGTCAGGCTTATGTACAAAAAGATCTTAATGCCTGTTGACGTGTTTGAAATGGATTTAAGCGATAAAGCGGTGCGCCACGCGGCCAACCTGGCAAAGGCGGAGGGCGCGTCAATCACGCTGGTAAACATATTGCCCGTCAGCAGCCGCTCCTTGCTGCGCGGCTTCAACGCTGATATCAAGAAGTTTGAGGCGTACATGGTTGCCGAGTCAGAGAAAAAGATGACGGAGCTAAAGCGTCTTTTTGATATTGCGCCGGAGGATATTCACTGCCTGGTGCGCTTCGGCAGCGTGCGGGATGAAATCATCGCGCTGAGCAAAGAGGGGGAATATGACGTCATCGTCATCGGCTCGAAAAACCCGAGCATCACGACGCATCTGCTGGGCTCGAACGCCGAATCTATTCTTCGCTACGCCACTATTCCGGTGCTGGTCGTTCGCTAAATATAATACCGCATCTGAAGGGATGCGGTAATTTTAATCCTCGCTGAACCACTCGCTATTTTCCTGACGAATTAACTGCACGGACTCGCTTATTTCCTGCAGGTGCAGCGTCATTGCTTTTTCAACCGCCTCGCCATCGCGTTTTTCCAGCGCGCTGAAAATATCATGGTGCTGCCGAAGCAGCATTTCCGGCGGAGAAACGTGATCGAGGCTCATATAGCGCACCCGGTCAATGGTGGCCTTAATATTCTCAACGGTGTCCCACGCCAGCTGGCAGTCCGCGATCTGCGCCAGCTTCTGGTGAAACTCATCGTCGAGCTGGAAGAAGTCGTTTAGCTGCTTGCGCTCTATCGCCACGCGCTGCTGATGCAGGTTTTGCTCCAGCAGATAGCACTGGTTGTCGTCGATCATCGCGGCGGCGCGGCGAACCACCGCGCACTCGATGGCCTGGCGCACGAAGCAGCCGTTTCGCACCTGAGAAAGCGAAATCTTATTCACGTAGCTGCCGCGCTGCGGGCGGATCTGAATCAGGCCGTTTTCAGCAAGCTTAATAAACGCCTCGCGCACGGGCTGGCGGGAAACGTCGAACCGAACCGACACCTCTTTTTCCGAGAGCGGCGTGCCCGGCGGGATCAGGCAGTGAACGATATCACGGCGCAAAATGCGGTAGATCTGCTGATTGACGGGCTGGGTAGGATTAAGTTGCGATTCGGCGGCCATGGATATGATTTCTCAGAGAGTTAACCTGAACATACTACCATTCTTTTGGCGGTCGTCCCATACCCGGCGCGGGGCCGGGAAGGGCAGCTATGCGGCGCAGCTAGCCGCGATGGACGCTTAATCCGGCAAAGCTTTGGCTGACCGGCATCATTTCGACGGTGTTGATGTTGACGTGTTTTGGCAGCGTCGCCACCCACCATACCGTTTCGGTGACATCTTCCGGCGTCAGGGCGTTAGCGTTTTCGTACGTCTTGCCCGCCTTTGCGTCGTCGCCCTTGAAGCGCACGTTTGAGAACTCGGTGCCGCCGACCAGGCCCGGCTCGACGTCGGTCACGCGGATCGCGGTGCCGTGCAGGTCGGTGCGCAGGTTCAGGCTGAACTGGCGAACGAAGGCTTTGGTTGCGCCGTAGACGTTGCCGCCCGCGTAGGGCCAGCTGCCCGCCGTGGAGCCGATGTTGATGATGTGGCCGCTGTTACGTTCCACCATGCCGGGCAGCACCGCGCGCGTCATGTACACCAGGCCCTTGTTGTTGGTGTCGATCATGTTTTCCCAGTCTTCGACGCTGGCTTTATGAGCAGGCTCCATGCCCAGCGCCAGCCCGGCGTTGTTGACCAGCACGTCAATCGCGCGCCATTCCGCGGGCAGGTTGGCAATCATCTCTTCAATGGCGGCGCGGTTGCGCACGTCCAGCTGCGCGGTCAGGATGCTGTCGCCAAGCTCATCCTTTAGCTCCTGCAGACGTTCCTGACGGCGGCCCGTCGCAATCACCTTATGCCCGTTAGCGACGAAGCGACGCGTGATGCATTCGCCAAAACCCGCCGTAGCCCCGGTTACTAAAATAATCATCTCACTGTTCCTCAACGCTTTTTGTGTAGTACTACCATAGCACGCCACCGGGCGCGGCGTTAAGGTCGCATTTGTATGACGGCATTGCAGGCGCGGGCGGCGTGGCCTACTCTGGGGGAATACACCGTTCCCAGGAGTGAAAGATGTCGGTCAATAATCCTTTCTTTGAAATCAGCCTGCTGCCGTATCAGGCCCCGCGCTTTGATGAAATCAACGATAGCCACTATCGCCCGGCGTTTGATGAAGCCCTGCGCCAGAAGCGCGCCGACGTTGACGCGATCGTTGCCCAAACCGCTGCGCCGACTTTCGACAACACCGTGCTGGCGCTGGAGAAGAGCGGCGCGATGCTGTCGCGCGTGAGCAGCGTGTTCTTCGCCATGACCTCGGCGCACACCAATGATTATCTGCAGGAGCTGGACGAGGCGTTTTCAACCGAGCTGGCCGGGCTGGCTAACGATATCTGGCTGAACGCCGCGCTGTTTTCCCGCGTGGAGGCCGTCTGGCAGGATCGCGACGCGCTGGATGACGAATCCCGACGGCTGGTGGAAGAGACCTGGCAGCGCTTTGTGCTGGCGGGCGCGCGCCTGAACGACGACCAAAAGGCCGAGCTAAAGGCGCTCAACACCGAGGCCGCCGCGCTGACCAGCCAGTTCAACCAGCGCCTGCTGGCGGCGGATAAAGCGGGCGGGCTGGTGGTTGACGACGTAACGCTGCTCGACGGGCTGAGCGACGATGACATCGACGCCGCCGCGCGGGCCGCGGAAGAAAAAGGTCTTCAGGGCCGCTGGCTAATTCCGCTGCTGAATACCACGCAGCAGCCTGCGCTCGCGTCCATGCGCAATCGGCAGACCCGCGAAGCGCTCTTCAACGCGGCGTGGCTGCGCACGCAAAAAGGGGATAATAACGACACGCGCCAGCTGATCCTGCGCCTTACCGCGCTGCGCGCGCGGCAGGCCCAGCTGCTGGGCTTTGATAATTACGCCAGCTGGAGCATGGCCGATCAGATGGCGAAAACGCCCGACGCGGCGCTGAGCTTTATGCGCGGGATCGTCCCCGCCGCGCGCGCCCGCGCGGAGCGCGAGCAGGCCGACATCCAGAAGGTGATTGACGGCGAGCAGGGCGGCTTTACGGCGCAGGCCTGGGACTGGGCCTTTTATGCCGAGCAGGTTCGGCTGGCGAAATACGCGCTGGACGAGTCGCAGATCAGGCCCTATTTTGCGCTGAACACCGTGCTGGAGGACGGCGTATTCTGGGCCGCCACGCAGCTGTTCGGCATCCGCTTCGTCGAGCGGTTCGACATTCCCGTTTACCATCCCGACGTGCGCGTGTGGGAGATTTTCGACCAGAACGGTGAAGGCATGGCGCTGTTCTACGGCGACTATTTCGCCCGCGACTCGAAGGGCGGCGGCGCGTGGATGGGGAACTTCGTTGAGCAATCCCGTGAGCTTGCCGCGCGTCCGGTCATATATAACGTCTGTAACTATCAAAAACCGGCCAGCGGCCAGGTCGCATTACTCTCCTGGGATGATGTCATCACGCTGTTCCACGAGTTTGGCCATACGCTGCACGGGCTGTTCGCCAGCCAGCGCTACGCCACGCTGTCGGGCACCAACACGCCGCGCGATTTCGTCGAGTTCCCGTCGCAAATCAACGAGCACTGGGCCAGCCATCCGCAGGTGTTTGCCCACTATGCGCGGCACTACAAAACCAACGAGCCGATGCCGGAGGCGCTGCGCGACAATATGCTCAACGCCACGCAGTTCAACAAAGGCTACGACATGACGGAGCTGCTGAGCGCCGCGCTGCTGGACATGAACTGGCACAGCATTGCCGGGGCGGTGGATGACGTGGAAACGTTTGAAGCGGCCGCGCTCAAAAAAGAGGGTCTGGATCTTCCCGCCGTGCCGCCGCGCTACCGCAGCAGCTATTTTGCCCATATCTTCGGCGGCGGCTACGCGGCGGGGTATTACGCTTACCTGTGGACCCAGATGCTGGCGGACGACGGCTACCAGTGGTTTGTCGAGCAGGGCGGGCTGACGCGCGAGAACGGGCAGAAGTTCCGCGAGGCGATTTTGTCGCGCGGGAACAGCGCTGATTTAGCTGAACTGTATCGCCAGTGGCGCGGGCACGATCCGAGGATTGAACCGATGCTGGAGAATCGCGGGTTGAGTGCTTAAGGGCTTTTTTGGTGTAGGAACAGAGCCGGGCGCGTCGCCCGGTTTTTTCTTCCTGAATCCTTAAATTCTGAAAAATTAACAGGATGATACGTTGTCATGCCGGAATAATTTACAAAAGATATATTCTGAAGCGAGAGAGAAAGTTACAAACCAAACGGTGAAGTTTTGCACAGTCCCCGGAATGGGAGCGTCTTACTATGTCCAGGACCGCTTTGTGCCAGGCGCGGACGTTCACGTCCGTTCTTGAAATATTGGCCCGATAATTCAGCGTTAAATTTTCCGGTTAATACGCAACGCATCCACAACGAGTGAAAACGCTGGGGAAGGCTGTTTACGGCTGGGATAATAAAGATAGTAGCCGGGAAAAGGACGGCACCATTCTTCAAGCACGCGGATCAGTTTTCCTTCCTGCAGATGTGTGCCGAACTCCTCTTCAGGTAAAAAGGCAATGCCCAGTCCGGCAAGAGCTGCGTCAACGACATGTTCCGATGTGTTAAACGTCAGTTGCCCTTCAACCCGAACGTGAAATTTACCGTTTTCCTGCTCAAACTCCCAGGCGTAAATTTTCCCCGATTGAACCATGCGCTCATTAATACAGCAGTGTTGCATCAGATCGCGTGGCGTCTGAGGGGCGGCGCACCGGGCGAAATACTCAGGGGAAGCTACAGCCGCCATGCGCAGTTTCGGGCCAATGGGTACGGCTATCATATCTTTGTCGATAGTGTCTCCGAGCCGCACGCCGGCATCAAAACGATCCGCAACGATATCTCGGAACCCGTGGTTGGCATCAAACTCAATATGAATATCAGGATATTCGCGTAACAGTGGTGTCAGTTTTGGCAGCAGTGTGGTCTTCAGAACATTAGGTCCACATGTAATACGGACGGTCCCGGCAGGTTTATCACGCAGTGCCGTCAGCATGTCCAGCTCGGCTTCAATCTCATCAATACGATGTCCCACAGACTGCAGCAGTCGTTCCCCGGCAGCCGTCACTGACACACTGCGCGTGGTCCTTGTCAGCAGGCGGATTTGCATCCGTTCTTCCAGCCCGGAAATCGCCTGGCTCAGTGCGGGCTGGGTCACGCCGAGCTGGGCGGCAGCGCGCGTAAAGCTGCCCTCACGCGCCACGGTGACGAAAGAGAGTAAGTCGTTGAGATTGCGTCTGGCCATGCTCGTTTCCGGTCCATTTATAAATTTTACTTATAAGGGTATTAAGTATTCATTAGCTAGTTAACCCGCTGCATATTGGTAACAATAATGCGATGAAAAAGTCAACGCTAACCCTTATGCAAAACGCCTACCGCAGAACGTCACTGCTGCTCCTTGCCGGCCTGCTTTTCGTCACGCAGTCCGCTATGGCGGGTGGCAACGACCGGGGAGTGGCACAGGAGACGCTAGTGAAAATTGAGATCATTGTGGAGGGAGAAACCGCCACCGCCACCCTCTTTGATACGCCGACAGGCCGGGACTTTGCGTCTCTGCTTCCCCTCAGCCTGACGCTGGAAGACTATGCCGATATCGAGCGCATAAGCAACTTGCCGCGCAGGCTTTCCACGGTGCAGGCACCGGACGGCATAACGCCGGAAGCCGGAGATATCACTTACTACGCGCCCTGGGGCAACCTGGCGATTTTTGCCCGGGGCAGGGCTTACGCCCGTTCACTGATCCTGTTAGGGAAAGTGGATTCCGGACTGCCGGTCCTGCAGCGCCACGGACCTCTTGCGGTGCAGATCAGGGTCGCCAACTGACCCGCAGCACCTTCCGTACCGCGATTATCCCTCTTATCCCGTCCCCGTATGCCGTTTCAGCTCTTCCTGCAGCGCTGAAGGCTCCGGGGCACAGACTTCATGTTATCTACTGAAAAGAAATCCCTGAATGAGTAATAAGACAGACGAAAACAGAAAAAAAAACACCGGAAGCGGGAAACAGCCTGCGCACTGGAGTGGTGTCTTTGCCATGACGCTGTGCGTCTTCGCCCTGATCGCCTCCGAATTCATGCCGGTCAGCCTGCTGACACCGATGGCGCAGACCCTTCGTGTCACCGAAGGCATGGCCGGACAGGGCATCGCCATTTCCGGGGCATTTGCAGTGGTAACCAGCCTGTTTATTTCCGTGCTGGCAGGCACGCTTAACCGGAAAACGCTGCTGCTCGGCCTGACCTGCATTATGGCAATTTCCGGTGCTGTTATTGCGCTGGCACCCAATTACCTGACCTATATGGCGGGTAGGGCCCTGATTGGCATTGTGGTCGGCGGGTTCTGGTCGATGTCGGCCGCGACGGCAATGCGTCTGGTCCCGGTGCATCGTGTTCCGCTGGCGCTGGCTATTTTCAACAGCGGCAATGCTCTGGCTACCGTCGTGGCTGCCCCTCTGGGCAGCTGGCTCGGATCGGTGGTTGGCTGGCGGGGTGCCTTCTTCTGCCTGGTGCCGGTCGCCATCATCGCGTTTGTCTGGCAATTACTCAGTCTGCCTTCCATGTCGGTCACCCGTCAGGCGGCTTCCCGCAACGTTTTCACGCTGTTTCGTCGCCGGGTGGTCACGCTGGGCATGCTGGGTGTGGGGATCTTCTTTATGGGGCAATTCACGCTCTTTACCTACATCAGGCCTTTCCTTGAGACGGTGACGCGGGTGGATGACGCAACGGTGACCCTGGTCCTGCTGGTTATTGGTGTCGCGGGTTTCATCGGCACTACGCTGATTGGCCGGGTGTTAAAACGCGGGTTCTACCCGACCCTGATGGCCATCCCAGTACTGATGGCCATCACCGCGCTGGCACTGATTGCCTTCGGCAGTCAGGTAGCCATCGTGACGGCGCTGCTCGGGCTGTGGGGGCTGATTTCCACTGCCGCACCAGTGGGATGGTGGGCATGGGTTCCGCGTACCTTCCCGCAGAATGCCGAAGCGGGCGGCGGACTGATGGTGGCGATGGTGCAGCTGTCCATTGCTCTCGGTTCGACGGTGGGCGGCCTGCTTTTCGACCATCACGGCTACCAGAGCACCTTCCTGGCCAGCGCCGCGATGCTGATTATCGCAACCGTACTGATCTTTCTGACCTCGCGGGCAGACACTTCTGCCGCAGACCATTCATAAACCCAGGAGTAATGCCATGACAGTTAAAGCTTACGGTGCCCATGCGGGCACACTGCCGCTGGAGCCGATGGATATCACCCGTCGCGCCCCCGGTGCCCATGATGTGCAGATTAATATCGCGTACTGCGGAGTCTGCCATTCGGATATCCACCAGGTACGCGCTGAATGGGCTGGAACGCTCTATCCCTGCGTACCGGGACATGAAATTGTCGGTCGTGTAGTGGCCGTTGGCGATCACGTCTCCGGTTTTTGTGCAGGGGACCTGGTGGGGGTCGGCTGCATTGTCGACAGCTGCCGGCACTGCAGTGACTGTGACGACGGACTGGAGAACTACTGCGACCATATGACAGGGACATACAATTTCCCGACGCCGGATGCGCCAGGCCACACGCTGGGCGGATATTCGCAGCTGATTGTGGTGCATGAGCGCTATGTCCTGCGCGTCACTCACCCGGAAGCGCAACTGGCCGCCGTGGCTCCGCTGCTGTGCGCGGGGATCACAACGTACTCCCCGCTGCGTCACTGGCAGGCGGGGCCCGGCAAAAAGGTCGGAGTGGTCGGTATCGGTGGACTGGGACATATGGGGATCAAGCTTGCGCACGCCATGGGCGCGCATGTCGTGGCCTTTACCACGTCTGAGTCCAAAAGAGGCGCCGCCAGAGCGCTTGGTGCAGATGAGGTGGTGGTCTCCCGTCATGCCAGCGAAATGGAAGCCCATGCAAAGAGCTTCGATTTCATCCTCAACACCGTTGCTGCACCGCATAACCTCGACGTGTTCACTGCGCTGCTGAAACGCGACGGCACGATGACACTGGTGGGTGCGCCAGCCACGCCGCATGACGCGCCAGAAGTGTTCAGCCTCATCATGAAGCGCAGGTCGATTGCCGGGTCGATGATTGGCGGCATTCCTGAAACGCAGGAGATGCTCGATTTCTGCGCCCAACACGGCATTGTCGCCGACATTGAGCTTATTCGAGCCGATCAGATTAACAACGCCTATGAGCGCATGCTCAGGGGCGATGTGCATTACCGGTTTGTCATTGATAACGCCACCCTGGCTTAATAATAAGGAGACCATCATGAAAAAATTTACGTTAGCGCTGGGGCTGTTGATCAGTGCATTTGCTTCCTCTGCGGCGGATATGTCCCGTGGAGCCGATAATTTTTATAAAAGCGATAAGGTGACGCAGCAAAAAGTCACCTTTAAAAACCAGTATCAGATGGCCGTGGTCGGCAACCTGTTTATCCCGAAAACGATGGGCCAGAACACCCGACACCCGGCTATCGTCGTGGGTCATCCGATGGGAGCCGTTAAGGAACAGAGTTCAAATCTTTATGCGCAGAAGCTGGCGGAGCAGGGTTTTGTCACGCTGGCTATCGATCTCTCTTTCTGGGGAGAAAGCGAGGGCAAACCGGGGCACCTGATTTCACCGGAAATCTACACAGATGATTTCAGCGCGGCGGTTGATTATCTGAGCACACAGCCGTTTGTCGATCCGGATAACATCGGTGTGCTGGGTATCTGCGGCAGCGGAAGTTTTGTTATCAGTGCCGCCAAGATTGACCCGCGTATGAAAGCCATTGCCACGGTCAGCATGTATGACATGGGGAGCGCGTTCCGTAATGGCCTTAATCATTCCCAGACGGGAGAACAACGTAAGGCCTTTATCCAGTCAGCCATTGAGCAACGGTTAGCCGAGTTTAAGGGCGGCGAGACGGCTTATATCCCTGGCACCGTGAACAAACTGGATGACTCCACACCGGATATTCAGCGTGAGTTCTTTGATTTCTACCGCACAGAACGCGGCGGCTACACCCCGCAGGGTCAGAAAGAAGAACTGACGACGAAACCGATGTTGAGCAGTATTGGCAAGTTTATGAACTTCTATCCGTTCAACGACATTGAAACTATCTCTCCGCGCCCGATGCTGTTTATTACCGGCGATCAGGCACACTCAAAAGAGTTCAGCGAGGATGCTTTCAAACGCGCCGGTCAGCCTAAAGAACTGTACATCGTACCGGGCGCAGGGCATGTCGATCTGTATGACCGTACCGACGTAATCCCTTTTGACAAGCTGACAGACTTTTTCCGTAAAAATCTGAAATAACACGTTCAGTTAAGGAGCATTTGACATGAACTACAAACATCTGGGGCGTACCGGACTGCGGGTGAGCCGCATCGGTCTCGGCACCATGAATTTCGGTGAGCTGACGGATGAGTCGGCCAGCTTCAGGATCATGGATGAAGCCGTGGATGCAGGTATCAACTTTTTCGATACCGCTGACGTCTATGGCGGGCCGCAGTCGCCGGATATGGCAAAGGGTTACGGAACATCCGAAGAAATCATCGGTAACTGGCTGGCGCGTAGTGGTCAGCGTGACCGGATAGTGCTGGCCACGAAAGTTTACCAGCCGATGGACACGGGGCCGAACGACAAATACCTGTCTGCCTACCATATCCGCCGGGCCTGTGAGGCCAGCCTGAAAAGGCTGAAAACGGACCATATCGATCTCTATCAGATGCACCATATCGACCGGAACACGCCCTGGGAGGAGATCTGGCAGGCCATGGAACAGCTGATCCGTGAGGGTAAAATCAGCTACGTTGGCAGCAGTAACTTTGCTGGCTGGGATATTGCCACTGCACAGTGCAAGGCCGACGCGCGCAACCTGCTGGGGCTGGCATCGGAACAGAGCCTGTACAATCTGACTCAGCGCACGATTGAGCTAGAAATCATTCCGGCGCTCCGTCATTACGGCATTGGCCTGATCCCCTGGAGCCCGGTCGGGATGGGGATGCTGGGCGGTGTTCTGAAGAAAATTGCCGGTGGCCGCCGGGCATCACCGCAGTTGCAGGCACAAATCAACCGCCTGCGGCCACAACTGGAGGCCTGGGAAACACTGTGTGATGAGCTGGGGGAAACACCATCAGACGTCGCGCTGGCTTGGCTACTGCAGAACTCGGTGGTTAGCGCCGTGCTCAGTGGTCCGCGTACAGTTGAACAGCTCCGTCAGAATCTCAATGCCCTGACGCTGTCTCTTTCAGACGATACGCTCAAAAGGCTGGATACCATCTGGCCGGGGCCAGGCGGAGAGGCACCTGAAGCTTACGCGTGGTAAAAGGTTATCAGTGTTAACAATTACCGGCCTTCGGGTCGGTAATTACATTATTTCGGCGAAATTTATTTATTACCTGAAGATGTTGTACTTTTCATCAATTCTTGGATGACCGCTTTTCGCTCAAAGCGGCCTTTCAGCTTAGATAACTTGCTCGCTTCGTGCCAAAAGCGGACATTACTCGCTCTATAAAGCAATCATTGTCGAGAGCAGCTCACAGCTTAATCGGGCTGCAGCAGTCGTAAACCTTTTTATATTGCGCCGGGAACCCATTCTCTAACAGGTTCCCAGGTAAAGTTTAAAACCAACAGGCTTAGCGCCGTGACAGGCTGCAAAGGCAGGCTATTGCTGCACACGCGGTAAGGACCAGTCCCAGAAGCTGTACGATACCGGCAAGTCCCAGCATCATTCCCAGCAAGAGATAGTAAACTAATCCAAACAGCGCCCCGGCAGCTCCTGCCTGTTCACGATATTGGCTCAGGGCCTGGCTGAGCACGTTTGGAATCGCAATGCCATAGGCAATCACAACCCCGGCCACTGGCACAAGGATCCAAACTGATTGCTGTAAGACCCATGCTGCGATACCCGATAACAGGGCCAGCAGGCAGGCATTTTTCACGAGCTTTTCTGGTGCCAAACCGATAGACAGCAATTTCCGGTTCCACATGCTCCCCGATAGAGAAGCAAAAGCCAGTAAAACGCCCGTCCATCCGAAAGCCCTTGGACTCCAGCCCAATTGTCCGAAAAGAAACGGTGCAAGGCTGTAGTAACTGAAAAGCATTGTATTCAGCAGTGCGACAAGCATTGCATTTTTCCAAAGGCTTCCATCTCCCGCCATCCGGCAAACCAGCCCGCCAAATCGGGAGCCGGAAGTCTTTTCCGAGCGCGTTTCAGGCAGTAAGAATGCGGTCAGTGCGAGCAGCACCAGTGCCATCGTGACCAGGGCAACAAACACGCCTGAATGTCCGTATAGGCTAACCAGCCAGCCCCCACTTACCAGACCGAAAACGGGACTGATTGCCAACGCCGCTCCCATCACGGAGAAAACGCGGGCTAATGCCGTCGATTCGTAACTATCACGCAGCATCGTCTGAACTACAACGGATCCTGCTGCTGCGCCTACGGCTGCAACCATGCGCGCCAGGAGCAGGACGCTAAAGTCTGAGGCGACAAGCGCCAGCGCGGAACCGGTCCCGTAGCACAGAAGCCCAGCCATCATTGCAGGTCGCCGACCTACGCGGTCGCTTAACCAGCCCCAGAGCGCAACGCCGACGGCAAACGCGACGAAATAGACTGAAAGCGTCTGGGCGGCACGTTCACTGCCTACCTGAAAAGCACGGGCAATGTCTGGCAAAGCCGGGCTGTATATCGTTTCCACAAGCTGTGGAAACATGATCAGTAATGTCAGTAGCCACAGCGGTGGCTGTTTATTGATATTCATAACAACAATCCTTAGATAACAGAATATGCGGCTATTATTGAGGAAGTTGCTATGTCGTTTTATCATGATGGGGACTATTTATATTTAAAATCGGACATGTGATGAAGATTAGCCAGGACGATTATTTTGATCCGGACACGTTCGATGATGGGGTGATCGGAATTGCATCCGATATGGGGGTACACGATTCAGGGATGCACAGCCACCTTCGGCATCAGCTGCTTTTTTCGGCAGCGGGAAGCATCACCATTGAGCTGGATAATACCCTTTGCCTGCTTCCGCCCCGGAGGGCTGCCTGGATACCGGCTGGGACACGTCATCGCGCCATCATGAATGGCTCAATGGCCTATCGTTCACTCTACTTTTCAAGCGCTTTACCGTTATCCACGTTGCCCCTGCAGATCGTTGAGGTTAATCCCTTATTCTTCGAGGTGATTGAGCGGATGGCGTTCTGGCAATGGGGAATGCCTGAAGAGCAACAAAGCAGTCTCATTACCGTATTTTGTGAAGAAATTAAAAATGCCCAACGCGAAAACTGGGCGTTGCGATATCCCTCAGATAGTCGCCTGAGTGCCTGGTTAGACAACGTACGAGGGGGCGAATTACCCCCACGTTTAGTGCATTTAGCCCAAAAGATCGGTGCATGTGAACGCACGATAAGCCGTATATTTACCCGGGATACAGGAATGAGTTACCGGAGCTGGAGGCAACAGTGGAGGCTGCTGAAAGCGATGGAAATGCTGTGTGATGGCTGGTCGCTAAGTTATGTGGCACAGCAGCTTGATTTTGTCAGTGACAGTGCCTTCATCGTTTTCTTTCGTCAGTATACGGGGACAACACCGACGCGATATCTCCGCCATTCAATCGCTGACCATCAGGACATATCGTTGGTTTCACCGTCGGTAAAACTGATTTAGCCGAGGCCAGCAAAACCTCTATGGCAGGGGAAAAACTCGCCTCCCATCCTGACATTTATCGCAGCAGGCCGCGATCGTTAAGGCTGCTGCCACGGCAGTTGTCCTGCCAACATAAAAACATTTGCTGCCAATAAATGACAACGTCAGATAACCGTCTAGAATTTTTTTAGGATAAAAACTGACTACATGGAATGACGAATGATTTTTCTTGCCGCAATTCTCTTATCTTTACTCCTTTCCGTGACCAGCCTTATCTATATTCTGCTGGAGTTAGTCAGCATTGGGTGCGATCCCGAGAGACATTAGCAGCGTATGCGGAAGGGATAAGCAGCAGAAAAAACTTAACCTCATGCCGGATGTTCATGCCCGAACAAACGGCATTCAGCCTGGCTTATGCGACATTATTCTGACACGAGCCACATATCTGCTTCTTCAAACATCTCCTGAACGGCCCGGCTAATGTGTTCCTTTTCATGCTTGCTGGCATCCGTGTTGATTGCTGGCAATGTCATCATCGGCTTAACCCGAACCTCTGCATCTGGAAAGATGCGGTGAACTCTTTTGCTCAGTTCGGCGAGGATGACTTCTCTCGCACCGGGCAGACCGTCAAAATTCCTTTTGTCATATACGAGTTCCACGAACATGTCTTAACTCCTCTTTGCTGGGGGAGCTTAGTATATACTGTGTATTTAAACAGTGCCAATGCGCGTGGGGGGGTGATGCCGTTTTTTTCGCTCGCCGGAGTGCGCCAGATCCGATTCCTTCGTTCAGCGCAACACGAGAGGGGAGCTCTTCGACTTAGCGCGGGTATCCGTATAAGTTAAGCTTGCCCGACAGGTATTCTCCGAGATAAACCTCGCTGATTTTTACGTAGCCTTGCTCCACGACTTTTGACTCCAGCCAGTCAATGTCTTTATCAATGATTTCCAGAACGTCGAAGTTAGCCATTCCATCGACAATAATGGGATAGCGAATATTTTCATCGCCCACTTCGATAATGGTTAACTGACCATTTTGCTCAAGTATGACGCGCTTGAGTTTTTCAATCTCGTAAACACCGTTTGCCCTGAGTTTGAACATCAGGTCGTTCGCTGAAATCCCGTTCCGCAAGCATTCCTGCACGTCAACGCTTCCATTATGAACCAGTGTGATAGGCTTTCCGTCGACAATCCGTTTAACGAGGTGGTTATGTTCTTTTGAAAACTTGAGGATAAATACCAGCAGGGTCCAGATAATGAGCACCAAAACGAACTGCAAAACGGTAATCGATTCGTTGTAGATGACGCCGCCAATGATGCCGCCTAAAACGTAGTTCTGAACCTGATCCATGGCGGAGGTCGGGGCCAGGTTGCCTTTCCCCATAAGGTTAATTTGTATGATTAGACACAATATCCCAAGGCCTAACTTTATTATTATCGGGGTATAAATCAGCATCACTTATCCTTGTTTTTAAGTAAGGTAATGTTGGGGTTGGTTAGCCAGGTTTCTTGCAGGATATAGGTGTTTTGGTCGGCGCTTAGGTTAACCTTATAATAGTTATCTTTAATCTTAATTATCACGCCGTCGACAAGTTGAAATGAGTTGGCGTAAATGTCATTGACGCTGACGTTTTTTTGCTTAGAGAGCACGTTAACGAAGTTAACCATCTGAGATGACTGGGAGTGCGCGCTTTCGCTGTTTGTGTATTCAGAGTACTGTACGCCCAGCATAAAGAGCAGAAACAAGAAGGCGATGATCGTCAGGTCTCGGTATTTGGTTTGTAGCCTGTGTCGCATATACAGGCTGAAAACAACAATCGTCACCAGTAGCGTGCTGAAGATGATGATGTATTTCAAATAATCATTCAGGCTGGACTGTGCCTGAAGATAATTGATTCCATAAAAATTCATTGCGTCCACCTTAATTCATCATCCGTTAATAAAATCTTTATGGTTGCATAAGATAATTCGCATTAAATATATACGCTTACGGAGTAAAACACGAGGCGATTTAATTGAGGGGGCGCACGGCGCGCTCTGGGGAAGCCAGGGGAACGTTAAGTTGTTGGTAATTGTGAATACCGCCGCGCCGTTCGCCTTACGGCCTTGACGTCTGATTCACATCTTTGGAAAAGCCCCCTCAGCGCGATGTGGGAGGGCAGAAGGGTAAAAAGCGTATCGCTACACTAACGCATTAGGACACGCTTCGCCTTTCTCCAGCTGGAGGAGGTTACCGAGCGTGGTTTCTGAAATGCTGATCAGCGCTTCGGCGGTCAGGAACGCCTGGTGGCCGGTGAACAGCACGTTGTGGCAGGCGGACAGGCGGCGGAACACGTCGTCCTGAATCACGTCGTTAGACTTGTCTTCGAAGAACAGATCGCGCTCGTTCTCATACACGTCCATGCCCAGCGCGCCGATTTTCTGGGTTTTCAGCGCTTCAATCGCGGCCTGGGAATCGATCAGCCCGCCGCGGCTGGTGTTGATGATCATCACGCCGTCTTTCATCTGCTCGAACGCGGACGCGTTAAGCAAATGGTAGTTTTCCGGCGTCAGCGGGCAGTGCAGAGAAATCACGTCAGACTGGGAGAGCAGCGTCGGCAGGTCGACATACTCCACGCCCAGCTCGAGCGCGGCCGCGCTTGGGTACGGATCGAACGCCAGCAGGCGCATGCCAAACCCTTTCAGGATGCGCAGGGTGGCAACGCCAATTTTTCCGGTCCCGATGACGCCCGCGGTTTTGCCGTACATGGTGAAGCCGGTCAGGCCTTCCAGAGAGAAGTTAGCGTCGCGGGTGCGCTGATAGGCGCGGTGAATACGACGGTTCAGCGACATCATCATGCCGACGGCGTGTTCCGCCACCGCTTCCGGCGAGTAGGCCGGGACGCGAACCACCTTCAGGCCCAGCTCTTTGGCCGCGTCCAGATCGACGTTGTTAAAACCCGCGCAGCGCAGGGCGATGTACTTAACGCCGTGCTTTTTCAGCTCTTCCAGCACCGGGCGGCTGCCGTCGTCGTTAACAAAAATGCAGACGCCTTCGCAGCCGTGCGCCGTTTTGGCCGTTTTTTCAGTCAGAAGAAAGTCAAAAAATTCAAGTTCGAAGCCGTAAGCCTCGTTAACATGCTGCAGATACTTTTTGTCGTACTGCTTTGTGCTATAAACCGCGAGTTTCATAAGGCTTTCTCCAGTGATTTTACAACCACGTTAGCATGATTAAAATTATCTTACAATTTTTAAAATATTATTGAAATCAATAAGTTCTATCAATTATTTTAGAGCATCTATTCTTAAAAAAGGCATTCTCTTCATCTGACTGGCTAAACATGCGACAATGATCGGCAATGTCGGCTTATTTCTTTCGCTAAATCAGGATATTAACTGCCCATGAAGGGTAAATACAAAGCCGCGATTGCGCTACTTCTGCTGCTGATACTGGTGCCGCTGACGCTGCTGATGACGCTCGCGCAGTGGGTGCCAACGCTGGCGGGCATTTGGCTGCCCGTCGGGACGCGCATCGCCTTCGACGAAAGCCCCAGGCTTACGCGCCATGCCGTTGTGATCCCCGATCTGCGCTATCTCGTTGAAGACTGCGAGATTGCGAAAGTCCAAAACATCACCTTAGCCCATCCCAGCCGCTGGCGCTTAGACGTTGGCTCACTCGATCTCAACTCCGCCTGCCTGAGCAAGCTGCCGCAGTCGGCCCCGTCCGAGGTCGCACCAAAAACGCTGGCGCAGTGGCAGGCCGTACTGCCCAATACCTGGATAACCATTCACCGCCTATCGCTCTCGCCATGGCAGCAGTGGGAAGGGGAGTTTCGCGCGTCGCTGACGCCAGAGCTTCAGTCCATTACCTATCAAGGCGAGCAGGTCAGCCTGAAGGCGAAACTCCAGGGCCAAAAGCTGACCGTGAGCCAGCTTGACGTGAGGCTTCCTGATTATTCCGATCCCGTCAGGCTGGTCGGCGACTTTACGCTGCCGCTGGTCCCGGACGGCGTGCCGGTACAAGGCCACGCGCTTGCCACCTTTAACGTGCCGCAGCTTTCGTCGCTGGTGGATGCCGATCTGGACTGGCAGGAAAATCAGGGGCAGCTGGTGGTGATGGCGCGGGATAACCCCGATCCGCTGCTGGACCTGCCGTGGACGATAACGTCCCAGCAGCTGAACATCAGCGACGGACGCTGGAGCTGGGCGCTGCCCGGCATGCCGCTGAGCGGGCGCGTGGGGCTGAAGATTGATAACTGGCAGCAGGGGCTGGAGAAGGCGACTCTTTCCGGACGGCTCAACGTGCTGACGCAGGGCGACGCGGGCAAAGGCAACGCCGTGCTGAATATCGGCCCCGGCACGCTGAGCATGGACAACAGCAGCATGCCGCTGCACCTGAGCGGCGAGGCCAAGCAAAACGATCTGATCCTCTATGCCAAGCTGCCGGCGACCTTAACCGGCGCGCTCACCGATCCGCAGCTGACCTTTGAGCCGGGCGCGCTGCTGCGCTCGCGCGGGCGGATTATCGATTCGCTGGATATCGACGAAATCCGCTGGCCGCTGGCGGGCGTTAAGCTAACGCAGAAGGGCGTGGACGGTCGCCTGCAGGCGATCCTGCGCGCCCATGAAAACGAGATGGGCGATTTCGTGCTTCATCTTGACGGCCAGGCCAACGACTTTTTGCCGGATCAAGGCCTGTGGCAGTGGCGCTACTGGGGCAAAGGCCGCTTTACGCCAATGGATGCGGGATGGGACGTCGCGGGGAGAGGCGAGTGGCGCGACAACGTCATTGAGCTAACCGACCTGTCGACGGGCTTCGACAAGCTCCAGTACGGCACCATGCGGGTCGATAAGCCGCGCCTGGCCTTAACCCGCCCGGTGCGCTGGCTGCGCGATCCGGCGAATCCCAAATTTAGCGGCACGCTGTCGCTCAACGCCGGAGAAACGCACTTTTCCGGCGGCAGCGTGCTGCCGCCGTCGGTGCTCAACTTCAGCGTTGACGGCACCGACCCGACGATCTTCCAGTTTAAAGGCGATCTGCATGCGGACAGGATTGGCCCCGTGCAGGTCAACGGCCGCTGGGATGGCGAACGCCTGCGCGGCCAGGCCTGGTGGCCAAAACAGTCGCTCACCGTGTTCCAGCCGCTGATCCCGCCGGAGTGGAAAATGACCCTGCGCGACGGCGATCTCTACGCGCAGGTGGCATTCTCCGCCGCGCCCGGGCAGGGCTTCGAAGCCGGGGGCCACGGGGTGGTGAAATCCGGCAGTGCCTGGATGCCGGATAACCAGATTAACGGCGTCGATTTTGTGCTGCCGTTCCGCTTTAGCGAAGGCACCTGGTCGCTGGGCACGCGCGGCCCGGTCACGCTAAGGATCGGTGAGGTGGTCAACCTCGTTACCGCGCACAACATCACGGCCGATTTGCAGGGCGATTATCCGTGGAGCGATGAGCGTCCGCTGCTGCTGACCAACGTAAAGGTCGAGACGCTGGGCGGTAAAATCACCATGCAGCAGCTGCGCCTGCCGCAGCACGACGCGGCCCTGCTGCGCGTGGACAACATCTCCACCAGCGAGCTGATAAGCGCCGTCAATCCTAAGCAGTTTACGATGTCCGGCCCGGTGAGCGGTGGGCTACCGTTCTGGCTTAATAATGAAAAGTGGATCGTCAAAGACGGCTGGCTCAGCAACCCGGGCCCCATGACGCTGCGTCTTGATAAGGACACAGCCGACGCCATCGTGAACGATAATATGGTGGCAGGGGCGGCAATCAACTGGCTTCGCTACATGGAAATCTCCCGCTCGTGGACGAAAATCAATCTCGATAACCTGGGGGTATTGACCCTGGCGGCGACCATTACCGGCATCAGCCGCGTAGACGGCAAAAGCAGCACGGTGAATTTGAACTATACCCATGAAGAGAATGTCTTTACCCTCTGGCGCAGCCTGCGCTTTGGGGACAATGTGCAAACGTGGTTTGAGCAACACGCGGCGTTACCCGGTACCCGCGGTTCGACCGGCAAGGAAAGTGAGGAACAATAATGAACAAGATGGCCGCTAGTCTCACCGTCGCCGCCGTCGCGCTGCTGGCGGGCTGTACGCCGCGCATTGAGGTTGCGGCGCCCAAGGAGCCGATTACCATCAACATGAACGTGAAGATTGAGCATGAAATCCACATCAAGGTCGATAAAGACGTGGAATCGCTGCTCAAATCGCGCAGCGATCTTTTCTGAGGACGCCATGAAACGATTCGCTTTGATTTTACTGGCGCTGGGGATGAACGCGCAGGCCGCGACCCTCACCCTGAACGAGGCCCGCGCGCAGGGGCGCGTGGGGGAAACCCTGAGCGGCTATATCGCGCCGATTACCCATGATGCGCAGACGCTGGAGCTGGTTAACCGCATCAACGCCGCGCGCACGGAAAGCTATCAACAGCTGGCCGACAGCAACAATTTACCGGTCGATGACGTGGCGAAAATGGCCGGGCAAAAGCTGGTGAACCGCGCTCAGCCGGGCGAGTACGTGAAGGGGATTAACGGCAAGTGGCTGAAAAAGTAATTAGCGAAAGCGCCTGCGGTATTCGCCGGGAGACACGCCAAAGCGCTGCTTGAAGGCGGTTGAAAAATGGCTATGGTCGGCAAACCCCCAGCTATAGCCAATGCCCGCCAGCTTTTCATCATCGCTGGCGGCGCGCAGAACCTGCGCGCACCTGTCCAGACGGCGGTTTTTAATATACTGCGCCACCACCAGGCCTTTATCCGCAAACATGCGGTACAGGCTGCGCACCGACACGCCAATTTCCGAGGCGATCCATTCCGGGCGCAGCGCTTCAGACTGAATGTGATCGTCAATCAACGCCAGCACGCGCTGAAACAGGCGCTCCTTGCGCGGCTGCGGCACCTCGCGCTGCTGAAACGCCGGGCGCAGCAGGCAGACCATGGCCTCCAGCGCCGCTTCGCTTTCTCTGTCGCTCAGGTCGGCGTTGCCCATGCTCTCCTGCAGCAGGCGATGGCTCAGCTGTACGGTAGGCAGGGCGCGCGACAGGGGCTGCGCGCAGCTAATTTCCTGAAAACGGCAGTGCTGCTCAATGATCTGGCGCGGAAGGAGAAGCGAAATCTGGCGGGATTTTTGCTGCCAGATAATAGAGCAGGGGCGCGAGGCGTCGAGAAGCGTAATGTCGCCGGCCTTGAGCAGGGAACGGCGATCGTCCTGTTCTATCGCCGTGCTGCCGGCGAGCTGAAACACGGTATAAAACCAGGCATCGTTACCCTGTTTAATTTCCTGACGGGTGCGGAAAAGGTTTACCCCCGCGGCGGTCACGGTGCTGAGCTTCAGGCTACGGGCGTAGCTCGTCTCCAAATCGCCGACAAATTCCCCGTCGGTCGGGCGCGCGTCAAAGCGCCCGCACACCTGGTTAATCTGCGCCAGCCACTGCTGTAACTTTTCCCCTTCGCTTGCACACGCCATGGTTATCTCGCCGCACCGTCAATGTTTTTGCATTGTTGCATTAATGTTGCATTTCGTCAGGTTCCTGAGGCTGACTATAGGAAAGAACGCTTACCGGTAACAGCGTTATAAGCGGGAATTATCGCGATTTGCGGGGCCTGTCACAGGCGGCAAAGCGAATGTCACACAGATAAAAGCAGGAATCAGAAACCCCTTTTAGACTGCAGTAATACCCTGCGAAGAATAACAAAGGAGTTTCTTATGTCTGAGTCACAGGTTGCCGTTCTGCCCGCCGTGCAGCAGTTTTTAGACCGACAGCACGGCCTGTGGATTGAAGGCCAGCAGACCGCGTCCGACGGTGAAAAGCGGCTGAACGTGTTCAACCCGGCGACGGGCGAGGTTATTGCCTCTACCGCCGATGCCAGCGTCGAGGATGTCGATCGCGCGGTGATGTCCGGCTGGCGCGCCTTCGTGGCCCGCAGCTGGTGCGGTAAGCTGCCCGCCGAGCGCGAGCGCATATTGCTGCGCTTCGCCGATCTGGTTGAAAAGCACAGAGAGGAGCTGGCGCAGCTTGAAACCCTGGAGCAGGGAAAATCAATCACTATTTCCCGCATGTTTGAGGTTGAATGCACCCTGAACTGGATGCGCTATACCGCGGGGTTAACCACCAGGATTGCGGGCAAAACGCTCGAGCTGTCAATCCCGCTGCCGCAGGGCGCGCGCTATCAGGCGTGGACGCGCAAAGAGCCGATTGGCGTAGTGGCCGGGATCGTGCCGTGGAACTTCCCGCTGCTGATCGGCATGTGGAAGGTCATGCCCGCGCTGGCGGCCGGGTGTTCTATCGTCATTAAGCCGTCTGAAACCACGCCGCTGACCATGCTGCGCGTGGCCGAACTGGCCTGCGAGGCGGGCGTGCCGGAGGGCGTGTTTAACGTTGTGACCGGCAGCGGCGCGGTCTGCGGCGCGGCGCTGACGTCGCACCCGCATATTGCCAAGGTCAGCTTCACCGGCTCGACGGCAACGGGCAAGCAGATTGCGCGCGCGGCGGCGGACACGCTGACGGGCGTTACGCTGGAGCTGGGGGGCAAAAACCCGGCGATCGTGCTGAAAGATGCTAACCCGGACTGGGTTATCGAAGGGCTGATGATGGGCAGCTTCCTCAACCAGGGTCAGGTCTGCGCGGCAAGCTCGCGTATCTATATCGAAGCGCCGCTGTTTGACACGCTGGTGAGCGGCTTCGAGCAGGCGGTGAAATCCCTGAGCGTCGGTCCGGGCATGTCGCCGGATGCCTTTATCAACCCGCTGGCGTCGCGCGCCCACTGCGACAAGGTTCAGACCTTCCTTGATGAGGCAAAATCCCAGAACGCAGAGCTAATAACCGGAAGCGCAGGCCCCGGCGGAAAGGGCTACTACGTGTCGCCTACGCTGGTGGTCAACCCGACGGCCAGCCTGAAGCTGACCCGCGAAGAGGTGTTCGGCCCGGTGGTGAACCTGATCCGCGTGGCGGACGGCGAAGAGGCGCTGCAATTAGCCAATGACTCCGAGTACGGCCTGACGGCGAGCGTCTGGACGCAGGACGTCAGCCGTGCGCTGGCGTACACCGACCGGCTGCAGGCGGGCACCGTGTGGGTCAACAGCCATACGCTGATAGACGCCAACCTGCCGTTCGGCGGCATGAAGCAGTCCGGCACCGGGCGTGATTTTGGCCCGGACTGGCTGGACGGCTGGTGCGAAACGAAGTCGGTGTGCGTGAGGTATTAATAAATGCAAAAGGCAACCGAATGGTTGCCTTTTTTAGCGTTGGTACTAAGGCTTGGTCAGGCTTGCCGATCGGACTCAATAGCGCCTTCGGTCCTTCGGGGCTGGTAGCGCTGCCACTAATGACTTCTAACTCAGGTATATTCGCTGCGATGGGGATATATGCTTGAGGAATGGTTATTGTTTATTTCGCGGGTTATATACTGACATATCTTTTCGGAACGGAAAACGTTAGTTTGAGTTAAATAAAAAATGGGGGCTTAAGCCCCATTTTTTATGCGCACGTTATCTCATTCCATGAATCTTTGAATACTATATGGCCGTCACAATATAACCATTCTATTGATTCATAACGGATTTCAATCTCTTCCATATGTTTACCTGCAATTCCTAATGGGAATAAAACTGGAGAAATTTTTGTAATCTTTACATTTTCCAGTTTTATATTGAAGTATTCAACTTCAATCCCTGCTTCATTTATGTTATACATCTTTATTAAAGCTTCTTTAAATATTTTACCTTGGCAGATCCCCTTAAAGAAAAGAGGTGTAAGACGATCAATTTCCTTTTCAAATATAATGGGAGCATGAAGTCGTGTTCCCGTAAGTTTCCCCGTGTTATGATCTGTAGGAATCCACACGGAATGATTGAAGGATTTAAGTTCAGTGGAACCTAATCGGGTTGGCATTAAACATTCACCGCGTAAAGGTGAATTATTTTCATCTGTAATCCAAATATGTGCTGGTATAGACATTTTAATTTTTCCCTTTATAAAAAAAATTCACTAATGCAAAAACACTCACTACTATAAAAATTATGATTGTAATTGCAACTTTATTACTGTTTACATGATCGAATATAAAGCTTGAAATTGCTATAAAAAGAACTACAGCAACAAATCCTCTTATACGATCAATACAGTCATCTTTAATGCTTATAAATAAACGCTTAATAAAACGCCAAAGAAATTCATTTATTAAATTAAACATTGTCACATCATTTTTTTCAATGCTCTGACAATTTCTTCATCAGAGGATAAGGTAATATTCAAATAACCTGACTTCATAATTATCGGCTCAATCAAGAAATACAGCATTTCTAACCCTTCCACGTATAAAGCATTGTAAAATAATGGGCAGAATTTTTTAGATTATCTGCGCTTTCAGAAGCACGTTGGACAAGTCCATAAATATTCACACCTCCAATCACCCATCCGATTCTACTTCCTATTTTTTTCATAAATGCGTTTTGGACTACGAAATTCATCTTGTTGCCGTAACATATGTATGCTGCTACAGCATATATTAAACCATTTTTTGAAATGTATTTGATAGAGTAGTTTGTTGTAAATGGTATTAATTTCTCAAGAATTGTTTTCTTTTTTCCTTCACTCTTATTTTTTAGAAGAGTTTCTATATAGATTTTAATCATTCGGAATATAACGTCCCGATGTGTTACAAGTTCTTTTAATGACAACAAAAACCTTACATCCTCAGTTTTAAGTTTATTACATACATCTTGATAATTGTCTGTAAAACAGGATGTATAATAAAGTAATCTTGTTGCGCCATCTTCAAGCCCATTTAAATAATCGGATACACCATCCTTTACGTCTACCATTGCCTTATCTAATCTTACGGCTAATTCTTTGTCCGTACCTATTTTATCTATAATTTCTTCGCTGTAATACATAACATGTTCCTTGTTATAATCAGTTGATCATCTTACACGTGATGATTTAATCATAGTGATCACGCTCTCACTTCTAAAAAAGATACACAAAAAGGCCACCTGCTTATAACCTTCATAAATAGGTGGCTTTTTTTAGATTTGTCTGGGTAATAATTCGATATATCAGCTATTGTTCATTATTTCTTTTAACTTTGCTTCCCACTTTAAAAGCGCTTCCATCTTTTCTTCATTATAATCGTATCGATCATAGTGAACAGTCGACACGTCATGTAAAGCATGATGCTGTATTCTGTCACGAATTTCATTTGAGATTTTCAATTGACCAGCAAGAGTTTTAAAGGTTCGGCGGAAATCTCTCGGAATAAATTTATTAACTTGCTGCTTCTTACAATAAGGTTTAATGTTATCTGATAGCAGATCACTTGACATATGTTTCGTCGGTTCCTAGGCATGTTTTCCATTCAACCCAGAATCTAATTTTTCTTCCCAGTGTTTCATCTTTTTTTATAACCCTGATTAGGGAACAAATATTCACGTTCAGGATAGCGTTAAATCATTAATTCAATTAATTCAACAGCAGATTCACACAGTATAAAATGATACTATTTTTTAGTTTTTGATAAATGTGGGGGAATTGAAAGAGTTTTGTTTTTACTGTCATAGCATTTTTTGGGAATCCCATAATTTCATACGGGCGCTGGCCCCCGCAAAAGAAAATCAATTAAATTAGTACAGCAACATCAGGATTAAAAAAGTCAACTTGAGTTGTTTTAAGTAACACAGAGAGTTTATCAAATGTTAAAAAACGCTCACCCACATACGATTCTTTATCTGATACCTCAAGAACTTCAAACAGATCGGCAAGTGTGCCGCTTTTTTTGTCACTTTTACAACGTCAGGGCAATTAGCAAGGCTTTCAAACGTTTCAAGAGCACTGAGGAACGACATTTCGGGATATACGCCTAACGTATTGAATTTTGCACGTTTGCCCTCCTTGTCTACAAAATATCGATAGACAAAAGTTTTTCGACCTGACGGAAAAACACGTACTCCCACACGTCCCGAACAAAACTAACGCTTGTAACGTTAAAAATTCAATAAAATCAGAGTATTATTTTTTGGATTTTCTCACATTTTTTCAGTTATTTTGAACTATCTCCCTTAGAAGAGGGCCAGGGTGAGGGCATCAGGCCGCACCGGCTATTTTGTAGGCCGGGTAAGGCGGAGCCGCCACCCGGCATCATTCAACGCGACCACCGATCCCGTCCGGCCTCCTTCGCCCGGTACAGCGCGGCGTCGGCGCGGGCGATGATCTCGGTGCCGGCCAGCCCCTCGGCCATCTCCGCAATCCCCATGCTGACGGTCACGTACTCCTTTACCGTTGAGCCGCTGTGGGGAATGGCAATCCGCCGCAACCCTTGCTGAATCCGCGCCGCCACCTGTTCCGCCATCTTCTTCGGGCAGTTAAACAGGATCACCACAAACTCCTCGCCGCCGTAGCGCGACACCACATCGTCCGGCGAGCGCACCGACTTTCTGAGCACCTCGGCCACGCGGTTCAGGCAATCGTCGCCCGCCTGGTGACCGTAGGTGTCGTTAAAACGCTTGAAGTAATCGACGTCGAGCATAATCAGCGAGAAGGCTTTTTTCTGCTCCACGGCGTTCTCCAGCACCACCTCCATCGCCCTGCGGTTCGCCGTCTGCGTCAGAGGATCCTGATGGGCCAGCGCCGCGAGGCGGGAAATCAGCAGCTGGTTCTGCTGGTTGCGCCGCCACGCCTCGTCGAACCAGCTCAGCAGAATGTAGCGTCCGCAGATCAGGATCAGGGTGAATACCGTCCAGACGGTCACGAAACGAATGCTGAGCCTCTCGTTCAGCACCCAGCTCGCGACGGGCAGGGTAAGCCACAGCGGCAAAGCAAAGGACAACAGCCCACGCGGATAGAAATAGAGCGCGCTGGTACCCGCCATCAGCAGGATTACGCACAGCGGCCAGACGTGGGGCAGCTTCCAGTCGGTGATAAACCAGTAGCAGGACAACGACCAGATCGCGCTGCAGATGAACAACACCACGCTGACGCCGGGGATGCGCCGCCAGCCCATGACGATCAGCGCGGCTGACAGGATGATAATGCCAAGCATAGAGGCATCCACCAGCTTCGTGAAGTGCAAGTGGGCCGGATAAGGAGGGCGGCCCGGGTTGAGCAGCTGGTTACGCAGCAGGATGATGAGCGCGAAGCACACGTTAATGAACGCCAGCCACGGCAGGTTCATCACCAGGCCGCGCATGACCATCGCCCGGCGGGTTGGCCAGGTTGCACGTTCAGCGGGTGGGCTTTTTCTTTTTTCCATTACTACAGCGCCGGTTAATACATCTTGCTATGTATTATGGTGGCTGCGGGCAAAATTGTGTTATTGAAGGGTAAAAAAACCGGGATTTCTCCCGGCATATGAGTCATTTATCGTCTTTTTTCTTGCCGAGCGTTGGCGTCTCGTCGAAGAAGTTCCACGGCTTAAGCAGGGCATGCACCCATTCCGTTGGCATGATGGGCCACTCCTCCGCGCGGGCGACGTGGGTCGTGCCGGTAGTCATCCAGACCACGTTATCCTGGCCGTTCAGGGACTCATTGTCCTTGCTGTACTGACCTAAACCGGTGTCGTGGGTTGAGCGGTTCGGGAACTTCCCTTCCGGGTACATTTCGTCCTGATGGTAGCGCGTTACCCACAGCTGTTTGTCCATAAAGCTCAGGCGATGATAAATCCACTCGTCGGGTGCGAATTTCGCCCCGGTTGCCACCGGATGCGTACCGCCCGCGTACGGGATTATCTGATACGAGACCGGGTTACCCATGCGGTTCTCTTTGCCGGTATTGCTCAGCAGGCGAATGGTGCCCGGGTCAAACTTTTGCGCCGCCTGCTGCTCGGTGTCGATGTCGTACTGGTTGACCTGCATGGTGCTGGTGCGCGGGCCGCCCGCGGTATTGGGCTTCACTTCCGGATCCATCGCCACCAGCTTGTTACTGGTGCCGTCAACGTCCATATCCAGGCGGAAGTTATAGATGTGCTGGTGCGTCGTGCCCACGATATTGTGATCGATAAGCGTGCCGTACCGGGTGTCGTCTTTGGCGGTGGCATCATGCATGGTTTTCGCCTTCACGCCCTTCACCGCCTCGATGCCCGTCGCGCCCGCGTCGATGCCGATGGTGCCGTTTTCGTGGAACACCCAGTCAAAGATATAGTCGTAGTTGCCGACGGTGCTGACCCAGCGCACTACCAGCTCGCGGCGCTCG
Organism: Enterobacter sp. RIT418; assembly: GCF_003057745.1. Taxonomy (GTDB): domain Bacteria; phylum Pseudomonadota; class Gammaproteobacteria; order Enterobacterales; family Enterobacteriaceae; genus Enterobacter. Next base: position 46,450 of record NZ_QBJD02000003.1, read on the forward strand.
GCGCTGACGTTAGGCTGGCCCATCTCCTGGTGCTTATACTCCGGCCCCGCATAGCGTTCGAAGATGGCGATCGCGCGCGGGATCTCCATCGGCGCGCCGGTGTAGTCCGGGATGGTTTCATTGAGCAGCACCGCGTTAGACGGCACGTCCTTGCCGCGCACCAGCGGGGAGGTCAGGGTGCCCATGCCGTAATCGCCGGAGTCCAGATAGGCCTTGAAATACCAGCCCACGTCCGGATCGCCGTAAGGGACGATCATGCCGCCCAGCGAGCCCTGATACATGACCTGGCGTTTTTTACCGCCGTCACTGTAGGTCACGGTTGAAATCATCGGGCCGACGCGCGAGTCGAGGCTCAGGTGGAAGTCCCAGTTCTGCCAGTGAACCCTGTCGCCGGTGATGGTGTAGTTTTTGCCTTCCGGCTCACTGATCTCCAGCGGCTTCTTCACCGTTTCTACGCGGTCGCGGCCGTCATACGGGCGCGGAGTCAGCGGAACCGGCACGACGGGGCCTTCCTCTATTTTCTGAATTTTCTTCTGTTCGAGATCGACAACCGCCACCAGGTTTTCAATCGGGTGCGCCCAGTAGTTGCCGTCGCCTACGTCCAGATAGCTCACCACCTTCAGCAGGCGATCTTCCTGCTTCAGGCCGTCCTTGCCGTCGAAAAAGCCGACGGTCAGCGGGGTGGTGATAACCTTCTTCGTATCGGTAATGCCGCGCTTTTTCAGCACCTCGGCAAACTCGGTGCTGTCGTTAATAATTTGCTGAACGGTGGCAAAATCGTCCAGCAGCACCATGCCGTGCGCGTCTTTCACCGCCTCCCAGTACAGGATTTTCTTATCCTTCAGGTCAACCCGGCTTTCGATGACGTGCTTACCGCTCAGCATGGTCACGTTCGCCTGACGCGGGCTATCCACCGCCGTGCCGTTCAGCACAAAGTCCCAGACCTTGCTTTTTTCCGGCTCGGCCAGCGCAATCTGCGTAAAGCGGGTGTTCGGCTTAAAGTCCGCCGAGGCTTTGACGATCTCGACGGCCTGCTTAATTTCGTCCGCCGTTAGCGCGTTAAGGGGATGCGGGCTTTTTTCAACCTGGAAGGTCTGGTCAAGGCCGGACTGGAACACGTCGTTAATGAAGGTCTCCGGGATAAACGCCTTATTATCTTTCATTACCACCGGAACCTGCAGCGCAAGGGGCTTGCCGTTGACGATAGCGGTTTTCGCCCCCGGCTTGACCTTCACGAACGCGCCGTCTTTGGTGATGGTGAACATCTGCGCGTAGTCATCCCACTGCACGTCGGCGCCAAACGCCTCCAGCGCGTTATCCATCGGTACCATATGCGCCTCGCTGCCGTGCGCAAAAGCGGGGGATTGCCAGGCGCAACACAGCGCAACGGCCATGGCCAGAGCCGTTTTACGGGCGGAAAAAGAAGAAGAGCTTCCCATCGCAGACCTCATATTGTTGTGTTTATTGTGTTGTGTGGATATATCCTGACAGGCGCACATGAAAAGCGTTTGCCTGCATCTGCCAGGTTATTTGTCAGTCTTGCCAGGTTAAAAAAAGAGCGGGGATGCATCACATGCCGGGCTGAGGGATCTTCATAAATTACAGCTGGCACAGGCTACTCCCTCTCCCTTGAGGGCTGAGGAATCCCCAGAAAAATTTTATTCAGAAGCGATTAAGTTTTTATCAACAGAATAAAGAGCTTACAGCGACCCTTGGTCCGGCTGAAAATCGCTGAGGCGTTTCCTGCAGGCCGGGGCGAGGCGCAGGGATGCGCCGAGAGGGCGGCTTTACAGGGACGTTGCCTCCGCCCGTCCCCGATAAGCCGGAAGGAATAAGCCGAAGACAAAATTGCCGGGAGCAATTTTGGACAGCACTTGTGCTGGCCCCGAAGGGGGGAGCCCCAGGGATGGGGCGAACAACCTGCGAAGCGGCGATTTTCTCTGCCGGGAGCCCGGATTGTTAAGGAGGCGGCGATGAGCCTCCTTAACACGTTCACAAGTAATGTGATTTCAGAGTAGCAACGCTCATAAAGTGAACGGAATAACCACCACTGCCGTATGTTCCCCCCTCACCCCGGCCCTCTCCCTCCAGGGAGAGGGGGGATTCGGTGCCAGACTGTAATTAGTGGGGAACCCTCAGCCCTTGGGGGAGAGGGATGGGGTGAGGGAGAATTAGCTGAAATCACCCTGCTGGCGCGCCACCAGCGTCAGAATGGAGTAGAGCGCCACGGCCTGCTGGTGCTGGTTGAAAATCTCAACCGACCATTCCACCACGCCGGTGGGCTTCTCGTCGGCGGCGCGCTGTTTTTTCAGCGTTTTACGCTTGCAGGTGAGACGCACCTGGATGGTGTCGCCCGGCTTGACCGGCTCGATAAAGCGCAGGTTTTCCATGCCGTAGTTTGCGATGACCGGCCCGACGCCCGCGTCGACAAACAGCCCCGCGGCGGCGGATATCAGGAAATAGCCGTGCGCCACGCGCTCGCCGAAGATTGACTCCGCCGCGCCGATTTTGTCCATATGGGCGTAAAAATGGTCGCCGCTCAGGCAGGCAAAATTGACGATATCCGCCTCCGTTACGGTGCGGCGCGGGGTCAGCAGGCTATCGCCCGGCTGAAGCTCCTCGAAGTATTTGCGGAACGGATGCACGCGGTCTTCCTGCACCCGCGCGCCGCGCACCCACTGTTTACCGATGGCCGCCAGCATCGACGGGCTGCCCTGAACGGCGGTGCGCTGAAGGTAATGCTTCACCGCGCGCAGGCCGCCCAGCTCCTCACCGCCGCCCGCGCGGCCCGGTCCGCCGTGCACCAGCTGCGGCAGCGGCGAGCCGTGCCCGGTGGACTCTTTCGACGACTCCTCGTTGAGGATCTGAATGCGCCCGTGGGCGCGCGCGGCGCCGGCGATGAACCGGCGGGCGATGGCGGCATCCGCCGTCACCAGCGTACCGGCGAGGCTTCCGCCGCCCGCGCGGGCCAGCGCCAGCGCATGGTCCTCGCTGCGGTATGGCATCAGCGTGGCGACCGGGCCGAAGGCTTCGGTGGCGTGAACGGCAGGGGTTTCGTCCGGCTGCGGGCAGAAGAGCAGGGTCGGCGGGAAGAACGCCCCGGCGGCCTGCAAATCGGCCCTGCCGCCTAATCGCACCTGGCAGCCCGCAGAAATCAGCTGGTTAACCTTCTCCTGCACGTCCGCGCGCTGTTCGGCGTTGACCAGCGCGCCCATCTTCACGCCGTCCTGCGCCGGATCGCCAACGACCACCTTTTCAAGGCGCGCAATCAGCGCCTGGCTCACGGCCTCGATCTGGCCCTGCGGCACGATAATGCGGCGGATAGCGGTACATTTTTGCCCGGCCTTGGCGGTCATCTCGCGCACTACCTCGCGAATGAACAGCGCAAACTCCGGCTGTTCCGGGGTCACGTCGTCGCCCAGCACGCAGCAGTTCAGCGAGTCTGCCTCCATGGTAAACGGAATCGACTGCGCCACGATGTTGGGATGCACGCGCAGGCTCTGGCCGGTGCTGGCGGAGCCGGTAAAGGTCACCACGTCCTGACTATCGAGATGGTTAAGCAGATCGCCCGCGCCGCCGCAGATCAGGCTAATCGCGCCGTCCGGCACCAGGCCGCTCTCGACGATAGATTTCACCATCGCCTGCGTCACCTGCGCCGTGGCGGTGGCCGGCTTAACGATGGCGGGCATTCCGGCAAGCCACGTCGGGGCCAGCTTCTCCAGCATCCCCCAGCATGGGAAGTTAAAGGCGTTGATATGCACCGCCACGCCGGCTTTCGAGGTGAGTACGTGGCGCGCCGCAAAGCCGCCTTCCTTCGACAGCGGGATCGGCTCGTCTTCCGGCCACAGCGTATCGTCCGGCAGCTCGCGGCTGCCGAGGCTGGCGTAGGTGAAGAGGGTGCCGATACCGCCTTCAATATCTACCCAGCTGTCGGCCTTCGTCGCGCCGGTCTGCGCGGAGAGCGCGTAAAACGTCTCTTTCTGGCTCATCAGGTGTTTCGCCACCGCCTTCAGCATTGCGGCGCGTTCGATGAAGGTCATGGCGTGAAGCGCCTCGCCGCCGCGCTCAATGGCGTAACGGCGGGCGGCCGCCATATCCAGCCCTTCGCTGGTCACGCTCCACAGGGTTTCCCCGCTGATGGCGTGTTGAATGGTGCGCTCGCGGCCCCGGCCTGACTGCCAGGTGCCGGACAAGAAGCTGGCTAACTGCTGCATCGCGTATCTCCAGATGTTTCGTGATTTAACTATAAATACTTTGATAGCGAATCATAAAAATCAAGCAATGTTTTAACGAAATATTAACGCTGTGATCTGGTGTCGTGAAAAGAGGACCCGAGAAGCGCGCCACATGAGGCCTTGGCGAAAAGCCTTGCGAGCGACGTCACAAAATACACAAAGGGTTCTTGGGGTTATATTTAACTTCTGTGTAACTTTTAGGAAACGAAGTGATTCATAATTTAGCTTTGCTTCGCAGATTAACGAATCATAAAGGTGACGACGTGACGCAAGAACAACGCTTTGAGCAGCGCATCGCGCAGGAGACGGCCATCGAGCCTCAGGACTGGATGCCGGACGCCTACCGCAAAACGCTGATCCGCCAGATTGGGCAGCACGCGCATTCGGAAATTGTCGGCATGCTGCCGGAGGGTAACTGGATCGCCCGCGCCCCGACGCTGCGCCGCAAGGCGATCCTGCTGGCGAAGGTGCAGGACGAAGCCGGACACGGGCTGTACCTGTACAGCGCGGCGGAAACGCTGGGCTGCGCGCGGGAAGACATCTACCAGAAGATGCTCGACGGCAAGATGAAATACTCCTCGATCTTCAACTATCCCACCCTGAGCTGGGCCGACATCGGGGTGATCGGCTGGCTGGTGGACGGCGCGGCGATTGTGAACCAGGTCGCGCTGTGCCGCACCTCTTACGGTCCCTATGCCCGCGCGATGGTGAAAATCTGTAAGGAAGAGAGCTTCCACCAGCGCCAGGGCTTTGAGGCCTGCATGGCGCTGGCGCAGGGCAGCGAGGATCAGCGCCAGATGCTGCAGGACGCGATCAACCGCTTCTGGTGGCCCGCGCTGATGATGTTCGGGCCAAACGACGACAACTCGCCGAACAGCGCCCGCAGCCTGGCGTGGAAAATCAAGCGCTTCGGCAACGACGAGCTGCGCCAGCGCTTCGTGGACAACACCGTTCCGCAGGTGGAGATGCTGGGCATGACCGTGCCGGACGCCGACCTGCGCTTCGATGAAGAGAGCGGCCACTACCGCTTCGGCGAGATCGACTGGCAGGAGTTTGACGAGGTCATTAACGGGCGCGGCATCTGCAACCACGAGCGCCTGGAAGCAAAACGCAAGGCCTGGGACGACGGGGCGTGGGTGCGCGAGGCCGCGCTGGCGCACGCGGAAAAACAACGCGCGCGCAGCGCGGCATAAGGGGAATCAAGATGAGCAACGTTTACTGGCCGCTGTACGAAGTGTTCGTACGCAGCAAACAGGGGTTATCCCACCGCCACGTCGGCAGCCTGCATGCCGCCGACGACCGCATGGCGCTGGAGAACGCGCGCGATGCCTACACCCGGCGCAGCGAAGGCTGTTCCATCTGGGTGGTGAAGGCGAGCGAAATCGTCGCCTCCCAGCCGGAAGAGAGCGGCGAGTTCTTCGACCCGGCGGAAAGCAAGGTCTACCGTCATCCCACGTTTTACACCATCCCTGATGGCATCGAGCACATGTGAGGTTAGGGATGAATAACGTATCAGCATATGCCCTGCGGCTGGGCGATAACGGTCTGGTGCTCTCGCAGCGCCTCGGCGCCTGGTGCGGCCACGCGCCGGAGCTGGAGATTGACCTGGCGCTGGCCAACATTGGCCTCGATCTGCTCGGGCAGGCGCGCAACTTCCTGGCCTATGCCGCCGAGCGCGAAGGCAAGGGCGATGAAGACGCGCTGGCCTTTGGCCGCGACGAGCGTCAGTTCCGCAACCTGCTGCTGGTGGAGCAGCCCAACGGCAGCTTCGCCGACACGATCGTGCGTCAGTACCTGATGGACGCCTGGCACGTTGCGCTTTACGAGCGCCTGATCGGCAGCCGCGACGCCCGGATTGCGGCGATCGCCGCAAAAGCCATCAAGGAGGTGCGCTACCACCTGCGCTTTAGCCGCGGCTGGCTGGTGCGCCTGGGCGACGGCACCGAAACGTCCGCGCAGAAAATGCAGCAGGCGGTAAATAGCCTGTGGCGCTTCACGGCGGAGCTGTTTGAGGCCGACGAGGTGGATCTCGATTTGATTGCCTCCGGCGTGGCCGTTGACCCGCGCGCCCTGCGCCAGCCCTGGGAAAGCGAAGTGTTTGCTGGCCTGCGTGAGGCCACCCTTCGCGTGCCCGCTGAAGCAGCGTACCGCACGGGCGGCAGGCGCGGACTGCATACCGAACACCTGGGGCCGATGCTGGCAGAGATGCAGTATCTCCAGCGCGCCTATCCCGGCCAGCAGTGGTAACGGAGGAGAACGCCATGCAACGTCTCGTTGAAATCGCACCCGCTGAAATCCCGCATATCTGGTCGCTGCTTGGCCAGATCCCGGACCCGGAAGTCCCGGTGCTGACCATTACCGATTTAGGCATGGTGCGCAGCGTGAGCGCACAGGGCGGCGGCTGGGTGATTGGCTTTACGCCGACCTATTCGGGCTGCCCGGCGACGGAGCACCTGCTGGGCGCCATCCGCGAAACGATGACGGCGCACGGCTATACGCCAGTGCATATCGTGCTCCAGCTTGAGCCGGCCTGGACCACCGACTGGATGACCGCGGAGGCCCGCGTGCGCCTGCGCCAGTACGGCATTAGCCCGCCGGTCGGGCAAAGCTGCTGCGCGCACGCCCCCGCCGAGGTGGCCTGCCCGCGCTGCGCGAGCGCCAACACCTCGCTTATCAGTGAATTTGGCTCAACGGCCTGCAAGGCGCTCTATCGGTGCAACGCATGCCGTGAACCCTTCGACTATTTCAAATGTATTTGAGGCTGCCATGACAACGTTTCATTCCTTAACAGTGGCAAAAGTAGAGCCGGAAACGCGTGACGCTGTCACGATTACCTTCGCCGTACCGCAGGACCTGCAGGAGGCGTACCGCTTTCGCCCGGGCCAGCACCTGACGCTCAAGGCCACGCTGGAAGGCGACGAGCTTCGCCGCTGCTACTCCATCTGCCGCAGCGCCGCGCCGGGTGAAATCAGCGTGGCGGTAAAAGCCATCGAGGGCGGGCGCTTTTCCCGCTACGCCCGCGAGTCCATCGCCCAGGGCATGGCGCTGGAGGTGATGGTGCCGCAGGGCCATTTTGGCTACCAGCCGCAGCCCGAACGGGAAGGCCGCTATCTGGCCATTGCCGCCGGATCGGGCATTACGCCGATGGTGGCGATCCTCTCCGCTACGCTGGCGACCGAACCGCACAGCCAGTTCACCCTGATCTACGGCAACCGCACCAGCCAGAGCATGATGTTTCGCCGCGCGCTGGCCGATCTTAAGGACAAATACCCGCAGCGCCTGCAGCTGGTGTCCATCTTTAGCCAGGAAACGCTGGACAGCGACCTGCTGCACGGGCGCATCGACGGCGAAAAGCTGCAGGCGCTGGCAAAAACGCTGATCGACTTCCGCCAGTATGACGAGGCCTTCATCTGCGGCCCGGCGGCGATGATGGACGAGGCCGAAGCCGCGCTGAAGGCGCTGGGCATGCCGGAAAAATCCATCCATCTGGAGCGCTTCAACACGCCGGGTACCCTCGCTAAGCGGACGGTCAGCGTACAGGCCGAGGGGCAGAAGGTGACCGTGCGTCAGGACGGGCGCGATCGCGAAATTACCCTGACGACAGACGATGAAAGCATTCTCGACGCGGCCCTGCGCCAGGGGGCAGACCTGCCGTACGCCTGCAAGGGCGGCGTGTGCGCCACCTGCAAATGCAAAGTGCTGCGCGGCAGGGTGGATATGGCAACCAACTACAGCCTGGAGCCGGACGAGCTGGCGGCAGGCTACGTGCTGAGCTGTCAGGCGCTGCCGCTCACCGCCGACGTGGTCGTCGATTTCGACGCCAAGGGGATGGCATGAGCGAGCTGATTATTACCCGTCACGGCCGCGTCCTGCAGCTCACGCTGAACCGCCCGGCGGCGCGAAACGCGCTCAACAACGCGCTGCTTGAGCAGATTGCCGGGGCGCTGGAAGCCGCCGCTGTGGATAACGGCGTCTCAACCTGCGTGATCTACGGCGGCGAGCGCTGCTTCGCCGCGGGGGCCGATCTCAACGAAATGGCGGAGAAAGATCTGCCCGCCACCCTGAACGACGTTCGCCCGCAGCTGTGGGCGCGGATCAACGCCTTCAACAAGCCGCTGATTGCCGCCGTCAACGGCTTTGCGCTGGGCGCGGGCTGCGAGCTGGCGCTGCTCTGCGACGTGGTGATTGCGGGAGACAACGCCCGCTTCGGCCTGCCGGAAATCACGCTGGGCATTATGCCCGGCGCGGGCGGCACCCAGCGGCTGATCCGCTGCGTGGGGAAATCGCTCGCCAGCAGGATGATCCTCACCGGGGAAAGCATCACCGGGCGGCAGGCGCAGCGCGCCGGGCTGGTAAGCGACGTCTTCCCGGCAGCGCTGACGCTGGAGTATGCCCTGAAGCAGGCGGCGCTGATGGCGCGCCATTCGCCTCTGGCGCTGCAGGCCGCGAAGCAGGCGCTGCGCCAGTCGCAGGAGGTGGCGCTTCAGGCCGGGCTTGCCCAGGAGCGACAGCTCTTCACGCTGCTCGCCGCCACCGAAGACCGCCGCGAGGGCATCGACGCCTTCTTACAAAAACGCACTCCCGACTTTAAAGGACGCTAACCGTGGAATTTATCTTATGCCAGGTTGAGAACGGCGTGATGACCCTTACGCTCAACCGCCCGGAGCGGCTCAACAGCTTTAACGACGTAATGCACCAGCAGCTTGCCGACTGCCTGAAGCAGGCCGAGCGCGACGAGACCATCCGCTGCCTGCTGATAACCGGCGCGGGCCGCGGCTTTTGTGCGGGTCAGGATCTGAACGACCGCAACGTGGACCCGAACGGCCCGGCGCCGGACCTCGGCATGTCCGTTGAAACCTTTTACAACCCGCTGGTGCGCCGCCTGGCGGCACTGCCGAAGCCGGTGATTTGCGCGGTGAACGGCGTGGCCGCCGGCGCCGGAGCCACCCTGGCGCTCGGCTGCGACATGGTCATCGCCGCCCGCTCGGCCACCTTTGTGATGGCGTTCAGCAGGCTCGGGCTGGTGCCTGACTGCGGCGGCACCTGGTTCCTTCCGCGCGTGGCGGGGCGCGCCCGCGCGATGGGGCTGGCGCTGCTGGGCGAAAAGCTGAGCGCCGAGCAGGCTCAGGCGTGGGGGATGATCTGGCAGGTGGTGGAGGACGAACGGCTCTCCGCCACCGCGCAGCAGCTGGCGCAGCACTTTGCCTCCCAGCCGACCTTTGGTCTCGGGCTGATCAAGCAGGCGATTAACGCCGCGGAAACCAATACCCTCGACGCGCAGCTCGACCTGGAGCGTGACTATCAGCGTCTGGCCGGGCGCAGCGACGACTACCGCGAGGGCGTCAGCGCTTTTCTCGGCAAGCGCGCGCCGAACTTTACGGGGAAATAGCATGGTGACGACGATTCGAACCGTTGCCGTGATCGGCAGCGGAACCATGGGCGCCGGGATTGCCGAAGTGGCGGCCAGCCACGGGCACCCGGTGCTGGTGTATGACATCGCCTCCGAGGCGGTCTTCCGCGCGATTGACGGCATCCGTGAGCGCCTGGCCTCCCGCGCGGCGCGCGGAAAGCTGTCTCCTGAGGCCTGCGGGCAGATCCTCGCGCGGCTAACGCCGGTAACGGATATCGATGCCCTTGCGGCCGCGGATCTGGTCATCGAGGCCGCCTCCGAGCGTCTGGAGGTTAAAAAAGCGCTGTTCGCGAAGCTGGCTGAGATCTGCCCGGCGAAAACGCTGCTGACCAGCAATACCTCCTCTATTTCGATTACCGCAATTGCGGCGGACGTCACGCACCCCGAGCGCGTGGCCGGGCTGCACTTCTTTAACCCCGCGCCGGTGATGAAGCTGGTCGAAGTGGTGAGCGGGCTGGCGACGTCGCCAGAAGTGGCCGACGCGCTGTGCGAGCTGGCCCTGAACTGGGGGAAACAGCCGGTGCGCTGCCAGTCGACGCCGGGCTTTATCGTCAACCGCGTGGCGCGCCCGTTTTACTCCGAGGCCTGGCGCGCGCTGGAAGAGCAGGTTGCCGCGCCGGAAGCCATCGACGCCGCGCTGCGCGAGGGGGCCGGGTTCCCGATGGGGCCGCTGGAGCTGACCGATCTGATCGGCCAGGACGTCAACTTTGCCGTGACCTGTTCGGTGTTCAACTCCTTCTGGCAGGAGCGCCGCTTTCTGCCTTCGCTGGTGCAGCAGGAGCTGGTGCTGGCCGGGCGGCTGGGCAGAAAAAGCGGGAAGGGCGTGTACGACTGGCAGGGCGACAGGCCGGACGCGAAGTGGCTGGATGCGGTGAGCGACAGCGCGCGGCACGGTGAACGAAAAAGTGACGGTGTCACGGAAATTGACGGCGTGCTGCTGGTCGAAACCCAGGGCGAAACCGCCCAGTCGCTGGCGCTGCGCCACGGCCGGCCGGTGGTGGTGGTCGATCGCATGGAGCGCGACGTGGCCGTTATCGCCGTCGCCGCCAGCAACCCCGACTCCGCAAACCAAAAGGCCATCGGCTGGCTACAGCAGCAGGGCAAGCGGGTGATGCAGATTGCCGATTACCCCGGCCTGCTGATCTGGCGCACGGTGGCGATGATCGCCAACGAAGCGCTGGACGCCCTGCAAAAAGGGGTTGCCAGCGAAAAGGACATCGATACCGCGATGCGCCTCGGCGTGAATTACCCCAGCGGGCCAATCGCCTGGGGCGAACGCCTCGGCTGGCAGCGGCTGTTGGCCCTGCTGGAAAACCTGCAACGTCATTACGGCGAAGAACGCTATCGCCCGTGTTCCCTGCTGCGCCAGCGCGCGCTTCTGGAGAGTAGCTATGAGTCATAACGCCTGGCACACCGCCCGCGCCATGTACGAACGGGACGCCTGCGCCCGGGCGCTCGGGATCGACATTATCGAGATGGACGAGGGCTATGCGGTCCTGACCATGACCATTACCCCGCAGATGCTTAACGGGCATCAAACCTGCCACGGCGGCCAGCTCTTTTCCCTGGCGGACACGGCGTTTGCCTACGCCTGCAACAGCCAGGGGCTGGCGGCGGTGGCCTCCGGATGTTCTATCGATTTTGTGCGCCCGGGCTTTGCCGGAGACACGCTTACCGCCACCGCGCGGGTGAAGCATCAGGGCAGGCTGACCGGCGTATACGACATTGAAATTCACAATCAACAGCAGAAAACGGTTGCTCTCTTTCGCGGGAAATCTCACCGCACTGGCGGCAGCGTGACGGGAGAAGCCTGATGAGTAACGCATTTATCTGTGACGGCGTGCGTACCCCGGTAGGCCGCTACGGCGGCGCGCTGGCGGGCGTGCGCGCGGACGACCTTGGCGCCGTGCCGCTGCGCGCGCTGCTGGCGCGCTACCCGCAGCTGGATCAGGAGCGCATTGACGACGTGATTTTCGGCTGCGCCAACCAGGCGGGGGAAGACAACCGCAACGTGGCGCGCATGTCGGCGCTGCTGGCCGGGCTGCCGCAGACGGTATCAGGCACCACGATTAACCGCCTGTGCGGCTCGGGCCTGGATGCGATCGGCTTTGCGGCACGCGCGATCCGGGCCGGAGACGGCGAGCTGCTGATTGCGGGCGGCGTGGAGTCGATGTCCCGCGCGCCGTTTGTGATGGGCAAAGCCACGGCGGCGTTCCAGCGTCAGGCCGAGGTATTCGATACCACCATCGGCTGGCGATTTGTGAATCCGCTCATGCATCAGCAATTCGGAACTGACAGCATGCCGGAAACGGCAGAGAATGTAGCTGAATTGTTAAATATCAGCCGCGCCGATCAGGACGCCTTTGCGTTCCGAAGCCAGCAGCGCACCGCGCGGGCGCAGCAAAACGGCGTGCTGGCCCAGGAGATCGTTCCGGTTATGGTGCCCGGTAAAAAAGGGGCGGTGACGGAAGTAACGGTGGATGAACATCCCCGCGCTGACACCACTCTGGAACAGCTCGCCGCGCTGAAAGCGCCGTTTCGCAGGAACGGGGTGATCACCGCCGGAAACGCGTCTGGCGTGAACGACGGCGCCGCCGCGCTCATAATCGCCAGCGAGCAGATGGCGATTATGCAGGGACTGGTGCCGCGCACGCGGATTGTGGCGATGGCGACTGCGGGCGTAGAGCCGCGCCTGATGGGGCTTGGCCCGGTGCCTGCCACCCGTAAGGTGCTGGAGCGCGCCGGTCTGAGCATTAACGATATGGACGTCATTGAGCTTAATGAGGCGTTCGCCGCCCAGGCGCTGGGCGTGCTGCGCCAGCTTGGCCTGCCGGACGACGCGGAGCACGTTAACCCGAACGGCGGCGCGATTGCCCTGGGGCATCCGCTGGGGATGAGCGGCGCCCGGCTGGCGCTGGCCGCCAGCAACGAACTGCACCGACGCGGCGGGCGCTACGCGCTGTGTACGATGTGCATCGGCGTGGGTCAGGGCATTGCCATGATCCTTGAGCGCGTTTGATCAAATCACCCTGTGAGCACCCTACAATGACAAATACAACAAAGCTTGACCCGATCGAAACCGCGTCCGTTGACGAACTGCAGGCGCTGCAAACCGCGCGCCTGAAGTGGACGCTAAACCACGCCTACAGCAACGTGCCGATGTACAAACGCAAGTTTGACGCGGCGGGCGTTCACCCTGACGATTTCAACGAGCTGGCCGACCTGCAAAAATTCCCGTGCACCACCAAGCAGGATCTGCGCGATAACTACCCGTTCGACACCTTTGCCGTACCGATGGAGCAGGTGGTGCGAATCCACGCCTCGTCCGGCACCACCGGCAAGCCCACCGTGGTGGGTTATACCCAAAACGACATCGACAACTGGGCGAACATCGTGGCGCGCTCCCTGCGCGCCGCCGGCGGCAGCGCGAAGGACAAAATCCACGTCGCCTACGGTTACGGCCTCTTTACCGGCGGGCTGGGCGCGCATTACGGGGCCGAACGCTTAGGGGCGACGGTGATCCCCATGTCCGGCGGCCAAACCGAGAAGCAGGCGCAGCTGATCCGCGACTTCCAGCCGGACATGATCATGGTGACGCCGTCCTACTGCCTGAACCTGATTGAAGAGCTTGAGCGCCAGATGGGCGGCGACGCCAGCGCCTGCTCCCTGCGGGTGGGCGTGTTCGGCGCGGAGCCGTGGACGCAGGCGATGCGCCGCGAAATCGAGAAGCGGCTGGGCATTACGGCGCTGGATATTTACGGCCTGTCGGAAGTGATGGGGCCGGGCGTGGCGATGGAGTGTCTTGAAACCGCCGACGGCCCGACCATCTGGGAGGATCACTTCTTCCCGGAAATCGTAAACCCGAACGACGGCACGCCGCTGGCCGACGGCGAGCAGGGCGAGCTGCTGTTCACCACGCTGACCAAAGAGGCGCTGCCGGTGATCCGCTACCGCACCCGTGACCTCACGCGCCTGCTGCCGGGCACCGCGCGCACCATGCGCCGCATGGACCGCATCAGCGGGCGCAGCGACGATATGCTGATCATTCGCGGCGTCAACGTCTTCCCGTCGCAGCTGGAAGAGGAAATTGTGAAGTTTGAGCATCTTTCTCCGCACTACCAGCTGGAGGTCAACCGCCGCGGGCATCTTGATTCGCTTTCGGTGAAGGTAGAGCTGAAAGAGAGTAGCTTGACGCTCAGCCACGAGCAGCGCTGCCAGGTGTGTCACCAGCTGCGCCACCGCATTAAGTCGATGGTGGGGATTTCGACCGACGTGACGATCGTGAACTGCGGCAGCATCCCGCGCTCGGAAGGCAAGGCGTGCCGGGTGTTTGATCTGCGCAAGGTGGCGGCTAACGGTTGATATACCTTATTCCCCTCATCCTAACCTTCTCCCCAGTGGGGAGAAGGGACCGCTCGGTGCCGTCTTTTCCCCTCGCCCCTTTGGGGAGAGGGTCAGGGTGAGGGGGAACATACGGCTCTGGTGGTTATTCCGTTCACTTTACGCTCAGCTCAGCCCCAGAGGGGAGAAGGGACCGCTCGGTGCCGTCTTTTTCCCTCGCCCCTTTGGGGAGAGGGTCAGGGTGAGGGGATTATGCTATGATTCATCCACACCAAAAAACACAGCAGAATGAATCACATGAATAAACTCGACGCCTTTATCCAGCACGCGGTCAGCGCCGTTCCCGTCAGCGGTACGTCGCTTATCTCCTCGTTATACGGCGATGCGCTTTCCCACCGCGGCGGCGAGATTTGGCTCGGCAGCCTGGCGGCGCTGCTTGAGGGCATGGGATTCGGCGAGCGCTTCGTGCGCACCGCGCTGTTTCGCCTGAACAAAGAGGGCTGGCTGGACGTTTCCCGCGTCGGCCGCCGCAGCTTTTACCGCCTGAGCGACAAGGGCCTTCGCCTGACGCGCCGCGCGGAGAGCAAAATCTACCGCGCGGAGCTGCCCGCCTGGGACGGCAAGTGGCTGCTGCTGCTTTCCGAAGGGCTGGACAAAGCCAAGCTAGCGGACGTCAAAAAGCAGCTGACCTGGCAAGGGTTTGGCACGCTGGCACCGAGCCTGATGGCCTCGCCGTCGCAGCATCTGGCGGACGTGCAGTCGCTGCTCCACGACGCGGGCGTGGCGGAAAACGTGATTTTCTTCGAAGCGCATTCTCCGCTGGCGCTCTCCCGCGCCGCGCTGCGCGCGCGGGTCGAAGAGTGCTGGCGGCTGACCGAACAAAACGCGATGTACGAAACGTTTATCGACTCCTTCCGGCCGCTGCTGCCGCTGCTGAAAGAGGCCGCGCCGGACGACCTCACGCCGGAGCGCTGTTTCCAGATCCAGCTGCTGCTGATTCATTTCTATCGCCGCGTGGTGCTTAAAGATCCGCTCCTGCCGGAGGAGCTACTCCCCGCGCACTGGGCGGGGCAAAGCGCGCGGCAGCTCTGTATCAACATCTACCAGCGCGTGGCGCCGGGGGCGCTGGCATTTGTCAGCGAAAAAGGAGAAACCTCGGTGGGCGAACTGCCCGCACCCGGCACGCTTTACTACCAGCGCTTTGGTGGCCTTAATTTCATATAAGGAGACGCTATGCCTGTTTACCAAATTGACGGCCTGACCCCGGTCGTGCCCGACGAAAGCTACGTTCACCCCACGGCGGTGCTGATTGGCGACGTGATCCTGGGCAAGGGCGTGTACGTTGGCCCGAACGCCAGCCTGCGCGGGGATTTTGGCCGCATCGTGGTGAAGGACGGGGCCAACATTCAGGATAACTGCGTAATGCACGGCTTTCCGGAGCAGGACACCGTGGTCGAAGAGGACGGGCACATTGGCCACAGCGCGATCCTCCACGGCTGCATTATTCGCCGCAACGCGCTGGTCGGCATGAACGCGGTGGTGATGGACGGGGCGGTGATTGGCGAAAACAGCATCGTCGGCGCGGCGGCGTTCGTGAAGGCCAAAGCCGAAATGCCCGCCAACCACCTGATCATCGGCAGCCCGGCGAAGGCGATCCGCACCCTGAGCGAGCAGGAGATCGCCTGGAAGCAGCAGGGCACCCGCGAGTATCAGGTGCTGGTGGAGCGCTGCAAGCTGACGATGCACCAGGTCGAGCCGCTGCGCGAGGAAGAGCCGGGGCGCAAGCGGCTGGTCTTTGATGAGAACTTGCGGCCGAAGTCGGCGGGGTGAAAATTACCACATCGTATAGGGTGCGTACAGTTGAGGTATTTTCACAATCAAATCCGGATTTATTTTTAGCATTTTAAAGTGAATTCATTGTCATTTAATTCATATTTTTTTAAGATCTAATACCTGAATATGCGCTTAAGAAGTTTTGGATAAATGTAATGAAAATCTCTCGAAGTGTCGGCGTCATGCTTATTGCTGGAGCACAGTTAGGGATGTGCTTTTCGGTTCAGGCTGGGCTTTTTAGCAAACCCATCGATCTTTCAAAGCCCTTTGTTTGTAAAGACATCTCTCCAACACCGATGAGAATCACTGAAAAAGGGCTCATCATAGGAGGCATAGTTTATCCGTTGTACAACCCTAACGCAGCATCCACCCCAACGATGACAAATTCGATTTTCCGTAGTAAGGACAACCTGGAAGAGATTGACATTGTACAATATGCGAGCGATGGCGAAATTAGCGTGAGTTACATGAAATTTTATAGCGATCCCGACCAATTCATGGATGAAGCATTAATCGAAAAAAATAAAATATTCGAGAAGGCCAGTTTCGCCGTGGACAACCCCAATCCTTATTTCCATTCCAAAAACCAGGGTTGTCATCAGTAGCATTTCTCATCAAGGCCGTATTGAGCTGCACAACTTTGCTAAAAAGGAAGCCAGTGAAAATTATCACATCTCCATTCGAAATTGATCTCGCTCTCGTAAAACTCATGCGTAAATACGCAAAATATCATATTGCGACAGCGTGGGCTTCGATGGGCTCAAAAGCGTCATTTGCTCTGCTGAAAAATAAACACAAAATAGTCAAAATGATCGTCGGGACGCATTTTTACCAAACGCATCCTAATTTCATCGATGCCTTTTCAAGTGGTTGTAATGTAAGATTTATACTGAAGACCGATGGCGTTTTTCATCCAAAGCTGTATCTTTTCTCGAACGAGAATGGGGAATGGGAATGTCTGGTAGGAAGCGCCAATTTCACTGCGTCCGCGCTGACAAAAAATCATGAAATGATGACCCACTTTAAGAGCAACGAGCCCGGAGCAGATACGGCCTTAGCGGATATTTTGCAAGCGATTGATCTCTATTGGTCGGAAGCGAGTAAGATGACTTGCCGGGAAATTTCCAATTATAAAAACATATGGAATAAAAACAGGCAAAAGTTAGATGCCTTGAAAGGTGTCTACGGCGAAACCAAAAATAAACGGAGTATATTGAGCTCTGAGATATTCTCACTCACGTGGGATGAGTACTATAAAAGAATTTCCGATGATGAGTTAAATTCCTTTCAGGGCAGGCTTGATGTACTCGACACGGTTCAGAAGTATTTTACGGAGAATTCATCCTTCTCGGCGTTGAGTGACCTGCAGCGTAAACAAGTTGCGGGGGTAATTAATGGCGTAGACATTAACTGGAAATGGTTTGGCAGCATGGTCGGAGCCGGCTACTTTAAAAATGTGATTAACACTAATAATCCCTATCTTTCTGAAGCGCTGGATCAAATACCCTTAACGGGTATTGTTATCGAGGCTGATTATAAAAAGTATGTGAGATTGTTTAGGCTCGCATTCCCCGAGGGCGGGGCAGCCATTGCGACTATGACCAGGATGCTGGCCATGAAGCGTCCAGATTATTTTGTTTGTTTAGACAGTCAGAACCGACGCGCATTATGTAATGATTTTTCCATAGCAATGAATGTAACGCCAGAAAACTACTGGCAAAATATTATTTTGCGCATAACGGATTCAGTCTGGTGGTCTTCACCTTTACCCGACAGTTTTTCCGAAGCACAGGCATGGAAAGGCCGCGCGGCGATGATCGATTCACTATTTTATCAGGGCCTGCCGTAAAGATATTAATCAGACTTACTTCCGCCCATTTCTATCATGGGCGGGCTATGGTGCGTTAAGCCGCAGCGTTCTGCTTCAGCCAGCATCAGACGATCGTTCCTCCCGACCCACCAGCGCCAGCGCGCTTGCGCTGGCCGGGTCAAACAGCGACAGGCTCTCGATGTGGCTCAGCATAATGACTTTTCTAAATGCCATGGCGCTTCGGGGTTCTGAATCCAGCGTGATGCCGTGCGCGTCATACCAGGCGCTGTAGTTATTCTCGATGCGCATGCTCATCGTTTTGACGTCGCGGTAGCCGCTCAGCATCGGGATCAGGACGATATTCGCCGTTTTTTCATATTCCAGGGTGGCGGTATGGATCATGCCGATATAGATCCTGCGCGATTTCAGCGTCACCTGCGCGAGCTCGCCTTCCTCCATGCACTGGTAGAGCAGCTGTTCGATACCGCTCGACTGCGCGAGGCGCTGGTAGAGCTTTTTTCTGCCGCTTCCGTCCAGCCGCGCGCTTCCGGCCCAGTTCGAGCGGTAAAGACAAAACAGAATGGTGAAAGCCAGCATCAGGACTACGGGCGCCTGAATGCCTAAAAAGCTCCAGTTCATAAACTCCATTTGCCAGTTGGCGTAGCGTTCGGAGCTGAAATGGAAGGTGTTATCGGCAGCGGACAGCGCGAGCAGAAGCAGCCACAGCAGCCCCGTCGCGATCACGCCCTGCAGCACGAAAATGCAGCCGTACAGCGCGACAAGAAAATAGACGTCCCAGCCGAAAGAACGCTTGATTTTGAAGCGGGTCGAGAGGTCGCGGCTGGTGTACCAGTATCCGCACACCATTAGCACCATAAAGATCGCCGTTCCCATGTCACGCCCTCTTCAGTGCGTTAACGTGGCGAAGGAAGTCTTCACGCACCTCGTTGCTTTTGAAATTTACGGACGCGTTCCCGTCCTGGTCGATGATAATTCGGTCGCCGTCCTCGACGGCCTCAATGATTTCCTGCTGGCTCATGACCTGCAGCAGGGACTCGGGGCTGGAAAATATCGACATAAACAGGCGTTTCATCGCGCGGTTTCCTTATCAATGAAAAGGATAAGCCTGGTCGACAGGTGAAGATATTTCATTCAGGTTAAGCCGAAAAGTTCGGAATGTTTCAGCGATTACCCATAACGGGTATAATCCCGCCAAATTTCCAACCGGTTTACAACGAACATGTCAAAACTCACCTTACAAGAGCAGATGCTGAAAGCGGGCTTAGTGACCAGCAAGAAAGTGGCTAAAGTCCAGCGCACGGCGAAGAAATCCCGCGTGCAGGCCCGCGAGGCCAGAGAAGCGGTAGAAGAGAACAAAAAGGCGCAGCTTGAGCGCGACAGGCAGCTGAGCGAGCAGCACAAGCAGGCGGTGCTGGCGAAAGAGTTTAAGGCTCAGGTTAAGCAGCTGATCGAGATGAACCGCATCACCGTGTCGAAGGGCAATATTACCTTTAACTTCACCGACGGTAATCTTATCAAGAAAATTGAGGTGGATAAGCTGACGCAAACCCAGCTGATAAACGGCCGCCTGGCGATTGCGCGCCTGGTGGTTAACGCCAGCGGCGACTGCGAATACGCGATTATCCCGGCGGTGGTGGCGGATAAAATTGCCCAGCGCGATGCCGACAGCATCGTTCTGAACAGCGCGCTGAGTGATGAGGCTCAGGATGAAGACGATCCGTACGCAGACTTCAAAATTCCGGACGATTTGATGTGGTAAGCCGGGCTTAAAACGGCGCGGCGTGGCGGGCGTTAACCGCCTCTCCGCTCACCGGATGAACAAAGTCCAGCCCGCTGGCGTGTAGCATTAACCGCGGTGCGTCGGCGGAGCCGGGATAGGTTAACCCGCCGTACAGATCGCAGCCCAGAATAGGGTGGCCCAGCTCCCGGCAGTGAATGCGCAGCTGGTGGGTGCGCCCGGTTTCCGGGGTTAGCAACACCCTCGTTAGCGCTAACCCCGTCTCCTGATAAACACGTTCGATTACCCGATAGCGGGAGCGCGCGGGCTTGCCGTTAACCGCGCTAATCGACATCAGCGGAAACAGTGCCGGATCTTTCGCAATCGGCGCGTCGATACTCCCTTCATCCTCTTTCACATGCCCGCAAAGCAGGGCGGTGTAGACTTTCTCCACGCCGCGCTCGCTGAACTGGCGGCACAGCGCCGCGTTGATCGCCTTGTTGCGCGCCACCACCATCAGCCCGGAGGTGCCAAAATCAAGACGATGCACCAGCGTACAGCCGGGGAAGGTCTGCACCAGGCGAAAGTGAACGGAGTCGAGGTTTTGCGGGTTTTTGCCTGACAGGCTGAGCAATCCGGAAGGCTTGTTAATCAGCACCAGATGGTCGTCCTGATACAGCGTTTCTATTGCCTCGCGGCACGGCGGAGCAATAAAGGTATCGATAATCACTGACATCAGGCAGCCCGGCGGAAGAGTGGGTGCGCATGATAGCGAAAGGTGGGGAAAAGAAAAACCCTCTCACCGGGCGGTGAGAGGGGGAAATCTTACGCTGCGACCAGGCTGTCGATAGCCGCTTTCGCATCGTTTTGCGCTTTGGTCGCCACTTCCGGACCGTAGGCAATACCCTCTGCGAACACGAAGTTCACGTCGGTCAGGCCGATGAAGCCCAGGAACACGCTCAGGTACGGGGTGACCAGGTCGGTTGGGGTATCTTTGTGAATGCCGCCGCGGCTGGTCAGCACGATAGCGCGCTTGCCCTTCACCAGGCCTTCCGGACCGTTTTCGGTATAGCGGAAGGTGACGCCGGCGCGAGCGACCAGGTCAAAGTAGTTCTTCAGCTGGGTGGAGATGTTGAAGTTGTACATTGGCGCGTTGATGACGATAACGTCGTGCGCCTGCAGCTCGGCGATCAGCTCGTCGGAGAGCGCCAGCGCTTCCTGCTGACGCGGGCTCAGCGGCGCATCGCTTGGGCGCAGCGCGCCAACCAGCTCGCCGTCCAGCACGGGAATCGGGTTTGCTGCCAGGTCACGCACGGTGATTTCGTCAGCAGGATGCTGTTCGCGCCACTGTTCAATGAAGTAGTCAGAAAGCTGACCAGACTGAGAGTAACCTGCCAGAATGCTGGATTTCAGAACTAATACTTTGCTCATGGGTGATTCCTGTATTTATTTGATTGAAGGGGGATGCCCCGTTGCTTGTTGACACTTTATTCACAATCCTGCCACAGGGATAGCGCAATATATCGAAGCCTATGTTCGAAATTTTTGAATAAGGCGTGAAAAGCGCGGGTGTGGTACTCTATACCAATCATTAAAAAGAGATTTTATCCGGCAGTGCACTGCCCGTTAACGCTATGACAGAACTCCAAACGCTCACCTTCCCGATGCTCATGCAGCGGCTTGATTCCCTGATGCTGCGCGACAAACAGCGGTTTGCCCGTCGTCTGCACGGCGTGAAGAAGGTTAAAAATCCTGATGCACAACAGGCCATTTACCAGGAGATGGCGAAAGAGATTGACCAGGCGGCAGGGAAAGTTGTGCTGCGCGAAGCCGCGCGCCCGGCGATTACCTATCCGGAAAACCTGCCCGTCAGCCAGAAAAAACAGGACATTCTCAACGCCGTGCGCGATCACCAGGTGGTGATTGTCGCGGGGGAAACCGGGTCCGGTAAAACCACCCAGCTGCCAAAAATCTGCATGGAGCTGGGGCGCGGGGTGAAAGGGCTGATTGGCCACACGCAGCCGCGTCGTCTGGCGGCGCGCACCGTGGCGAACCGCATTGCCGAAGAGCTGCAAACGGAGCCGGGCGGCTGCATCGGCTACAAGGTGCGCTTCAGCGATCGCGTCAGCGACAACACCATGGTCAAGCTGATGACCGACGGCATCCTGCTGGCGGAAATTCAGCAGGACAGGCTGCTGATGCAGTACGACACCATCATTATTGATGAAGCGCACGAGCGCAGCCTGAATATCGATTTCCTGCTCGGCTACCTGAAAGAGCTGCTGCCGCGCCGTCCTGACCTGAAGATCATCATCACCTCCGCGACCATCGATCCGGAACGTTTCTCAAAGCATTTCAACAACGCGCCGATTATTGAAGTCTCCGGCCGTACCTTTCCGGTGGAAGTGCGCTATCGCCCGATTGTCGAAGAGGCGGACGATACCGAGCGCGACCAGCTGCAGGCCATCTTCGATGCCGTTGACGAGCTCGGCAGGGAGAGCGCGGGCGACATTCTGATCTTCATGAGCGGCGAGCGCGAAATCCGCGATACCGCCGACGCGCTGAGCAAGCGCGACCTGCGCCACACCGAGATCCTGCCGCTTTACGCGCGCCTGTCGAACAGCGAGCAGAACCGCGTGTTCCAGCCGCACGGCGGACGCCGCATCGTGCTGGCGACCAACGTGGCGGAAACCTCGCTCACCGTGCCGGGGATCAAATACGTGATCGACCCGGGCACGGCGCGCATCAGCCGCTACAGCTACCGCACCAAGGTGCAGCGCCTGCCGATTGAGCCGGTGTCGCAGGCCTCCGCCAACCAGCGTAAGGGCCGCTGCGGCCGCGTGTCGGAAGGGATCTGCATTCGCCTCTATTCTGAGGACGATTTCCTCTCGCGCCCGGCGTTTACCGACCCGGAAATTCTGCGCACCAACCTCGCGTCCGTCATTCTGCAGATGACCGCGCTGGGGCTGGGCGACATCGCCGCGTTTCCGTTCGTGGAGGCGCCGGACAAGCGCAACATCCAGGACGGCGTGCGCCTGCTGGAAGAGCTCGGCGCGATCGCCACCGACGAGCAGGCGACTGCTTACAAGCTGACGCCGCTGGGCCGCCAGCTGAGCCAGCTGCCGGTCGATCCGCGCCTGGCGCGCATGGTGCTCGAAGCGCAGAAGCACGGCTGCGTGCGCGAGGCGATGATCATCACCTCGGCGCTCTCGATTCAGGACCCGCGCGAGCGTCCGATGGACAAGCAGCAGGCCTCCGATGAGAAGCATCGCCGCTTCCACGATAAAGAGTCCGATTTCCTCGCCTTTGTGAACCTGTGGAACTACCTCGGCGAGCAGCAGAAGGCGCTCTCCTCTAACCAGTTCCGCCGCCAGTGCCGGGTGGATTTCCTCAACTACCTGCGCGTGCGCGAGTGGCAGGATATCTACACCCAGCTGCGGCAGGTGGTGAAAGAGCTGGGCATTCCGGTCAACAGCGAGCCGGCGGAGTACCGCGAAATTCACATCGCGCTGCTGACCGGGCTGCTGTCGCATATCGGCATGAAGGATGCCGACAAGCAGGAGTTTACCGGCGCGCGCAACGCCCGTTTCTCCATCTTCCCGGGTTCCGGGCTGTTCAAAAAGCCGCCGAAGTGGACGATGGTGGCCGAGCTGGTGGAAACCAGCCGCCTGTGGGGGCGCATTGCGGCCCGTATCGATCCGGAGTGGGTTGAGCCGGTTGCCCAGCACCTGCTGAAGCGTTCGTACAGCGAGCCGCACTGGGAGCGCGCGCAGGGCGCGGTGATGGCGACCGAGAAAGTGACGGTGTACGGCCTGCCGGTGGTGGCCGCGCGCAAGGTCAACTACAGCCAGATCGATCCAGCCCTCAGCCGGGAGCTGTTTATCCGCCACGCGCTGGTCGAGGGCGACTGGCAGACGCGCCACGCCTTCTTCCGCGAAAACCTGAAGCTGCGTGCGGAAGTGGAGGAGCTGGAGCACAAAACGCGCCGCCGCGACATCCTCGTGGACGACGAGACGCTGTTTGAGTTTTACGACCAGCGCATCAGCCACGACGTGGTCTCCGCGCGCCACTTTGACAGCTGGTGGAAGAAGATCGCGAAAGAGACGCCGGACCTGCTCAACTTTGAAAAGAGCATGCTGATTAAGGAGGGCGCGGAGTCGGTGAGCAAGCTCGACTACCCGAACTTCTGGCATCAGGGCAACCTCAAGCTGCGCCTGACCTACCAGTTTGAGCCGGGCGCGGACGCGGACGGCGTGACCGTCCACATTCCGCTGCCGCTGCTGAACCAGGTGGCGGAGAGCGGGTTTGAGTGGCAAATCCCCGGCCTGCGCCGCGAGCTGGTGATTGCGCTGATCAAATCGCTGCCGAAGCCGGTGCGCCGTAACTTTGTGCCTGCGCCAAACTACGCCGAGGCGTTTTTAGGCCGCGTGACGCCGCTGGAGATGCCGCTGCTGGACGCGATGGAGCGCGAGTTCCGCCGCATGACCGGCACCACCATCGACCGCGAGGACTGGCACTGGGATCAGGTGCCCGATCACCTCAAAATCACCTTCCGCGTGGTGGACGATAAAAATAAAAAGCTGCTGGAGGGCCGTTCGCTTACCGAGCTGAAGGACGCGCTGAAGGGCAAGGTACAGGAGACGCTCTCTGCGGTGGCGGATGACGGCATTGAGCAGAGCGGGCTGCACATCTGGAGCTTTGGTCAGCTTCCGGAAAGCTACGAACAGAAGCGCGGTAACTACAGGGTAAAAGCCTGGCCCGCGCTGGTGGACGAGCGCGACAGCGTGGCGATTAAGCTGTTCGACAATCCTCAGGAACAGCAGCAGATGATGTGGCGCGGGCTGCGCCGCCTGCTGCTGCTCAACATCCCGTCGCCGATCAAGTATCTGCACGAGAAGCTGCCGAACAAGGCCAAGCTGGGGCTGTACTTTAACCCGTACGGCAAGGTGCTGGACCTGATTGACGACTGCATCTCCTGCGGCGTGGACAAGCTGATTGACGAGGCGGGCGGCCCGGTTTGGACCGAGGAAGCGTTTGCGAAACTGCACGACAAGGTGCGCGCCGAGCTGAACGATACCGTGGTGGAGATTGCCAAACAGGTCGAACAGATCCTGACGGCGGTATTCAACATCAACAAGCGGCTGAAGGGGCGCGTGGACATGACCATGGCGCTTGGCCTGTCGGACGTGAAGGCGCAGATGGCGGGGCTGGTGTACCGGGGGTTTGTCACCGGCAACGGCTTCAAGCGCCTGGGCGATACGCTGCGCTACCTGCACGGAATTGAAAAACGGCTGGAAAAAATGGCCATCGATCCGCACCGCGATCGCGCTCAAATGCTGAAGGTGGAGAGCGTGCAGCAGGCGTGGCAGCAGTGGCTCAACAAGCTGCCGTCCGCCCGCCGCGACGATGAGGACGTGCAGGCGATCCGCTGGATGATCGAGGAGCTGCGCGTCAGCTTCTTCGCGCAGCAGCTCGGGACGCCGTACCCAATTTCGGATAAGCGTATTTTGCAGGCGATGGAGCAAATTTCCGGTTAAAAACAGCACCCGGTGGCGCTGCGCTTACCGGGCCTACGGAAGAATATGTAGGCCCGGTAAGGCACATCCGCCACCCGGCACGTTCTCAGGCGCTAACCCAGCCGCCGCCCAGCGCTTTATACAAATCGATCTGCGCCAGCAGCAGGTTATTTTTCACCTGCACCACGCTGGTCTGTACCGAATAGAGCGTGCGCTGCGCGTCCAGCACGTCCAGATAGGACGAGTAGCCGTTGCGGTAGCGGTTTTGCGCGATCCGCAGCGTTTCATCCGCGACATCCTGCTGCGCCAGCAGCTCGGTCAGCTGTTCCTGATAGCGCGTAATGGCGTCGAGGCTGTTGTTCACTTCAGCGAAGGCGTTGCGCACCGTTTTTTCATATCCGTAGAGCGCCTGGTTGCGCTGCGACTGGGAAATATCCACCTGCGCGTTCAGCGCCTGACGGTTGAGCAGCGGCGCGAGAATGCTGCCGCCAACGCTCCACAGCTGCAGCGGGTTGTCCAGTAGGCCCGAAAGGGTACGATCCTGCACCGATCCGGTGGCGGTCAGGTTGATCGACGGCAGCAGGCTGGCGCGGGACGCCGCGAGCGTCGCGTCTGCCGCAACCAGCTGCCGCTCCGCCTGGGCGATATCCGGGCGGCGGTTGAGCAGGGTGGACGGCAGCTGCGAGGGGATCGCGAGCGGAGTTAACGCGTCGAAATCACTTCCGCGCGTTATGTCGCCCGGATTACTGCCCAGCAGCAGGCTGAGCGCGTTCTCCTGCTGCGCAACCTGGTGCTGAATGACCGGCACCTGCGCCCGCGTGGCGCGCAGCTCGGAGTCGGACTGCATCAGCTCCAGCCGCGAGCTGTAGCCGGTTTCAAACTGACGTTTGGCCAGGTTGTACGCCTCTTCGCGGGATTTCAGCGTGGACTCGGTCACGCTGAGCTGTTCGTCCAGCGAGAGCAGGGTGACATAGCCGGAGGCCACCGCTGACGCGACGGTTAAATCCGCCGCGGCGGCCGCGGCCTTTTGTGCCTCAAGCGAGGCTTCGGCAGCGCTGGCGGTGCTGCGGTTAACGCCCCAGATATCCACGTCGTAGCTGGCTGTCAGGCTGCCTTTATACAGCGTGCCGTACGCGGGCAGCCCGGTTGCGGCTGACTGCGAGCGGGCGCGCGTGCCGGTCACGCCAGCATCCAGCGACGGAAAGAGGCTGCCGTCGGCGGCATAGACCCGCGCCTGATACTCGCTAATGCGTTCGCGCGCGATCAGCACGTCGCTGTTATTCACCAGCGCCTGGTCCACGTAGCGGTTCAGGTTGCTGTCGTGAAAATTGCGCCACCACAGCCGTTGCGCCGGGCTGGCGGGGCCCGCGGCGGCGCGCCACTGCGCGGGGATTTGCAGCGAGGGCTGGGCAGGCTTGACGTCGACCGACTGACATCCGGCGAGCGATATCGCCACCAGCGCGGCGGCCGCTGGGCGAAGGATCATGGCTTCGCCTCCCGCGTATCAATCGTCACCTGTACCGACATCCCCGGGCGCAGCAGCGCCGCGTCTTCCGGCTTGCCGAGCACCTCAATGCGCACCGGAATGCGCTGGGCGATTTTCACGAAGTTTCCCGTGGCGTTATCCGGCGTGATGGCGCTGAACTCGACCCCGGTGGCCGGGGAGATATTCTCTACGCGGCCCTCGTAGGCCCTGTCATTGAGCGCATCGACGGTAAATTTCACCGGCTGCCCGACGCGCAGGTCTGCCAGCTGCGTCTCTTTAATATTGGCGATCACCCAGTGCTGCGGCGGCACCAGCGTGGTCAGGTGCGTGCCTGCGGTGACGTAAGCGCCGAGGCGAACGGCTATTTGCCCAAGCTGGCCGTCGCGCGGGGCAACGATGCGGGTGTTTTGCAGGTCGATTTGCGCCAGCTCCAGCGCCGCTTTGGCGTTTTCGACATCCGCCTCAAGCGCGCCGCGGTTGACGATGACCGTTTGCCGATCCTGGCGCGACATCTCCAGCGTGGCGCTGGCCTGGTCGATATCGGCATTGCCCTGAGCCGCGCTGGCCAAGGCCGCGTCGCGTTCGCGAATCGAGAGCGAGCCGTCGGCGGTCAGCTCTTTCACGCGCTTCAGGTCGGCCTGGGTTTTCAGATTCTGAGCGCGGGCGTTTTTCAGCGCGGCCTCGTTTTTGGCAATCACCGCGTCGGCGCTTTTGCGCTGCTGCAGGTTGTTATTGAGCGCGGCGATTTTCATCGCCAGCTGCGCCTCGGCCTGATGCACGCGCTGGCGGTAGATGCGGTCGTCAATCTGCAACAGCAGGTCGCCCTTTTTGACCTGGGCAAAGTCCTGAACGCGCACCTCGGTGATATAGCCGTTGACCTGCGGGCTGATAAAGGTCGTTTGGCCGCGAACGTAGGCGTTGTCGGTGAACTGCACGTGGCGAGTAAACGGCGGCAGCTGCCACGCGTAGAGGATCACCAGCACCCCAACGATGCCAATGGCCGCGGCGGTGAATATCGACACAATGCGTACGTTTTTGCGCGTGTTGGCCTGCTCTCTGGCGGCATCCTGCTGACTCATATCCTCTCCCGAAAGATCGTTTATTCTTGATTTTTACTTGTCGCCAGTGGCGTGTTTTAACGCCAGACGGGCCGTTATGCGCAGGCGCAGCAAGCGCCATAAAATCCAGACCAGCGTGGCGGCCGCGATGCTGGCCGTCAGCAGATAGGTGTCGTTGTAGGCCAGAATGTTGGCCTCCAGCGCCGTCGCGGTCTGCAGCTGGGTAATCGCCTGCGTGCCGAGCAGCGCGCTGTCGCCAATCAGGCTTTTATACATTTGGGTATAGATCTGAATCCGCTCGTTCACCAACGGATTCAGCGTGGTGAGCTGGTCTGCAAGCAGGCTCGAGTGGTATTTCTCGCGCCACGTCTGGAACGTCCCCAGAATAGCCGAGCCGAGCAGGCCGCCCACGTTCTGGCTCATGCCGAACATCACCGAGAAGCTGACCAGGTTGCGCGGTTCAGCGATCACGCCGCCGATGGCCGCCAGCATCGCCGGGGCGAGGAAAAAGGCGCTGCTAAAGCCGAGCAGGAACTGGCTCACCATCAGCTGGTCCGGGCGGGTCAGGCTGGTGGACTGGCTGTCCAGCAGCGAGGCGACAATCATCAGCGCCAGCGAGGTGATAATCGGCCACGCCAGCTTCGTCGGTTTGATGGTCAGACAGCTGGTGACGATGCCGCAGACGATCCCGGCGAAAATCGACCACGCCAGGCGCGTCATCTGCTCATTCTGTAAGCCCACGTACTGTAGCCAGCCGATAACGCCGGTGTTTTGCTCCGCCAGCACGATGCGGATCAGCAGCATGATCAGCCCCAGGCGCACGATGCTGCCGCTCGACAGCCAGCGGGTGTTGAGCAGCGGGTTGCTGCGGTTGTGCTCAAAAACAATGGCAGAGACGATCAGCACTAGCGACAGCGCGAGCGCCCAGCCGATCCACGGCGCTTCAAACCACCAGTCGAGACGGCCGAGCGAGAGCACCGCGCAGAGCAGCGCCATCCCCGGTGCGAGCAGGAAGAAGGTAATAAAGTCCTTCTTTTCAAATACCTTGCGCCTGTCGCCCGGCGGCAGCTTAAGGACCATCACGCAGGCCAGCGAAATGAGCGCCAGCCCGAGCTCGAAGAAGTACAGCCCGCGCCACTCGTCGAGCTGCAGCAGCTCCGTGGAAAAGAGCCGCGCCAGCGGGATAGCCAGCGACGAGCCGGTAATGCCAATCGTCAGCGCCTTTAGGCGGTGCTTCGCGGGCCAGGCCTGAATTTGATAGTAAATACCGAGCGAGCTGAGCGCGGCGGCCACCATGCCGTGCGCGGCGCGCACCATCAGCGCCGAGCTAAGGTCGTTCACAAACAGGTGGAAGAAGGTCACCAGCACGTACAGCACCAGGAAACCTTCGGTAAACGCGCGCAGGCCGTACTGCTGCCGGAACTTCACCAGCAGCAGGTTGATGGAGACGTTGGTCATTACGTACACGGCGGGAAGCCAGGCAATCTCCGTAGACCAGGCGGCGAACGTGCCCTGCAGGTTTTGCAGGTTGGCGGCGACGACCGCGTTACCCAGCGCGCCCGTCAGGCACACCAGCAGGCCAACCACGCCATAGGCGATTCGCTTTGGGGTAGGGTGTTCCGGCGTCGAAGGTGAACCCAGCAGGGCGGGTTTTTCATGTGGCTGCCACTCGCGAGGAGCATAAGGATCGCGTTTGGGCAGGCGCATAGCGACGTTTACCTTTGGAAAAGTTGAATAGTGAGCAGGCAAATGATTCGACGATTGGCGTAAATCATAATTCAATTGAATATGATTATCATACATTAATCAAATGACGATCACACACTGAGGGCAGAGGCGGCCCGAAGCGGGCCGCCCGGAGACTAGAGCTCGTGAGGCTGTGCGAGAACCGCCGGCTGGCGCTTGACGCGTCTGGCGCAGAAGATCGCAACCAGTGAAATAACGA
Source organism: Enterobacter sp. RIT418 (assembly GCF_003057745.1). Classification (GTDB taxonomy): domain Bacteria; phylum Pseudomonadota; class Gammaproteobacteria; order Enterobacterales; family Enterobacteriaceae; genus Enterobacter. The sequence continues at coordinate 75,822 of NZ_QBJD02000003.1, forward strand.
CGGTCACCGCTAAATACCAGGCCACCGGCACCCAGTCGCCGTCGTATTTTGCCAGCAGGCCGGTGTCGATCAGCGGCGCCGTTCCGCCCGCCAGCGCCGCGCCGAGCGGGTAACCGAGCGTGATGCCCGTATAGTGGCAACCAGCGCGCCCAGCGTGACCGCCTCAAGCGCCTGCGACTTCTGGTAGGTCAGTGTCGTGGTGGCATAGCTCACCACAAAGGTCGAGAAGATATAGAAGGGCGCGGTTTCGACAACCTTCAGCCCTGCGGCAATCAGCACCTCGCGCCAGTGGTGTTTCAGCGTATCGCGCAGCGGCGCTTTTGCCACCTGACCGGATTTTTTGACCTTCTGAAAGTCCGGCGTTTCGTCGATATCGTTACGTATCCACAGTCCGAGCAGCACCAGCACCGCACTCAGCAGGAAGGGAATGCGCCAGCCCCAGGAGAGGAAATCCTCTTCGCTAAATAGCGTCATCAGCGACAAGATAAAGGTTGCCATCAGCATACCGATGGTGACGCCCGCCTGAGGAATGCTGCCAAAAAAGCCTTTGCGCTTCTCGGGAGCGTATTCGTAGGCCAGCAGCAGCGCGCCGCCCCATTTACCCCCGATGCCCATTCCCTGAATAATGCGCATCAGGATCAGCAGGGCCGGTGCCCACATTCCAATCATGTCATAGGTAGGCAGCAGGCCGATTGCCACGGTTGCACCTCCCATCAGTGAGAGAGTGAGTATCAGCGTTTTTTTACGCCCGATGCGGTCCCCGATGTGGGCGAAGAGCACGCCCCCTATGGGGCGGATGAAGAACGTTAGCGAGAAAGAGAGATAGGAGAGAATGAGCCCGATAACCGGATCGACCATCGGAAAGAAAATCTTGTTGAACACCAGCGCGGCGGCCGTGCCGTAGAGAAAATAGTCAAACCATTCAATGGCGCTGCCGGTCAGGCTGGCAATAAGCACCTTTTTGTTTTTTCGCAATACCGTCGCTGTACCTTCATGTTGCGTCATGAGTAAACCTCGCCCCGTTAATGATAGACGCGGTGTCACCTGGCGCGCTTCAGGTGCAACCCAATTGTTTTTGGATGTTTCTGGTTATTTCAGAAAAGTGACAAAAACAGGCCGAACCAGCGGCGCTGGCTTTCAGAGAGATCCTCTTTTCAGATCGTAAGAGTGCGGTACGCTGGGCTTCACTGCCGTAAGGAGGTAACCATGATACCTACAATGTTTCCTGTTCTGCCTGAAAACACGCTTCGCGCCGTTAACACCGTAGGGCGCTGGCTGGCGGAAGATGCCTGGCAACCCGGCCAGCCGGTTGACCTGGTAATTCTGGCGGGCAACGCGGTGATCCCGACGATAGACGCGGCATGCAGCATCGCGGCTGCTCAGGAGAAGCCGCTGCTGATAAGCGGTGGCATTGGGCACTCCACGACGTTTTTATACGCGGCGGTTGCGCGCCATCCCCGATATAACACCATCCCGACCACGGGGCGCGCTGAAGCTGCCGTTCTGGCAGATATCGCGCGCAAATTCTGGCAGATTCCCGAGGAGCGTATTCTTGTGGAGGATCGGTCCACCAACTGCGGCGAGAATGCTCGCTTTAGCCGGGAGATGATGCGTCATCATTATCCTGGCGCGCAGAGGGTATTGGTGGTTCAGGACCCGACGATGCAGCGCCGGACCATGGCGACGTTCGCCCGCGTCTGTCGGGACGAGGCTGCTGCGCCGCAGTGGATAAGCCATCCTGGCGTGACGCCGGTGGTGGAAAATAGCAACGATGGGCTGGTGTTCCCGGGCGGCAGCGACGGGCTGTGGCCGGTGGAGCGTTATTTATCGCTGGTGCTGGGGGAGCTTCCGCGTTTAAGGGACGACCTCGGGGGATACGGTCCGGCAGGGCGTGATTTTATTGACCACGTCGAGATCCCTGAGGACGTTGAGCGTGCGTGGAACGTTCTGCGTGACGACGCCATTCTCACCGACGCGCTGGTCAGCCGTTCGCTGATATGACAGACGCAAAAATAACGGGCCATCGCTGGCCCGTTATGAACAGGTAAAACTAATCGCGTCTAACTATTACAGGTAAACCAGAGTCAGGGTTGCCTGTCCGTCCAGCTGGGTATCGTCAGTGATTGCCAGCGTTGCGGTGTCACGAATGACCAGGTTAGAGTTGAAGTTAAAGGTAGCATTGGTAACTGCCAGCGGTTCCCTGGTAGAGGTAGCCGCGAACGCCATAGTGTTGAATGCATCACTACGTGGAACGCTGGTTTTACCCCATGCAGTTTGGCTCCAGTCACCGTTAACACCGATTGAGTCAACGCTGTTACCATCTGCAGTCACGTCAGACATCCACAGACCGTAGTTACCAATTTTTACACCGCCAGTTGTTTTACCAACACCGTAGGTGTAATACTTATCCGTCACGGCCTTAGTGGTGTTAACATCAACCGGCAGCTGTGCGTTGCTGTCCATACGGTCATCGCTGATGGTAAAGCCCACTTTGGTTGGAGCAGTACAGGTGATGGTTACTGGCAGCTGTTTCTGGCCCAGCACGTTGTTTGCAGTTGCGCTCAGGTTGCCCAGTGCGATACGACCGTAGTCAATCACACCGCCGTTGCTCATGTCTGCAGAGCACGCTGCGTTAGTCAGCACGCCTTTTACTTTCAGAACGGCAGTTTCACCGGCAAAAGCTGAAGTTGTGCATAACGCGATAGCTGTAGCGAGAATTACCTTTTTCATCCTTGATCCTTTCATAGTGTATTTAAGTGCAACAAAGTGTGTCATAATGTATTACCGGTTAAGATTAATATCATTCAACCTCTCCCGGCGGCAGGAATAATATCGTATTTGATATTTATGAAAACTTATTAAAAATAAAAATCTATTTTAGTAAAATTTAGGTTTTGCTCTGCATTATGAATCTTCAATCGGCTATAAATTTAATGAATGTTTTAAAACAGACATTTTAGAAAGTGAATTATAATTTCTGGATAATAAAATAAACAATAAAATCAATGTGTTAGATGGCGCCCGGGCCGATGGTGAAATAGGGGGTTTAGTGAGGTAGGAGCATGGGGAGGAATTTGTCACCCTTAAAAAATATTATTCGCGGGATGTAAAGCATTTTTGGATACGAAATTATTCCTGGAGCAGATTATTTAATATGTCATTGTGATGAAAAAATGCACAGAAAAATGAATTTGGGATTGGATAGAATACGTCCGCGGCACATTTATTACGTTATTCAAAAGCGATAACGACGTTCCCGCTGGCAATGCTAACGATCGGGGAATAAACAGGGCAGGAAATGAACGGTTCGTCGCGCATTCCTCTGCCCGGGTTGACTTCAGTCTTAGGGATTTCCCCCTCAGGCGAGGGGGGATTGCCTATAACGCAGCATATTTATCCAGGGTTCGCACCAGCTGCGTTACGAAGCCATATTCGTTGTCGTACCAGGCCACGGTTTTGACCAGCTGAAGGTCGCCCGCTTCGCCGATCTCCGTTTGCGTGGCGTCAAACACCGAGCCAAAGTGTGAGCCGATGACGTCCGAAGAGACGATCTCCTCATCGGTGTAGCCGAACGACTCATTTCCGTCGGTCGCTTTTTTCAGCGCGGCGTGTATCTCATCTACCGTTACCTTTTTATCCAGAATCGCTACCAGCTCGGTTACGGAACCGGTTTTGACCGGCACGCGCTGAGCGTGGCCTTTCAGCTTGCCGCTCAGGGCCGGGATCACCAGACCAATGGCTTTTGCCGCCCCGGTAGTGTGGGGAATGATGTTTTCCGCAGCGGCGCGGGATGCGCGCAGGTCTTTACCGCGCGGGCCGTCCACCAGCGCCTGGGTACCGGTGTAGGCGTGGATCGTCGTCATGGTGCCAACCTGAATGCCGAACGCGTCGTTCAGGGCTTTGGCCAGCGGCGCGAGGCAGTTGGTGGTGCAGGAGGCGACGGAGACAATGGTGTCGTTTGCGTCGAGCGTGTCGTCGTTAACGTTGAAGACGATGGTTTTCATTTCTCCCGCCGGGGCTGAGATCAGCACCTTTTTGGCTCCGGCATCAAGATGCGCGCGGGACTTCTCTTCAGAAGTGTAAAAACCGGTGCATTCCACAACGATGTCGACGCCCGCTGCTTTCCACGGGATATGTTTGGCCTCTTTTTCGGCATAGACCGAAATCGTTTTGCCGTCGACGATTAGCGCGTCCTCGGTGAAATCCACGCTCCACGGAAAGCCGCCGTAGTTTGAGTCATGCTTAAGCAGATAGGCCAGAACCTTCGGGGAAGTGAGATCGTTGATCGCGATCACGGCGTTGCCGTCCTGGGTTTCGAGAAGACGACGCAGGACAAGGCGCCCGATGCGTCCAAAGCCGTTAATGCCAATGTTGCTCATTATATACTCCTGGTGAAGTGTCAGTATGACAGGGTGAACCTATCCAGGCTTAGACCATGACGGGGAGGGGGGCAAGTCAGAGGGACATCATCACCGGGCATCAAAACGGTCCGCGCGCATTTCACCGCGGTAGCGTAAAAAAAGAAGGGCATCAATATGTTGTATTGCGTAATGTGCGGTTTTAACGGATGGGTATTTCGCGCGGAAGTATATTAGTGGACCGATAGTAGTCTTAAAAAGTACAGATAAAGCTTTAGATTAGTGAGCGGGATTCCGTTAAATTTATTTCGTGGTGAATGCGGCTAAGCGCACGCGGAACAGTTAAGTTTCTCTCTACAGTCCCAATATTATTTCCGGCGATAGGTTGACTGGATATCGTCATCGGGAGGCACCCGACACCACATCCAAATTTCAACACGATGGCGCGAAACGATGTCTATAATTATTACGCATAACGCATTTTTACGCGAAGCATTAAAATGGGTGTTAGAGCACTCTTTCACAACGCGTGAAATCTGTCTGATAGACCTGGAAGGCTGTTCATGCCTGCAGAACCTGATGTGCGAGCTGGAAAAACACGAACTGTCCAGCGACGCGGAATTTTATTTCTTAGGCAGCAGAGGTATTTATTCCGAGCTGCTGGCAAAGTTTGATGTGATAAGCAGTCATTCTTCAATAAATGACGTTTTAAATCAGTTATCCAACAAGCGCGGGATAGGCATGACGGATTTGGTCGAGCATGTTTACGCATGCCGCACGCTTAAAGATCTGACGAAGTCGCAGCTAAGAACCTGTATTATGCGGCGCTATAAATCTAATGCGTCTATCGCACAAACGCTAAGGGTATCTACAAAAACCGTCGACTCTACCTTATATACCGCGATGCAGAGACTGGGATTAAGTTCGGTGACTAACCTTCAGCGCTATATCTCATGTGAATTTAGTGGTTTCGAGCTTGACTGGTTATTATTACGTCATGGCGTATGGTTTTAAACCAGTTGAACCGAATATAGCCCGTTTCAGCACGGACAGCTAAATTTATCCAAGAATGTCCTTATATTATCGGCGGCACTGGCCTCGTCGCCATTGGACGGCGGTAAGTTGGAATTATCCGCGAGGTCAGGCTATATTTTCTGGATTCATCGAACCTATATCTCGACTATACGGTCGATCGCTGCCTAACACCCGTTCCCTGTCACCGCAGGGTCACATCTGCGGGTGTTTTTTTATTCCTGAGATTTACCGCAAAACAGTTAATGAAAATTTAAGGAAAGGTCGTTATGTTGAGGCAGGTAACGTCATTTTTCAGGAAAATTTATGCGCACGAAATATACAGGTCTGCAAATTAGCATCCACTGGCTGGTGTTTTTGTTAGTCATCGTGGCCTATTGCGCCATGGAGTTCAGGGGATTTTTCCCGCGAAGCGACCGGCCGTTAATCAACATGATCCACGTATCCTGCGGAATTTCTATTCTGGTGCTGATGGCGGCACGCCTGCTGATTCGCCTTAAATTCCCTGCGCCTCCTATCCAGCCGAAGCCAAAAGCGATGATCACCGGGCTGTCGCACCTGGGACACCTGGTCGTTTATCTGCTGTTTATCGCGCTGCCGCTGATCGGTATTGTGATGATGTATAACCGCGGCAGCGACTGGTTTGCCTTCGGCCTGACGATGCCGCATGCGGCAGAGGGGAATTTTGACCTGGTCGACATGCTGAAAGCGTGGCACGTCACGCTGGCAAATCTGGGCTATTTCGTCATTGGCCTGCACGCGTTTGCCGCGCTGATGCACCACTACTACTGGAAAGACAATACTTTGCTGCGCATGATGCCGAAGAAGCGCCAGTAGCTGAACGTGCCCTGCAACCCGCAGGGCATTTTTTTAGCGCTTATTGAAGCTGCGCGCGCTCCTCCGCCGTGAGTTCAAGCGCCCGGGTTGAGCCGGTTTCGGAGGACGTTACCGCCGCTTCCAGAACCGCCATCACTGCGAGGGCCTCGACCGGATGCACCGGATTATCGATTTTTCCGTTCAGGGCATCGCGCACGTTAACGTAGTACTGGCGCTGATCGCCGTTTGGCGTGGGCAGCTTGCTGGCTTCACCCTGCGCGTTAAACAGCACCATATCGTCATCGTCTTCTCCCCAGCTTTCGCTTCCTGGAACAACGCCCGCCAGCAGTTGCGCTTCCTGGCGATCGATGCGCGCCTTCACCACGCTTGCCTTGTCGCCGTGAACGGTAAAGCGAGAGACGCCCCCGGCAACCAGCATGCTGCAGTGGAGAACCACCTTATGCTCCGGGTAATTCAGCACTACGTGCGCCCAGTCGTTGATTTCCGCGCCGTCGCGCAGCGTGGCGATGTTGCCCTGCACCGACTGTGGCAGGCCGAACAGCTGTAGCGTCTGGTCAATCATGTGCGGACCGAGATCGAACCACAGCCCGCTGCCCGGCACGTTTTGCTCTCTCCAGCGCACGCGAACCTCCGGGCGGAAGCGATCGATATGCGACTCAAAGTGCTTAACCTTGCCGAGCGTGCCGTGCTCAATGGTTTGCTTAATGCCGAGAAAATCGCTGTCCCAGCGCCGGTTGTGGAACACGGAAAGGAGAAGCTGCTTTTCGTCTGCGAGCGCGATCAGATCGCGCGCTTCCTGCATGTCGAGGGTAAAGGGTTTGTCCACCACGACGTGTTTGCCCGCGTTCAGGGCCAGCGTTGCCAGCGGCGCATGGGTGGCGTTCGGGGAGGCAATCACCACCAGGTCTACGTCCGGGTGCTGAATGGCCTCTTCAGGGGTTGCCACGACAATCGCGTTCGGAACGTCGCGCTTAACCTTTTCCTCATCACGGGAGGAAACCACCGCCAGCGTAAGCCCGTCAACGGACTGGATCAGCGGGGCATGGAAGGTCTTGCCCACAAATCCATACCCGATCAGCGCAACGTTTATCGTCTTCTCTTTATTCATGATCTTCTCCAGGTGATGACGCATCTGCCACGGTGACGTGCAGGGCGCTATTGTCCCCAAGCTCTGCCCAGGGACGATCTAAAAACAGCTGTTGTATATCCGCCAGCCCGGAAACCAGATACGGCTCGCAGTGGTTTAGCTTCAAGTGGTCCGCGACGATCCAGCGCTCGCGGCTGGCGGCCAGCATGGCCCGCTTGACGTCCGCATCGGCCTCTTTGCTGGCGCTGAGGCCCAGCTCGGCGTGAATGGCGCACGCGCCGAGAATGGCAATATCCGCCCGATAGCGCGACAGGAGCGAAAGCGTTGCGCTTCCGGCAAACAGGCGCTGCTGCGGGTCCCAGTTGCCGCCGAGCAGGATCAGCTCGATGTCCTCCCGATCGCTAAAGAGCTGCGCAATATCGAGCGAGGTGGTGATTGCCGTCAGCGGCCCTTTGAGGTGCCCGGCAACCGCCAGCACCGTACTGCCCGCGTCCAGAAACAGCGTTGAACCGGCAGGAACGCACTCCGCGACCCGTTTTCCCAACAGCTGTTTCGTCTGCGGCAGCAGGACGCTGCGGCCCTGGCGCGTCATGGCGGAAAGGTTGAGCGCGATCGCTCCGCCGTGGTTCTTCTGGGCTAAGCCTTCCTTTTCCAGGTCGGTCAAATCGCGGCGGATGGTGTCAGCAGAAACCTGCATCCTTTCTGCAAGCTCTGCGATGCTGGCCTGACCCTGTTCGGTCAGAATATCGAGCACGTACTTTTGTCGGGCGGTTTTGTGCATGGGAAAAAAATCCTGCAAAATATTGCAATAGTACGCATATTACAGCAAAAGGAGAAAAAGGAAATGCGTCCTTCTGCGGGCAGGGTTGTACAACGTTTGGTTGACGGGAGGGCTATAGAGGCGCTAAAGGGGGCCGAGTGGCCCCCTTTTTAACGTGCAGCGTTTTGGCTGGTGGTGGTCAACAGGCGGTTAGATGTCGTCTCGGGTGAAGCCCACCACGATTTCAAGCGTGTTGCGGATGACGTCGCAGGCTTCAGGCTCTGGGGTAATTTCCAGCGCGTGGATCAACTGCAAAATGATCTCTTTGTTGGAGAGGTTGTCTCCGCAAAGCAAGATGCAGCGTATTGCTGAACCCAGCACTTCCGCCTCATCGCTGAGATTCTTCCCGGCGTTCTGGAAAAACTCGGCCAGACCCTTGTCATGCAGTGCCTCAAAAATGTAATTCTGCTGTGTACTGACTTTTTCCATGTTGGCGCACCGTGTTAGTTGGAGTTCAATGCTTTTTATTCGGAGAATGGTGAGGCTCGTGATGTAACATCGAACGCACCCTGGAGACGTCATAGTCACCAATGACGCGCCCCCGATCCTGCGACACGCCCGTAATTCGCTCGCGCACTTCATTCTCTGCCGCAATCAATGCATCTTTTCTTTCTGGATTGGTTTCTGCCCGGGCCATCACCAGAAGGCGTGCGGCCAGGGATGAGAAGGTGATAGGACCGTTTTCTTTCAAAATGGACAGCACCGCCTCACCAATCAAATCATCTTTCAGTCGTTCGAATTTAGTTCTATGCATAGCTTTAATCTCACTCTGCTCCAGCGTAACGGCCTGAAGCATGTTGTTGGTCGCGCGATGATAAGAATATTTCTTCAGCTCAACGAAACCAACTCAGTAAGCTAAAAATCAGACTCGCTTACCGGGCGAAGAAAAGAGCGATCAGGCCGTTGTAATGAGCCTTCTCATCATCGCAGGATGATTCTTCAATGCGACGCAGCAGCTTTGTACAAATTGTCATTCGGCTCAGGGGGAGGTTTTCTTTGATGATCTCGCTAACAATCAACCCAAGCGTTTCCTGCTGTCCTGGAATGTTGTTCTTATTAAAATACAACGTGATAGCGTTCTCTGCTGGCGTTGGATTGTGATTGCGACGCATTGTTTACCCACCGTTTCTTGAACATTTGTGTAACATCGATGTGTTAGAATCTATACCAATAATCGAAATCTGTACATCAAAAATGTACAACTATTTTTCAAATGAACAAAAATGTTCACCACAATGCGACGAACGCAGTGGCGGGCTGGGTCAGAGTGAGGGAGGCTAAAAAAAGAGTGAGGAAGGGTAGAGCAAGGCAGATTAATCAGGCCCCGAAGGGCCTGAAACTACTTACGGCCCAACAGCAGGCCGAGAACAACGCCAACCGCACCGGCGGCAATCAGGCCGGAAAGCGGATTGTTTCTTACGGCTTCAGTAACGTCCGAAACCGCATCGCTGGCCTGCGCCGCGTATTTACGCGCTGCGCCTTTAACCTGATGTTTAGGTGAGTCCACAAAATCACCAAACTGCTGCTGAGCAGATCCTGCGAGCTCATCGAGCTTGTTTTTGGCCTTATCGCCAGCGTATTCCGCATTTTTATCAGCGTCGAAATCAGTCATAACTTCCTCCTTTTGTAGTCAGTTTAAGAATAGACTGCATTTGACGGTTCGGGGCCAGACGGGAGGAAAAGGGCGGTTTTTCGGATATGTCTCTTTGCGCTTAGGGCAGTGTGAAGGGAAAAAGTAAGGGTCGATAAAACCGTTGTTAGCCAATAGCGGAGCAAATAGCGGGCAGACCCGCTGCCCGCCTGAATTATTTACGCAACAGTAAAAATGCACAGAACGTGGACGCGCTGGCAACGCTAATTGCTATAGCGAAAAAACAGTACAAAACAAAATCCATTACCCGCTCATCCCCGTAAAACCCAAAGTACTCCGCCATAGCATATTGTGTTTCAGGGGGCACGAATCTGTAGAGAGAGAGCATCGTCAGGAAGGTTACTGCAAGCCACAATAAAACCAGGAACATGATTTTCATTAGTACACCTGCACAACGCCATGCGCAATCATGAAATTACCAAGGTACATTCCACCCGTTCGAAGCAGGGCGGAGGCGAGAATGTGAAAATCACTCTGGCTGTACAAGGTAATACATCCCTTACTCAGTCCCGATGGCCCAATCGGATGGAGCCGAAATTCACCGCGCCTGACGCTATCAATAAATGTCTCGTCATTTATTGACCCATCATCGCGGTACAATGAAAACCATTCACTTCGATTTGAACCTGTAAAGAACGCGTTAACGCTGTCTTTTGTTTGAGTAAACCAACCGCCGCGTTCCCGCAAAAGAATATAGTAGCGGCCAGGCGGAAGGGGGCCGATGTTCGGAACATTCGCGCTGTCAGGGTCATTCGTCGCGCTGCCATTACCAGAGAATGCAGGGAAATACCCTGTACACGGTACAGCCAGTGTTCCATATTTTCCGCCATTCAGATGGAAATAGCATTGCAGAAGATTCATCAGCGGTCGTTCCAGGAATCTTTGAAAATTATATTACCGTCGCAATGTTTCCACGTGATTTTTTCGTAACGTAGCGAGATATTTTCTAGATGATTATGCTTTTCCGTTGCCGGGTTTTTTACGTCATGCATTAACGGACAAATCGTGACGACTTTTACGTCCTCAAGCAGCATATTGAAGTATTCCACTTCCTGGCCCGCGTCGTTAATTTTGTACCACTTAAACTCAGCGGAGCTGAGCGTTTGGCCCGTTGCGACAGCTTTATAGAGATAGGGGCTTGCGCTATCAAACTCCTTTTCAAATACCAGGGCGCTGTGGACGCGCGTGCCCGTAATTTTCCCGGTGTTATTGTCAGTAGGGAGATGCAGACCATGTCCAAACCCCAACACTTCGATACTTCCTTCACGATCCTTTACGTCTACTGCGCCTATAATGTCTGCACCACCGTCGTCCTTCAGCCATAAATATGCGCGTATTGCCATTCTAAAACTCCTTTTTTAAATAAAAACGCCACCCACTAAACGCTTCCCGAAGAGATATATTTTTACCTTTCGTGTTATATTAAATAGATATAAATCAGTCTGTTAGGATAATCATTCAGAATGGTTTTTGCCCTGGCGGCCCTCGGCTGTCAGCACAGCCAAACCAGAAAGGTTTACACCCTTGGCATAAATATTTACTATACCCCCCTACAGTATCAGGAGGCGCGTATGCCACACTCACCCGAAGATAAAAAACGTATTCTGACCCGCGTTCGCCGCATACGCGGGCAGGTTGATGCGCTTGAGCGCGCGCTGGAGTCCGGCGATCCGTGCCTGGCTATCCTGCAACAAATCGCTGCAGTTCGCGGGGCCGCCAACGGCCTGATGGGCGAAATGGTTGAAATTCATCTCAAAGACGAGCTGGTGACGGGGGAGACAACCCCGGATCAGCGGGCGGTACGGATGGCAGAAGTCGGCCATTTGCTGCGCTCTTATCTAAAATAAATCCACAGACATCACATAAGGGAAGTCATTATGAAATCACGCGCAGCCGTTGCGTTTGGCCCAGGCCAGCCGTTAAAAATCGTTGAAATCGACGTCGCGCCGCCGAAAAAGGGCGAAGTGCTGATAAAAATTACCCACACCGGCGTGTGCCACACCGATGCGTTTACCCTCTCCGGTGACGATCCGGAAGGCGTATTCCCGGCGGTGCTTGGCCACGAAGGCGGCGGTATCGTGATGGAAGTCGGCGAGGGCGTAACCAGCCTGAAGCCAGGCGACCACGTGATCCCGCTGTACACCGCCGAATGCGGCGAATGTAAGTTCTGTAAATCCGGCAAAACCAACCTTTGCCAGGCGGTTCGCGCCACCCAGGGCAAAGGCCTGATGCCGGACGGCACCACCCGCTTCTCGTACAACGGCGAGCCTATTTACCACTACATGGGCACCAGTACCTTCAGCGAATACACCGTCTGCGCGGAAATCTCGCTGGCGAAAGTTAACCCGCAGGCGCCGCTGGACAAAGTCTGCCTGCTGGGCTGCGGCGTGACGACCGGCATCGGCGCGGTACACAACACGGCGAAGGTCAAAGAGGGCGATACCGTGGCGGTGTTTGGCCTCGGCGGGATTGGCCTGGCGGTCATCCAGGGGGCGGTGCAGGTGAAGGCCGGCCGCATCATTGCGGTGGATACCAACCCGGAGAAATTCATCCTGGCCGGCGAAATGGGCGCCACCGACTTCATCAATCCGAAAGACTACGATAAGCCGGTTCAGGACGTGATTGTTGAACTGACCGACGGCGGCGTTGACTTTAGCTTTGAGTGTATCGGCAACGTGAACGTTATGCGCTCGGCGCTGGAGTGCTGCCACAAGGGCTGGGGCGAAAGCATCATCATCGGCGTCGCGGGCGCGGGCCAGGAGATCAAAACCCGCCCGTTCCAGCTGGTGACCGGGCGCGTGTGGCGCGGTTCAGCCTTCGGCGGCGTGAAGGGACGCACCCAGCTGCCGGGCATGGTGGAGGATGCAATGGTCGGCAAAATTCAGCTCGATCCGTTCATCACCCACCGCCTGCCGCTGGAGCAGATCAACGAGGCGTTCGATCTGATGCACGAAGGCAAATCCATTCGTACCGTGATTCACTTCGGCGATAAGTAACGCTTCTGCCAGCGGTTTTTGCCGCTGGCGTTTTCGCAACAATCTTCTCTAAAGTGTGACCTGCCTTGCGCTTTTAGCCGTAAGCAAATCTTCAGCCGTGCCGATGACTCTTTTACAGGCGTGTTTTTGCGCATCTTACCTATAAAGAGAGTCGACGGTCATGGACAACACAACAACGATGCAGGCGAAGCGCACGCTGAGCTTCCTGCATCATATCCGGCTGGTTCCGCTGTTTTCCTCCATTCTCGGTGGCATTATTCTGCTGTTTGCCTTGAGCTCCGGCCTGGCGGGGTACTTCCTGCTGCAGGCGGATACCGATCAGCAGGACGTTACGTCTGAAATTCAGGTGCGCATGGGGCTGTCGAACAGCTCTAACCATCTCCGCACGGCGCGCATCAACCTGATCCACGCGGGTGCCGCGAGCCGTATCGCCGAAATGGACGCGATGAAGCAAAACATCCGTGAGGCGGAAACGCGCATTAAGCAGTCGCAGGACAGCTTTACTGCCTACATGAACCGCAGCGTGCGCACGCCTGCGGATGGAGCCCTGGACGCGGATTTAAAGGCGCGCTACGACGCCTATATCGCCGGGCTGCAGCCGATGCTCAAGTTTGCCAAAAACGGCATGTTTGAGGCCATCATCAATCACGAAAATGAATCCGCCCGCCCGCTGGACGATGCCTACAACGCCGTGCTGCTGAAGGCGATTAAGATCCGCACCGACCGGGCCAGCGCGCTGACGACCCTCGCGCATAAACGCACGCAGCTTGGGCTAGGGTTCATGGTCGGCGCGTTCGTGCTGGCGCTGCTGCTGACGGCGATGACCTTCGTCGTGCTGCGCAGGACGGTGATACACCCTCTGCAGCGCGCGGCAAAACGCATCGAAAACATCGCCAAAGGCGACCTGACGATGCCGGACGATGCGGCAGGCCGCAGCGAAATTGGCCGCCTGACGCGCGACCTGCAAACCATGCAGCATTCGCTGGCGAACACCGTAGGCACCGTGCGCCAGGGCGCCGAGGAGATCTACCGCGGCACCAGCGAGATCTCGGCGGGCAATACCGACCTCTCTTCACGCACCGAGCAGCAGGCCGCGGCGATTGAGCAGACCGCCGCGAGCATGGAGCAGCTGACGGCGACGGTGAAGCAGAACGCCGATAACGCGCACCATGCCAGCAAGCTGGCGGAGGATGCCTCCGGCAAGGCGAGCCGCGGCGGCCAGATGGTCTCCGGCGTGGTAAAAACCATGGGCAACATCTCCAGCAGCTCGAAGAAAATCTCTGAAATTACCGCGGTGATTAACAGCATCGCGTTCCAGACCAACATTCTGGCGCTGAACGCCGCCGTAGAGGCCGCGCGCGCGGGAGAACAGGGGCGCGGATTCGCCGTGGTCGCAAGCGAGGTCCGCACGCTGGCCAGCCGCAGCGCCAACGCGGCGAAGGAGATTGAGGGCCTGATTAACGAGTCCGTCACCCTGATCGACCAGGGCTCGGGCGAAGTCGTGGCGGCAGGCAACACCATGAACGAAATCGTCGACGCCGTGAAGCGCGTCACCGATATCATGCTGGAGATTGCGGCGGCCTCCGACGAGCAGAGCCGCGGCATTGTGCAGGTGAGCCAGGCCATTTCCGAGATGGATAAAGTGACGCAGCAGAACGCCTCGCTGGTGGAAGAGGCTTCCGCGGCAGCGGCGTCTCTGGAAGAACAGGGCGCGCGCCTGACGGAGGCGGTGGGCGCGTTTCGCTTAGGCGGCGCGAAGCCGAACCGCGCTCCGGCATCTGCGCCTGTCTTGCAGAGTGCAGCGCTACGCCCTGCGGCGGCAGTTTCCGGGGAGAATTGGGAGACGTTTTGAGCCTTTAGCAGGTGTCGGGTGGCGCTGCGCTTACCCGACCTACAGCATCAAGCCTGTAAGCCCGCGTAAGGGCAAAAAAAAGGGACCTTTCGGTCCCTTTTGCTTTATTTCTTATCGGGTAACGCGTACGCGATGATGTAATCACCGCGGTCCGGCGACTGGCGCGCGCCGCCGGCGTTGATGATGATGTACTGCTTGCCGGTTTTCGGCGAAACGTAGGTCATCGGGCCGGACTGGCTGCCCACCGGCAGACGGTCTTTCCAGATCTCTTTCCCGGTCGCGGTATCGAACGCGCGCAGGTAGAAATCCTGCGTGCCGGCGAAGAACAGCAGGCCGGACTGCGTAGAAAGCGACGCACCGAGGGTTGGCATGCCGATTGGGATCGGCATGTGCATGCGGATCCCCAGCGGACCGGTGTCTTCAACGGTACCGACCGGAACCTGCCACACCAGCTTGCCTGACTTCAGGTCAACGGCTGACATCGTGCCGAACGGCGGCTTCTGGCACGGAATGCCCAGCGGAGACAGGAAGCGCTCGCGCATGGCGCCGAACGGCGTACCGTCCATCGGCACAATGCCCATCTCGATGCCGCTGGCGTCCTTCGCCACGTTAGCGCGAGGAACCATGTAGTTTGCCAGGCCCAGGCGCATGTCGTTCACGAACATTAGGCCGTTGTTCGGGTCAACCGACACGCTGCCCCAGTTCATCCCGCCGAGAGAGCCGGGGAACTGCAGCGAGCGGTCCAGGCCCGGTGGCGTAAAGATGCCCTGATGGCGCATCTCTTTAAACTGAATGCGGCACAGCAGAAGATCGACAGGCGTCGCGCCCCACATGTCGGATTCGGTCAGCGTCTGGTTGCCGATCATCGGCATGCCGACGGAATACGGCTGGGTAGGGGAATAGCGCTCGCCTTCGACGTTACCGACGGGAACGGGGCGCTCTTCCACTTTCGCAACCGGCTTGCCGGTTTCGCGGTTGAGCATGAAGATCATGCCCTGCTTGCTGGTCTGGACCAGCACCGGCGTGGTGCCGCCCTTACCGTCAGGCAGGTCGTACAGCAGCGGCTGGGACGGCAGGTCGAAGTCCCACAGGTCGTGGTGCGTCGTCTGGAAGTGCCAGCGTACCTTGCCGGTGGTGGCATCTACCGCCACCACGGAGGAGCTGTATTTATCGTCCAGCGCGGTGCGCTCACCGGCCCAGAAGTCAGGCGTGGCGTTACCGGTCGGGAGATAGATCAGGTTCAGCTTTGCGTCGTAAGACATGGCCGACCAGACGTTTGGCGTACCGCGCGTATAGGTTTGCCCTTCAGGCGGCAGGCCGGTCAGGTTCGGGTTGCCCGGGTCCCACGCCCACGCCAGCTTCCCGGAGTGAACGTCGTAGGCGCGAACCACGCCCGGCGGTTCGCCGGTAGAGAAGTTATCCGCCACGCGTCCGCCGACCACCACCACATTGCCCGCCACCAGCGGCGTTGAGGTCTGCTGGTAGTAGCCCGGCTTGATTTCACCCATCCCGACGCTCAGATCGACAGTGCCGCGATCGCCAAAGTCTTCGCAGACCTTGCCGTTATCGGCATTGATGGCAATCAGGCGGGCATCGGTCGTCGGCAGGAACAGGCGGCGCGGACAGGCCGCAGGCTGCGTCGCTTCCTGTGACGTTGTCACGTTCTGGTGCTCTTCATAATAGCCGAGGCCGCGGCAGCGCTGCCAGTTTGGCGCGGTGGCTTTTGAGTCGTAACGCCATTTCTCTTTGCCGGAATCCACGTCCAGCGCCAGCACCTTGCTGTACGGCGTGCACACGTAAAGCGTATCGCCTACCTGAAGCGGGGTGTTTTGATCTTCCGCGCCGGAACCGTTGCTCTGGGGGATGTCTCCCGTGTGCGCAACCCAGGCGACCTTGAGATCATTCACGTTTTGCTTGTTGATCTGATCGAGCGCGGCGAAGCGATCGCCGTGGGTGGTGTTGCCCCAGTGCTCCCAGTTCTTTTGCTCTTCGCCAGGGGCGACGGGCTTAACCGGAACCGCTTCGTTCGCCGCGACCAGCGTCTGCGGCTTAAACATCCAGCCCAGGCTTGCCAGCATGGCGACGGCCAGCACGGCCGCCACCCCGAACGCAGGGGCTTTGGCGACGGGCGCACCGCGCTGTGCCGCGCGCAGATAAGGCCAGACGAGGGCGCAAAGGAACGCCAGCACCGCAAGGGTAAACAGGCGTGAGAAAAGCGGCCAGAAGTCCCAGCCCGCGTCGCTCACCGCCCAGAACAGCGAGGCGATAAACGCCACGGCGTAAAGCACGATACCGCTGGTGCGGTTGAGGAAAATCAGGACGGCGGAAACCACCATCACGATGCCTACGATCAGGAAGTACCAGCTTCCGCCTACGGTGGCGAGCTTGAGGCCCAATCCACCTATAGCCAGACCGATGATTGCCATCAGTCCGGCGAGGAGCCACTGAAGGACCCGAGGGGCCCCGCGCGGCGCACTGCCATTAGCCATTTCTGTCTCCTTAAATACTCACGTCTTTTCCGGTCCGTGCGGCGTGTACCAAATGGATAAATCATGACGAGAGAAATGTTGTTTTATGCCGAATTGCTGCGTTGGATTCACCTTTTTGGATATTATTGCGAACCATGTGGTGAATGCGCATATCATAAAACTGTTAAATTGTTTTACGCAATTGTTAATGAGTGATTTCGCATTTAATGATTAGCGCATGGGACGTTCCCCTCACCCCTTTGGGGGGGAGAGGGTCAGGGGATGAGATTCAGGCGGGCATGGATTTACGAATGGCGCTGAGCAGGGCCTGCGCGCCCGACGAGAGCGGCGCATCCACGCGCGTGAGAATGCCGATAGGCTCGCCGGCTCCGGGCGAGGCCACGGGAAGCGCCGTTAGCGTGCCGTGGCGCAGATCGTCTTTGACCGCACCGGACGGCACGAACCAGACGTAGTCATAGTCGACGGTGAGCTGGCGAGAAAGCGAGGCCGAGAGGGTTTCAATGCAGCCGGACGGCAGCGTGCAGCCCTGAAGCTGCAGGAGTGCTTCCGCGTTGTCCCGCGGTACGGTGCCTTTCGGAGACACCACAACCGGCCACTCCATCACGCGGCTCAGGGTCACGGTGTCGTGCAGCAGCGGGTGATTAGGGCGTACAACCAGCTTAAGCGATTCGAGGAACAGCAGCTCGTAGCTGAGGCCGGTCATGAGCTCCGGGTCCGACATACGGCCGATTCCCAGATCCAGCTCGCCGGACTTCAGGCCCGCCAGCAGCATGGTGTTATTCATCGTGGCGACCTGCAGGGTGGTCTCTTTTTGCTGCTTGTGGAACTGGCCGATTACGGCTGGCAAAATGCCCAGCGCCGCCGTCGGCAGCGCGCCGATGCGGACAATGTCGTTCGCCTGCGGCTCTTTGCGGTTCAGCGCCTGGCCCGCCGTGTTCAGCGCGTCGAGCACTTTTACCGCATGCGTCAGGAACTGTTCGCCAACAAGGGTAAGCTGCGCGCCGAGGCGGCCGCGGTCGAACAGGCGAGTTCCGGTAAGCTGCTCCAGCTCGTTGAGGGTTTTGGAGAGCGCAGGCTGGCTCAGGTTAAGGGTTTCAGCCGCACGCCCCAGCGTTCCCTGTTGGGCGACGGCCACAAAAGTATGCAAATGGCGCAAGCGTATGCGCTGACTGAACAGACCATTTTTTTCCATAGGCGATGTTAAAAACAGAGCGATGCGGGTGACAAGTGAAGTTGTTTAATTTTGATAACCAGATAGCAAAATATTTTTAACATTTGATCTGTTTGAGTTACAACATTTTTTTCAACGGCGGGGTAATGAACGTCCTTGTTCATTTACTGCTCATTGCGGGGGAGAATCACTTTCCCGTTAGATCACGCCGTCACCGCCGTCAGAACACCACACCTGGCCTGACGCAAATGAACATTCATCCGAGGCCAGCGTAACGTAAAGCGGGGCAATCTCGACGGGTTGACCCGGGCGTCCCAGCGGGGTGTCGCCGCCAAACTCCTTCACTTTTTCCATCGGCTGACCGCCGCTTGGCTGCAGAACCGTCCAGTAAGGGCCAGGTGCTAACGCATTAACGCGAATACCTTTCGGGCCCAGCTGTTTGGCTAAGGATTTGGTAAACACGGCCAGACAGGCCTTGGTCTGGGCGTAGTCCAGGAGACCGGCGCTGGGCTTCACCGCCTGAACGGAGGAGGTATTAATGATAACCGAGGACGCTTTCAGGTGGCGCAACGCCGCCTTTGTGATCCAGAAGGGGGCGTAGACGTTAGTTTTAAACGTGGCGTCAAAGTCTTCTGTGGTCAGCTCTTCCAGGGATTCACGGTACTGCTGACGGCCTGCGTTATTGATCAGAATATCCAGTCCGCCCAGCTGAGAGACGGCTTCCTGTACCAACTTCGTACAGAAGGTTTCGTCCCGGATATCTCCCGGCAGCGCGACGGCGTTGCGTCCTTCCGCTTTGATCAGGTCAATGACCTCTGCGGCGTCTTTTTCCTCTTCCGGCAGGTAGTTGATGGCGACGTCGGCCCCTTCGAGGGCATAGGCGATGGCTACCGCGCGGCCAATACCCGAGTCGCCGCCGGTAATCAGCGCTTTTTTCCCTGCGAGGCGACCGTGTCCTTTGTAGCTATTTTCCCCGTGGTCAGGGACGGGTTGCATTTCTGACGCCAGCCCCGGCGGCGATTGTGGCTGCTCCGGGAAAGGGGGTTGCGGATAAGCGTTCTTACGTTGTGTAGTATCACTCATAGCTGACTCCTTAAGCCTTGATGGATAGTTGCAGCGTTAACGCTTTAGCGATCATTTTTGTAAACGATCGACACGAACGACGACAGGCGAGGATTTTTTGTCAAGTGAACCATTGATACCGATCATCTGGTCGGGTTTTACCATTCTGCCATCGAAGATTGCCTGCGGAATAATAACGTCGATTTTTCCGGTTTTATCCTGAAAAACATATTTATCGCCGTTACCCTCAGTAAGATTACCGCGCAATGAAATAGTCGCACCATCGTGCATTTCTTTTGCCTGTTCGATGGTCATCATTCGCGCGTCTTCGGTTCCACGATATCCACTATCCAGCGCGTGCGGCGGCGGCGGTGCGTCACCCTTTTGTAGGCCGCCGTTATTATCGGCCCAGGCGGCAGGAACCAGAAATATCAGTAAAGCGGAAACGGGAGCTAATTTCATTTGCTATCCTTTATTTTATCATGCCTTGACTTGTTAAGTATTGTTGCTATTCCTTTATGTGGCAAATGTAATAAGTCCTAAAAGCATTCGCGTTAAAAATCAAAAATATCGGATAATAAGCGAAACGGTGACGATGGCCATGAAACGTGAAAATCAAAAGCTGCCCGGGGTAGATGAAAGTTATCGCTTGCTGTCGTTTGAATACGCGTTTCGTCAGGTAGGTTTTATTGTACTGCTGGGTATTATCATCGCGGCGATCGCTGGTCTGTTTTCACGCGGGTGGATAAGCGATACGGTCAGGAAAAATTCCGCTGCATCACTGAGCATAAACTATGAACGCTTCGGGCGGCGTGAGACCGAGACGCGGATGGCGCTGGCGTTCCCGGTGAAAACAGAGGGGAAGTATGTTCTTAGTATGACCAGCGAGAGCAGCGATGTTTACGAGCCTGGCAGCGTCTGGCCGCAGCCGGACGCCATGTTTAGCCGCGGAAATACCCTCTATTTTGTTTATAACAGCCTTAAAAAGTCAGACAGCTTCTCCATACTACTCTTCACGACACCGTCCAGAGCCGGTAAATGGCACACGATCCTCCGCGTCAACGACGAGCCGGAAATTAACATCTGGCAATTTATCTACCCCTAGGAGGCTGATATGGATATGGTCTTTCGTGCGTTGGCTATTTACCTTTTCCTTGTCGTGGTGTTTAAAGTGGCCGGGCGGCGGGCGCTGCTGCAGATGACCAGCTTCGATCTCATCCTTCTTTTGATAATTAGTGAGGCCACGCAGCAGGCGCTTCTGGGACAAGATTTTTCCGTCACCGGTGCGATGGTTACCATTACCACGCTCGTGGTGGTGGACATTATATTTGGCCTTATGAAGAAATATTTTTCCCCGGTGGAGAATATTCTTGATGGAACCCCTGTCATTCTGGTTGAGAACGGCGTACCTGCAGCCGATAAACTTAAAAAAGTCGATGTATCCTGTGAGGATATACTGGTGTCCGCGCGCCAGAATAACGGCATTACGGAGATGAGTGAGATCAAATATGCCATACTTGAACGTAATGGGCATATTTCGATCATTCCCTTCGAGAAATAAGAGGCGGCAAGATGAGCAATCTTTTTCACGACAGTCATTATACCGTCAGTGAATTAACGAAAACGCTGGCGAGTAAATTAACCGATGCCGGGCTGCGCTTGACCACGGCGGAATCCTGCACCGGTGGAAAACTTTCGGTGGCGCTCTGCGCTGAAGAGAACACGGCCGATTTCTATGACGTTGGACTGGTTGTGTTCAGCGACGAGGCCAAATCGCGGATCCTCGGCGTTAGTCCTGAAACGCTGGCGCGCTATACCGCCGTCAGTGAGCGGACGGTGACCGAGATGGCCGCCAGCATCCGCGACATCGCTCAGGCGGATCTTAGCATTGCCATTAGCGGATATGCGGGCCCGGAAGGGGGCGACGATGGCACGGCGGCTGGGACCGTCTGCTTTGGCTGGAACATACGCGGCGAATCGCAAACCCGCACCGTTCTTTTCTCCGGCGACTGTCAGGACGTCGTGGAAAAAGCGGTCCATTATTCGCTGGCCGAGCTGGTGACAATTCTGTCGGAACGCCCTCTCAGCTGAGCTCACGCGAAGGCGGCAAGGCTGCCATTCCGTCCTCAGTGATAGCCCTCCGTATCAGACACTTTGCCCCGGAAAACGTAGTAGCTCCAGGCGGTATAGACCAGGATGACGGGAATAATCAGTAATGTCCCAACCAGCATAAACAGCTGGCTGGCTGGCGGAGCCGCGGCCTCCCATAGCGTGATGCGCGGAGGAATAATGTTCGGCCACAGGCTGATACCCAGGCCGCTAAACCCGAGGAAGATCAGCCCCAGCGTTAGCAGGAAGGGGCGTGAATGGCTATCCGGATTGCGCGTCAGCCGCCAGATCAGCACGGTAAAAAGCCCAACCAGCAGGGGAACAGGCAGGAACCAGAAGAAGTTGGGCAAGGTAAACCAGCGATCGGCCACGTACTGCCAGCCAAGCGGCGTCCAGACGCTGACCACCGCGATAACCATCACCAGCGCCAGCAGCACGTGGCGGGTCAGCTCGCGCATGCGGGCCTGCAGCGAGCCTTCGCTTTTCATAATCAGCCACGTGGTGCCCAGCAGGGTATAGGCCACGACCAGCCCGACACCGCAGAAAAGATTGAAGGGCGTCAGCCAGTCAAGCGCAGAGCCCACAAACCGTCGCCCCTCCACGTCAAAGCCGTTGATTACCGCGCCAACGACGATCCCCTGGCTAAAGGTGGCGAGCAGCGAGCCGCCGGCAAATGAATAATCCCAGAATTTGCGGTGCGACGGCGTTGCCTTAAAGCGAAACTCGAACGCCACGCCGCGGAAAATGAGCCCGATCAGCATCGCGGTAAGGGGAATCGTCAGCGCATCAATAATCACCGCATAGGCCAGCGGAAAAGCGCCGAACAACCCCGCGCCGCCGAGGACCAGCCAGGTTTCGTTGCCGTCCCACACGGGCGCCACGCTGTTGACCATCACATCGCGCTCTCTGGCATCGCCTACGAAGTTAAACAGCAGACCGATGCCCAAATCAAAGCCATCCATGATGATATACATCAGCGTGGCAAAGACGATGATGGCAAACCAGACCACAGCGATATCGACGCCCATCAGATCCTCTCCTCTTCAGGAACAGACTCAGCGGCAGAAAGCGGACGGGCAGGGGTGCCCGAGGTGTTTGACGTCAGCGTATCGACGGGCTGCGGCCCTTTCTTGATCAGCCGGATGAGGTACACATAGCCCACGCCAAACACCGACGAGTAGACAACGAAGAAGGCCAGCAGGCTGATGCTCATCTGCAGGGTACTGTGGAGTGATACCGCGTCGAGGGTGCGCAGGTAGCCATAGACGACCCACGGCTGACGGCCGACTTCGGTGGTCACCCAGCCGGCAAGCAGCGCCAGCAGCCCGGCAGGCCCCATGCAGAGGGCAAACCAGTGGAACGGGCGCGAGTGGTAAAGCCGCTGGCGATAGCGCAGCCAGACGCTGAGCAAACCGAGGGTTATCATCAGCAGGCCCATGCCGACCATAATGCGGAATGACCAGAAAACGATGGTCGAGTTTGGGCGATCTTCTTTCGGGAAATCCTTCAGCGCCGGAACCTGTTTATCCAGGCTATGCGTCAGGATCAGGCTGCCGAGCGCGGGGATCGCCAGGCCGTATTTGGTGCGCTCCTCTTCCATATCCGGCAGGCCAAACAGCAGCAGCGGGGTGGCCTCGCCGGGCGGATTTTCCCAGTGCCCCTCAATGGCGGCAATTTTAGCGGGCTGATGCTCCAGCGTGTTCAGGCCGTGCATATCGCCGACCACTGCCTGAACAGGGGCCACCAGCAGCGCCATCCACATCGCCATAGAAAACATGGTGCGGATGGCCGGGGTATCGTTACCGCGCAGCAGGTGCCATGCCCCCGACGCGCCGACAAACAGCGCGCTGCTCAGAAACGCGGCAATGGCCATATGAATGAGGCGGTACGGGAATGAGGGGTTAAATACGATCGCCAGCCAGTCCTGCGGAATGACCTGCCCGTTCTCGATAGTGAAACCCTGCGGCGTATGCATCCAGCTGTTCGAGGCGAGGATCCAGAAGGTCGACATCAGCGTGCCGAGCGCCACCATACAGGTGGAAAAGAAGTGTAGCCCCGGGCCAACTTTGTTCCAGCCGAACATCATGACGCCGAGGAAACCTGCTTCGAGGAAAAAGGCGGTAAGGACTTCGTAGGTGAGCAGCGGGCCGGTGATACTGCCCGCAAACTGGGAAAAGCCGCTCCAGTTGGTGCCAAACTGGTACGCCATGACCAGCCCGGACACCACGCCCATGCCGAAATTAACGGCGAATATCTTAAGCCAGAAGTGATACAGCGAACGCCAGACGTCGTTTTTGGTGCGTAGCCACATCCCCTCAAGCACCACCAGATAGCTGGCAAGCCCAATGGTGATGGCAGGGAAGAGAATGTGGAAAGAGACGGTAAAGGCGAACTGAATTCTGGCCAGATGAAACGCGTCGAGTTCGAACATGGGCCATGCCTCATATAAGGAAACGGCTATTTTTTAGCTTCAACGCCGTCCGCGTCGGAGCGCATCAGGAACTGCTCCGTCGTTTGCGGAATATGGCGGATCAGCCAGTCGGCCATCTCACGCTCTTCTGCCAGAATGCTTTCAATCGCGGGGATGGACGCGGTGTCGCCCGCTTTTTTCGCGGCCGCCAGTAATGAAGTGTAGCAGGCAATTTCAAACTGCTCGAAGACGTATCCGCTGATGGAGCCTTTGACGATCTCATCCGAGGGGAACATGCCGCCGATAGACTGGCCGAGCGCCGCCATTTTGCTCATGGAGTCTTTTAAGACCGAGCGGGAAATATCGTTGCGATCGAGGATTTCTTCCAGCAGCGTTATTTGACGCTTAGTTTCATTAACGTGCTGTTCAATACGGGCGCGAAGGTCAGGGTAGTTGTCAATACGGCTGGCCATCGATTCGAGCATGGATTCGGCTTGCTTTTCCATCGCATGGGCATCGCGTAGCCAGTCGTGGTAGTGTTCTACGTGATTCATAGTCAGTTCCTCAGGTAAGTCTGCGTATTTGAATACAGAATGGATTGCCGGAATGCGCTCTATTACTTATGCCGTTAAATGGCATCGTATAATTAATTTGAAACTGATGCTCATTAAATTAAACCTGAAAAAAGCGAGATTATTGCGCTTTTTGATTAATATTTCCTACGGCAAGATCGGTGAGTTTAAGGTCGGTGCTTTTTTCTTCTTCAAGCGTTTGAACCAGAAGCTTAACGGCTTTTTTATAGCCGAGCTGTTCTGCCAGGGTGGCCAGGGTGCCGTAGCTGGCTATTTCGTAGTGCTCGACTTTTTGCGCTGCGGCAATTAATGCAGCATCGCGAACTTCATTCTTTTCGGTACTTTCAACCACTTCATTAGCCTCTTCAATGAGGCCTTCCATTGCAACGCACTTCATGCGTTTAATTTTGATACCTGATTCCTGCTCTACGATCTGGTCAATACGTTCAATTTGACCGTGAGTTTCTTCCAGGTGGGCTGTAAACGCGGCGCTGAGTTTTTCACTTGAGGCGGCGCGAGAAAGTTTGCTTAATGCACGCGTAAGCTGTTTTTCTGCGCTATAGGTATCTGACAGGAGATGGATAAAGACGTCTTCAAGAGTTTTCATATTCATATTGGAGTTCCTGGACAAAAGAAGAGGGAACTGCGGACCCTTGGACCCGCAGCCTGCTTTCATAAATAAATGCAAAAGTCGTTATTTCGGTCAGGATTTATCAGACTTACGGCCTCCGCCGTGGCTATTTTCTCCGCCTTTCTTGCCGGCTTCAGATGCGCGTTGCGGATCATTTTTAAAATTCCCGCCGCTGTGCTGACCGCCTTTGCGTCCGGCGTCAGATGCTTTTTCACGGTCCTGCGCGAAATTACCGGAACCACCACGATGCTCTGCCATATAAAACCTCATATATTGGTTATGTCAGTAAGATACGAAAATAATCCGTATCCGTCGTCGTTCGAGTTATAACTGTAGTTGGATATGGCCATCCGTCAAATGCGTTTTGTAAACCCGCGCTTCGTTATGATAATATTTTTTGGCGTTAGCGTTGCGTTTCATGGAAATATATTTTTGACGCAATAAGCGTTAAGTGGGTCTTCTTTATCTGGTTTTTGAAAATATCATCTGAGAATAATTGTTGATGGACCAGATTATTCTCATTAACGCAGCGTGAGAAATAAAGTGGCGCAACGTGGAGAAAGCGAAACGGCAAAGCGAAACTA
This sequence comes from Enterobacter sp. RIT418, assembly GCF_003057745.1. GTDB lineage: Bacteria > Pseudomonadota > Gammaproteobacteria > Enterobacterales > Enterobacteriaceae > Enterobacter. The sequence goes on from NZ_QBJD02000003.1 coordinate 101,483, forward strand.
AAAAGTTTCAGACGCCTCCCGCCGTACAGGGTTTGACCACTCATGTTCAAAGATCACACTTTGTAAATTCTTCCCGCCGGAAGGAACGGGTTTCTCTACACTCCAGGTAGTATTCACTGGAGATATGACATCATGGCGAACACCATCACGGCTGATGATATTCGGGAGCATTTTTCGCAGGCAATGTCGGCGATGTACCAGCAGGAAGTTCCGCAGTACGGCACGCTGCTGGAGCTGGTAGCCGACGTAAACCTGGCGGTGCTTGAGGATAATCCCCTTTTACATGAACAGCTGGCCAATGCCGACGAGCTGGCGCGGCTGAACGTCGAGCGGCACGGCGCGATCCGCGTGGGTACCGCGCGGGAGCTCGCTACGCTGCGCCGAATGTTTGCCATTATGGGCATGTACCCGGTCAGCTATTACGATCTCTCCCAGGCGGGCGTTCCCGTCCACTCCACGGCGTTTCGCCCCGTCGACGACGCGGCGCTCTGCCGCAATCCGTTTCGCATATTTACCTCGCTGCTGCGCCTTGAGCTGATTGAAAACGCCGCGCTGCGCGATCGGGCGGCGGCGATCCTGTCCCGTCGACATATCTTTACCCCGCGCTGCCTTGAGCTTCTCGACCTGCATGAATCGGCGGGAGAGTTTACCGAGGCGCAGGCGCGCGAGTTTGTTAAGGAAGCGCTGGAAACCTTCCGCTGGCACCGACACGCGACCGTGGACCAGGAAACCTATCAGGCGCTGAGCAACGAGCATCGCCTGATCGCCGACGTGGTGTGCTTCCCGGGCTGCCACATTAACCACCTCACGCCGCGGACGCTGGACATTGACCGGGTGCAGGAGCTGATGCCGAAATACGGCATCGAACCCAAGATCCTGATTGAAGGGCCGCCGCGCCGCGAGGTGCCGATCCTGCTGCGCCAGACCAGCTTCAAGGCGCTGGAGGAGCCGGTGCTTTTCGCCGGTGAGCACAAAGGTACGCACACCGCGCGCTTCGGTGAAATTGAGCAGCGTGGGGTGGCGCTCACCCCAAAAGGACGCGAGCTGTACGATAGCCTGCTGGGGCAGGCGGGGACGGGGAAAGATAACCTGACGCACCAGCTTCAGCTGCGCGAGGTGTTTAGCGCCTTCCCGGACAGCGAAATGTTCTTGCGCCGCCAGGGGCTGGCCTATTTCCGCTACCGCCTGACGCCCGCGGGCGAAGCGCACCGCCACGCGTTTCGCGCGGGCGACGATCCGCAGCCGCTCATCGAGCGCGGGTGGGTAATCGCCCAGCCGATTACCTACGAGGACTTTCTGCCCGTCAGCGCGGCAGGAATATTTCAGTCTAACCTGGGCAACGAAACCCAGGCGCGCAGCCACGGCAACGCCAGCCGCGACGCGTTCGAAGCGGCCCTCGGCAGCCCGGTGCTGGACGAATTCACCCTCTATCAGGAGGCGGAAGCGCGCAGTAAACAGCGTTGCGGTTTGCTCTGAAACCGTTACTCTGCAGGGGTGTGATGGAAAAAGAAGGTGGTTATGCAGAATCCCTCCGCCCCTGTGGTTGAAACGCGCCAGGGCGCACTGATTGGTTTTACCGATGAAAATGTCCACGTCTGGTGCGGCATTCCCTATGCCTCTCCGCCCGTGGGCGAGTGGCGCTGGCGATCGCCGCGTCCGCCAGAGCCCTGGGAAGGCGTGCGGCAGGCTACGGCGTATTCCGCGTCAAGCTGGCAAAGCCGCGAGTACTGTGAGGATCTTGGCGGCGGCGATCCGGGGCCGTTTTCCGAAGACTGCCTTTACCTTAACGTCTGGTCGCCTGCGAACCGCCCGGCACCGCTTCCCGTGATGGTCTGGCTGCACGGCGGGGGCTTTACCCTCGGCGCGGGCAGCCTTCCGCCGTACAACGGCAGGGCGCTGGCGCAGCGCGGCGCGGTGGTCGTCACGCTTAACTATCGTCTCGGCCATCTCGGCTTTTTTGCCCATCCGGCGCTGGAGGGGGAAGAAGACCGCGTGGTGCATAACTTTGCGCTGCTCGACCAAATCGCCGCGCTGAACTGGGTGCGGGACAATATTTCGATTTTCGGCGGTGACCCGGACAACATCACCCTGTTTGGCGAGTCGGCTGGCGCGCGCAGCGTGCTGTCTCTGCTGGCCTCGCCGCTGGCAAAAGGCTTATTCCACAAGGCGATTATTCAGAGCGGCTATACCTTACCCGATACCCCGCGCAGCGCCGCGCTGCAAAAAGGAGAGGCGATCGCCGCCCATTTTGGGCTGGAAAACGCCACCGCCGAGCAGCTGCGCGCGCTGCCTCCCGAGGCCTTCTGGCCGCTGACGTCACCGCTGAACATCGCGCCCGCGCCGATCGTCGGCGATTGCGTGCTGCCGGAGGCGATGCTTGACGTGTTTTTCGCCGCCCGCCAGCACCCGGTACCGATTATGGTCGGGTCGAACAGCGACGAAGCCAGCGTAATGGCGGTGTTTGGCGTCGATCTCGCCGGGCAAATTCAAAAGCTGCGCCGCGAAAGGCGGTTTGGCCTGGGGCTAATTAAGCTGCTCTATCCCGGCGTGAAGGGCGATGAGGAGCTGGGCAGGCAGGTGTGTCGCGATATGGCCTTCACCACGCTCGGATACGTGGTGATGCAGGCGCAGCAGCGCGCGGGCGGGCTTTGCTGGCGCTACTGGTTCGACTATGTTGCCGAAGCGGAGCACGCCACCTATGCCAACGGGGCCTGGCACGGCAACGAGGTACCCTACGTCTTCGACACGCTCGGAGAGGTGGAACCTTCCCGGCAGTACGTTAACGAACGCGATCTGGCGTTTGCCGCCCATGTGGCCGACTACTGGGTGAGTTTTGCACGCGATGCGGGCGCTCGCGACAGCCTGCCGGGGCCGACGCGCTGGCCCGCCTGCCGCAAGGGTCGAGACGTGCTGTTACGCATCGGCGTGAATAAACATGCGGGCTTCAGGCTGGAAAATCGCTTTATGCGCGCGCGCATGAGCCTGTTCAAGCGGGTGATGAAACACCACGTTAGCCTCGATTAAGCAGGCAGTCGCGAAAGGCCGAGAGTCCGTTTTCGTCGTTCGGCGCAGCGCGGCACACCAGCCGGTAGCTCGCCCCGGTTTGAACGCTATGTGCAAATGGCCGCGTCAGCCGTCCGGCGCGGACGTCCTCCTCCACCAGCGTTTCGTCCGCAATGGCAACGCCCAGCCCCTGAATTGCGGCAGTGATGGCGAGGTCCATGGTGTCGAAGTGTTGATTTTTATGCATGGCAACCGTAGCCATAGGCTGCTTTGCCAGCCAGAGCGACCAGTCGGTTTTGTCCCGCGTGGGGTGCAGTAAGGTCAATGATTCCAACGGCACGCCCGCGCGCAGCGGGCTGAACACCGGGGTTAACGCCTCTTCAAACAGCAGATCGCCCGCGCTCGTGTGGGTGCCAAACACGATGGCCGCGTCGTAGGACTCCGTTTTGAAGTTGACGTGATGATCGGTCGTGACGGTCAGCGCAATTTGCAAATCCGGCTGTTCCCGCTCCACCTTCAGCAGCCGCGGCACCAGCCAGCGCATGGCGCAGGTCGGCGCCTTGAGCCGGATCACGGTTTGCTGCGCGCGCGCCTGTTCGGCTACGGTCAGCAGATGTTCAAAGGCGGACTGCAGTTCCGGAAGCAGGGCGCTTCCCTGAGACGACAGGCGCAGGCCGCGGGCGTGGCGCTCGAACAGCGGAAAGCCGAACCACGCCTCAAGGGCGGCAATTTTTCGGCTCACGGCGCCCTGCGTCAGGCACAGCTCTTTGGCCGCGTGGGTCAGGTTTAAATGCCGCGCCGTTTTTAAAAAGGCGTCGACGGCATTCAGCGGGAACGAACGGCGTGACATACATTTCCCCAGCTATGCGTTTTTATCATGGCTATTATGACAACAATTCGATTGTCCCGACAGCGGTGATGTTGTTTGAATAGTTATGCAATAGCCATGAGAAGGGATACAGGATGACATTACGAACTCCGGTGCAAACCCGTTCAAAATTGCCCGATGTGGGCACCACCATTTTCACCGTTATCGGCCAGCTTTCCGCAGAGCATAACGCCATTAACCTTTCTCAGGGGGCACCTAATTTTTCCTGCGATCCTAAGCTGGTCGCCGGGGTGACCCGCGCCATGGAGACCGGGAATAACCAGTACGCCGCGATGACCGGCCTTCAGCCGCTCAGGGAGCGCATCGCGGATAAAATCGCCGCGCTGTACGGAACGCGCTACGATCCCGGCAGCGAAGTGCTGGTAACCGCCAGCGCCAGCGAAGGGCTGTACTCGGCAATCAGCGGGCTGGTGCATCCGGGCGACGAGGTGATTTATTTTGAACCCTCATTCGACAGCTACGCGCCGATCGTGCGTTTGCAGGGGGCGAGACCCGTCGCGATTAAGCTGACGGTGCCGGACTTTGCGGTGAACTGGGACGAGGTGCGCGCCGCGATCACTCCGCGCACGCGGATGATCATCGTCAACACGCCGCATAACCCAAGCGGTCAGGTTTTTTCGGCGAACGATCTTGAGCAGCTGGCGGCGCTGACCCGCAATACCGATATCATTATTTTGTCGGACGAAGTGTATGAGCACGTGGTGTTTGACGGCGAGCCGCATCACGGCATGGCAACGCACCCGCAGCTGGCTGAGCGCAGCGTGATTATTTCGTCGTTTGGCAAAACCTATCACGTGACCGGCTGGCGGGTCGGCTACTGCGTCGCGCCCGCCGAGCTGATGGACGAAATCTGCAAGGTGCATCAATTTTTGATGTTTTCTGCCGATACGCCCATGCAGCACGCCTTTGCCGAGCACATGACAGACCCGCAAACCTGGCTGTCGCTGGCGGCGTTTTATCAGCGCAAGCGCGATCTGCTGCAAAGCCTGCTGGCCGAGTCTCCGTTTACGCTGCTGCCGAGCGCCGGATCGTTCTTCCTGCTGGCAGACTACAGCCGTTTCAGCGATGAGAGCGACAGCGAGATGGTGAAGCGTCTGATTACCGAGTGCGGCGTTGCAACCATACCCCTGTCGGCCTTTTACGCCGACGGTACGGATAACAAATTGATTCGCCTTTCGTTTGCCAAAGACGAGGCGACGTTACGGGCAGGTGCCCAGGCCCTGTGCCGGGTTAAACCACGCTGAGGAGTTTGATATGAAATTACGCGCGTTAGCTGTTGGCATCGGTCTGCTGTGCTCGTTCTCGTCGCTTGCGGCCACCGAGCTGCGCTACGGTCTGGAAGCGGAATATCCGCCGTTCGAGAGCCGCAATGCCTCCGGTGAGCTGGAAGGGTTTGACGTGGAGCTGGGCAACGCCATCTGCAAAGCCGCGGCGCTGAAGTGCAGCTGGGTTGAAACCTCGTTCGACGCCTTGATTCCGGGGCTGGTGGCGAAAAAATTTGATGCGATCAATTCCGCGATGAACATCACCGACCAGCGCCGCAAAAGCATCGATTTCACGCAGCCCATCTACCGCATTCCGTCCCAGTTGGTCGGAAAAGCCGGTGCGGCGTTAGAGGCAACGCCGGAAGGCCTGAAGGGCAAAACGATCGGCGTGCTGCAGGGTTCGATTCAGGAAACCTACGCCAAAGAGCACTGGGAAAAGCAGGGCGTCACCGTGGTGTCTTATAAAGATCAGAACATGGCGTGGGGAGATCTGCTGAACGGCCGCATCGACGCTTCGCTGGTGATGTCCGCGGCCGGGCAGGCCGGTTTCCTCAGCAAGCCGCAGGGCAAAGGGTTTGGCTTTATCGGCAAACCGGTGTCGGACGACACCATCCTCGGCAGCGGGATCGGCTTCGGGCTGCGCAAGGGTGACGACGCCACCAAAAAGCAGCTCGATGCCGCGATAGATAAAGTTCGCGCCGACGGCACGATAGCGAAACTCGCTGATAAGTACTTCCCGGGTATTGATGTCAGCGTAAAATAACTCCCTCGTTAAGCCCCGGCTGTTGATGTCCTGCCGGGGCATTTTTTTACGCGCGACATACCTATCTTTACACCACTTTCAGGCCGTTCTGGTCGACAGAAAATATTTTCCACTTTGTTCATATAATCACCGGCCAACAATTGGATTCTTAACCGTTTTTGTTTAGGCTGTGCGTTCTTTCCTGCCGTCATTTCGCCGAGCGCGAAGCTCATTCACACGACCATAAGGACGTTTTCACAGGCATGAATCGCAGACGTTTTCTAAAAGGCTCCCTGGCAATGGCTGCTATTAGCGGCACCTCCGGCCTGTCTTCCCTGTTTTCCCAGGCGGCATACGCTGCTGACTCCGACATCGCCGACGGGCAAAGCCGTCGCTTTGACTTCTCCGTCCTGCAATCCATGGCGCATGACCTGGCGAAGACGCCGTGGGGCGGCGCGCCGCGTCCGCTGCCGGAAACGCTGGCGACCATGACGCCGCAGGCGTACAACGCCATACGCTATGACGAGAAGCAGTCGCTGTGGAATAACGTTGAGGGCCGTCAGCTCGACGTGCAGTTCTTCCATATGGGAATGGGGTTCCGCCGCCGCGTGCGCATGTTCTCGTTGGACCAATCGACCTCTATGGCGCGTGAGATCCACTTCCGCCCGGAGCTGTTCAGCTACGGTGAGACGGGCGTGGACACCAGGCAGCTGGAAGGGCAAAGCGATCTGGGCTTTGCCGGCTTCCGCGCCTTTAAAGCGCCTGAGCTGGCGCGCCGCGATATCGTCTCTTTCCTCGGCGCGAGCTATTTCCGCGCCGTGGATGATACCTATCAGTACGGCCTGTCCGCTCGCGGCCTGGCGATTGATACCTTTACCGACACGCCGGAAGAGTTCCCGGACTTTACCGCGTTCTGGTTTGAAACCGTCAAGCCTGGCGATACCACCTTCACCGTCTATACGCTGCTGGACAGCCCAAGCATCACCGGCGCCTATAAGTTTGTGATCCACTGCGAGAAGAGCCAGGTGATCATGGAGGTGGAAAACCATCTCTACGCGCGCAAGGACATCAAGCAGCTGGGCATTGCGCCAATGACCAGCATGTTCAGCTGCGGCAATAACGAACGCCGCATGTGTGACACCATTCATCCGCAGATCCATGACTCCGACCGCCTGGCAATGTGGCGCGGCAACGGCGAGTGGATCTGCCGTCCGCTGAACAACCCGCAGAAGCTGCAGTTTAACGCCTACATGGATAAGGATCCGAAGGGCTTTGGCCTGCTGCAGCTTGATCGCGATTTTTCCCACTATCAGGACATTATGGGCTGGTACAACAAGCGCCCGAGCCTGTGGGTAGAGCCGCGTAACAGCTGGGGTAAAGGCGCGGTGGGGCTGATGGAGATCCCGACGACCGGTGAGACGCTGGATAACGTGGTGTGCTTCTGGCAGCCGGAAAAACTGATCAAAGCGGGCGACGAGCTGGACTTCAAATACCGTCTGTACTGGAGCGCGCAGCCTCCGGTTCGCTCGCCGCTGGCAAACGTCTACGCGACGCGTACCGGTATGGGCGGGTTCCCGGAAGGGTGGGCGCCGGGCGAAAATTACCCGAAAGTGTGGGCGCGGCGCTTTGCCATCGACTTTGTCGGCGGCGATTTGAAGGCGGCGGCGCCGAAAGGCATTGAGCCGGTGATCACGCTTTCCAGCGGCGAGGCGAAGCAGGTAGAAATTCTGTACGTTGAGCCGTTTGACGGCTATCGCATTTTGTTTGACTGGTATCCAACGTCCGATTCAACCGAACCGGTCGATATGCGCATGTTCCTGCGCTGCCAGGGAGATGCGATCAGCGAAACCTGGCTGTACCAGTACTTCCCGCCCGCACCGGACAAACGTCACTACGTCGACGACCGGATCATGCGTTAACTGCGCGCGGCTGTGCCCGGTAAGCGTGAGCGCCACCGGGCATGACTTATCGCGCTAGAGTGCCCCCAGCAGCGGCGTGCGGGCGATCCGCTCGTCGCCGTTTACCACTTTTTCGCCGCGAAGATGCACGTGCTCGCCGGCAAATGCCTCAACCACCGCGTCGTCCGTTATCTCAACCCGATGTTCGATCAGCACGTCACCTCTGATGCGCGCGCGTCCCTGGATCACCACCTTGTCGTCAATCAGAATCGGACCGCCGCGCAGCCACGCATGGCCGCCAATTAACACGTGATGCTTGATGACGCAGTTGCCCTCAACGACGGCGTTTTCCGCCACCTGCGAGCTGTAGCGCAGGGTGGGGATGGCATCGTCTTCTAAACCGGCAATCAGGCGCGCGCTGCCGTACACCTTTGCGCAGTCGCACACCCAGACGTTATTAAGCTCGTTGCCTTCCAGGATAGCGTTGTCGAATACCTCGGCGCGGTGCTCCACAAAGGCATAATTAACCATCGCATCGCCGTAGATTTGCGCCTGATGCACGATCCGCGACTGGCTCACCGTCGCTCTGTCATAGATTTTCAGGATCTGCTCGCGATCCGGCGTTAGCCCTTTGGCTGCGACAATCATGCTGTTGTGCAGGATGCGCGCTTCCCCGTAAATATGGCATTCTCCGCGCACGCTGGAATTCTGAATGGTGACGTTGTCACTTATTCTGGCTCCGAGGCTCACCTGAGCAGCATCAAGCCAGCTGTTACCGCTAATCTCGGCCTGATGGCTGACCACGCAGGGCCGGGTGAGGCGCGCGTTGCCGGACACGCGGGCGCCCGCGTAAACCACGCTGTTTTCATCGTAGATCCAGCAGTCTCCTTCCTCTGCGAGAGCGCTCGCATCTTCGACCCAGCCGCCTTTCGTCCCGCACGCAACATCGTTAAAATCCGCCGTGGCAATCAGCTGGCGCAGGACGACCGTTCGCTTTTCCTCGCCGTTCTCTTCGTGCCAAAGGCGGGTTTCATCACTCAGACGGTATTTTTTCATGGTCTTTTCTCGTTAAGCGCCTTCACTAAACGTAGCAAAGTTTCCGCATGTCGAAGTGCTGGCGTCCGTTGAGGAAACCCCTTAAAATGGCATTTAAAATACATTTTATATTTTAAAATAAATGCGTAAATCGAACGACACTCAACGGGTTTTGAACCTGCCCGCAGGCTATTTCGGCATGGTGCTGGGAATTATCGGTATGGGCTTTGCCTGGCGCTATGCCAGCACGATCTGGCCGGTGACGCGCTGGCCGGGGGAGAGCCTGGTTGCCCTCGCGGTGGCGATTTGGTTCCTGCTGACGGTCGCGTTTGTCACGCGCGCGGTTCGCTTTCCGCACAGCGTGCTGGCGGAGATGCGCCACCCGGTGATGAGCAGCTTTGTCAGCCTCTTTCCTGCGACGACGATGCTGGTTTCCATTGGCTTCGTGCCGTGGTGCCGTCCGGTTTCGCTTGCCCTGTTCAGCGCAGGCGTCGTCGGGCAGCTGTGCTACGCCGCCTGGCAAAGCGCAGGGCTGTGGCGCGGCAAACATCCGCAGGAGGCGACTACCCCGGGGCTCTACTTGCCGACCGTTGCAAATAACTTTATCAGCGCCATGGCCTGCGGGGCGTTGGGCTACCATGATGCCGGCCTGGTCTTTTTAGGTGCGGGGGTCTTTTCGTGGCTCAGCCTCGAACCGGTGATTTTGCAGCGGCTGCGCAGCGCCGGAGAGCTGCCCGGCGCAATGAGAACTTCGCTGGGTATCCAGCTGGCGCCCGCACTGGTGGCGTGTAGCGCCTGGTTTAGCGTTAACGGCGGCGAGGCGGATACCTTCGCGAAAATGCTGTTTGGCTACGGCCTGCTGCAGCTGCTGTTTATGCTGCGCCTGTTGCCCTGGTATTTATCGCAGCCGTTTAACGCCTCGTTCTGGAGCTTCTCGTTCGGCGTCTCGGCGCTGGCGACTACCGGGCTCCATCTTGGGCAGAGCAGCCCGACGGGCTTCTTTCACGCCATCGCGATCCCGCTGTTTATTTTTACCAACATCATCATCGCCGTGCTGCTGGTTCGTACATTTATCTTGCTGATGCAGGGCAAACTTCTGGTGCGCGCTGATAAGGCACAGCTTATGCAATCTGAGGAAAAACAATGACCGTTGATGACAGCTACTTCACCGAAAAATATGGCCTGACCCGCACCCACTCTGAGGTGGTGTACAGCGCAGGGATCGTCAAGCCAGGTAAAACGCTCGACCTGGGCTGCGGCAACGGGCGCAATAGCCTCTTTCTGGCCGCCAACGGTTATGACGTGACCGCCTGGGACAAAAACCCAATGAGCATCGACAACATCGAGCGCATCAGCGCCGCAGAAGGCCTCGATAATCTCCACGCGGCGGTTAAGGATCTCAACGGCCTGAGCTTTGACGGCGAGTACGATTTTATTCTCTCCACCGTGGTGATGATGTTCCTGGAGGCGAAAACCATCCCGGGGCTTATCGCCAACATGCAGCGCTGCACGACGCCCGGCGGCTCTAACCTGATTGTGGCGGCAATGGACACCGATGATTATCCATGTACCGTGGGCTTCCCGTTCGCCTTCAAAGCCGGCGAGCTGAGCCGCTACTATGAAGGCTGGGAACTGCTGAAATACAACGAAGAGGTCGGCGAGCTGCACCGCACCGACGCCAGCGGCAACCGCATCAAGCTGCGTTTCGCTACCATGCTGGCGCGCAAGCCCGCCTAGCGGGCGGCCAGCAGGCAGAGCTGAAGGGCGGTGTTGTAGGATGCCTCGAACGACGACAGCGGTAAAAACTCAAACTTCGAGTGGAAGTTATGCGCGCCGGTGAAGAAGTTCGGGGTGAGCAACCCTTTGGCAGACAGCGCTGCGCCGTCGGTTCCGCCGCGCATCGGCGTCGGCTTCGGCGTGATGCCGAGCGATTCCATCGCTTCAAACATTAAATCGATGGCGCGACGGTCCTCGCCGATAGCGTTGCTGATATTGCTGTAGGTGTCCTCAATGCGGTATTCCACGTTTGCCGTAGGGTGCTGGGCTGCAATTAGCTCCGCAATGTCGGCGATCTGCTGCTTGCGGGCGGCAAAGGCGTCTTGGTCAAAGTCGCGGATGTTGGCCTTCAGCACCGCGTCGTGTTGCCCGGCCTGAATGCCGTTAAACCAGATGTAGCCCTCGCGGCCTTCGGTACACTCCGGGGTTTGCCGGCGGTCAAAATGGTTAATGAAGTCGGTCGCCATCAGCAGCGGGTTTACCAGCACGCCTTTGGCCGACATCGGGTGCGCCGTCACGCCGGTAAAGCGAATTTCTGCCGCGGCCGCGTTGAAGTTCTCATACACGATTTCACCCCGCTCGCAGCAGTCGATGGTCCAGGCGAAGTCAACGTCGAAGCGCGCCAGGTCCAGCGCTTTTGCGCCGCAGAGCCCAATCTCTTCATCCGGTACAAACGCCACCACGATATCGCCGTGCCGGTGTTCCGCCGTCAGGTTTTCCAGCACCGTCATCACCACCGTAACCGCCGATTTATTATCTGCGCCTAATACGCTGGTTCCGTCGCTGAAAATAATCTCTTCATTCGGGTAAGCCAGAATTTCCGGATGCTCATTGACGCGCAGCCAGACGTCTTTCTCTTTATTCAGGCAGAGGTCTTCTCCGGTAAACGTTAATATTTGTGGATGAATATCCGGTGAAAGCCCGACGTCAACCGTATCAATATGGGTAATAAAGCCGACGCGCGGCGCGCCGGGAACACTGCCTTTTTTTACCGCCGTGACCGTGGCAAATTCGTCGATGACGATATCGTCTAAACCCAGCTGCTGCAGCTCCTGCGCCAGCTCGCGGGCCATGTCGTGCTGGCCCGGCGTGGAGGGGAGCGTTTTAACCTTCGCGTCGCTCTGGCTGGTGATGGCGAGATAGCGAAAGAAGCGGTGCGTTAATTGTCTGGAGAGCGGGGAAGCCATAGTGAATCCTTCTCTTTTTGTTTTTCAGGTGTTTGCATAATCACTTTAATGTTATTTATGAAATGGCAAAAGAATTAATTAGCCGTCGAATAAAAAGACAGGAATAAAATATGAATTGCAAACGCACAACCTTAACGCTGGCGCTTGCGGCGCTGACGGTCAGTTCTACCGTCGCGGCAAAAACGCTGGTGTATTGCTCCGAAGGTTCGCCGGAAAACTTCAATCCTCAGCTTTATACCTCCGGCACCAGCGTGGATGCAAGCGCCGTTCCGGTCTATAACCGCCTGGTGGACTTCAAGCCGGGAACGACCGAGCTGGTGCCGAGCCTTGCCGAGCGCTGGGACATCAGCGACGACGGGAAGGTTTATACGTTCTATCTGCGAAAAGGCGTCAAATTCCAGAGCAATAAATTCTTCACGCCCACCCGCGATTTCAACGCGGATGACGTGATCTTTTCGTTTATGCGCCAGAAGGACGTCAATAACCCGTACCACAACGTCTCTAACGGCAGCTATTCCAACTTTGAGAGCCTGGAGTTCGGTAGCCTCATCACGGCGATTGATAAAGTAGACGACCATACCGTGCGCTTTACGCTGGCGCACCCGGAAGCACCTTTCGTGGCCGACCTGGCGTGGTATTTTGCATCCATTCTTTCCGCGGAATATGCGGACGCGATGCTTAAAGCCGGGACGCCGGAAAAGGTCGACATGGAGCCGATTGGCACCGGGCCGTTCAGGCTGGCGCAGTACCAGAAAGATTCCCGCATTCTGTTTACCGTGTTCCCCGACTACTGGCAGGGGAAATCGAAGCTTGATCGCCTGGTCTTTACCATCACGCCGGACGCATCGGTGCGCTTCGCTAAGGTCGAAAAAAACGAGTGTCAGGTAATGCCGTTCCCCAACCCGGCGGATCTACCGCGCATGAAGGCGAACAAGGATATCAACCTGATGAGCAAGGCGGGGTTGAATACCGGTTTCCTGGCATTCAATACCCAGAAGCCGCCGCTGGACAACGTTAAGGTTCGCCAGGCGCTGGCCATGGCGATTAACAAGCCGGCCATTATCGACGCCGTGTTCCACGGCACGGGCACTGCGGCAAAGAATCTGCTGCCGCCGGGCGTCTGGGGGGCCGATAGCGCGCTGAAGGATTACGACTACGATCCCGAAAAAGCGAAGGCGCTGCTCAAAGAGGCCGGGTTTGCCAACGGCGTCAGCGTTGACCTGTGGGCGATGCCGGTTCAGCGCCCGTATAACCCGAACGCTAAACGCATGGCGGAGATGATTCAGGCCGACTGGGCGAAGGTGGGCGTGCAGACTAAAATCGTTACCTACGAGTGGGGTGAATACCTCAAGCGCGTGAAGGGCGGCGAACATCAGGCCGCGCTGATGGGCTGGACAACGGCAACGGGCGACCCGGATAACTTCTTTGGTCCGCTCTTCACCTGTACGTCTGCCAACGGCGGGTCTAACTCGGCGAAATGGTGCTACAAGCCCTTTGATCAGCTTATCGCTGAGGCAAAATCGATAACCGATCGCGATAAGCGCGTGGCGCTTTACAAAGAGGCGCAGCAGATGATGCATGACCAAATGCCCGCCGTCATGATTGCGCACTCCACCATCTTTGAGCCGGTGCGCAAAGAGGTCACGGGCTATGAGATCGATCCGTTTGGTAAACATCTCTTCTGGCAGGTGGATATTCAAAAATAATGAAATCACCCGGCGTGCCGGCGTCGGGTGATTTTTCGCAATATGTGCTATCTGCATCATTTTTTGCTACAACACGCGCACCGACTTTTTGCTATAACTTCAACTGCATACTTGCGTATAACCTGGAATCTCATCATGCGTACTCACTCACTTTTCAAAGTTGCAGTGCTCTCCGGTCTGCTTGCGTTGGCGGGCTGTGCATCTAAAGTCGCCGCACCTGACCAATATTCAGGCTTTTTAAAAGATTATTCTGGCCTTCAGCAAACCACGTCAGCAACGGGTAAACCAACGCTGCGCTGGGTCGATCCTTCCTATAACGAAGCCAATTACGACAGCATTATCTGGACGCCGATTACCTACTACCCAACGCCAAAACCGACGACGCAGATTGGTAAACAGACGCTCGACGAGCTGCTGAACTACACCAATACCAAAATGAAAACCGCCGTGGGCCAGCGCAAGCCGATTGTCACCACGCCGGGCAAGCATAGCCTGATCTTCCGCGGTGCCATTACGGGCGTGAGCTCTCAGAAAGAGGGGCTGCAGTTCTACGAAGTGGTTCCCGTCGCGCTGGTCGTAGCGGGCACGCAGATGGCGACCGGCCACCGCACCATGGACACCCACCTGTTCTTTGAAGGTGAACTGATTGACGCCGCGACCAACAAGCCGGTCATGCGGGTCGTGCGCATGGGCGAAGGCAAAGAGCTGAGCAACGAAAACACGCCGATGACGTTCGCGACGCTGAAGCAGGTTGTTGATGACATGGCGACGGATGCCACCATGTTTGACGTGCATAAAACGGCAAAATAAAGAAAATGGCCTGCTTCGCGCAGGCCTTTTTTTTACGCCGTGCGCAAGCGCCTGAACCAGGTCTCCGGTTTCGTGAACATCACCATATTTCCGCCCAGAATCAGCAGCAGTCCGACGATCCCGTTTATGTGCCACACGTATCCTTCGTAGACCGTCGAAATCGACAGGGCCACCAGCGGGAACAGCAGGGTGCTGTAGGCCGCTTTACCGGGGCCGATGCGCCCGACCAGCGTGAAGTAAGCGCCGAAGGCAATCACAGAGCCAAAGATCGCCAGGTAGAGCAGCGCGCCGACGTAGCTCACGGTCCATTCCGGCATAAAGCTATCGCCTCTTACCACCGCAATCAGCCCCATGACCAGCGTGCCGTAGAGCATCGCCCAGGCGTTGGTGGTCATCGTCTCAAGACCATTGCGCTGGTGGCGCATGCTGATCATGTTCCCGAGCGAGAAGCCGTACGTGCCGAGAGCGGAAAGGCCAATACCCGTCAGCAGCGATGCGCTCCAGCCGCTCGCCAGCAGATCGTCCCAGAAGAGGGTGATGATGCCGATCAGGCCCAGCGCCGCAGCCGTCCAGAACCGCGCCGGAGGCCGCTGGCCGAAGAAAATAAAGCTGTTAATCGCGTTGTACAGCACCGCCATTGAGAAAATGACCGACTCAAGCCCGGTGTTGATATGCGTCGCCGCGGCGTAAAAACACCAGAAGTTGAAGCAGAAAACGCAACATCCTTGAAGAATACAAAACAGATGGTCCTTCAGCGCCAGGCGACGCAGGCGCTTAAGCGCAATCAGCACGATCATCATCGTGGCGCAGGCCACGGCGAAGCGCCAGAATATCGATACGGGCGCGGCAACCGGCCCCTGCTGAAGAAAAATGGCAATCCACGTCGTTCCCCAGATGATCACGACCAGCCCGTACAATAATGCGTTCATGGTTTCTCTCTTTTCATACCGCGAAAAGAGGAGTGTGACGCGGTTTGTCCGGTGCGGCTTTCACCGGTTTGCGGCGCACTTGCAAAATCTTGCGCTTTTTTCTTCGCCCGGCTCTGGTCACGCGATGAAACAGTTCATAGACTGAGATCCTGATTAATGACCTGTTAATGGCTATGTCCCGCGCTTACGACACTTTTGAAACACTTCGCCAGCAGAACGCGGTGCTCCGGGAAACGGTCGCGCTGAACTCCGGCATTCAGCTGGCGGCGTGGTACAACAAGCACGATACCATTACCGTCAAAAGCGACCACCACACCCTCAGCCTGTACGTTGCGGACGGTTACGAGAGCTATCAAAAAACGCCTGGCGGATGGAAGAACGGCGGCGGGCCGGATCGTTTCTGCCTGATGCCAAAGGACAGCGAATCGACGTGGGATATCCGCGACGATCTGTCGTTCGTTCATCTTTACTGCACCGATGAACACCTGCGGGACGTCGGGGAGAAGATCTGGGACAAGCGCCCGCTGAGCCTGTCGCTGGATGAAAAAATCTTCGGCAGCGACCCGAAAATCACCGCGCTGTACCGTCAGTTTTTGCTCGGCTGCGACTGGCAGCAAAAGGCCAACCAGCTCACCCTGAGCACGGCGTCCACGCTGCTGCTCACGCACCTGCTGCAAAACTACGCGAACGTGCAGTGGAAGCTGCCGGTCGTGACCGGCGGGCTCTCGCCGTACGTGCTGCGAAACGTGCTGGCATTTATTGAAGAAAACCTCTCGCAGCCGCTAACGCTTGCGGAACTGGCCGACCAGGCTGCGCTGAGCGAGTACCATTTCGCGAGGATGTTCCGCCAGTCAACGGGGCAAGCGCCGCACCAGTACGTAATGCAGCGCCGGATGGAGAAAGCGAAAGCGCTGGTCCAGTTTAGCGCGATGCCGCTGACGGACATTGCGCTGGCCTGCGGTTTTAACTCTGCCAGCCACTTCAGCAACCGCTTTCGCAGCGCGGTGGGGATAACGCCTTCACAGCTACGCGCGGCCAAGGCGTGACAACACGCTATAGCAGACCCCGCCGATAACCAGCCCCCAGAAGGCCGAGCCCACCCCGAGCAGCGTAACGCCGCTGGCGGTCACCAGGAAGGTGACGACGGCCGCGTCGCGCTCGCCAACATTATTCATCGCCTGCGCCAAACTCCCGCTGATAGTTCCAAGCAGCGCCAGCCCCGCCAGCGTCTGGAGCCAGCTGAGCGGCAGGGCGGACATCAGCCCCGCGATCGAGCCGCCAAAGATGCCGGCCAGCAGATAGAACACGCCCACCGCCATTGCGGCCAGCCAGCGCCGGCTGGCATCTGGATGGGCATCCGGGCTCTGGCAAATGGCGGCGGTTATCGCCGCGATGCAGATGGAATAGACGCCAAACGGGGAGAGCAGCAGCGCCAGCGCGCCGGTAAACACGATCAGCGGCGAAACCGGCAGCGTGTAGCCGGACGCCTTCATGGTCGCAAAGCCGGGCGCATTTTGTGACGCCATCGTTACGAGGAAAAAGGGCAGGCCGACGCTGACCAGGCTGGTAAACGTAAACGCCGGGGCAATAAATCCCGGCGTGACGACGGAGAGGGTGAGATTATCTGTGACAACGTCACCTCCAGCCCACGCGACGAAACCGCCCACCAGCAGCGACGCGACGATGGCGTAGCGGGGGGCGAGCGCTTTGGCGAGTAGCCATGCCGCCAGCATGCTGCCGCAAAGCAGAAGATGCCCGTCAAGATGGCGAAAGGCCTGAAGGCCGAACTGCAACAGCACCCCGGCCAGCATCGCGGCGGCGAGGGAGTGGGGGATAAGCTTCATCAGGCGGGCAAAAAGCCCGGTCACCCCGCAGAGCAAAATCAGCGCGTTGGCAAAAATAAAGATGCCAATGGTTTCCGCAAGCGTGATGCCGTGCAGGCTGGTGGCGAGCAGGGCCGCGCCCGGCGTCGACCACGCGGTCAGCACCGGCGCTTTATACCACCAGGACAGGGCCAGCGTGCTGACGCCCATTCCCAGCCCCAGCGCCGTCATCCAGCCCGCAATCTGCTGCGCGCTGGCCCCGGCTGCCGACGCGGCCTGCCAGATAATGGCCGCCGAGCTGGCGTAGCCCACCAGGACGGCGACGAATCCGGCAAGGATCGTGGGAAATAGCGTTGATGAACTGCGCATAAAAGCTCCAGTGTGCGTTATAACGTCCGGCATAAGGTAACACTGTGCGTTATAGCGTACAAGTGGTATGCTTTCCGCTCACGGGAGGGCCTTATGGACATGACGCAACATCTTGCATATACGTTAAAAACGCAGCGCCAGGCGCGCGGCTGGAGCTTATCGAAGCTGTCGGAAGAGACGGGCGTGTCGAAAGCGATGCTCGGGCAGATTGAACGCAACGAGTCCAGCCCGACGGTCGCGACGCTGTGGAAAATCGCCACCGGGCTCAACGTCCCGTTTTCGACGTTTATCGCGCCTGCGGCCGATCCGCAGGCGGTGTTCGACCCGCAGCAGCAGGCGATGGTCGTCAGACCGTTATTTCCCTGGGATGAGGCGCTGAAGTTCGATCACTTCTCGATTACCCTTGCGCCCGGCGCGCTGAGTGAGTCTACCCCGCATGAAGCGGGCGTCATTGAGCACGTGGTGGTGATTAGCGGCGAGCTGGAGATGAACATTGAAGGCGAATGGCGCACCCTGGCGGCGGATTCCGGCGTGCGTTTCGCCGGGGACAAACCTCACGCCTACCGCAACAGCAGCGGGCAAACGGTCCATTTCCACTCCCTGATCCACTATCCCCGCTGAGGGCTCGCAAAACTGTTTCGCTGACGCAGAGTTCTGACTACAATAGCCGCCATTTTGACCATAACGGATAACGACGACGTATGCGCCTGCACTCCCATCATCTTGAACTTTTAAGCCCGGCCCGCGATGCCGACATTGCCCGTGAAGCGATCCTTCACGGCGCCGATGCGGTCTACATCGGCGGCCCTGGCTTTGGCGCCCGCCATAACGCCAGCAATAGCCTGAGCGACATTGCCGCGCTGGTGCCGTTCGCCCACCGCTATGGCGCGAAGGTGTTCGTGACGCTGAACACCATACTTCATGATGATGAGCTTGAGCCGGCGCAGCGCCTGATTACCGATCTCTACCAGACCGGCGTTGATGCCCTGATCGTTCAGGACATGGGCGTGCTGGAGCTGGATATTCCGCCTATTGAGCTGCACGCCAGCACCCAGTGCGATATTCGCACCGTCGAAAAAGCGAAGTTTCTCTCCGACGTGGGCTTTTCCCAGATTGTTCTGGCGCGCGAGCTGAACCTGAACCAGATCCGCGATATCCACCAGGCGACCGACGCGACCATCGAGTTCTTTATTCACGGCGCGCTGTGCGTGGCGTATTCAGGGCAGTGCAATATTTCACACGCTCAGACCGGGCGCAGCGCCAACCGCGGCGACTGCTCGCAGGCGTGCCGTTTGCCGTACACCCTGAAAGACGATCAGGGCCGGGTGGTGGCGTTTGAAAAACACCTGCTGTCGATGAAGGACAACGACCAGACCGCCAACCTGGGCGCGCTGATCGACGCGGGCGTGCGCTCCTTCAAGATTGAAGGGCGCTACAAAGACATGAGCTACGTGAAAAATATTACCGCGCACTACCGCCAGATGCTGGACGCGATCATTGACGATCGCGGCGATCTGGCGCGGTCGTCGGCGGGGCGCACCGAGCATTTCTTCATTCCGTCTACGGATAAAACCTTCCACCGCGGCAGCACGGACTATTTTGTTAACGCGCGCAAGGGCGATATCGGCGCGTTCGACTCGCCGAAATTTATCGGCCTGCCCGTCGGCGAAGTGCTGAAGGTGGCGAAGGACCATCTTGACGTTGAGGTCACCGAACCGCTGGCGAACGGCGACGGCCTCAACGTGATGATCAAGCGTGAGGTCGTGGGCTTTCGCGCCAACACGGTAGAAAAAACCGGCGAAAACCGCTACCGCATCTGGCCGAACGAAATGCCTGCCGATCTCTACAAGGCGCGGCCAAACGCGGCGCTGAACCGTAACCTCGACCATAACTGGCAGCAGGCGCTGCTGAAAACCTCCAGCGAGCGCCGCGTTGCGGTGGATATTGAGCTTGGCGGCTGGGAAGAGCAGCTGATTCTGACCATGACCAGCGAAGAGGGGATCAGCGTAACGCATACGCTGGACGGCATGTTTGAGGTGGCGAACAACGCGGAAAAAGCGCTGAACAACCTGAAGGACGGCGTGGCAAAGCTTGGGCAGACGATCTACTACGCGCGCAAAATTGACGTTAACCTGCCGGACGCGCTGTTCGTGCCGAACAGCCTGCTAAACCAGTTCCGCCGCGAAACGGCGGAAATGCTGGACGCGGCGCGCCTGGCAAACTATCCGCGCGGCAGCCGTAAGGCCGAGGCGGTCCCGGCGCCCGTTTATCCGGATACCCATCTTTCGTTCCTGGCGAACGTCTACAACCATAAGGCGCGCGAATTTTATCATCGTCATGGCGTACAGCTGATTGACGCCGCCTACGAGGCCCACGAAGAGAAGGGCGACGTGCCGGTGATGATCACCAAGCACTGCCTGCGCTTTGCGTTTAACCTCTGTCCGAAGCAGGCGAAAGGCAATATCAAAAGCTGGAAGGCGACGCCAATGCAGCTGGTTAACGGGGATGAGGTCCTGACGCTGAAATTTGACTGCCGCCCGTGCGAAATGCACGTTATCGGCAAGATGAAAAACCACATTTTCAAAATGCCTCAGCCGGGCAGCGTGGTGGCGTCGGTAAGCCCGGATGAGCTAATGAAAACGCTGCCGAAGCGTAAGGGCCGTTAACTAACGCTGGTGGCTCTCTGGTTTGCGCGACTTTTGCCAGGCATGGTGTTCGCGCAAACCTTCAGCAGCTTCCTCCGCCACGCTGCGTAATTCGTCGCTATCGGCTTCATGACGAAGCTGATGGTCGACGTTCTTCACCCACAAATATTCATGACCTTTGTGCCCTGCCATCAGCTGCCCAGAAAACAGCGCGCAGATCAGCATCACCATCGACAACCCTTTATTCACCATTTTTCCGCCACCGAATCATCATTTCCGGCCATGATGAACATAGTTTCGTTTGGTTATTATTCGAATTTCTAAAAAATCGCAAAGTCACTGTCAGATTGTGTAGGCCGCACTATATTTCGGGCAAATGTTGCGCCATTGTTAATAATAACGGTGGTAAATATTCTTACGCCGGTTAAGGATTATTCCTAAAATTTCCAAAAAATTGACGTGCTGCCAGAATTGGTACAACTACGGACATTTGAATTAGAGATTAATCTTATATAATGAGACTTCTCTGGCTAAGGAAAGAATCTCAAACAATGAAGAAAATAATGTCTCTGGTGCTTATTGTCGCTGCCGTCGGGGCAGTCGCCGCGGTGAAGCATAGCTGGAATGATGAGCCAGACTATATCCAGTCCGCAGAAATGCGGGTGGGCTCCTATTTGACCAGTGACTACGGAAGGGTGACCTGTAATAGCGCGAGGGTAAATGCCCAGCGCTGGGAGTTAGGCTGCGTGAACAAGGCCAAAGGAAAAAATTTCCAGTTTGCGGTCTATTCTGCCGACGAAGCCCCGTACGGCGTTTCACGTCCGTTTTACCTTGAAGCGCTCAATGCCGACGCGAAAGAGAGCGCCAGCTACGGCCTGATGCGCTACCTCCAGATTAACACCAAAGAAGGGTAACGGGTCCGTTTAGCTTTCGTTGAATCTATTAATGATAGTTTGTACAAGATCCGCTGCCCGGCATGGAGTGTCGGGGACGTAGAGACCAAAATACAAATCTATCCATGCAAGCATTTACCGCCAGATAATGGCGGTTTTTTTTGTCTTGCTATAGGGATATTGCCGCGAACCGCTTGCGATATTGTACGGGCGACAGGGAAAACTGCTGGCGGAAATGGTGGCGCAGCGTGGCGGCCTGGCCAAAACCCGTTTTTTCGGCGATATGGTCAATACTCATCCGACTATTTTCCAGATAATCTTTTGCCCGCATAAGCCTTTCGTTCAGCAACCACCGCGCGGGCGTTGTGCCGGTCGCATCCTGGAAGCGTCGGAGAAAGGTTCGCTGGCTCATACCGACCCGTCGCGCCAGCGAATCGACGGAGTGCGGCTCCGCCAGCTGCTGGTGGAGATAATCAAAAAGCTGGCCCAGACGCTGGCTCTCGCGCAGCTGCGCTACCGGACGGCTAACCCGCTGCGTTTGCGAACCGTCCCGGTGCGGCTGAATGACCAGACGGTGCGCGACCCGGTTGGCCGC
This sequence comes from Enterobacter sp. RIT418, assembly GCF_003057745.1. Classification (GTDB taxonomy): domain Bacteria; phylum Pseudomonadota; class Gammaproteobacteria; order Enterobacterales; family Enterobacteriaceae; genus Enterobacter. The sequence goes on from NZ_QBJD02000003.1 coordinate 123,048, forward strand.
CTCCATGCCGTAGTCCCGGCGCACAACGTGTAAACACAAATCGATGCCCGCCGCGCTGCCTGCCGACGTCATAATATCGCCCTCATCCTGATACAACACATCTTCCACGACCCGAATCGCCGGAAACCGCGCCTTCAGCGTCTCAATGTAGCGCCAGTGCGTGGTAGCCTGGCGATTGTCGAGCAGGCCGGAGGCGGCGAGGACAAACACCCCGGAGCAGATAGACATCAGCTGGCAGCCGCGCGCGTGCGCCTTGCGTAACGCCTCGCACAGACGTTCTGGCACCGGCGCATCGGGCCCGCGCCAGCCGGGAATAATTACCCGGTCCGCGCTCTCCAGCAGGGACAGATCGCCGTCCGTCAGGATGCGCACGCCGCCCGTCGCCCGCAGTTCGCCCTCGTCGATGCTCGCCACCGCAAAGCGGTACCAGCTTTCCCCCATCTCTGGCCGCGGCAGGCCAAAGATCTCCACCGCCACGCCAAACTCAAACGTGCACAGGCCGTCATAGGCCAGCACGACGACCGTTGGGGAAGGGGCGCGAAAGGTTGTCATCTTTTTGCTGTTTTCTGGCATAGGCGGACGCATTCACTCGCTGAATTTCAGAATAAAGTAGTGTTAACACAAACACCCCATCAGGAGGAAGCATCATGAGCTATGTGACTGAATTTCAAGCCGCAGAGCCGCAGGAGGCGGCAGCACATTTTCTGCGTCGCTTGAGCGTGGAAACGGACTGCGCCGACGTGCATTACGCGCTGGCACACGGTGAGCAGGACTTTGTGCTGCTGCACGTTGTCGGCCAGCCAGAACACTTTGCGCGCCGCCATATTCCCGGGGCGATTCATTTACCCTGGCGCGAGATGACCGAAGAGCGAATGGCGCGCTGGCCTGCGGATACGCTCTTTGTCGTTTACTGCGCGGGGCCGCACTGCAACGGCGCGGATCGGGCGGCGCTCAGGCTGGCTCGCATGGGGCTGCCGGTTAAAATTATGCTCGGCGGGCTAACGGGCTGGGGAGACGAGCAGTTTGCGTTTGCCAGCCAATAGCTCGCCACCGCCATGAAGATGAATTTTTTTCATCACAGGTGAAATTTTCTCGTTTGCCGCAACCGGGCGGGTATGACATCTTTTTAGACATATAGACATCCAGAAGTCTAAATGTTCATTATGTTAATTATCACCGGTGGCAATAGTTGCCATCGGTTACAGGAGAAAGTCATGCAGCGACAACACGCCCCGTTCCGCGCCGACGTCGTCGGCAGTTTTTTACGTCCCGACGCCGTTAAGCTGGCGCGTCAGGAATTTGCCCGCGGCGAGATTAACGCCGCGCAGCTGCGCGACGTGGAAGATGAGGCGATCCGCCACGTTGTTGAACAGCAGTGCGCCTGCGGGCTGCACGTGGTGACCGACGGTGAATTTCGTCGCGCCTGGTGGCACTTCGATTTCTTTGACGGTCTTGAGGGCGTTGAGCGTTACGATTCACAGCAGGGCATTCAGTTCAACGGCGTTCAGACCAAAGCGCACGGCGTGCGCGTGACCGGCAAGCTGGGCTTTGGTAACCATCCGATGCTGGAAGACTTCCGCTATCTGAAAAGCGTCAGCGGAGCTGCGCAGCCGAAGATGACGATTCCCAGCCCGAGCGTGCTGCACTTCCGCGGCGGCCGAAAGGATATTGACGCGACGGTTTACCCTGATTTAAGCGTGTATTTCGACGACCTGGCAACGGCCTGGCGCGATGCCATTCGGGCCTTCTATGACGCAGGCTGCCGCTACCTTCAGCTGGACGATACCGTTTGGGCATACCTGTGTTCAGACGAGCAGCGCGCGCAGATCCGCGAACGTGGGGATGATCCTGACGAACTGGCGCGCACCTATGCGCGGGTGCTGAACGCGGCGCTGGAAGGTAAGCCAGACGATCTGACCGTTGGCCTGCACGTGTGTCGCGGCAATTTCCGCTCGACGTGGATTTCCGAAGGCGGCTACGAGCCGGTAGCGGAAGTGCTGTTTGGCAGCGTCAACGTGGACGCCTTCTTCCTTGAGTACGATAACGATCGCAGCGGTGATTTCGCGCCGCTACGCTTTATTCGTCCGGGCAAGCAGCAGGTGGTGCTGGGGCTGATTACCACCAAGAACGGCGAGCTTGAAAACCCGGAGGGCGTGAAGGCCAGGCTGGAAGAAGCGGCGAAATTTGTGGCGAAAGAGCAGATCTGCCTCAGCCCGCAGTGTGGTTTTGCGTCCACCGAGGAGGGCAATACGCTGAGCGAAGCCCAGCAGTGGGATAAAGTACGTCTGGTCACCCAAATCGCCAGCGAAGTCTGGTAACCGGAGCGGTTGCAGATGTTATTGTTATAATATAACATCTCCATTCTTTTCAAACGGAGTGGAGGTGTTGTAGTGCTGGGACATAAAGGAAAATTAGCAATGGCTCTGGGTGCGCTGCTGGCCAGCGGCCCGCTGTTTGCGCATTCGCACGGGCATCAAATGACCGAGGCGGAGCAAAAAGCAGCGAACGGGGTGTTTGAGGATAAAGACGTTCAGGACCGCAAGCTGTCCGACTGGGACGGCGTCTGGCAATCCGTTTACCCGTACCTGCTGGATGGCTCGCTCGATCCGGTATTTAAACAGAAAGCGGAAAAGGACAAGAGCACCTCCTTCGGCAAGGTTAAAGCCTACTACCGCACGGGATATGCGACCGACGTCGACACCATCGGCATTGAAAATAACGTGATGGAATTTCACAAAGGCAGCGCCGTGAGCCGGTGTCACTACGACTACAGCGGCTTCAAGATTTTGACCTATGCGTCAGGCAAAAAGGGCGTGCGCTACCTGTTTGAATGTAAGGATGCTGGCAGCACCGCGCCGAAGTTTGTCCAGTTCAGCGACCATACCATCGCGCCAAAAGCGTCCTCCCACTTCCATATTTTCATGGGCAACACCTCTCACGAGGCGCTTCTGAAGGAGATGGATAACTGGCCGACGTACTATCCGAACGAGATGTACAAGGAGCAGGTTGTCGACGAGATGCTGCACCACTGATGCTTTGCGTTGCCCGGCCTACGATCGGGGATTTGTGGGCCGGGTAAGCGCAGCGCCACCCGCTTCGCTATACCCACGTACCACGCCCATTCCGCGCAAAATCATCAGCCATGCGGCGACAATAGCCGCCATCATAATGGCAAACAGCGACCAGTGCGGCAGATGGGTGAGGATAATCCCGGTGATCATCGGGTTAGCCGCTGCGCCCAGCCAGCCGAGCGCCTGCGCGGAAAAATAGCTCGCCTTCATGCCCGGCGGCGCAATGTTATCGATCAGCATGTATTCGCCAGGCGCATAGATAATCTCACCCAGCGTAAACACTGCCGCCGCGAGCCCCCAGAAGACTAAATTCTCGCCGGAGAACATAAACCCGCCCAGCCCGAGGATAAAACACAGGGTGGCGGCGGTCATTAACGGGCGAATAGTGGACGCGGAAATTTTCCTGCCGATGAAGTATTGCAGCGACACCACGACCGCCGCGTTGACCGGCAGCACGACCGCCACCACCTTTTGCGCGAAGTCGCTGTCGGCATTGGCCGCCAGAACGTACTGAGAGATGCAGCTGGCAAACGATCCGCCTACGTAAGAGGCGAGCAGGCCGGACAGGGTGAACCAAAACAGCGCGCGGTCTTTCAGCAGAATCGATGGTTGCCACGGCGCTTTCTCTTCCGGCGCGTCAAGCGCAACGCTTTTCTGCACCAGGAAATGGATAAAGCCCAGCGGAAGCGCGGCGCAGAACGCGGCCAGCCAGAACGGCAGCTGCAGGCTGTACATCACCAGCAGCGTGCCGAGCGGCGGCCCGACGGTCCAGCCGATGTTCAGGAAGCTGTAGTTCAGGGAAAACACGCGCGCCTTCTCGCTGGAGGTGAGCACGTCCGCGAACCACGCCTTCAGCACGGTGGAGAAGACGGAGTAGGCGCAGTTGATCAGGGAGAAAAACAGCACCACCAGCGTGACGTTATCCACCAGCGGGATCGCCACAAAGCCGACGATAAACGCCACAATGGAGGTCAGCATGTAGCGCTTTTTATCAAACTTATCGGCCAGAATGCCAAAGCCCAGGCTGAACGCCACGCCCACGGTCAGGGCGATCGTCAATGCATAACCGATGTTCTCAACGCTCATGCCGTAGACGCGCGTGAGATAGATGGTCATGAAGGGCAGCGTTGCCCCCCGGCCGATGGTTAACAGCAATGACGATGCCAGCAGCGCCGCGGTTGAGCGCCTGAGAGATGGTTTCATATTCCTGCCCGACAAATGCTTATCATTTTATTGTTGTGTTCTATCAGGAGTATCACGACATCAGGGGCTTGTATAGCGCCCAATTTTTCCATCCGTGCGCTGTTTTTACCGCCAAAATTAATGATCTTTTCCTGCCGCCTTTTTTTCGCTACTTTGAAGTGTTTACAAAAATTTAATAATCAGGGGCAGGATATGACGCGAAAAGACGGGCTGCTGGCGATGCTGGTGGTCGTGGTGTGGGGGCTAAATTTTGTGGTCATCAAGGTGGGGCTGCATAACATGCCGCCGCTGATGCTGGCCGGCCTGCGGTTCATGCTTGTTGCCTTTCCGGCGCTCTTTTTTGTCGCCCGTCCGAAGATCCCGTTTACGCTGCTGCTAGGCTACGGTTTGACCATCAGCTTCGGTCAGTTCGCATTTTTGTTCTGCGCTATCAAGTTCGGGATGCCCGCAGGGCTGGCCTCGCTGGTACTCCAGGCGCAGGCCTTCTTTACCATCATCCTCGGCGCGTTCGTCTTTGGCGAGCGCTTACAGGGTAAACAGCTGGCGGGGATCGCGCTGGCGATCTTTGGCGTACTGGTGCTGATAGAAGCGAGCCTGAACGGGCAGCACGTGGCGCTGCTCGGCTTTATGCTGACGCTGGCCGCCGGGCTGAGCTGGGCCTGCGGCAACATTTTCAACAAACTCATTATGCAGCACGACGCGCGCCCGGCGGTGATGTCGCTGGTGGTATGGAGCGCACTGATTCCGATCGTGCCGTTCCTGGCGGCCTCGCTGATTTTCGACGGCGCTGACGCGATGGCGAGCAGCCTGGTGAATATCGACCTCACGACCATTCTGTCGCTGATCTATCTGGCCTTCGTCGCCACCCTTGTCGGCTATGGAATTTGGGGTTCGCTGCTGGGGCGGTATGAAACCTGGCGCGTAGCGCCGCTTTCTCTGCTTGTGCCCGTCATAGGCATGGCGAGTGCCGCCGTACTGCTGGACGAAAAGCTAAGCGGGCTTCAGCTGGTTGGCGCGGCGCTGATTATGGCCGGACTCTATATCAACGTGTTTGGCCTGCGGGTGCGCAGGGCGGCGCGGGTGAAAGGGTAAAAAAAGCCCCGCAGCTGCGGGGCAAAAACGAATCAGAGGCCGTGCCGGTTGTAATAAGGCACGCCTAATTCGTCGGATTTATCGCTGCCTGTGCCCATGTGGTTAAAATCATACGGGGAGGCGCTCTGCGCCGTCGGCATCACCATCGCTTCGCGATTGTTTTGCTGAGTAGCAGCGGGTGTTTGCTCCGCAAACGTCTGGCCGGAGACCAGCACCAGCAAGGTGAGGGCGGCGGAGGCGGTGAATTTCATGATTTCCTCGGTTACGTCTTTACAGGCGATAATTAACGACAGTGTATTAACTACAATGCTTTAACGGATACAGATAGCGGGACTCGCCCGGCATGCTGGTAATGCGGTATTTATGAGGCGGCACGTCGAAGTAGTTCTTAAACGTACGCGTCAGGGTTTGCTGAGACTCAAAACCATAACGCTCCGCCAGATAAAGGATCGGCTCATTGCTTTCTTTCAGTTTTTGGGCAATTTCCGTCAGCTTGCGGCTGCGAATGTATTGTCCTAATGAATGACCGGTCTCTTTTTTGAACATCCGTTGCAGGTGCCATTTAGAGTAACCTGAACGCTCTGACACCTTTTCAAGGGAGAGCGGCGATTCCAGGTTATCTTCGATCCAGTCCAAAATGCTATGAATAGTGATAGCGTCAGTGTTGCGTCTGGACATCGTCATACCTCTTTTCTGTTTACGGCAGTATTTTCTTAAGCAAAAGCTCAAGCGTTGCCACTTCGTCTGCCGTTAAGTTTTTTGTTAGTTCCTGATGCAGTGTTTGTCCTACTAGTTGATGACATTGCTCGCACATGGCCGCGCCGTCGCCGGTGAGTTTCACCAGCACGCCGCGTTTGTCATTCGGGTTAGGGCTGCGTTCAATCCATCCTTTACAGACGAGACGATCCAGCATGCGGGTTAACGCACCCAGATCGACAGAGAGCACCTTTTTCAGCTCAACCGGCGTGATACACACTTCGCAGCGAATGGAACACAGCACTTTGAACTGTGTTGCGGTGATATCCAGCGGTGACAGATAGTCATTGAGCAGGCGATCTTTTTTCTGATTGACCATGTGAATAAGACGACCCAGCGGAATGATTTCGTTGAAGAGGTCACTGGTGTTGTTCACAATGGTTGCCCTGGCAAGTAGTTTAGTCACGGCAGATATTATTGCTCAGGCAAGTATAAGTCAACTGAATGAATTGGCCGATGCCACGAATTGCTAAAACGTTTCATGAACTTTTTTCGAACGCTTTTAAATCAGAAACATAAGTTGGAGTTATTCGTCTGTGCGAAAACAATCCTTACGTTGTGCGGATAGCTGTTCCATGCCGTTTAACCCTATAATTGCGGGGAGTCATATGGAAAAGGACAACGACGCAATATGTTGGATTTAATCAAAGCAATTAGTCTCGGGCTGGTGGTATTGCTGCCGTTGGCTAACCCGTTAACCACGGTCGCGCTCTTTCTGGGCCTCGCGGGGAACATGAACAGCGCCGAGCGCAATCGTCAGTCGATGATGGCCTCGGTCTACGTGTTTGCCATCATGATGGTGGCGTATTACGCCGGTCAGCTGGTGATGAACACTTTTGGCATCTCCATTCCCGGCCTGCGCATTGCCGGTGGGCTGATTGTCGCCTTTATCGGTTTCCGCATGCTGTTCCCGGCGCAGAAAGCCCACGAATCGCCGGAGGCGAAAAGCAAATCTGAAGAGCTGGAAGACGAGCCTTCTGCCAATATCGCCTTTGTGCCGCTGGCGATGCCAAGCACGGCGGGGCCGGGTACGATCGCGATGATCATCAGCTCGGCCTCAACCGTGCGGGACGGTTCAACGTTCCCGGACTGGGTCATCACCGTTGCGCCACCGCTGATCTTCGCGCTCATCGGGATTATCGTCTGGGCCTCTTTGCGCAGCTCCGGGGCGATTATGCGCTGGGTAGGAAAGGGCGGGATCGAGGCTATCTCGCGCCTGATGGGCTTCCTGCTGGTGTGTATGGGCGTGCAGTTTATTATTAACGGCGTGCTGGAAATTATTAAGACCTATCATTGATGGTTATACCGGGCGATGCTCATGCATGCCCGGTTCGTTTTTATATGTCCTGTGAATATAAATACATTCTGAATTTTAATTAACTGACTGTTATTGCGGGTGTTTTTATCTTTTCCGCACTTGTTCCCTATTAGTGAATAACGTAACGTACGCGGCGTCTACTATTATCAGGATACCGACATGAAAAAACGCTATTTACTCGCCTCTGGTGCTTTAATTTTTTCAATGAATTCCAGCGCTGGGCTATTTGATTCAACACCCGAATTCAAATGCGGCCGCGAGGATTCAATTTCAGCCACACAGGCTAAAATCAGAAACGATGCGATAAGCAAGCTGCAGGAAACCTATCTGTCAACGCCTGCTAAGTTTTACGGCAAGCCGCTTCAGTCTTATATAGACAAAGCCAATAAAATTGCCATCGTAATGGAAAATGTCACCACAAGCCCTTACGAAAAAGATAATAGCGTTCGCAACTGTAGCGCTAAAGTCTCGCTGACTCTGCCTCCAGAGCTGCAGTCGGTCATGATGAACTTCCCGGACAAGCTGGCCAGCATTAGCCCCGGCAAAGGGAAAGTGTTAAATGACCGCGTGCAGTGGGAAAACTATCGCTATTCATTATCTTTAGCCGATAATGGCAAAGATATATCTGTATCATATGAATATACCAGCACCGATTATGTTGCTGAGTCATTATTCAACATTACCCTTTTTGCATTAAACAAAGACGATCTGGAGAAGGCCAATCTGCAGGGAAAATTGAGTAGCGCAGCGTACGGTTATGCCGATAGCGATCGCAATTTAAATATGCTGTGGAAATCTCTGCCTGATTCAGTTCGTGCGTCAATGAAAAAAGAACAGAGCGTGTGGATCGGCGATAAAGCGCGTAAGTGCGGTAAAATAAGCGATGCCGCGTCTGAAACTGTTTCGCTGCAAACGCGAATTGATATTTACCAGTGTCAGACAAAAATGACGGAAGAGAGGGTGACCTACCTCGGTGGCGATACCGAAAGGGATTATTAATCGCGTCGGTGGTTTTGTAGGCCGGGTAAGGCGAAGCCGCCACCCGGCACAATAACGTCACCCCTGCTGACGCTGCTCCTCAAGCGCCACCGGCCATTTCCGGAAGATAATTACCGCCCAGACAAGCGCAACCGCCGCAGGAATCGCCCCCAGATAGCCAATCGCCGACATCGACAGGTGCAGGCTGATCTGATTTCCCACCAGCGCCCCCGCGCCGATCCCGAGATTAAATATCCCCGAGAAGAGCGCCATTGCGACGTCCGTCGCGTCCGGCGCCAGCGCCAGCACTTTTACCTGCATGCCCAGGCCAATAATCATGATCGCCACGCCCCAGAAGACGCTGAGGATCGCCAGATGGCTCTCGCTACCGGAGGCGGGCATCAGCAGCACAAGGCAGGCCAGCAGCAGGCCGATTGCCCCGCTGACGAGCGCGGAGGCATGCTGGTTGCCGAGCCTGCCAAAAATAACGCTGCCGATAATCCCCGCGCCCCCCAGAATGAGCAGCAGCACGGTGGCAAAGTTCGCGCTAAACCCGGCCACCGTCTGCACGAACGGTTCAATATAGCTGTACGCCGTATAGTGCGCCGTAACCACAATAACCGTGAGCAGGTAAAGGCTCATTAGCGCAGGGCGACGAACCAGCAGCGGCAGGCTTTTCAGCGAGCCGGAATGCTCGCTCGGCAGCTTAGGCAGCAGCTTAATCAGGCAAATGAGAGTGATCAGCGCCCCCATCCCGATGGCGAAAAACGTGGTGCGCCAGCCAAAATATTGCCCGACGATGCGGCCAATCGGCAGCCCCAGCACCATCGCCAGCGCCGTACCGGTTGCAATCAGGCTTAGCGCCTGGGCGCGCTTCCCGGGTGGGGCAAGGCGAATGGCAAGCGACGCCGTAATCGACCAGAACACGGCGTGCGCAAAGGCAATGCCCACGCGGCTTATCACCAGTACCGTGAAATTCCACGCCATAAACGACAGCACGTGGCTGGCGATAAACAGCACAAACAGCCCGATCAGCAGCCTGCGGCGCTCCATCTGGCTGGTCAGGAGCATAAACGGCAGCGACATCAGCGCCACTACCCAGGCATAGATGGTCAGCATAATGCCGACCTGCGCCGTCTCCATCTGGAAGCTTTGCGCAATGTCTGACAGCAGCCCGACCGGGACAAACTCGGTGGTATTAAAGATAAAGGCGGCAATGGCGAGCGTGACCACGCGTAGCCACGCGACCCTGCGGGAAACCGTGTTCATTGTCATAGGAGCATCTGGGGATTGGTTGATGAAAAGATGAGGGGACGATCTTAAAGCCTTACACGGCTAAAACTCAATCATTATGTGATGCAGATCTCAATATTTGCCCGTTCCCGGCGCTGGCGGCGCGCGGTGTTTTCCGTGAAGATAAAGAACGACACAATAAAAAAGGCGATATAAGCATGCAGGAAATTGATTTCTATCTGGTTGATGCCTTTAGCGACAGGGCATTTGGCGGCAACTCGGCGGCGGTTTGCCCGCTGGAAGAGTGGCTCCCGGACGACATGCTTCTGAAAATGGCGCAGCAGCATAACCAGTCTGAAACGGCTTTTTTCGTGCGCACCGACGGCGGCTTCGAGCTGCGCTGGTTCACCACGCTGCATGAGATAAACCTCTGCGGCCACGCCACGCTTGCGGCATCGCACGTGATCTTTGAATATCTTGACTACCCGCACACTGAAATCGTCTTCTCGACGCGCTTCGTCGGCGAGCTAACCGTCAGGCGCAGCGGCGACTGGCTAACGCTGAACTTCCCGGCGTGGGAGACGCAGGTCGCGGACAACCCGCCAGCGCTGCTGTTCCGCGCTTTGGGTATCGAAGGTGCAAGAGAGGTGCGCGTCGGCCGTGACTACATGGTGGTGCTGGAAAGCCAGCGGCAGGTAGAGGCCCTGACGCCGGATATTTCTGCCATGGTCCCGCTGGATAAAATGGTCTGCGTCACCGCGCCCGGCGAGGAGTATGATTTTGTCAGCCGCTTTTTCTGCCCGGGCGAGGGCGTGCCGGAAGATCCGGTGACGGGATCAACCCACAGCATGCTGATCCCGTACTGGAGCGCCAGGCTCGGCAAAACGCAGCTGAATGCCCGCCAGGTTTCAGCCCGCGGCGGGGATTTGCGCTGCGAGCTGAGGGGCGATCGGGTATTGATTGGCGGGCAGGCCACGCTGTACCTGAAGGGCAAAATCTATCTTCGCAACGCTTAAGGTGAGGGCTGCCGCTCGTTCAGCAGGGCGATAAACGCTTCCAGCTGGCGGGTCATGGCGCCGCGCCGCCACACCAGCCAGGTCGTCAGCCAGCGCCAGTTCTCCGCCAGCGGCCACGCCTCCACCTGATGATGCCCCGGCATGCTCTCCAGCATGGAGCGGGGCATTAGCGCAATCCCCGCGCCCGCAATCACGCAGGCCAGCATCCCGTGGTAAGACTCCATCTCATGAATGCGCCCCGGCGTGGCGCGATCGGCGTGAAACCAGCTTTCCAGATGGCGCCGGTAGGAGCAGTTGGCCCGAAAGGCGTAGACGTCGCTGCCGCTCACCTCCGCCGCCCGGGAAACTTTCGCGTGCCCGGCGGGCGTCACCAGCATCATCTCCTCCCGGTAGACGGGCATCCCGTCCAGCTCGGGATGCGACAGCGGCCCGTCAACAAAGGCTGCGCTCAGCGTCCCTTCCAGCACGCCGTCGATCATCGTGCCCGACGGCCCCGTGGAGAGCGCAAACTGAATGCGGGGGTAGCGCTGGTTAAACTGCGCCAGGCTTTCCGGAATACGCACGGCGGCGGTGCTTTCCAGCGCGCCTAGGGAAAACAGCCCCTGCGGCTCGTCTCCGGCCACGACCATACGCGCTTCGTCGACCAGCGCCAGGATCTGCTTGCTGTAGCGCAGAAAATTATGTCCGGCGGGAGACAGCCGCAGGCGCTGGTTTTCACGAATAAACAGCTCTACGCCGAGGTCTGCCTCAAGCTGGCGGATGCGGGTCGTCAGGTTGGACGGCACGCGATGCACCTTCTGCGCCGCCTGGGTGATGCTCCCGGTCTGCGCCACCGCGTTAAACATTTCAAGCTGGGTTAAGTCCATAGCATTCTCGATTCGTGAATAAGGTGGTTAGTATTATTCATTTTTAAGAAATAGCAGAGTAGGCCACACTTAATCAACTCTTACTGCGTGGAGACAATAATGACCTATTCATCTGCAACACATGCCCTCTCCGTTAACCCGGCGACGGGAGAAACCCTGGCCGCTTACCCGTGGGCTTCATCTGACGACGTCGAGCGCGCGATTGCGCGGGCCGATAGCGGTTTTCGCCAGTGGCGTACCGAGAGCGTTGCGCACCGCGCGCAGACGCTGCGCAACGTGGGCGCGGCGCTGCGCCATCGCGCCGAAGAGATGGCGCAGATGATGTCGCGCGAAATGGGCAAACCGATTTTGCAGGCGCGCGCCGAAGTCACGAAGTCCGCCAGCCTGTGCGACTGGTACGCCGAGCATGGCCCGGCGATGCTGCAGGCCGAGCCGACCCTGGTCGAAAACCAGAATGCGGTAATCGAGTACCGCCCGCTGGGGCCAATTCTGGCCGTTATGCCGTGGAACTTCCCGCTGTGGCAGGTGCTGCGCGGCGCGGTGCCTATTCTTTTGGCCGGTAACAGCTACCTGCTGAAACACGCCCCGAACGTGCTGGGCTCTGCCGAACTTATCGCGCAAATCTTCGCAGACGCGGGCGTTCCCGAGGGCGTGTTCGGCTGGGTGAACGCAACCAATGAGGGCGTCAGCCAGGCGATTAACGATCGCCGCATCGCGGCCATTACCGTAACCGGCAGCGTGCGCGCGGGGGCGGCGATTGGCGCGCAGGCGGGGGCGGCGCTGAAAAAATGCGTGCTGGAGCTGGGCGGGTCCGATCCGTTTATCGTCCTGAACGATGCCGATCTCGAACTGGCCGTGAAGGCGGCGGTGGCCGGTCGCTACCAGAACACCGGGCAGGTGTGCGCCGCGGCGAAGCGCTTTATCGTGGAGGAAGGCATCGCCGAGCGCTTTACACAGCGTTTTGTTGAGATGACCGCAGCACTGAAGATGGGCGCACCGGAGGTTGAAGAAAACTACCTGGGCCCGATGGCGCGTTTCGATCTGCGCGACGAGCTGCATCAGCAGGTTGAGGCTACGCTGGCTGAAGGGGCAACGCTATTACTGGGCGGTGAGAAAGTTGCCGGTAACGGTAACTACTACGCACCGACAGTACTGGGTAACGTCACGCCGGAGATGACCGCGTTCCGCCAGGAGCTGTTTGGCCCGGTGGCGGCGATAACCGTCGCCAAAGACGCGGCCCACGCGCTGGCGCTGGCAAACGACAGCGACTTCGGGCTGTCCGCGACCGTCTTTACCGCCAACGCGGATCTGGCGGATAAATTCTCCCGCGAGCTGGAGTGCGGCGGCGTGTTTATCAACGGCTACAGCGCCAGCGACGCCCGCGTGGCGTTTGGCGGCGTGAAGAAAAGCGGCTTCGGGCGCGAGCTTTCGCACTTCGGCCTGCACGAGTTCTGCAACGTGCAAACGGTGTGGAAAGACCGCGTATAAACGCATGCCGGGCGGGGCTTTCCTGCCCGGTACAGTCCCCGCCTGTCATGTAGCTGCAATGGTTCTGTCATTTTCGTTTCGTAGACTCGTTCGTGTCTAACATATTGTTACCGAAAGAAAATTATGAACCTAACGCAAATTTTTCGCCGTATTGCGCTGCGCATCGTTCCCCGTCGGTTTGGCCTTCTTGCCGGCATCTTTTGTATTATCGGGCTTTTCTCCGCGCTTCAGCTCTCTTCATCCTTCCTGCTGACCGCATCGCTGCGGGAGGCCCAGCGTAACGAACGTCATAATCAGCTCGCCTGGCAGCAGCAGGGCAAGCTGGGTCGGGCGCGGGTTTCGCTGCTGGCGGCAAGCGACCTGCTCAACCGCTCCGGCGTCTATTTTATGCAGGATAAAGAGACCGGCTCGGAGGGAAGCTGGCACAGCCTGATGGACGACGCGCAGACAGCGCTGGCGGATTCTCACCGGGCGTGGGAAGCGTGGCTGGCGCTCAATCCACCGCGCGACGAGGCGCTGGTGAGCAGCTATCAGCTGTTCTACGGCGCTATTCAGGAGCAGGCGGCAGGGCTGGTGGAATCAAATTCCATCGACGCGTTCTTTGCCGTACCGGCGCAGGCATTTCAGACCGACTTCAACGATAACTACGCCCGCTACCAGCAGGCCAGCGAGAAGCGGGCGATACAGGGGCGGCAGTCCCTGACGGAGGGGCTTTCCAGCCTGCAAACCCTGTTCCTGTTTGCTCCGCTGGCGCTGCTGGCGATCGCCATTGCCGTGTGGTTTGGCATGGCGAAGTGGGTCATTACGCCGCTGCGCCGCCTGATCGCGCATATCAACCAGCTTGCCGCGGGCGACCTGTCCGGAACGCCGCCGGGCGTGGTGCGCTTTAACCGCGAAATTGACCGGCTCCACGGCAGTATCTCCACCATGCAGAACGGGCTACAGCAGCTGGTGACGCAGGTGAGCGACGCTTCGGCGTCTATGGTGGAAAACATAGGCGCGCTGGCGCAGGGCAACGAGAAGCTTTACCAGCAGTCGGCGCGCCAGGCAAAAGCGCTTAGCGACGTGACGGCGCATATTGCCGCGCTGGAAACCCACGTTGAAGGCAATACCGGATACGCGAAGCTCGCCAGCGCGCGGGCGGATGAGGCGCGCCAGGCCGCTGCGGGCGGCGACGCGATGATGTCCACCGTGAATGCGTCGATGCAGACGATCGTTGCCCGATCGTCAGAAATGCGCGGGATCGTGGCGATAATCGACAGCGTGGCGTTTCAGACCAACATTCTGGCCCTGAATGCCGCGATTGAAGCGGCCCATGCGGGAAACCAGGGGCGCGGCTTTGCGGTGGTGGCAAAAGAGGTAGGCCTGCTGGCGAGAAAGAGCAGCCACTCCACGCAAACTATTCAGGAGCTGATTAACCACTCCCTGCAGGGCATCGAAGACGGCTCGAGGGCGGTGAGCCGCATGGAGGACAATCTGCAGCAGGTCACCGGGCTGGTGGCGAACCTTAGTGGTTTGCTCAATGAGATCTCCGCCGCGACGCAGAGCCAGGGGGAGAGCATTCATCAAATGACGCACCGGCTTCACTCCCTGAATCAGGTCTCGCACCAGACGGACGCGCTGGTGTCAGAGGCGTCCGCGGCCTCATCGCGCCTGCACCAGAAGTCGGATCTTTTGCTGCATGCCGTTTCGCGTTTTCGCCTGCCCGCCTGACGTAACGCGGCGGCGTCTGTTATACTCGCAGCCCGTTTTTAGCCTGAGGGCAAGGAGCAAAGTGTGGCTGCGGTCATTCATAATGAGATGCTGGATGAAATTCTGGCGCAGGTGCGCCCGTTACTGGGGCAGGGCAAGGTAGCGGACTATATTCCCGCGCTGGCTTCCGTCAGCGGGGAAAAGCTCGGTATTGCCATTTGCACCGTTGACGGCCAGCGCTTTCAGGCGGGCGACGCGAGCGAGCGTTTTTCCATTCAGTCGATCTCGAAGGTGCTGAGCCTGGTCGCGGCGATGCGTCAGTATGATGAAAACGAAATCTGGCAGCGCGTGGGCAAAGACCCCTCCGGCCAGCCGTTTAACTCGCTTCTTCAGCTCGAAATCGAGCAGGGCAAGCCGCGCAACCCGTTCATTAACGCCGGGGCGCTGGTGGTGTGCGATATGCTGCAAAGCCGCCTCAGCGCGCCGCGCCAGCGGATGCTGGAAATCGTGCGCCAGCTCTCCGGCGTGCAGGACATTGCCTACGATCCGGTGGTGGCTCGCTCCGAGTTCGAGCACTCCGCCCGCAACGCGGCCATCGCCTGGCTGATGAAGTCCTTTGGTAATTTTCACAACGACGTGGCGACCGTGCTGCAAAACTATTTCCACTACTGCGCGCTGAAGATGAGCTGCGTGGAGCTGGCGCAGACCTTTCTGTTTCTGGCACACCAGGGCCATGCGCCTCATCTGTCGCAGGAAGTGGTCTCCTCAATGCAGGCGCGCCAGATCAACGCCCTGATGGCGACCAGCGGCATGTATCAGAATGCCGGAGAGTTCGCGTGGCGCGTTGGGCTGCCGGCAAAATCCGGCGTCGGCGGCGGGGTGGTGGCAATCGTTCCGCACGAGATGGCCATCGCCGTCTGGAGCCCGGAGCTGGACGAAACGGGTAACTCGCTGGCGGGCGTCGCCGCGCTGGAACGCCTCACCCAGCGGCTGGGGCGTTCGGTGTACTGATGTCTGAGCTTGATCCTCTTTTTGCGCGCCTGGCGCGTTCGACGTTCCGCTCGCGCTTTAAGCTTGGCGTAAAAGAGCGGCAGTACTGCTGGGATAAAGGGGCGGAAACCATTGACCAGCACGCGGCTGACTTCGTGGCGAAGCGCCTTGCCCCCGCGCATCCCGCCAATGACGGCAGGCAAACCCCCATGCGCGGCCACCCGGTCTTTATCGCCCAGCACGCCACCGCAACCTGCTGTCGCGGCTGTCTGGCGAAGTGGCACAATATTGCGCAGGGCGAAGCGCTGACCGCGCGGCAGCAGCGATACGTCGTGAGCGTCATTCACCGCTGGCTTGTATTGCAGATGAACGCCCAGAATTGACGGCTGAACAAAGGTGTCAAAGATGTGCTATAGATGCATATAACCTTTCAATAACCCTGCTGGCGACCGAAATAATTGCCATAAGTGATTATGTGGACTGATATTTAATGGGGCCTGCTATCTCATCGTTTACGTTTTTTCGACCAGAGAGCGCACTGCGTAACGCGGTGGGCATTTTCATCCTGACCACGCTGTTTTATTTCATCGGGGCGGAGCTGCGTCTGGTTGAGGCGCTGTCGCTGTTTTGGCCGCTGAACGGCGTGATGGCGGGGATCTTTGCCCGCTATGCCTACCTCAATCGCCTGCATTATTACGCGGTGTCGTATGTCGCCATGCTGCTCTACGATGCCTTCACCACCAGCTGGGGAATGGCCTCTCTGGTCATCAACCTGTCTAATATGGTCTTTATCGTGACGGTAGCCCTGCTGGTGCTGCGCGACAAACGCCTGCGAAAAACGACGCCCGATCCGATTAACGCCCTGAGGCTGTTTAATTACTGCCTGGTTGCCGCGCTGCTCTGCGCGCTGCTGGGGGCCGTCGGATCCGTCGGCATCGACAGCCATACCTTCTGGCCGCTGTTTGCCGACTGGTTTAGCGAGCAGTTTTCAACGGGCGTGCTGATCGTTCCCTGCATTCTGGCAATGAAAATGCCCGCGCAGCGCATGCGCGTGCGGCCAGAACAGCTTTTACCGGTGCTGGCGCTGACGATGTCGGTCATCGCGTCGGTGGTGATTGGCGGAGCAGGGGCGCTAGCCTTTCCGCTGCCCGCGCTGATCTGGTGTGCGGTGCGCTATTCGCTCCCGACCACCTGCCTTATCACCTTCGTGACCGGCGCGACCGAAGTGGTGCTGGTCGCTAACTCGGTGATCAACATTGCCGTCGAGGCGCCGCTTTCAACGCCGCTGATGTTCTCTGCGCGCCTTGGCATTGCGACCATGGCGATTTGCCCGGTGATGGTCTCCGTGAGCGTGGCGGCGATTAACTCGCTGATCCATCAGGTTTCGCTGCGCGCGGACTATGATTTCCTGACCCACGTCTACTCGCGATCCGGCCTGTATGAAGCGCTTAAGCACGAAGAGGCTCACCGTCATTCGCGTTTTCTGACGGTGATGCTGCTGGATATCGACTATTTCAAAAGCATTAACGATAACTATGGACACGAGTGCGGCGACCGCGTGCTGACGACCTTTGCCCACAAGGTGCAGCAGGTTGTCGGCGAGGACGGCATGGTGGCGCGAATGGGCGGAGAAGAGTTTGCCGTTGTGGTAAACGCGGGTGACGAGCAGCACGGCTTTGCGCTGGCGGAGCGTATTCGCCAGGCAATCGCTCACCATCCCTTTACGTGGCGCCAGCAAACCATCTTTTTAACCGTTAGCATCGGGCTGGGAAGCGGCAAAGCAGAATCATGGCAGCTGACGGAGGTTTTCAACAGGCTGATGGCCGAGGCGGATGATTTTCTCTATCGCTCGAAAAAAGCCGGGCGAAACCGCACCAGCGCGCGGCTGTTGCATGAAACCGGGGTGGTCAATGCCGACAGAGGCACGGAGCGGGTATAAACCCTCGTTCCCCGCATGACAAAGCCTCTTCGTAAGCTACGCTTTGATATAAGCCCGGCACAAGGAGACGTCATGAAATCACCGGAAATTCCCGCTAATGAAAAAGAGCGTTTAGATGCGCTGCGTGAGTCAGGGCTGCTTGAGCCCGGCGCGTCCCCCGCGTTCGATCGCCTCACGCGGCTGGCTAAACGAGTCTTCCAGGTCCCTCTGGCGATGGTCAATCTGATAGATGAACATACCCTGATTGTTAAATCTGCCGACGGCAATGCTCCAGAAACGGTGCCGCGCAATATCTCATTCTGCGGCCACACGATCCTCAGCGAGGTGCCGCTGGTGGTCGGCGACATGCTTCGGGACGATCGTTTTGCCGATAATCCGCTGGTGGCCGGTGAGCCGGGCGTGCGTTTTTACGCCGGGTTTCCGCTGCGCCTGCGCGACGGGGCCAGCGTCGGGTCGCTGTGCCTGATTGATTACCAGCCACGGGAGTTTAGCGCCGCGGATCTCGCGGTGCTAAGCGATCTAGGCGCGCTGGCGGAGGACGAGTTTGCCGCCGTCAGCGCGGCGACAACCGACGATTTAACCGGGCTTTTTAACCGACGCGGGTTTAATCAGTTTGTCCAGTTTACCCTCTCGTCGGCCCGCCGTCGGGCGGAGCCGCTCACGCTCGGCTGGATCGACCTGGACCACTTCAAATCGATCAACGATCTTTACGGTCACGAAGAGGGCGACAAAGCGCTAAAGGCGATGGCCTCATTGATGCGCGCCTCCTTCCGCGAGGCCGATCTGCTGGTGCGCTTCGGCGGAGATGAGTTTGCGGTTCTGTTTGCGGACACGGACGAGCAGGGCGGCTGGATAGCGATGCACTATCTCTCCGGGCAGGTCGAAAGCTACAACGCGCGTCGGCTGCACCCGTGGGCGCTGGCCTTCTCGTGGGGCGTGAGCGAGTTTGATCATCAGGGCAACGACGTGCAGCAGTGGCTGAAATGCGCCGACGAGAAAATGTATGCCATGAAGCAGCAGCGCCGCCTGGAAAGGTGACATTGCAAAATCCTATGATAAAGGCCGTTGCGTTAAGGAAATGTTAAAAACAAAGTAGAGTGCGACATAGCCTTGAAAAAACGGACCTCTTAATGCATATCACATCCCTTACCCGGGACGGTATTTTGTCCCACATTGATGCGCTCTCCGCTGTTCTCGACAATTGCGTGCGCGGCGGCGCATCCGTTAGCTTTATGCTGCCCTTTACCCCCGAGAAGGCGCGCGCGTTCTGGCTCGGCGTGGCCGAGAGCGTCGGACGCGGTGAGCGCACCGTGCTGGCCTGCTTTGATGAGCAAAACGCGCTCATCGGTACGGTGCAGTTAATTACCGACCAGCCCGAAAACCAGCCGCACCGGGCGGACGTAGCAAAGCTGCTGGTGCATGACAAGGCGCGCCGTCAGGGGGCCGCGATGGCGCTGATGGAGGCGCTTGAGGCGCAGGCCCGCGAGCAGGGAAAAAGCGTGCTGATGCTGGATACCGCAACCGGCAGCGGCGCGGAAACCTTCTACCAGCGCGCGGGCTGGCAAAAAGCGGGAGAAATTCCGCGCTATGCCCTCATGCCGGACGGTGAAATGACCGCAACCTCGCTCTTCTATAAGTTTTTGTGAGTGTTTTACACAATGACGCGATGAATTGATCAAAACAGGGTTCCTGGTCGAAATGTTTTGATAAGTTATTACACCAATCACATAAGGCTGTATGACTAATCAATCAAGGAACCCATTGTGAACACACTCAACCGTCGTGATTTCCCCGGTGCTCTCTACCCTGAACGTATCATTCAGTTTGGCGAAGGCAACTTCCTTCGCGCCTTTATCGACTGGCAAATCGACCTCTTAAATGAACATACCGATCTCAACGCGGGCGTTGTGGTTGTGCGCCCCATCGACAGCGACTTCCCGCCGTCGCTCAGTACCCAGGACGGGCTGTACACTACGATTATTCGCGGCCTGAATGAGAAAGGCGAAGCGGTAAGCGAATCTCGTCTGATCCGCTCCGTAAACCGCGAAATTAGCGTCTATAGCCACTACGATGAATTTCTCAGGCTCGCCCACAATCCCGATATCCGCTTTGTTTTTTCCAACACCACGGAAGCGGGCATTAGCTATCACGCGGGCGATCGTTTTGAAGACGCGCCTGCCGTCAGCTATCCGGCGAAGCTTACGCGCCTGCTGTTCGAGCGCTTCAGCCATTTCGACGGGGCGAAAGACAAAGGCTGGATTATCATTCCGTGCGAGCTGATTGATTACAACGGCGAGGCGCTGCGCGAGCTGGTGATGCAGTACGCGCGTGAGTGGGCGCTGCCGGCTGCATTTTCGCAGTGGCTGGAGGAGGCAAACTGCTTCTGCTCCACGCTCGTCGACCGCATTGTGACGGGCTATCCGCGGGACGAGGTGGCCGAACTGGAAGCCTCGCTCGGCTACCACGACGCGTTTCTCGACACCGCGGAACACTTTTACCTGTTTGTGATTCAGGGACCCGCGTCGCTTGCGCAGGAGCTGCGGCTAACGGAGTTTCCGCTCAACGTGCTGATTGTCGATGACATCAAGCCGTATAAAGAGCGCAAGGTGGCCATTCTGAACGGGGCGCATACGGCGCTGGTGCCGGTGGCGTATCAGGCGGGGCTGGACACGGTAGGGGACGCCATGAACGATGCCCAGATCTGTTCTTTCGTTGAGCGGGCTATCTACGAGGAGATTATTCCCGTGCTGGATCTGCCGCGCGACGAGCTGGAGTCCTTCGCCCGCGCGGTCACCGGACGTTTTCGTAACCCGTATATCAAGCACCAGCTGCTGTCGATTGCGCTCAACGGCATGACAAAATACCGCACGCGCATACTGCCGCAGCTGCTGAAAGGGGCGAAGCGCGGCAAATTACCGGCCCGGCTGACCTTTGCGCTGGCGGCGCTGATGGCCTTCTACCGCGCGGAGCGTAACGGCGAGCGCTATCCGGTGCAGGACGATGCCCACTGGCTTGAGCGTTATCAGCAATTGTGGGCGCAGCATCATGACGGACAAATCAGCACCCGCGCGCTGGTGCTGGCGGTGCTGAGCGTAGAGGAACACTGGGGGGAAGATCTCACCCAACTGAACGGACTGGTTGACCAGGTGACGCGCGATCTCGATGCCATTCTGCTTCGGGGAATGCGTGAGGCGGTAAAACCGCTCTGCTAATCAGGACAGGGGACGGTCAGCACATGACGTCCCCTTTTAAAACGGATGTGCTTAGTTACAACATACTAAATACCCTTTTTTTTAAAAATCACCTCAGCATCGTGCGGTTTTCGCCTCGCAGTAGTTAAATGGCAAACTTCCGTTAACAAGCTTGCAACCGTGATGGCGATCACGTTTAATAGTCGCGCTCTTTATCTTTCCTGAAGCTGACTATGATTGTTCGTCCCCAACAGCACTGGCTACAACTGATTTTCGTCTGGCACGGCTCGGTCCTGCCGAAGATTTACACCCGACTGCTGCTCAACTTCCTGCTTTCCATTGCCGTGATCGCGATGCTGCCGTGGTATACCTCGCTTGGCATCAAATTCACCGTCGCCCCGTTCAGCATTCTCGGTGTGGCCATCGCTATCTTCCTCGGCTTTCGCAACAACGCCTGCTATTCGCGCTACGTTGAGGCACGCCTGCTGTGGGGGCAGCTGATGATAGCGGCTCGGTCGCTGTTTCGCGAGGTAAAAAACACGCTGCCGGACGATCCGCACCTCGGCGAATTTGTCCGGATGCAAATCGCGTTCGCACACTGCCTGCGGATGACGCTTCGCCGCCAGCCTCAGTCGGAACGGCTGTCAGGGTATCTCTCCGAGGAAAATCTCAGCAGGGCGATGGCGGCAAGTTCTCCGGCAAACCGCATTCTGCTGATGATGGGCGAGTGGCTGGCCGTGCGGCGGCGGGAAGGGCAGCTTTCGGATATCCTTTTCCACAGCCTCAATAACCGCCTGAACGATATGTCCGTGGTCCTCGCCGGGTGCGAACGCATTGCCAACACGCCGGTGCCGTTTGCCTATACGCTGATCCTCCACCGCACGGTTTACCTGTTCTGCATCATGCTGCCGTTCGCGCTGGTCGTGGACCTGCACTACATGACGCCGTTCGTCTCCGCGCTGATCTCCTACACCTTTATCTCGCTGGACACGCTGGCGGAAGAGCTGGAAGATCCGTTCGGCACGGAAGACAACGATTTGCCCCTGGACGCCATCTGCAACGCGATGGAGCGGGACCTGCTGCAGATGAACGATGAAGAGACTATTCCCGAGCGCATCGTGCCGGACAAGCATTATCAGCTGACGTAGCGGGCGTTCCACTCGTCGCGGGTAATTTCCCACAGCTCGGAGTCCAACAGCCCGCTGACGTACGGTTTCTTTTCCGTGCGGATCAGACGCATGCCGCTGCTGGCAGAGATGCGCTGGGAGCGGGCGTTGGCCGCCGCCTTCGGCGCGCGCAGCACCGGCTTGTTCAGGGTGTTAAACCAGAAGTCGGTCGCCGCGATGCTCGCTTCGCGCATGTAGCCTTGGCCCTGAAACGCCGGAGCCAGCCAAAATCCGCGGTTGTTATCCTCGACGTCGTACAGGCAGATGATGCCCATCAGCTCGTCGGGTGCGTCCTTGCGGCGAATGCTCCAGAACCAGGCGATGCCTTTTTCCATGTCCGGCAGCGCAACGTTATTGACGTAGCTTTCCGCGCCATCGTCCGGGTAGGGCCACGGCACGGATGACACCATGTAGCGCACAATTTCCCAGTGCGGATAGCGCTGCTGGATCTGCGGCGCGTCGTCCGCCGTCAGCGGCTTGAGCACCAGGCGCGCGGTGGTCAGCGTGGGTATCGTCATCTGCAATTCTCCATTTTCATTCTGCCTTCTGCTATGTTGATTTTTACCACACTCCACGCAAGCCTGCTGATATTCATTGGCTTACGCAACATCGAGGACAACATGACCGTAACTATCAGAGCATTGCGCGCAGAAGATTATTCTCGCTGGCGTCCGCTGTGGGACGGCTATACCCATTTTTACGGCTGTAGCCTGGACGAATCCGTCACCGCCTGCACGTGGGAAAGGGCGCTGAACCCGCATTCATCGCTGTTTTGCCGGGTGGCGGAAATCGACGGCAAGGTGATTGGATTTGCCCTCTGCGTGCTGCATGAAGGCACCTGGTCAACGACGCCGATCTGCTATCTGGAAGATCTGTTTGTCGATGAAGCCGCGCGCGGCGCGGGTGCCGGTCAGGCCCTCATCGACGCGCTGATAGCCGAAGGCAAAGCCGAAGGGTGGTCGAAGCTGTACTGGGTAACGCGCGAAAATAACCCGGCGCGCAAGCTGTACGATCGCTTTGGCGAAGCCGACGATTACGTCCGCTACCGCATTTCGCTTTAGCGCCCGCGCGGGTTTGTATCACACTGTATCTGCGCCCGAGAGACATACACAGCCTTGCAAAAAGGGCGCTTTCGCACACATCCGCTATACAAAAACTTGGTGTTATATCCCCGTGAACTCAACGCAATCGGAGATAACACCATGTTTAGCAAATTTGCTTCCTCAACCCTGGCTTTAACCGTTTCACTGGGTACCGTCATGTCCTGCCAGGCCGAAGCGACGGGCAAAGACTTCGCTGCCGCATTTAATCAGGTCCATCAAATCAAGGCGGGCGTTCTGAACGTCGGCTACGTCGATATTGGTCCGAAAGACGGGCAGCCGGTGATCCTGCTGCACGGCTGGCCGTACGACATTCACAGCTACGCTGAGGTTGCTCCCGCGCTGGCGGCGAAAGGCTATCGCGTGATTGTCCCTTCCTTGCGCGGCTACGGCACCACGCGCTTCCTGTCAGATAAAACGCCGCGCAACGGACAGCCTTCGGCGCTGGCAAAAGACGTTGTTGACCTGATGGACGCGCTGAACGTCAGGCAGGCGGTATTCGCCGGTTATGACTGGGGCGCGCGTACTGCCGACATCGTGGCGGCGCTGTGGCCGGAGCGCGTGAAGTCGCTGGTCTCCGTGAGCGGATATCTGATCGGCAGCCAGGCGGTGGGTAAACAGCCGCTGCCGCCGAAAGCGGAACAGCAGTGGTGGTATCAGTTTTATTTCGCGACCCCGCGCGGCGCGGCGGGCTATGCCAAAAACACCCATGATTTTGCCCGCCTGATCTGGTCCCAGGCCTCTCCGGACTGGAAATTCAGCGACGCGACCTTCAGCGCCAGCGCCAAATCCCTGGATAACCCCGACCACGTTGCGGTGACCCTGAGCAACTACCGCTGGCGTTTAGGCCTGGAAAAAGGCGAGCGTAAATACGATGGCTACGAGCAAAAGCTTGCCGCGCTGCCGAACATCACCGTTCCGACGATTACCATTGAAGGCGGTAACAACGGCGCGCCGCATCCCGCCCCGCAGGCCTACGCCAGCAAGTTTACCGGTAAATACGAACACCGCACCTTTGGCGCGACCGTGGGCCACAATCCCCCGCAGGAAGACCCGCAGGATTTCGTTAACGCGGTGATCGACGCGGACAAGCTCTGAAATGTGCTATTTTCAATCCGTTACCCCTCATTCAGGAGCCTGCGGTGGAGCATATTGATCATATCCTTGTCGTCGATGACGACAGGGATATTCGCGAACTGATCGTGGATTATCTTGTGAAGTCCGGCTATCACGCCTCGGGCGCGGCCAACGGCAAAGAGATGCGCGCGGTGCTTGAGAAGCAGCATATTGACCTCGTCGTGCTGGACGTGATGATGCCCGGCGACGATGGCCTGACGCTGTGCCGACAGCTTCGCAGCAGCAGGCATAAAGATTTGCCAATCCTGATGCTGACGGCGCGCAACGAAGACACCGACCGCATTCTGGGGCTGGAAATGGGGGCCGATGACTACGTGGTTAAACCCTTTGTCGCCCGGGAACTGCTGGCGCGCATCAAGGCCATTCTGCGCCGTTTTCGCACCATGCCGCCTAACCTTCAGGTAACCGAGGCGGGGCGGCTGGTGATGTTCGGCGACTGGCAGCTCGACACCGTGGCCCGCCACCTTATTGATAACGAGGGGATGATCGTGGCGCTCAGCGGCGCGGAATATCGCCTGCTGCGCGTGTTCCTCGACCATCCTCAGCGCGTGCTGACGCGCGATCAGCTGCTGAATCTTACCCAGGGGCGCGACGCCGAGCTGTTCGAGCGCTCCATCGACCTGCTGGTCAGCCGCGTTCGCCAGCGTTTGAATGAAGATGCGCGAACGCCGGCCTACATTAAAACCGTGCGCAGCGAAGGCTACGTGTTTACGATGCCGGTGACGATCGTTGAGGCCAGCGAATGAGGTTATGGCCGCGCTCATTACTGGCCAGGCTGCTGATCGTGGTGTTGTCAGGACTGATTCTGGCGAACTCGCTCAGCCTGACCCTGGTTATGCTCGAACGCACGCGCAGCGCCCGCAGCGTCATGCTTGGAAACCTGGAGTATGACGTAGCGACCAGCGTGGCCATTCTCGACCGGCTGCCCGCAGGCGAGCGCCCCCAGTGGCTGGAAAGGCTGCAGCGCAGCAACTACCGCTACGTGCTTGGTCCCGGCGAGCCGGGGGCTGCCACGAAGGATAAGCGCTCGCAGGATGCGATTCGCACCTTAACCGATACGCTTTCTCCTCGCTATCCGCTGACCTTCACGGCCGTACCCGGACCGGTTTCGCACATTCAGGCACATCTTACGCTCGGCGACGGCGAGCCGCTCACCATCGATCTGGTTCCCCGAATGCCGCCCGTCGCCAGCTGGCTGCCCGTGGTCCTGGTCCTGCAGCTTCTGCTGGTTGCGATCTGCTCCTGGATCGCCGTTCGTCAGGTGGTGCGGCCTTTATCGCAGTTTACCCGCGCGGTGGATTCGCTCGACCCGGCGGCGCATTCGCCGATGAGCGAAAGGGGGCCGTCCGAGGTTCGCCGCGCCGCGCACGCCTTTAACGCCATGCAGTCGCGCATTCAGTCCTACCTGCGCGAACGCGCCCAGATCCTGGCCTCGATTTCTCACGACCTGCAAACCCCCATCACGCGCATGAAGCTACGGGTGGAAATGGCGGAAAGCCCCGATCTGCGCGACAAGCTGCTGAACGACCTCGATAACATGTCGCGCCTGGTGCGGGAGGGCATTGCGTATGCCCGGTCATCAGAATCTCTTGAAGAGACCTCGCTCAAAATGGAGCTGAATGCCTGGATCAACAGCATCGCCTGCGACTACCAGGACATTGGTAAAAACGTGCAGTTTCGTGCCGCGGACGAGCGCCTTCCGGTAGTGACTCGCCCGCAGGCGCTGCGCAGGGTGATGACCAACCTGCTGGACAACGCGCTGAAGTTCGGCGATGAGGCGGTTATCGCGCTGGAAAATCACCGGGACAAAATAGTAATTCACGTTACGGACAACGGGCCGGGCATTCCTGACGCGGAGCTGGAGGCAGTGCTGCAGCCATTTTACCGCGTTGAAACCTCGCGCAACCGCGAGACCGGCGGCACGGGGCTGGGGCTGGCGATCGCGGCGCAGCTTACCGCGCAGCTGAAGGGCACCCTGCGTTTGACGAATCGTCAGGAAGGCGGGCTGGACGTGTCCGTCACGCTCCCGCGGGAATAATTGTACGGCTTTGTATCCCGCACGCCATGGATACACGCCCAGACAAAACCCGCCTTTTCGAACACATTCGATACACACCCGCACGGTGAAATGACGTCACTGCAACATCGCAGGTGACGTTTCCGTGAGGTCATTATGTTTCTGATAATTGCGTTTTTGGGCGGGATGGTGAGCCTGCTCAGCCCCTGTACGCTCCCCGTCATTCCGCTGCTTTTTGCCGGATTTCAGGGGCAGCGGCGGCATATTCTGGCGCTGCTTGCCGGGATGGTCGCCATGTTTACGCTGGTTGCGCTGGCGGTGACCGCGGCGAGCGACTGGATCGTCAACGCTACCCTGATTGGACGCTGGGTTGCCCTCGTCGCTCTGACCGCCGCGGCGCTTGCCCTGATTTTTCCGTCCGTTGCCCAGCGGCTTGCAGGGCCTGCGGTCAGCGCCGGAAATCTTCTTAATACCGGCAGCAGCAGGACGCGCGGCGTGACGTCCGCATTTTTAGCGGGGCTTGCCGTCGGCCTGCTTTGGTCCCCGTGCGCGGGGCCGATTTTAGGCGCGATTTTTAGCCTTAACGTTGCCGGGCATTCGGCTATCGCCACTGGATTGCTGCTGGCGGCATACGGCGGCGGGTGCGCGCTGATGCTGGGCCTTCTGGTGGCGGGCGGGCGCAAGATTGTAGCGCCGCTGCGCGCAAAATCGGCGCTGATGGAGAGGCTCCGCCAGGGGGCGGGAGTCGTGATGCTGGCCGCCGTCGCGCTGAATGCCACCGGATTATCGTCGGCGCTCAAGGGCGCGAACGGCGTGGCCGACAGGCTGGAGACCACGCTGCTCAGGCTTGCAAAACCCGCGGCGCCCGCGGTGAAGCTCCAGCCCGTTGTCGAGCCGGTGACCAGCAGCGCGTTGCCGTCGCTGAGCGGGGGAACCGGCTGGCTAAACGGTGACCCTGTCACGTCTGAATCGCTGCGGGGCAAGGTCGTACTGGTTGATTTCTGGACGTGGGCCTGCATCAACTGCCAGCACGCGCTCCCGCACGTGCGCGACTGGGCGAATAAGTATCAGCAGCAGGGGCTGGTCGTGATTGGCGTGCATACGCCTGAATATCCCTGGGAAAAGCCGCTCTCGTCAGTCAAAAAGGCGATCGATAAGTGGCAACTGCCGTACCGCGTGGTGACGGATAATAACTACACAATCTGGAACGCGTTTGGAAACCAGTACTGGCCCGCGCATTACTACTTCGATGCTAAGGGCCAGCTGCGCTACGCGTCGTTCGGCGAAGGAAATAATGAAAAGCAGGAGCAGGTGATTCAGCAGCTGCTGAAAGAGGCGCGCTCGTAGTTCACGGCTCGCGGCGTGCAACCATAAACAGGCGCGGGAAGGCCAGCAGTATTTGCCCGTTTTCCTGGAGCGGATACTGCTCCTCCAGCAGGGCATGATAGCGCTGCAGGAAGCGCTTTTGCTCGCTTTCGCTCAGCTCCTGCAGCCACGGGCGCAGGCCGGTGGCGCTCACCCAGTCGATAATCGCCTGGTGTGACGTCATTTTATGGAAGTAGGTCGTTCGCCAGATATCAACGTCGCACCCGGCGTCCGTCAGGATATCGTAATAGGCATGCACGCCGGGGAGCGGCTCTCTCCCGCGATCCGGATAGCCTTGCTCGTAGGCCACTTCGCGCATGGCGACATGCGTCGGCTCAAGCCAGTTGTCCGGCATCTGAATCGCCAGCACGCCGTTCAGGTGCAGCAGAGAGACCAGGTGCGGAAGAAGATCGTAATGCTCAGGGACCCACTGCAGCGAGGCGTTGGCGTAGATCAGGCTGAGGGGCTGTTCCGGCCGGTACTGGCGAATGTCCGCCTCAACAAAATGGCAGTCCGGCAGCGCTGCGCGCGCCTGTTCCAGCATCGCCGGGGAGTTATCCACACCGGTAACGTGCGCGGAGGGCCACCGCTGTTTCAGCAACGCCGTGCTGTTGCCCGGCCCACAGCCGAGATCGACAACCTTGCTGACGTCATCCAGCGGGACTCTGGCCAGCAGCTCGGCGGCGGGGCGGGTGCGTTCGGCGCCGTACTGCAGGTACAGGGAAGGGTTCCAGTCGGCCATGATTTCTCTCCTTTATGCATCGTCCAGCAAGCATAGCACAGGCAGATACCCGCATCGGGGCAGGTATCTGAGAGCACGCGGTTATAGCAGATCTTTTAGCGCAACGTGGTACAACAGCATGATGGTTTTGCCATCAACGATAAGACCCGATTCGATGCCCCGGAGCGCCTCCTCGAGCGGCATTTCCAGCACGGCGATATCTTCTCCTTCAGCCTTAATCCCGCCGCCAGCGCCGGTTTTGTCCTGGGGATGGTACTCCGCCACGTAGAAATAGAGCTTTTCCGTCACCGAGCCGGGGCTCATATACGCCTCAAAAATCTTCTCGACGCGTGAAACCTTAAAGCCTGTCTCTTCCTCGGCTTCCGCCCTGATGCGGCTTTCGGGATCCATGTTGTCCAGCAGTCCGGCTGCGGCCTCAATAAGATCGTCCGGATGCCCGTTGATAAATACCGGGAAGCGGAACTGTCGGGTCAGGATGACGGTTTTCCTATCGCGGTTATAAAGCAGGATAGTCGCGCCGTTGCCGCGATCGTAGACCTCGCGGCTTTGACGCTGCCATTCGCCCTCGCGCCGCTGCTGGTCGAAGGTATATTTTTTGAGGATGTACCAGTTATCAGACAACACTTCGTCCGCGATAATGCGGATATCTGCACGTTTTGATTGCACGTTGACCTCTCCTTACGTAGAGTAAGCATCATAAACAGCATTTTCGTGCAACATCAAGATAAAACATGCAATGTCGGGAAAACAGATGCTCACCAGCCAGCGAAAGCAATTGATCCTTGAAAAACTGGACGCCGAAGGTCAGGTACAGTCAAAGGCGCTCAGTCTTTATTTTGCCGTATCCGAGGACACCATCCGCCGTGATTTGCGCGAGCTGGCGGCAGAAGGGCGACTACAGCGCGTTCACGGCGGCGCGCTGCCGGCGTCCGCTGCCGTTGCACCGTTTGCGTCCCGTCAGTCGCTGAAGCTGGATGCCAAAAGAAAGGTTGCGCAGCGGGGCGCGCGGCTGATCGCTTCCGGCCAGGTTGTGATGATTGACGGTGGAACCACCACGGCGGAGATGGTGACGTTCCTGCCGCCCGATCTCAACATCACCGTTGTGACGCACAGCCCTAACATTGCGCTGGGTTTGGTCAATCATCCCCTAATTGAGGTGATTCTCATCGGGGGGCGCTTATACAAACACTCCATCGTTAGCGTCGGCGCGGCGGCGGTTGAAAGCATCAGCGCAATTCATGCGGATCTGTTTTTCATGGGGGTTACCGGCATTCATCCGGATGCCGGGCTGACCACGGGAGATTATGAAGAGGCGTGCATCAAACGGGCATTTTCAGGCAGAGCCGCGGAGACGGTGGTGTTAGCCTCACCGGAAAAAATCAACGCAGCGTCTTCGTTCGCGATCGGAGGGCTATCCATGATCAACACCGTGGTGGTTGACGATGATGCGGACCCGGCCTGGATCGAGGCGATAAGAGAAAAGGGCGTTTCAGTGCTGAAAGCCACCGGGTGAAGCGCGGCAGGATGTAACAACCGATCATTGCTTTTGTTAATAATTTACTTACGGATAGGCTTTGTTTAAGTTTTAGGCGATACACTAGGTCCGCTCGTCTGAGTAAACCATTTCATTCATCGCGAGGTATTTCTATCGAAATCCAGTAAAAAGAGGGTTAGACATGTTAGGCAATATGAACGTATTTATGGCAGTTCTCGGAATGATTCTGTTCTTTGGCTTTATCGCTGCCTGGTTAAGCTATAAATGGGACGACTAATGAACGCTGAGTTTCCCCCACCTACGAAGCCTCTCGGATGATTTATTCGGGAGGCTTTTTCTTATGTATTCAATCTGCCTCAGACTGCCAGTAAGGCGGGGAGCCGAACGCATCGAGGTAATAATCAATAATCGCCCGCACGTTTAGCGGCGGATGGCGGCTATTTGGGTAGAGTGCCGCAATGTGCTGCGGCTCGGTGTTGATGGATGCCTCCAGCTCGGGAAGGAGCGCGACAAGCTCGCCGCTCTTTAGCCGGTCCCCAATTAGCCAGTCGGGAAACAGCACGATCCCCATCCCTCCGAGCGCGGCAATCAGCAGCGTTTCAGCATTATTGGATGTCATCAATGGCGAGACGGGATAGTGCACCCATTCCTCACCGCGCCTTCGCAGCAGCCAGCGGTTGGGGCCTGACGACCCGCGGTAGACCAGACATTTATGGCGCGCCAACGCCTCAGGTGATTCAGGCATACCGTGCCTGCGGACGTATTCCGGTGACGCGGCAAGATGATAGAACTGCTGTCCAAACGCGCGCGCATGAAATGAGGAGTCCGTCAGCGTGCCAATTCGAAAAATGACGTCAGCCGGGTCCCGGTGCGGGTCGATGTAATCATCGGTCAGCGTGAGCTCAATGCTGAGCCGCGGGTATCGTTCCGCCAGGCCGGGGAGCGCGGGAGCCACGTGCCGCTGTCCAAAGAATACCGGTGCATTTATGCGGACCAGTCCGGAAGGCTCAAGCGTTCTCTCGTTGAGCTCACGTCGCGCTTCCTCCAGGCTGCCCGCCATGGCCCGCGCATAGCGGACAAAAAGATGGCCGCTTTCCGTCGGGATGATCGCCCGGGTATTGCGATAAAAGAGCTGTTGCCCGAGCGCGTCCTCTAACTGATGGATGACGCGCGAGACCTGAGAGGCAGATATGCCTTCCCGCCTGGCCACCACAGAGAAATTCTGCGTTTCATAGACATCAATAAAAATCAGCAGGGCGCGCATGCTGATATTTCCGGGTTCATTCATTAATGCATATCCTGCACAGGTGTTTAACGCATTATGGCATTTTTCTCATCCATGTTAAGGCGTAATCTTCTCCGCCTGATCAACAAGAGACTGATTGCTATGCAACTGATACTGATTTTAATCGTCATTGCCGGAGGGATGGGACTGTCCGTAGAGGCAGGATTGCTCGGGCCACTGGGTGGGAAGGTCGGTGACCTCTGGGCCACCTTCAGCGTTTTCGGCGTGGGCGCGGCGCTGACGTTTCTGCTGATGCTGTTTTTCAGCCCGCGCAACAGCCCGTCGTTCTTTGCGCAGCCGTCCTGGCAGCTGCTTGGCGGCGTGCTTGGGCCGATTTACGTCATCATCCTGACCGTGGCAACCCCGGCCATCGGCATCGCCATGACCATGATCGGCATCCTGGCAGGCCAGATTTTCAAGAGCCTGATTATTGACCACTATGGCCTGCTCGGCACGCCGCACAGGAAAATTGACGGTAAACGCATCATCGCGCTGATTTTCATCATTGCAGCGCTGGCTTTGGTTGCACAAGGGTAGGGTAACACTATGACTATTATCATGATTCTTCTCACCGTCGTCGGTGGCGCTATGTTAAGCATTCAGGCGGCTATCAACGGCCAGCTGGGCAGCAAGGTCGGGGTATTCAAAAGCGCGTTCCTGACGTTTTCGGTCGGCGCGCTGGTGACGGGGCTGCTGATCTTCTTCTTCGAACCCAAACACGCGCTGACCCTGATGGACGTGCCCAAATGGCAGCTGCTGGGCGCTATGTTTGGCGTACCGTACATCGTCATTATGGTGTTGGCCGTTCAGCGCATCGGCGCGGCAGTTGCCACGGTCGCCGTCATTTTTGGCCAGCTGACCATGAGCATGCTGATCGATAACTTCGGCTGGCTGGGCAATGAGCCGATTCCGTTCTCAATGAGCCGACTCGGCGCCATCGTCTGCCTGGGCATCGCGCTGTTCTTCATTTACGCCAGCAGCAGGTCAAAGGTAGCACCGGTAAAACAGACGTCGCAGCAGGCGGAAGCTAACCAATAGGTTCGGCCAGTCCTGATAGCCATACTTTGAAGGATGACGGATCCGACAGTTACCGGGGATGTTTACCGGTATCTGTCAGATGACATCTGGCTTGATTTGGTAGCAGACTTTGGTCAGGATGGCGCGTCAGGATTCAGCTAACATTCCATTGGTGCGCATAATGTATATTATGTTAAATGAGATAAATTGATGTCTTTGTATCTCTACGTTCCTTGCGAGTTGTTCCCACCTTCCCCATAACGGCACAATCTGTCCGCACGCCAACGGCACGCGGACAGATTTTAGTATTGAAGATTGAAATGATGAGAAAGCCACCAGGTACTGCTAATTCACCGCCGAACAGTTAATGCTTTGGCTGTAACTTAGCCAGTCAATCACGCACTGGTTATTACCCTTCTCTAAATAGTTAAACTTCACGCTGAATTTATTGGTCGCCAGTATAGATTCAACAGTGGGAACCCAGGTGCCATATTCTCCCGCTACCGCATACTGGGTTCCATTCTTCCAGGGCTGACTGAACCAGTTATCGGTCACGGTAATCGGTCCTCTTGATGGCTGACCACGTACGCCAATTGAGGATCGATTGCTGGTACCGTAGCGGCCATAGTCAAACCAGTTTTGCGTCACTTCCATAAACGCACCGGCCCCTGCGGACTGATACTTATGCATGTCAAACTGATGATAAGCGCCGCGCCCGCCACCATTTAACACCAAATTATGATGCGCAGCATATCCCTCGCCGGACTTGCCGCTTCCGGCAATCGAATGTCTGTTGCTGTTAAAAACATTGCACGCCACTTCCGCCGTGGCATTACCGTTTTGTACAACAACGCCGTAACCGAGTTCAGATTTGATATTGTCATGGATATAGCTGTGATGTACCCGCACATTTGATGATGTTTTTACGCTCACCGCTGCCCAGGGCCATCCCCAGAGCTCCATATTATCCACCTCAATATTATGGGCGCCTTCCACCGTCTGGATACCAATCGTGGTATTTTTAGTCAGCGTTCCTTTATACGGTCCCTCATAGCGAATGCCGGACATTCGCGTATTGCTGTCCATCACGATAATCGGGAACTGATTATTCTGTTCGCTCAGATAGGGAATGCTGAGGCGAGCCCCCTCGCTGCCGTCTGATCCCCGGTCGCTGAAAATAGTCGTACCGCTTTTAACAAAAAGCGCATTTTTCGTCACCGGTAATTCAATTTCGACATCGCCCGGGATATAGATATAAGGCGTTCCGGCATCAACCAGCGCCTTCAGCGTCGTATAATCGGTCGCCTCCTGATAATTCACGCTCTCTTTATCGATCTGGTTCGCATAGCCCTCGCCCCCACCCACAACAGAGCACTGGCCACTCACATCCAAAAGCCGGGTGGTAACGACGACGTTCAGCTCCAGCGGTGAGGATAACCGCCCTCTCTTGTCTACGGCCCGGATCGTAACGGGATATCGGTTTTCCCCGCCTACGACAAAGCCCGGCAGGGTCAATTTGAAGGTTCCCTCTTTCTCCGTAATGGTGCCACCGGCAGATTTGAAGGCGGAGGCATCGATCTCGTAATTCGCCACGCCGTACAGGCTCTGCGCCTGCGGCGTCACCTCGGTTGTACTGCCCTCAAAGCCCGTAACGGCCGTATCCGCGGTGATGACGAACGGAGCCTGACTGACGGCGATCGCTATCTGCGTCGGCTCGCTGATATTGCCGTGCGAATCCTTACCGGTAACCGTGACGCTGTAATGGTTGCTTCCCGTCGCCTGCCAGGCGGGCATGACGAAATGATAGTCAGGCAGCGTGCCGGTAATTTTCCCGCCTGCGGCAAGGAAATCCTTCGCGCTGAACTGGACGTCACTTACGGTGGTTCCCTCTGACACCACGCTAATGGTGGCATCTACCGTCTCCTGCTCGGTCCCCGTCAGCGTGCCGGGCGCCGAAACGGCAATGCTGACCGGCTGCACCTCTAACGTCAGGGTGACCGGTGTCGAGGAGCGGCCAGACGTATCCCACGCGACGGCGCGCACGGAATAACGGTTGGTCCCCTCTTTTTTCCATAATGGCAGCGTGAACCGCCAGGCATTTGTACCGTCCTGCGTAATTTTTCCGCCAGCGCTGAAAAATGCCTCACCCTGCCACTCGATGCGATCGATGCCGGACTGGGCGCTGGCCTGCGGCGTAACGACGAGTTCCTCACCCGAGTTGCCCGTCAGGTTTTCATCAAGAACGAGGTTTACGGCCGCGGAGGCCACTGAAACAGTTGCGGTTACCGGCGCGGAACGGTGGTTCTGGTCGTCACCTGCGGTGAGGGTAATAGCATACTGGTTGGAGCCAGAGTCCGACCATGCAGGCAGTTCCAGCCAGACTTTTTCTTTTTCCACGCTGACTTTGCCCCCATGGGCAATAAATTCGGGCGCCTCCCAGTCGAGCCGGGTCACCGCGGTTTTTGCATCAATCGTCAGCGGCAGCGCAATACGCTCCCCCTCATTACCCGCCACCTCTGGCGGAACGGCGAGCACAATAGAGCGGGGTTCAACCACGATTCGGGCTGAGGCGGTGTTCGAAACGTTCCCCTCGCTGTCACTCACCGTCACTTCAATGGGATAACTGTTTTCACCGCCCGCCTTATAAGGAGGCAGAACGGCGCTATAGTTCAGGCTCAGGCTGTCTGCTTTTGCTGCACGCGTCTGAATAAATTTCCCCCCGGCAGCAAGAAATTGAGGCGCCTTCCAGTCAACTTTGCCAATGGTGCCGGTACTGCGAACGTTAAGCCCGATCGCCAGCGTTTGTCCCTCTTCGCCCTTCAGATCGCCCGCCAGCGAGATGTTGACATCCATCGGCAGAACATCCACTTCGACGCGGAACGGTGCAGAAATATTGCCTTTTTCATCAATGGCGCGTCCTTCCAGCAGGTAATGATTACTTCCATTTGTTTGCCATTCGGGCAGCGCGATAACGTAGGCGCCGTTTACATAAGTAATATCGCCACCGGCGGCGAAGAAATCTTCGCCCTGCCAGCCAATCCCGGTTACGGCATAGCGCGAAGAAATGTCCAGGTTTAGCGAAAGCTGGCTGCTTTCAACGCCCGAAACCTTGTGGTGCGGAGCCACGGAAAACAGGCGATCCTTTTTATATTCCAGAACAATGACGTTGTTTCTGTCCACCAGGTCATAGCGGGAGCCCACCAGCGTGCGGTTAAACCGAACGCGGTCCGGGTCAAGCTGCGCTTTGAGCGGCAAGCCAAACTGCCACGAGAAGTTCAGCCCTACGGAAAATTCGTCGCCCCCGCCGCGCGTGTTAACCGTTTTTTGCAGTGAAATTCCCGCCAGCGGTACGGGCGTGTAGTTCAGGCCAAAGGTGAGTACCTGAGGATCTTTCTGGAGATCGTCCGGGCCAAATATACCAACCCGATCGCCATAATATCGCGCCCAGGTGATTTTTCCGCCCAGCTGAGGCAAACGAGGAAGCCAGGCCTCTGTCCGGATATCAAAGCCATTCGCGACGCGTTCGTGATAGTCCGTGATATCGCGCGAGGTTTTCCAGCCGGTGAGCCGGTAATAGCCATTAGCAGAAACGCGAAAGAAATCGCGCGCATACTCAAGACCTGTGCCAAGCCGCTTATGCTGGCGACTGACGTCGTAATCGTAAAACATATTGGCACCGAACATGGCGGAGTCAGAAGGCCAGAATCGATAACCTATGCCGAAATTCGCCATGGTCCTGTCGTCAATCCGCCTTATTCCCGTCTGGGAAAAAAACAGATGGCTGCGGCTGTCGTAAAGGGGCAGTAAAAAATCAAACTCACTGCCATCAAGATGTGCGCTGCTTAAATTCAGCTTTACTCTTGCCGTGCCAAAAGAAGAAAGGCTTTGCTGAACGGCCGAGCTGAATAATCCTGAGGCCATGCTGCCGCCGACGGCGCTGATGCGATCGGCGGAAGCGTCCTGCCCCAATACCTGAGCTAGCTTAGCGCCTGCGCCAGCTCTTGCCTGGAAAAGCGTTTCTTCGCGGCTGATTTCTTCTTCATGGAGCGCGTGATATATATTCTCTCTGGCGTTCATGGTTTGTTCATTTATATTAACTTCACTTTTGGTCGCCAGCGCGGGCTGCATAAAAAGTACAATATAAAGTCCATGTTTTCGTTTAAGAGAAGGCAAACAGCTGACTACCATACCGATAATTGCTCCATAATTTAAATAGTCGCTCTCCATCAATGAGATGAAAGTTCATCCTCACTGGCGACGATATGCAGGTATATATTGTTCATATCCTTCCGGCGTCATCAGACGTACTGGTGCCAGTTAAGGAAAGATCTTCCGGAAGGTATTCCTATTTATTTTCTTCAGAACCGTAAAATGGTCGCTACAATTTTTTCAACATGTATATGTCACAGCTGCCATGGCCCGTATTGCCAAGTCGTGCAGGTATATGCTTGAATCCAAAGGCCTCGTAGAGGCGCACGGCATGCTTCAGCGCGGTAAGCGTTTCAAGATAACAGGCGTGGTATCCCATTTCTGAGGCCTGAGAAAGGATAAAAGCGATCGTTCGTCTGCCCAGGCCCATTCCTTGTACTTCGTTTTTGAAAAATAATTTTTGCATTTCGCAAATGCCTGCTTCTCCGCCCAGCGGCGCGAGTCCCGCTCCCCCGACAATCATTCCATTTGCTTCCACAACCCAATATCCGGCACCGGATTGCTTATAGGCTTCACTCAGGGAATCGAGTTCTGGATCATGGAGACTAACGCCTTCGAGGTGATCGATTTTATTCTCACGAAAGCTATTACGGATAATTTCTGCAATTGCGGCGTTATCCTCTGACTGCAGGCGTCTGATATTAATATTTGATTCACGTTGGCGACGCGCGTTGCGCAAACTGCCTGTAAAGTGCAGCAGAGATTGGCGCAAAATCTGAATTTCTTCCTCAGATGATGAAGCGAGAGCGTCCATAGCAAACCTGTCGGCATTTTCCTCAAGCTTAGAAAGAAGTTGCCTTCCGGCGTCGCTTAATCTGTACTGAGAGGCTCTGCCATCCCGCGCGTCATTTTCCTTAAGTAGGTATCCCTCATCGCTAAGATTCTTTAGCGTGCGGCTCATGCTCGCTTTCTCAACGCATAGCTTCGAGGCCAGTTCAGTACACCCCTCAGGATGATTGCTGAGTTCAATCAGAATATGGCTCTGAAGGGGGGATAACTCCGTTCCGCTTGCTTTACGGCTGAGCATACCCAGTTCTCTGACCATTTCACGCAGTGTGGCGCGGAAAGAACGAATATCTGGCTGTACCATGAACTAAACCCTCATTGATTCGATGGCTTATGATACACAGTTTAGTTAACACCGTTAACTATATTTTTTATCATCCGATTCATATCATGAATACGATTGTGATGCTGGCGCTCTGCGTGTTTGAGTTACGCCTGCCGGCGGCAGCGATACGGCGGAAACGACAGAAAGGCAGCGTCTGTCCTTTTTCAGGCAGACACTGCATCTCATAACAATCCAGAATGGCTTCAGACAAGTCGGTTAAGATGTGTGACAGATCGGCCGTCTACCCTCACCGCCTCAAACGATGATTTGCCAGATAGCCGAAATTAGCATCACTAACCCTGACACCAGGAAAAGCGCAGCGATGATTTTGTCAGGTGACCGCTTCATATCCCTCTCTCCCACCGCACGTCACAGCCACTGGCCAAAGCGCTTTATGTAGACATGCTTCATCCCCTGGGCCACCAGACAGTAGCTCAGCAAGGTTGCCACCAGCCAAGGGAAATAGCTCAACGGCAGCGGCTGCAATCCCACCTGCGCACCGAGGGGTGAGAAGGGAATGTAAATCCCGATCGCCATTATCAGCCCCGTCGTCAGCAGCACCGGCAGCGCCGCGCGGCTCTGGATGAACGGGATCTTCTGCGTTCTTAGCATGTGCACAACGAGCGTTTGCGACAGCAGCCCTTCAATAAACCAGCCGGACTGGAATAGCGCCTGTGCTTCCACGCTGTTGGCCGCAAAGACGTACCACATCAGCGCGAAGGTCGTGATGTCGAAAATCGATGACGTTGGGCCAATCCATAACATGAAGCGCCCGATATTTTTCGCATCCCATTTGCGCGGCTTACGCAGGAACTCTTTATCCATTTTGTCCCACGGCAGCGACAGCTGGGAAATGTCGTACATCAGGTTCTGAATCAGCAGGTGAATCGCCAGCATCGGCAGGAACGGGATAAACGCACTCGCGACCAGCACGGAAAAAACGTTGCCGAAGTTAGAGCTGGCCGTCATCTTCAGATACTTGATGATATTGCCAAAGGTTTCGCGTCCTTTGATTACCCCCTCCTCCAGCACCATCAGATCCTTTTCCAGCAGGATGATATCGGACGACTCCCTGGCAATATCCGCCGCGCTGTCGACGGAAATCCCAACGTCCGCATCGCGCAGAGCGGGTGCATCGTTAATGCCATCGCCGAGGAAGCCCACGGTATGGCCATTTTTCTGCAATGCCTGCAGTATGCGGGACTTCTGCATCGGGGTGAGCCGGGCAAACACCGACCGGACTTCAACTTCACGCGCCAGCAGAGTGTCCGACATCGCTTCAATCTGATCTCCCGTCAGCAGGTTGTGCGGATCGATACCCACTTCAAGACAAATGCGCGTCGTCACGACCGGGCTATCCCCGGTGAGGACCTTCACGGCCACGCCGCTGTCGTTCAGGGCCTGAATCGCCTTTCCGGCACTTTCCTTTGGCGGATCGAGGAAGGTCAGCATTCCTTCAATGGTCAGCCCCTGCTCATCATCCTTACTGAGCGGAACCGGCTGCGCGGAGCTTTCCAGCCTGCGGGTTGCGACCAGCAGCACGCGAAAACCCTGCGCATTGTAATCGTCCGTTTTTGCCAGAAGCAGATCGCGGCGGGTCTGCGTCAGCGCAACAGTCTTGCCGCCTTCGCGAAGATGAGTCGCCACGGAGAGCATCTCTTCAACCGCGCCTTTGCAGATCAGGCTCTTGTCGCCGTGACGGACATCTTCGACGAGCACCGACACGCGACGACGCTCAAAATCAAAGGGAAGTTCATCAACCTTGATAAAGCGTTTCTTCGTGGCCGGGGACACTTTTTCCTCCCCGAAGCGGAGTACGGCTCTGTCCATCAGATTACGCGTACCGCTCTGGTTAGTGCTGTTGAGCCAGGCCAGCATCAGGACCCGATCGCTCTCGGCTCCGGACAGGTCAAGAGAATGCGCGAGGATAATATTATCCTGCGTTAACGTGCCCGTTTTATCGGTACACAGCACATCCATCGCGCCAAAGTTCTGAATCGCATTGAGGCGTTTAACGATGACCTTGCGCCGCGACAGCGCGATAGCGCCCTTGGCAAGGTTCGAGCTGACGATCATCGGCAGCATCTCCGGCGTCAGCCCAACCGCAACGGCCAGCGCAAACATCGAGGCCTCAACCCAGTCACCCT
The DNA here is from genome assembly GCF_003057745.1 of Enterobacter sp. RIT418. Taxonomy (GTDB): domain Bacteria; phylum Pseudomonadota; class Gammaproteobacteria; order Enterobacterales; family Enterobacteriaceae; genus Enterobacter. The sequence continues at coordinate 162,672 of NZ_QBJD02000003.1, forward strand.
TACTGAACCCGTTAATCAGCAGCACCACCGGCACCATCACCAGCATAAACCGGATCAGGAGCCAGCTGACGCTGTTTACCCCGCGATCGAATGCGGACTGCCTGCGGGTGCCAACGATCGCTTTCGCCAGCGATCCAAACCACGTCCGCTTGCCGGTGGCGACGACAACCGCCTGCGCCCTTCCGCTGGTCACGCTGGTTCCCATCAGGCAGATATTGCCCAGCTCCAGCAGGGATTTATCCTTATCCGGCGACGGCAGCTGTTCGCTGTCTTTGCCCGATACGTTTGCCATGACGTCATATTTTTCAACCGGCAGCGATTCACCGCTCAGAATCGACTGGCTGACAAACAGATCGCGGGACTCCAGCAGCCGCACGTCCGCCGGCACCAAATCGCCGGCGGCGAGTACGACAATATCGCCGGGTACAATCTCCTCAATCGGGATCTCTTCCTGCACCGGCCTGCTTTCTCCCGGCCCCCGGCGCAGCACGGTGGCCCTGGTGCGAACCATCGATTTCAGCGCCTGGGCCGCTTTGTTGGTGCGAAATTCCTGCCAGAAACGCAATAATCCGCTCAGGCTCACCATCGTCATAATAATAATGATTTTGGCAAAGCTCGGTTCCTCACCGTTATGGACCGGGACCCAGTAGTCAGTAAAATAGCTGACCGCCGCCAGCGCTATCAGCACATAGATAAACGGATTATTAAATGCCTGCAGTAGCTGAAGCCATGCTGATGGCGCTTTCTCATGCGCCACCTCATTGCGGCCGCATTTTTCCAGCCGGTACAGCGCCTCTTCGGTAGTGAGCCCGAGACGGGTGCTATTCATGCGGGCCAGCGTGTGGTCCGCGCTGTGGTAAGCTTCCGTTTCAATCAGAAAGCTTTTGCGTTGATGCTTATCATTATCTGACGCAGCCCGGCTTATTTTCCGGTTTTCAATTTTCATGTCAGCCATGATCTATCCCCTAAATTTAAGGCGTCGTTATCCCTGCACGGAATTATCCATGCACAGTTTCCACTCTTCAGCTCGGGTATTACTTTATACGTATGGGAACATCCATCATTCCCTCCTTATGCGCGGCATCGCAGTTTAGTGAGTAATGAGAAATTAATGGCCTTCGCAGCTCCAGCGAACGGAGGTGATATTTTCGTGCCCGCCAATTTTGGACATAATAAGATTCAGCGTTTTCTGATCGTCCACGACGCTAATCAGCTCGGCGCGAATTTCCCTGCGCCCTTTTTCATCCGCAGAAACCGCATCGAGCCTCTGCATACCGATTGCCAGCTCTTTCGCCATATTCAGCAACAGCTGGCGAATAGCATATTCATGGGCGTCATCGCAGATCACGTTCAGGATATAGCGTTTATCTTCATCGGCGGCGCCGGGGATGCGGTTAATTCGCTGCGCCGCTTCGCGAAGCAAAATATTGGCGCAAAGAATAATGAGCGTGGCCCAGGCCGCATTCCAGAACTGTCCCAGACCGCATAACACACCAATCGCCGCAGAACACCAGAGCGTTGCCGCCGTGTTCAACCCGCGCACGTTCATGCCTTCACGCATGATGACGCCCGCGCCGAGGAAGCCAATCCCGGACACAATCTGGGCCGCGATGCGCCCCGGGCTGTCGGGCGACGTCGAGAGTGAGCTAAGAATAAATACCGCGGCGCCCGTGGCAACTAAGGCGTTAGTGCGCAGGCCAGCCATGCGCTGGCGCCACTGTCTTTCTGCGCCAATTAGCGCGCCCAGCAGCATTGCGGCGAGTAAATTTGTAATATCAGGAAACATAAGCATACGTTCCTCCAGATTGTGGAAGAATTGAGTACGTGCTTATTCAGCACACGACAAACGATCGCGACGAAGAGCGACGATTACCGTGCAGACGGTGGAGGAAACAGTGCGTAGATAAACGTAAACATAACAATTGCCTTCGCGTAATGACGCGGTTATCACATTATTGGGTGGCAATCGTCTTCAGGAAGGGATTGCTGCCCGCCGGGTCGGCAAGCAGCGCGGAAATAATCGCGTCAACTTACCGTTTTATGCATTTCGGGGTGGTTGTCCAACGTATTACTCCTGCGTGAATTTGGGGCCATTATAATGAATGGGCTAAGTGAGTAAAGTTAAACCTCATACGGATGCGGTTTGTTTAGTCTTTATTGATAAAGCCGTTTGCAACGGTGCTGCGCATTAATTTTTGTATTTCTCGCGAAATTAACCGTACAAAGATAAGAAGAAACTCCGGCTTGAGCGATGTTTAATTACGCCACCAAGCCCTTATCTTTTGCAGGGTTGTTACTCAATGCGCTATCGGAGACCATAGCGTTTATTTGTTACCGCGTAGCGAAACGCCTATGACCCACCTGCCTGACCGGTCCGTTTTTGACGGACACAACGATCTGCTGCTCAATCTTTGGCTTCATCATGACGACGATCCGGCGAACGCGTTCTTTTCCCGCGTCTCACCGGGGCACCTCGACTACCCGCGCATGCGGCGGGGAGGATTTTTCGGTGGGCTTTTCGCGGTATTTATCCCGCCGGTTAGCTATATCGCCCGCATGCGCAACCAAACGGATGATGAGGTGCTGGACTACTTTGACCCGCTGGCAATCGTCGAGCGTCAAATTGACATTATGCGCATCCTCGAGCGCAGCTCTGAGGGGCGCCTGAAGATATGCCGCACCGCCAGCGACATCGAGCGCTGCCGTCTTAACGGGCGGATCGCAGCCGTGCTGCATATTGAAGGGGCCGGCGCGATCGACGCGCAGCTAGCGCAGCTGGAAAAATTCTATCAGCTGGGCGTTCGCAGCATTGGCCCGTTCTGGAATACCCCCAACGCCTTCGGCGAGGGGGTTAACGGCGCTTTCCCCGGAACGCCGGATACCGGGCCCGGCTTAACCGCGGCGGGTGAATCGCTGATCCACGCCTGCAACGAGCGCCGTCTTATGATCGACCTCTCCCACATGAATGAAAAAGCGTTCTGGGATACCGCCAGGTTGAGCAACGCTCCGCTCGTCGCCACCCACTCCAATGCCCACGCGCTTTGCCCTCAGCCGCGCAACCTGACCGACGCGCAGCTGGAGGCTATCGCGCATAGCGGCGGGCTGGTCGGGGTCAATTTCGGCACCGCCTTTCTGCGCGCAGACGGCAAGCGTGACGGTGCCGGTACCGATCTGAGTACGATTATTAACCACATTGCGTATTTGATCGCTAAACTTGGAGAAGATCGGGTGGCGTTCGGTTCGGACTTCGACGGCGTGAACGTCCCCGATGCGCTTGAGGATGTTGAAGGGCTCCCTCGCCTCGTGCAGGCGCTGTCGGACGCGGGGTTCAGTGACTCTCTGCTGGAGAAGCTTACATGGCGCAACTGGCTGCGGGTTCTCGCAGAGACCTGGGGTGAATAACTCTGTTACCTTTTAATTATTGTGATAATAATCACATATATTTAACATAAGCCTTGTCCAGTGTAACAATTTCACTGGGCTAATAACATCAAGATGAACGCAAAGGAGCTTCGCTATGACTACCTGGACTAAACCCGAGTTTGTTGACCTGCGTCTGGGTCTGGAAGTAACGCTGTACATTTCCAACCGCTAATCGCTCGCCTGCCCGCCCTTCGCGCGGGCATTATTTTTTTATTACTCCTGGTTCAGAGATGCAGATAAAAGTTCTCGGCTCGGCAGCGGGCGGCGGCTTTCCCCAGTGGAACTGCAACTGCGAAAACTGCCGCGGCCTTCGCGAAGGCAAGATAAACGCCTCTCCCCGCACCCAGTCCTCTATTGCGGTCAGCGACGACGGCAAAAACTGGGTTCTGTGTAACGTTTCGCCCGACGTTTGCCACCAGCTGCGGGTCTCTCCCGAGCTGAACACCCCTGACGTCCTGCGCGGTACCGGAATAGGCTCCATCATTCTTACCGACAGCCAGATTGACCACTGCGCCGGGCTGCTCAACCTGCGCGAGGGGTGTCCGCATCACGTCTGGTGTACGCCGGAAGTGCATGACGACCTGACCACCGGCTTCCCGGTGTTCACCATGCTCTCCCACTGGAACGGCGGGCTGATTCATCATCCAGTCGAGCCTTTAGACGCCTTCACCACTCTGGTGTGCCCCGGCATGCGCTTCACCGCCATCCCGCTTTTGAGCAACGCGCCGCCCTATTCTGCCTACCGCGACCGGCCCCTTCCCGGGCATAACGTGGCGCTGTTCATTGAGGACACCGCACGCGGCGTAGGGCTGTTATACGCCCCCGGTCTGGGCGAGCCGGATGAGACGATCATGCCCTGGCTGCGCCGGGCGGACTGCCTCCTGATCGACGGCACGCTGTGGCGCGACAATGAGCTGGCGAACGCGGGCGTGGGGAAAAATACCGGCAAGGATATGGGGCACCTGGCGCTGGCAGAAGAGCGCGGCCTGGCGGCGCTTCTCGCGACCTTACCCGCACGGCGAAAAATTCTGATTCATATAAACAATACCAATCCGATCCTGAATGAAGACTCCCCCGAGCGTCAGAGCCTTAACGACGCTGGCATTGAAGTCAGCTGGGACGGCATGGTCATCGAACTGTAGAGGCTCCGCATGACAGAACTCACCCCTCTCTCTCCTCAGGCCTTTGAAGACGCGCTGCGCGCCAGGGGGGCCTATTACCATATTCATCACCCGTACCATATTGCCATGCACAACGGTGAAGCGACCCGGGAGCAAATTCAGGGCTGGGTGGCGAACCGCTTCTATTATCAGACCAGCATTCCGATTAAAGACGCGGCGATTATGGCGAACTGCCCGCACCCTGACACCCGGCGCAAGTGGGTGCAGCGTATTCTCGATCATGACGGCTATAACGGCGCTGAAGGTGGGATCGAGGCGTGGCTGCGCCTCGGCGAAGCGGTCGGCCTGAGCCGGGAGAGCCTGCTTTCTGAAGAGCGGGTGCTGCCTGGGGTACGCTTTGCCGTGGATGCCTACGTCAACTTCGCCCGCCGCGCCTGCTGGCAGGAGGCGGCGTGCAGCTCGCTAACGGAGCTGTTTGCCCCGCAAATCCACCAGTCGCGCCTGGACAGCTGGCCGCAGCACTATCCGTGGATCGATCCGGCAGGATACGACTATTTCCGCAGCCGCCTCGGGCAGGCCAATCGCGACGTAGAGCACGGCCTGGCGCTGGCGCTGGACTATTGTAATACGGTTGAAAAACAGCAGCGCATGCTGGAGATCCTCCAGTTCAAGCTGGATATCCTGTGGAGCATGCTGGATGCGATGACCATGGCCTACTCCCTGAATCGTCCGCCCTACCACAGCGTGACCGCTGACCGCGTATGGCACAAGCAGAGGCTGGTGTAATGACCTTAACTCCCGAACACACTCCCGTTTTCCGACGCGGCTACCGCATGCAGTGGGAGCCGGTACAGAACTGCCATGTGATCCTCTATCCGGAAGGTATGGCCAGGCTAAACGTCAGCGCGGCCGCCATTTTAGCGCTGGTTGACGGAAAGACGTCGCTGGGCGCGATCGTCGCCACCCTGAGCGACCGCTTCCCGGGCGCGGAGGGGCTGGAAGAGGACGTACTGACCTTTTTCCAGCGCGCGTACGAGCAAAAATGGGTGATTTTCCATGAGTGATCTCGCGCCATCCACGGTAAACCCTCCGCTGTGGCTGCTGGCGGAGCTCACCTACCGCTGCCCGCTGCAGTGCCCTTACTGCTCGAATCCGACCGACTTTGCCGCGCAGGATCGGGAGCTCAGCACCGGGCAATGGATCGAGGTCTTTCGCCAGGCCCGGGCGATGGGCTGCGTGCAGCTGGGATTCTCCGGCGGAGAACCCCTGGTCCGCAAAGACCTGCCTGAGCTTATCGCCGCCGCCCGCGAGCTGGGTTTTTACACCAACCTGATCACCTCCGGAATCGGGCTGACGGAGAAAAAGCTGCAGTCCTTCGCCGACGCGGGCCTGGACCATATCCAGATTAGCTTCCAGGCCAGCGACGAGACGCTGAACGCCGCGCTGGCCGGTTCAGAGAAAGCGTTTCATCAGAAGCTGGCCATGGCCAAAGCGGTAAAAGCGCTGGGCTACCCCATGGTGCTGAACTTCGTCCTGCACCGCCACAATATCGACCAGCTTGACCGCATTATCGAGCTGGCGATACAGCTTGATGCCGACGACGTCGAGCTGGCCACCTGCCAGTTCTACGGCTGGGCGCACGAAAACCGCGAAGGGCTGCTGCCAACCCGCGAACAGATCGTTGCAGCCGAAGCGGTGGTGAAGCGCTACCGCGCCCGCATGGCGGAGGAAGGCAGGCTGGCTAACCTGCTTTTCGTCACGCCGGACTACTACGAAGAGCGACCGAAAGGCTGCATGGGCGGCTGGGGTGCGATCTTCATGAGCGTCACGCCGGAAGGCACGGTGTTACCCTGTCACAGCGCGCGCCAGCTTCCCGTTGAGTTTCCCTCCGTGCTTGAGCAGGATCTGCAGCATATCTGGTATCACTCGTTCGGCTTTAACCGCTATCGCGGCTACGACTGGATGCCGGAGCCGTGTCGCTCCTGCTCTGAGAAAGAGCAGGACTTCGGCGGCTGCCGGTGCCAGGCGTTCATGCTGACGGGCAGTGCCGATAACGCCGATCCGGTATGCGCCAAATCGCCGCACCACGGCACCATTCTGGCGGCCCGCGAAGAGGCAAACCGAACGCAAAAGAGCATCGAACAGCTGCTTTTTCGCACCCAGGCGAACTCGCGCCTTATCTTCAAGGGCTGACGATGAAGTACGGTGCTGACGCCTGGCGGCTCGCCAGCGGCATGCGGATAAACGCCATCAGCGATCCGTCCGCAACCCGCGCCGCCGCCCTGCTGCTTGTCGATACCGGCAGCGTACACGAGCCGGCTGAGTGGCCGGGGCTGGCGCATCTGCTGGAACATCTGCTTTTTCGCGGCAGCGCGAACGTGGCCGCCGGGGATGGGCTGATGAGCTGGGTGCAGTCCGTCGGGGGCAAGGTAAATGCCAGTACGCAGGCCGTGCAGACCGCCTTCTTCTTTGAAGCGAGCGCCGAACATCTTGCGGGAGGACTCGATCGGCTGAGCGATATGCTCGCCGCCCCCGGGCTTGCCGATCGGGATATCGCGCAGGAAATTGAGGTGATTGACGCTGAATACCGCCTGCTGCGCGACGATCCCGAAACCTGCTGTCAGGCCGCAGAGCGCCAGATGTTTAAGGGCATAGCGGCCCTGCGGCGCTTTCATATCGGCAGCCGGGAAACCTTTGGTACGGATATTCCTCGGCTCCAGCGGGCGCTGCGCCAGTTTCACCAGCGGCACTTTCGCCCGGCGGGGATGACGCTCTGGCTGCACGGCCCGCAGCCGCTGTCCCAGCTCCACGCGCTGGCAGAGTGCTTCGGCGCGCCTTTTGCGCCTGCCGACGCGCCCGCTGATGACGCGTCAGGCACCCTTTCGCCAGCCGAAGATCTGACGCTCTCCCTGCCCGTCGCGCCCCAGCTTCGGCTGGTCTTCTCTCTTGAGCCTGAGGGCGATCGCGGCTGGCTGAGGCGGCTGGAGCGGTTAGTGCGCGACGACGCGCCCGGCGGGCTAATGGCCCATCTGCGCGCCCATGCCGAATGCGATGGCGTCAGGCTGGCGCATGCGCTGTGCAGCGAAAACAGCATGCTGGTAAGTTTTATCTTCACGCTGAATACCGGCTCGCCAACCGATATCGCGAACATCGAAAGCGCGCTGCTGGCCTGGCTACAGCATCTACGCCGCCTGAGTCCGCTTCAGCGTGAGCACTATGGCCAGCTGGCGAATCGCGACTTCGCGCGGCTTACGCTGCTTGATCAGCTTCGCGCCAGGGCGTTCGGGCTTCCTCCTGTTGAACAGCACGACAGCTGGGACCGGCATATCACCGCGCTGCTCGCGGCACCGCGTCGTCGGCTGGCCGTGCTGCCCGAAAGCGTGGGCGAACGTTGCCATGCAGAAGGGCTGCCGCTGACGCTGAGCCCCTTCGTTAGCGCGACCCCCACGCGCACCGCGGGCGTTTTTCAGTTTTACCCTCGGCCCGAGGCGCTACCCGCGCCGCCTTTGCCTCGCGAACGGGCACGGCTTCTTCATCTTGCCGACGCGGGATCGGAGCCCGTACTGCTATTGCGCCCCGCCCCCTTTACCCGCTTCACGGAATGCCAGGCCGCACGCCTGCATGCGGGACTGCGCGCCGGGGCGGCGGAAATTGCGCACTATGGCGGGCATCTGGGCCTGGTCTGCCATCAGGACCGGTGGCTGCTCGAGCTGTCTGGCCGCGAGAGCGTGCTTAGTTACGGCCTGAGCCTTATCAACCCGGCGTTGAACGTGCAGACCCCGGCGCTTCTCAGCGAGGCATCAAGAAGCCTTAGCCGCTCGCGTAAACAGCAGCAGAGCGATATCGCTATCCGGCGCCTGCTGGCACAGTTGCCCGAGGCGCTTGTCTCGCCGGGGAATACCCCCCCGCACTGGCACGCCACGCTTGTCGGCGGCGACAAGCGCTTAAAGACCCGTCTTGCGCACCTGCTGCACGACTTCCCTTTTGCTATCGAAGATGACGCGCAGGCGCCGCCCGCGCCGCCGATCCCGCCGGTTACGCTTGGTGAAAGCGGCGCCGAGAATGCGCTTTTGCAATTTTATCCGCTGGCCGGGCACGACGCACAAGGACGCTGGGCGCTGCGGGTGCTGGCTACGCTTTATGCTCCCCGCTACTTCCGCCGTCTGCGCGTGGAGCGAAGCGTCGGCTACGTGGTGCAGTGTGCGTTCCATCGCAGCCGCGGTATTGAGGGTTTGCTCTTTGCGCTGCAATCGCCGAATTACGACCCGGCGCAATTACGTCAGCTAAATGATGAATTTTTACTGCACATGTCTCGCGAACTGCCGTCTTTCGATCTCGCTGAACGGGAGCTGGCGCATAGCACGGTATCCCAACATCTGCGTTGCCTGAGCGCCGACCCTCTTCTGCGGGCGCGTGAGGTTGCGCTGGAAAACCGGGACGGGCTGGAAACCGTCTCGCCGCTGGCGATTGCGGACCTGCTCTACTGGCATCGACTGCTTTTTGCCGCGCCCGCAGGCTGATTGAGCCTTGCCGATACGATCGGGCGCAGCCGAATAGACGGGATTAACGTGAAACCCTTAATACGCTGACGCCATTCTGCTGATTAATTTCTCGTCATAAAAACGTCCGTCGGCATTTAAATTTAAAAACAGAATATTAATTTAAATAAATGCGCGCACGGGTGAACGCTATTCACTGAATAAGCCAGAAGCTATTGTGTAATATTAATCTTGATCGCATTTTATTATTGCGGGACATTGTATTTCTTATTTCCTGTGATATACCTTAAGCAGATGTAAATAACGATGCATGTCTTACACCTCACCCAGCATACCAATGCGGGGGCATAGGTTTCTTTTGCCTATAAGGAGAGAATATATGGATAAAGATGCACAATATAAAACGCTCATGGATAAGGTGTTAAAAGGAACTCGCCATTTATCACAGAAAGGCGTGATAACGGAAAACTTACGCTTTGATGAACAGCAGCGGGAATTTATATCAGCGTCTATGGCGAGAGATGCCTGCGAAGAGGTTATACGCACGCTGGATTTTCATGAATCCTGCCAGCGCGCGGGCCTTGATGACGGTCGTCGCTACTGGTGCTTTCGCCAGAACGGGGAAATCATCGGGCTGACGGGATACCACTATCGCCTGTGGGACCACTCTGACATCGTCTGGTCAGCCTGGTTTGTCGCCGCCCCGCATGCCCCAGCCATGACGAAACTGGGGATGATTTATAACAACATGTACGTCTGCCTGACCCAAACGCGATTTCGCACCATGTACATTGAGCTGTTGGGTAATGGTACAGACTCCAATATCTATAGCATTTTTAAGGCTCTCGGATTGCAGGAGGTCGCTACCTTCCGCCATTTCCACGGCAAGAATAAAGACATGGTCGTGATGAAAATCGATCTTGACGCGCTTCGTGAATTCAGCAGAGAAGAATATGGTCTTAATACTTTATATTGAATCCGGTTCGGGTTCGTTAACCCTTGCGCGAAATATACAGTTCGCGTTAACCCAGGACGGTATCGAAAGTCGCTTACTATCACTGCATGATATATTACCCGCATGGCTTAACGAGGCGCTATTTGGTAATTATCAGCGCTGGTGCAATGAAAATAAAACGTGGTTCGAGAGAATATTTCGTTCACGCTGGTTTTACCCGTGCCTTTATACGCTGCTGCCGCTCATCATTCGCATGAAGAATAAGGGCAAACGGCTGGAAACCCCCTCGGTGTTTAGTAACGTCAAAACCGTGGTTGCCTGCAGCTTTTTTTGCGGCTGGTTCTCCAACTATTGGCAAAAAAACAGCAGCCATCCCCGACCGGTATACGGGGTGTTGGGTGACTACACGGTGTCGCCGGGCTGGAATCTGGCGCTGGAGAGGCTTTTCATTCCAATGGCGTTTGAAAGCCCGGTGTTTCGCGCCATTCGCCAAAAGGGCGGAAAGATCACCGCATCCGGCATTCCGGCCTCCCTGAACCAGGTACATGAGGCTGGGGAAAAGGGATGCGTTATGTTCAGCGGCGGCGGCTGGGGGCTTCACCTTAGCACAACGAGTATCGAGTCGCTGCTGGGTATGCCGTCGGTCACCACCCTCATTGTTTTGTGCGGCAGCAATCGGGCGCTGCGTGAAGAACTTAATGCACGTTTTCGTGACCCGATAAGCGCCGGCAGGCTTGTGGTGCAACCCTACACCTCTGAGATGCAGAGCCTCTACGCCCGGGCCGAAGTGGTGATTGCTAAAGCAGGCGGGCTCACCCTGACCGAAGTGGCCTTGTGCGGTAAGCCACTCGTGATTAATGGCTATTTGCCCGGGCATGAAGAGGAAAATCTGCGCGTGTTTCTGCGTCATGATGCGGCGCTTTACGCAGATAACGACAGTGAACTCATCAAAGCCGTCCAAACCCTTCTCTCCAGCCCCGAGCGGGCTCTTACCCTGAAAAGACAGGCTGCCGCGCTGGTAAATCAGCAGGCAGGTGCGATCGTTAGCCTACAGATAAAAAAGGATATCAAACATGTGGACGCGTAAATCAACGCATACCGATTATGAGATCATTCCGCAGGAGTACCAAAACTTCATCGCCCGTAATCCGGGCTACACGCGGTACCATGAGGCCAGCACGCTGAGGGTTCAGCAGGCTATTCAGGATTATTTGCAAAGCGGGAAAATCGAAGAGAAAAATATCTGCAAGCTCGTCATCAAGATGACAAATACCTGCAATCTGCGCTGCACCCACTGCTTTCAGTGGCGCGAAGGCGGATTTCACCACGACCAGGACCCCACGGCCATTCCGTTTGATAAATGCCAACACCTGTTCGATTTTGTGGCGCGCAATAAGCCGGACATCATCCTCAACGGCGGCGAAGCGACCATGCACCGTGACTTCGACAAGTTTGTGGAAACGTTCGCCGAAATGGGCTGCTTCATCCATATTTGCACCAACGGGCTAAGCATCAGGAAGTATTACGATCTCTTTACGCGCTGGCACAACCAGCTGGCGTTTCTGATTTCGCTAGACGGCGTGGGAGAAACCCATGACGCTATCCGCGGCAAGGGCACATGGCGTAAAACGCTTGCGTCTATTGACCTTCTGACGGAGGGCAAGCGCAACGGGATGAACTGGCTGATCGGCGTTGAAAACACGTTAATGCCTTCAAATCTTGATGACACGATGGCGCTGAAGGAGATGTGTGAAGAGCGCGGCGTGGACTGGATGATATTTAACCACCTGTGGATCGCCGGGCTGAAGGATCGGCACGAATATAACCAGTTCTGCAAACAGTGGGACATCACGCCCGTCTCTTACTCCGGGTTTGATACGGGTCCCTTCTCAGACGACTACATCGACAAAATTACCCGCACCGTCGAGGCGCTCAGGGCGAGCGAAAAATCTATCCCCGTGCTCTTTGGGCCAGATTATTCAGCGGAGGATCTCGCGCGCTACTATCGCAATGAGATGCCGCCCGCCCCGGCATACCTGAAATTAGGCTGCAAGCTGGATATCGATATCGGTGGTGAACTGGTGCTCACCAAGCAGTTTCCGGATATCGGATTCGGCAGCGTGCTGGACACGCCGGTTGAAGCGCTGCTGGCTTCAGAACGCTACCAGACCGTCGCTGCGGCGTTGCGCAGCTCGTCCCTGAGCATCCTCACGGCCTGCGCAGACACGCACAATTTCCGCATCTAGCCTGCCTTAAGCGCCGGAAATCCGGCGCTATCTCCGCTACTTCGCGCGCCCTTTTGCCCAGTACGCCATAAAATTGATCGCATCGTGCGCCAGCCCCTGTTCACCGACCAGATAGCGGCGCAGCAGCTTCACAACCGTCGATTCGCCCGCCACCCAGCCGTAAAAATCGGTGCTGCGGGTGGATGCTTTATCCCACAGCAGCTCGCCCTCGCTCTCCTCGCGTACCTGCTCGTGCCGGTGGCGCTGAGAAGTGAAAGACGTCGCTCTTACTGCCTCAAGCAGGCATTCTCCGTGCGCCGATCCCGTGCGGCTGCGCGCAAGCCAGGTAATGTCGGCAAACTCAAACACGGTCAAATCGACGCAATCGCCCTCTTCCGGCACCTCAAAAAAAGCGCGAACGTGCGGGGGATTGTCCTGACTGGAGAGCCGCTCGAGGATCCCGCGCGCAGCCGGGAGCGCGGTTTCATCGGCAATAATCAGCGCGCTGCGCAAACCTGCGGGAGGCGTCCACTCGTAGCCGCCGCTGTCTGCTTGATAGGCGGCGTTGGGCGCGACGATCTGAATGGCGTCGCCGGGCGCGGCGTTAATCGCCCACGCGGACGCGGGCCCCTCCAGACCGTGGCGGACAAATTCGACGGTGACTTCCCGGCGAGCCGAATCGACGTGGCGCAGCGTGTAGGTACGCACTACCGGACGCTTCGCTTTTTCCATGTCCTGCACCGCCTGATACCAACTGCTCCCGGCGGGCAGCGACGGCGGCGTGCCGTCTTCGGAAGGAAAAAGCATTTTGATGCGCTGATCCGGCGAATCGGATTTCATTCCCGCCACCTCGGAGCCACCGAAGACCAGGCTCAGCAGCGAGGGGGAAACCTCCGTTTTGCGCAGAAGTTGAACGTTGAACAGACGGTAGCTCTGAACGCCAGCCATATCGTTTCCTTTATTCTTCCTGTGGGGACGGTGAACGGCGGAGCCAGATAACGCCCGACGTCACGCTAAAAAGCACGGCGGTGCAGAGGGCCGCAATCAGCATCGCTACGCTAACGCCGCTTTTCGACACCAGCGGAACCAGCAGCGCGCACAGCCCGTAGCCCAGCGTGTGGCTGGTCGCTATCCAGCCCGCTCCCGCGCCGTCGGCCAGCTTTTCGTTGAGCAAAAGCTGGTAGGCGGGCGTCGCCAGCGCAGCGCCAAACGACAGCAGCGCGCAGCCGATATAAAACAGCCACAGCGGCACGGCCAGCATCAGCAGCAGGCCGCAGAGCATGAGCGCTCCGGCGCCGAGCAGCAGCGCCATCGGCGTCAGCCGCTGGGGGCGCAGCACGCCAAACTGTGCCGCGAGCGACGCGACCGCCGCGGCGCTGAGCAGCCATGCCACCTGGTGGCTAATGGCGTGCGTGTCCATCCCCAGCTGGCGGACCAGCGCGGGTGAAAGGCCAAACTGCATCAGGCTTACCGTCGCGGAAAGCAGCAGCGCGCAGAGCAGGTAAGGCACGCACGCAGGCGTCAGGCCCGCGCGCCTGCGCTCTGCGCCGGGCTGCGGCGGCGTGCCGGGCAGGCGCAGCAGCATGATCAGCGCCAGCAGCGGCGCGACCATCAGCAGCGCCATCGGCGCAAGAGGATGTATCGCGAGCATCGCCGCCGCGCAGAGCGGCCCAAACAGCCGGCCGCCGCTCAGCCCGGAGCTGACGGTCGCCAGCGCCGCCATGCGCCTTCCCTCTCCCGCCCTTTGCAGCGCCCAGACCTGACAGGCCGGCACCATCGCCGAGACCGTCAGCCCGTAAATCACCCGCGCAACGATCAGCAGGCCAACGCCCGCCGCCGCGGGAACGGCGTGCGTCGCCAGCAGCGCGCTGCCCAACCCCAGCAGGGTAAAGCTCACGCCGTACCCCGCCAGCGCCCAGAGCACCACGGGCTTGCTGCCCACCCGCGCGATCTGTTTCCCCCACCACGGTGACGACGGCAGGAACAGCATTGAGCCGAGCGTTAACAGCGCGGCCCACACCGACAGGCTGAGGTTTGTCTGGATCACCAGAACGGGAATGGCGACCAGCAGGCCGTTCTGTCCGACGCCCAGCAGCCCGGCGCTGAACGCCATCGGCCAGCAGGACAGCGGTTTTTGCGGGGTTTCCGAGATCTCAAATGTCGTCACAATGTTGCAAATCCATGGATATATTATGTTTATTTGTAAAATAAATTTTATCTATATTAACAATTGCTATTGATAATGAGAAACGTTATCGGCAAAATTCGCATTATCACAACACGTGGAATCTGTTTGATTATGACTTTGCCAAAGACTATTCCGGCCTGGGACGTGGCCGCGCAGTGCTTCCTGAACTCTCTTATCCGTGAAACAAGCGACTGGCGATTAACCGAAGGCCATCCGGCCGAGCTTGTCATTCCACTTGACGACGGGCGGGCGCTTCACTTCACGGTGGACTATTTCTCACCGACGCAGCACCACCGCTTCGCCTTCCCCGCCAGGCTGGTCAGCGAATCTGGCAGTCAGCCACTGCATTTCACCGATTTCTCCCGACTTATCATCAACAAGCTTCAGCATCAGCTGTCGCTGCCCGCGTCCCATCGCGATGCGTTTTACCAGCGCGTCACGCAGAGCCACGCGCACACGCAGCAGGCCATTGACGCCCGTCACGACTGGGCCGCCCTGCGCGATCGCCCCCTGAACTTTGCCGAGGCGGAGCAGGCATTGCTGGTCGGCCACGCGTTTCACCCGGCACCGAAATCGCACGAGCCGTTTACCCAGCAGGAGGCCGAACGCTACCTGCCGGACTTCGCGCCGCGCTTTCCGCTGCGCTGGTTCGCCGTGGACAAGGCGCAGATTGCCGGCGAGAGCCTCAACCTGAATGTGCAGCAGCGCCTGACGCGGTTCGCCGCCGAGAACGCCCCGCAGCTGCTGCGTGAATTGACCGATAGCCAGTGGCTTTTTCCGCTGCATCCGTGGCAGGCCGCGTATCTGCTCGAACAGCCGTGGTGCCAGCAGCTCGTGGAGAAAAACCTGCTGAAAGATCTGGGCGAGGCCGGCACATTCTGGCTGCCGACCACCTCTTCCCGCTCGCTGTACTGCGCTACCAGCCGCGACATGATCAAGTTTTCCCTCAGCGTGCGCCTGACCAACTCCGTGCGCACGCTGTCGGTGAAAGAGGTGAAGCGCGGCATGCGCCTGGCGAACCTCGCGAAAACCGGGCGCTGGCAGGATCTCCAGACCCGCTTCCCCACCTTCCAGGTGATGCAGGAGGACGGCTGGGCCGGTCTGCGCGATCTCGACGGCAACATCATGGCCGAAAGCCTGTTTGCCCTGCGCGAAAACCTGCTGGTCGATCGGACGCAAAGCCAGACCAACGTGCTGGTTTCCCTGACGCAGGCCGCGCCGGACGGCGGCGATTCCCTGCTCGTTGCCGCGGTAAAACGCCTGAGCGCGCGCCTCGGCATTACGGCGCAGCAGGCGGCCCACGCGTGGGTCGACGCCTACTGTCAGCAGGTGCTGAAGCCGCTGTTCACCGCCGAAGCGGATTACGGCCTCGTGCTGCTGGCGCATCAGCAAAACATTCTGGTGCAGATGCAGCAGGATCTGCCCGTCGGGCTGATCTATCGCGACTGTCAGGGCAGCGCCTACATGCCGCACGCCGCGGGCTGGCTGGACGTCATCGGCGAAGCGCAGGCGGAAAACATCTTCACCCGCGAGCAGCTGCTGCGCTACTTCCCTTACTACCTGCTGGTGAACTCGACCTTTGCCGTTACCGCCGCGCTGGGCGCCGCCGGGCTCGACGACGAGGCGAGCCTGATGTCACGCGTGCGCGCGCAGCTTTGCGCGGTGCGCGAGAAGGTCACCTACACGGCCTGCCTCGACTACGTGCTTGAAAGCCCGGTCTGGAACGTGAAGGGCAACTTCTTCTGTTACCTGAACGATCGTAACGAAAACACCATCATCGACCCGTCGGTGATCTATTTCGATTTCGCCAACCCGCTGCTGGCGCAGGAGTGCTGAATGTCTAAGGCAACTATCGTTCACGGCGGGCACGGCCTGCGCTGTGAAAAACTCGACGTAAACCTGAATCTCGGCTGGGGCATGGACAACAGCGCCGTGCTGCGCTGGCCGGGCCCGCTGCCGGAAGGCTGGCTGCGCGATGCGCTGGACCAGATTTTCATCGCCGCGCCGCAGATCGCGGCCCTCGTCCTCCCCTACGCCGAATGGCGCGAGGAGCCGCAGGCGCAGGCGATTTTCGACACGATCGACAGCGACGTTATCCACCGCGACGCCTTTATGCAGCTGCCGCTCTGGCTCAGCGCACCGGCGAATCGGGCATCCGGGGAGAGGGTTTACGACGCCGAGCGCGAGATCTATTTCCCCCGCCGTCCGGCGCGCCCGCAGGGCGAGGTGTACCGCCGCTACGACCCGCGCGTGCGCAAAACGCTGAGCTTCCGCGTGGCGGACCCGGCGCAGGACGCCGAGCGCTTCACCCGCTGGATGAACGATCCGCGCGTGGAATATTTCTGGGAGCAAAGCGGCTCGCTGGAGGTACAGACCGCGTATCTGGAGCGTCAGCTGACGGGACAGCACGCGTTTCCGCTGATCGGCTGTTTTGACGACCAGCCGTTTAGTTACTTTGAAATTTACTGGGCGGCAGAAGACCGCATTGGCCGCCACTACGCCTGGCAGCCCTACGATCGCGGCCTGCACCTGCTGGTTGGCGAGCAGGCCTGGCGCGGCGCGCACTACGTCCAAAGCTGGCTGCGCGGGCTTACGCACTACCTGCTGCTCGACGAGCCGCGCACCCAGCGCACGGTGCTGGAGCCGCGCGCCGACAACCAGCGCCTGTTCCGCCACCTGGAGCCCGCGGGCTACCGCACGGTGAAGGAGTTCGACTTCCCGCACAAGCGCTCGCGCCTGGTGATGGCGGATCGCCACGCCTTCTTTACGGAGGTTGGCCTGTGATGAACCGCACGGACTGGGAAACGGTAAACCGCCAGCTTGTGGCGAAAATGCTGGCCGAGCTGGAATACGAGCAGGTCTTTAAGGCCGAATCCCTCGGCGAGGGCCGCTACTGCATTAACCTTCCGGGCGCGGAGTGGCACTTTAGCGCCGAGCGCGGCATCTGGGGCTGGCTGTGGATCGACCCCGACACGCTGCGCTGCGCGGATGAAACCGTAGCGGCGCAAACGCTGCTGATGCAGCTTAAGCCGGTGCTTTCCATGAGCGACGCCACCGTCGCTGAACATATGCAGGATCTCTACGCCACCCTGCTGGGCGATCTTCAACTGCGAAACGCCCGCCGCGGGATGAGCGCGGACGATCTGATCGCCCTGGACGCGGACCGCCTGCAGTGCCTGCTGAGCGGTCATCCGAAATTCGCGTTTAACAAGGGCCGTCGCGGCTGGGGCCAGGAGGCGCTGACGCGCTACGCCCCAGAGTACGGCAACACCTTCCAGCTGCACTGGCTGGCGGTGAAGCGCGACCACATGGTCTGGCGCTGCGACAGCGAGCTGGACGTCCAGCAGCTGCTGGCGGCGGCCATGGACCCGCAGGAGCTGACCCGCTTTACTCAGGCCTGGCAGGATCGCGGGCTCGACGACGGCTGGCTGCCGCTCCCGGTGCATCCGTGGCAGTGGCAGCAAAAAATCGCCCTTGATTTCGTTGCCGATCTGGCCGAAGGCCGCATGGTATCGCTGGGTGAATTTGGCGACCGCTGGCTCGCCCAGCAGTCGCTTCGCACCCTGACCAACGCCAGCCGCCAGGGCGGGCTGGATATCAAACTGCCCCTGACGATCTACAACACCTCCTGCTATCGCGGCATTCCCGGCAAATACATCGCCGCCGGGCCGCTGGCCTCCCGCTGGCTGCAGCAGATCTTCGCCACCGATAAGACGCTGGTACAAACCGGCGCGGCGATCCTCGGCGAACCGGCGGCGGGCTATGTCTCCCACGCGGGCTACGGCGCGCTCGCGCAGGCGCCCTATCGCTATCAGGAAATGCTCGGTGTGATCTGGCGTGAAAACCCGTGCCGCTGGCTGGAGCCGGATGAAGACCCAATTCTGATGGCGACGCTGATGGAGTGCGACGAGCGCGGCAACCCGCTGATTGGCGCCTATATCGCCCGGTCGGGCATGGAGGCGGAAGCCTGGCTTACCCACCTGTTCCGCGTGGTGGTGGTGCCGCTCTACCACCTGCTGTGCCGCTACGGCGTGGCGCTGATCGCCCACGGGCAAAATATTACCCTCGCCATGAAGGACGGCGTGCCGCAGCGCGTCCTGCTGAAAGATTTTCAGGGCGACATGCGGCTGGTGAAGGATGAGTTCCCGGAGATGGACTCCCTGCCTCAGGAAGTGCGGGACGTTACCGCCCGCCTGAGCGCCGACTACCTGATTCATGATTTGCAGACCGGCCACTTCGTGACGGTGCTGCGCTTTGTTTCGCCGCTCATGGCGCGCCTTGGCGTACCGGAGAGATGCTTTTATCAACTGCTGGCGGCCGTGTTGAGTGATTACATGCAGGCGCATCCCGACATGTCGGCGCGCTTTGCCCTCTTCACGCTCTTCAAACCACAAATCATCCGCGTTGTGCTGAACCCCGTAAAGCTGACCTGGCCTGACCAGGACGGCGGCAGCCGCATGCTGCCGAATTATCTCGAGGATCTGCAAAATCCGCTGTGGCTGG
The DNA here is from genome assembly GCF_003057745.1 of Enterobacter sp. RIT418. Taxonomy (GTDB): domain Bacteria; phylum Pseudomonadota; class Gammaproteobacteria; order Enterobacterales; family Enterobacteriaceae; genus Enterobacter. The sequence continues at coordinate 181,586 of NZ_QBJD02000003.1, forward strand.
TAACCAGGGACTAAATCATGACAAACACCGTAGATTTTATTGGCGTCGGCATCGGCCCGTTTAACCTGAGCATCGCGGCGCTGGCCCACGAAGCCGAAGGCTTCAGCACCCGCTTCTTTGACGGACGCGCGCACTTTGCCTGGCACCCCGGCATGCTGGTGCCGGACTGCCACATGCAGACCATGTTCCTGAAGGATCTGGTCACTGCCGTGGCGCCGACCAGCCCGTTCAGCTTTGTGAACTACCTGGTGAAGCGCAAAAAGTTCTATCGCTTTTTGACCACCGAGCTGCGCACCGTCTCCCGCGACGAGTTTTCCGATTACCTGCGCTGGGCCGCGGAAGGGATGCAAAACCTGCGCTTCAACAACACGGTTGAGCGCATTGATTTCGACGATAAGCGCCGGCTGTTCGCCGTGCAGACCGGCCAGGGGGAGACCTTCGCCCGCCATATCTGCCTGGGCATCGGCAAGCAGCCGCACCTGCCGCCGTGCGTGAAAACCGTGTCGCCAACCTGCTTCCACGCCAGCGAGATGAGCCTGCGCCAGCCGAACCTGAGCGGCAAGCGCGTCACCGTGGTCGGCGGCGGGCAAAGCGGCGCGGACCTGTTCCTCAACGCGCTGCGCGGTGAATGGGGCGACGTCGCCGAGATTAGCTGGGTGTCGCGCCGCAATAACTTCAACGCGCTGGATGAAGCGGCGTTTGCCAACGAATATTTCACCCCGGAGTACGTCACCGGCTTCGTCGGTCTGAACGAAACGGCGCGCGGCGCGATGCTCAACGAGCAGAAAATGACCTCCGACGGCATTACCGCCGACTCGCTGCTGACCATCTACCGCGAGCTATATCACCGCTTTGAGGTGCTGGGCCTGCCGCGCAACGCGCGCCTGATGCCGAGCCGCTCGGTCACGGGGCTGGAAAGCCGCGGCCAGGGCTGGCGGCTGCTGCTGGAACATCATCTGGACAGCGGCTACGACGCGCTGGACAGCGACGTGGTGATTTTCGCCACCGGCTACCGCCCCGCGCTGCCGGAGATGCTCTCCCCGCTGATGCCGCGCATCGCCCTGCGCGACGAGTGCAGCTTCAACGTCCGGGACGATTTCACCGTCGAGTGGGACGGCCCGCAGGAGAACCAGATCTTCGCCGTTAACGCCAGCATGCACACGCACGGCATAGCCGAGCCGCAGCTGAGCCTGATGGCCTGGCGCTCCGCCCGTATTTTGAATCGCGCGGTTGGGCGCGATCTCTTCGATCTCAGCACGCCGCCATCGCTCATTCAGTGGCGCAGCGGCAGCCGGGAAAAACCGCAGCCTGAGGCTGCTTCACACCATCGCTACACGGCATCTTTGGGCTGATTTTTTCCGCCCGTCTGAAGGAATAATGATGATAAGCAAAAAACATACGCTCTGGGCACTGAACCCGCTGCTGCTCGCCATGATGGCCCCCGCGGCGGCGCAGCAGGCCGATGATGAAACGCTCGTGGTATCGGCTAACCGCAGCAACCGCACCGTCGCGGAAATGGCGCAGACCACGTGGGTGATTGAAAACGCCGAGCTGCAGCAGCAGATCCAGGGCGGCAAAGAGTTTAAAGACGCGCTGGCCCAGCTGATCCCCGGCCTTGACGTCAGCAGCCAGAGCCGCACCAACTACGGCATGAACGTGCGCGGACGCCCGCTGGTCGTGCTGGTTGACGGCGTGCGCCTGAACTCGTCGCGCACCGACAGCCGCCAGCTGGACTCTATCGATCCGTTTAACATCGATCACGTTGAGGTGATCTCCGGCGCGACCTCCCTTTACGGCGGCGGCAGCACCGGCGGCCTGATCAACATCGTCACCAAAAAGGGCCAGCCGGAAACCCAGGTTGAGTTTGAGACGGGCATCAAGAGCGGCTTTAACAGCAGCAAAGACCACGACGAGCGCGTGGCGAGCGCCGTCTCCGGCGGTAACGACCATATCTCAGGGCGCGCGTCGGTGGCGTATCAGAAGTTTGGCGGCTGGTACGACGGCAACGGCGACGCCACCCTGCTGGACAACACCCAGACCGGCCTGCAGTATTCCGACCGCCTGGACGTGATGGGCACCGGCACGCTGAACATCGATGAAACCCAGCAGCTTCAGCTGGTCACCCAGTACTATAAAAGCCAGGGCGACGACGATTACGGGCTCAACCTCGGGAAAGATTTCTCCGCCATCAGCGGCACCAGCAGGCCGTACGTCAGCAAGGGGCTGAACTCCGACCGTGTTCCGGGCACCGAGCGTCACCTGATGAGCCTGCAATACTCCAACAGTGATTTCCTCGGCCAGGAGCTGGTCGGCCAGGTCTATTATCGCGATGAGTCCCTGCTCTTCTACCCGTTCCCGACGGTCAACGCCGCCAAACAGGCGACCGCGTTTTCGTCATCGCAGCAGGACACCAACCAGTACGGCGCGAAGCTGACCCTGAACAGCACGCCGCTGGACGGCTGGCAGCTGACCTACGGTCTGGATGCGGATCACGAGCGTTTTACCTCAAACCAGATGTTCTTCGATCTGGACAAGGCCAGCGCCTCCGGCGGCCTGAACAACCAGTCGATCTACACCACCGGGCGCTATCCGGCCTACGACATCACCAACCTGGCCGCCTTCCTGCAGTCGAGCTATGACATCAACGACATCTTTACCCTCAGCGGCGGCGTGCGCTATCAGTACACCGAGAACAAGATCGACGATTTCATCGGCTACGCGCAGCAGCAGCAGATTGCCGCCGGTAAGGCAACCTCAGCGGACGCGATCCCCGGCGGTACGGTCGATTACGACAACTTCCTGTTCAACGCGGGCCTGCTGGTTCACCTGACCGAACGCCAGCAGACGTGGTTTAACTTCTCGCAGGGCGTAGAGCTGCCGGACCCGGGTAAATACTATGGTCGCGGCACCTACGGCGCGGCGGTGAATGGCCATCTGCCGCTGAACAACAGCGTAAACGTCTCAGACAGTTCGCTGGAAGGCGTGAAGGTCAACTCCTACGAGCTGGGCTGGCGCTACACCGGAGACAATCTGCGCACCCAGATTGCGGCCTACTACTCGATTTCCGATAAAAGCGTGGTGGCCAATAAAGATTTGACCATCAGCGTGGTGGACGACAAGCGCCGCATCTACGGCGTGGAAGGCGCGGTTGACTACTTCATTCCGGACACCGACTGGAGCACCGGGGCGAACTTCAACGTGCTGAAAACCGAGTCGAAGGTGAACGGCAGCTGGGAAAAGTATGACGTGAAGGTCGCGAGCCCGTCGAAAGCAACCGCCTACGTCGGCTGGGCGCCGGATCCGTGGAGCCTGCGCGTGCAAAGCACCACCTCCTTCGACGTGAGCGATGCGCAGGGCTATAAGATCGACGGCTACACCACCGTGGATCTGCTCGGCAGCTACGAGCTTCCGGTCGGCAAGCTCAGCTTCAGCGTGGAAAACGTCCTCGACCGCGATTACACCACCGTCTGGGGCCAGCGCGCGCCGCTGTACTACAGCCCGGGCTACGGCCCGGCGTCGCTGTACAACTACAAGGGCCGCGGACGCACCTTTGGCCTGAACTACTCGGTGCTGTTCTAAGCGCCACGTCTGCCCGGCGCGTGCCGGGCAGACTCATTTACCGTACCGCGCCGCACACTTCCCGCACCTTCTCCCTCAGCCAGCGATGGCCGGGATCGTTCTCCATTCTCGGGTGCCACATCTGCGACACCGTGATCCTTCGGGTTTTAAACGGCAGCTCAAACAGGTACAGGTTATCCGTCATCTGCTGATTCACTAAATAGAGCGCCGGAACGATGGTGATCAGATCGGAGGCCATCGTCACGGAGAGCGCCGTCGGAAAGCCGGGAACCGCGCTCGCCACCTTGCGCCTGACGCCAAGCTCCGCCAGGGCATCGTCCACAAATCCGTGCAGCGTGCCGTCGGGCGCGGCCACCACGTGGCCCCAGGCGATAAAATCCTCCACGCCAACGTCCTCAAGCGACGCCAGCGGATGGCCCCTGCGCGCCGCGCCGATAAAGCGATCCTGAAACAGCCGCTGCACGCGAATTTCCGGCCCCATGTTGCTCTGAATCCCAATTTCCAGATCGACCAGCCCCTCGCGCAGGTAGCGTGAGGTTTTTTCCGGCTTCGGCGCAAAGCGCAGGCAGACGCTGGGCGCCGCCTCCGCGACGGCGGCAATCAGCGCGGGGCCAAACGCCACCACAACCCCCTCGTTGGCGCGGATGGTGAAGAGGCGCTCAAGGCTTTCTACCTTCAGCGCGTCGGACGACGGCTGTAGCACCGCCCTCGCCTCCAGCACCGCGGTTCTGGCGCGGTCGCGGGTGGCTTCGGCCCACGGCGTGAGCACCATGTTGCGCCCGGCGCGCACCAGAATGGCATCCCCGGTGGCCTCGCGCAGCCTGCCCAGCGTGCGGCTCATCGCCGAGGTGCTGAGGTTTAGCCGCCGCGCCGCGCCCGCAACGCTCGCTTCGGCAAGCAAAACGTCGAGCGCGACGAGCAGATTGAAATCAGGATCGGACATCGTAAAGCTCCCGGCATATGAGATAAGGCGTTTGATGCAACTATAAAGTGTAAACGCTGCGTCTTCCGCCCCTTATGGTTCGGGATTATAGTTTTTTCATTACCCCGCTTACCACAGGAATCAACATGAAGATAACGCTCTTTTCAGACCGGCCCGGCGACGACGGGCTGCCGGGCCACGAGCGCGCGCGGGTCATGGCCGCGGTGATGACCACCACGCTGATGAGCGTTTTTGACGGCACGATGATTAACATCGCGCTGCCGTCGATGGCAAAAGCGCTGCGGGTTTCCGCAGACCTCGCGGTGTGGTTCTCAAACGCCTATCTGCTGTCGGCGGCCATGATGCTGGCGGTTTTCGCCGCGCTGTCGATCCGCTTCGGCTATCGCCGGATCTTCCTGTCCGGCCTCACCCTCTTTACGCTGTCCTCTCTGGGGTGTGCGCTCTCCTCAACGCCCGAAATGCTGATCGCCATGCGCATCCTGCAGGGGATCGGCGGCGCGGCGACGCTAAGCATCGCCCCGGCGATACTGCGCTCCGTTTTTCCCGGCAGGCTGCTCGGGCGCGTTCTCGGGCTGAACGCCCTGCTCATCGCGTTCAGCACCGCGGTAGCCCCGGTGCTGGGCGGGACGATCCTGCATGCGCTCAGCTGGCAGTGGCTGTTCGCCATTAACATCGTGCCGGGGTGCATCGCGCTGGTGCTGGCGGGCAGAGCGCTGCCGCGACAACGCGCCTCTACCAACGCCCGATTCGACGCCCGATTCGACGCCCCGGGCGCGCTGCTTTCCGCAGTGCTGTTAGGATCAATGATTATGGCGGCGAACTGCTTTACCGGCGCGCAGCGCGCGTCAGGCCACGTTAGCCTTGAGTTCGTTGGCTGGCTGTTTCTCTCTCTCGCCAGCGCGCTCGCGTTTACCCGGCAGATCCGCCGCGCCCGGTATCCGCTGCTGCCGCCCGACATGTTTAAAAACGGGCGCTTTACCCTCGCCGCGCTAACCTCGCTGGCCTCGTTTATCAGCCAGGGGATCACCTTCGTCGCCTTGCCCTTCCTGTTTCAGAGCGTGTACGGCTACAGCCCGGTGGCGTCAGCGCTGCTGTTTACGCCGTGGCCGATTGGCATCGTGCTGATTGCGCCGCACGCCGGACGCTGGGCGGATACCCTCTCCGCCCCGCTGATTTCAACGCTGGGCTTAGGCGTTTTCGTGGTGGGATTGATCCTGCTGGCGACGCTGCCCGCCAGCCCCTCCGCGTGGGATATCGGCCTGCGCAGCCTGGCGTGCGGCATCGGGTTTGGCTGCTTCCAGAGCCCCAATAATCGGGAAATGCTGTCGAACGTCGCCCGCGAACACGCCAGCTACGCGTCGGGCGTGCTGGCGATCGTTCGCACCTTCGGCCAGTGCCTGGGTGCCGCCGCGGTGGGCGTCATTCTCGCCGTGATGGCGAGCGAAACGCATCAGGGCCTGGACGGACGGGCCGTCCACGCCGCGCTGTGGGTCGCCGTTGCGGCATCCGCGGTCTCGGTGGCGTTCAGCGTGAGCAGGTTGCGCAAAGCGCACCGTGCGCCAGCATAAGATTCATCAGGCGGCGTGGAACAGCTTAACCGGCTTCCCGTCCGCCATTTCAACAATCAGGCGCGTCGGCTGCGCCTGTTCGATAGCCAGACGCTGGGAGAACTGTTCCAGGCCAAGATGGATGGCCTCGGTCTGCTGCTTTTGCGGCGCAAGATGCAGGGACAGCCATTTATTCAGCATTACCTTATTGGCGTGAGTGGCATTACTGGACTCGGTGACCGGCGAGATCGCATCTATGCGGTTCCGATGCACGTGCGCGACCTCTTCGAGGACTTTTTTGAACTCATCCACGTCCTGCCGAATGCTGCTTTCTCGTGCCTTCAGAAGGGTTTCGTCGCCAGAGAACAGCGAAACCATCTGCAACGCAAACGCGCGCGCCGAGAGCGCCATCTTCCATTCGACGATGCGTTTCTGCTGATCCTGCTGCAGCCCTTTAAGCTTGGTGGTGATTTTATCCGAGCTGAAAAACGTGGAAATCGCGCAATTTTGCACCTCATGGCTGATGGTCACGATCTCCTTCAGCAGGTGGGTCTGAATGCCAATTAGCTCCAGCTCCAAATCTTCCAGCGTCTTTCGAATCGCCGAAGATAATTCACCGTTTTGCAGTCCGGGGGCCGTTTGCCGCAAATACTTTATCGCGGCGTAAATCTTCGACGCGCGTTCATCGGTCTGGAAATTCGCGACCTTTTTGACGTCTTCCGAAATCGTAAGTAATTTCTCATTGATGTCGGCAAGATGCTTCTGCGCCAGCAGTACGGAAGCCGTTTGCAGCAGCAGGCCGGTATTCACCAGATTCCCAAGTTTTTCCGGGTCCATCAGAACCGCATGTTCCTTAATCTTCCCGTTATCTCCCAGGCTAAAGGCACGAAAACCCACGCCGTCTTTGGCTTTCGCGAGAGGCCCGTCAATGATGACCTCCATAAAATGATGCTGAGAGACGTGCTGCGACGTTAACGCCGCGGGAATGGCCTGCAGCAGCGGATTGAGCCGGGAAATACCGCTCACGTCGCCCTCTTCCATAACTGCAAATTGCGGCATATCCGAGGTGGCAATTTCTGAGATAGCGATTGCCGGATGCTGCGGGTCTTCGCCGATAACCCACTTTTGCGGTACATGATTCATTGGTTATCCCTCTACAGGCGTGCCGCATTGCGGACAGAATTTAATGCTCTCATCGATATGCGCGTTGCAGCTTTTGCAGCGCGCCTGGCGGCTCTTCATGCGGATCCAGGCGATTTGCACAATGCACGGCAGCGTAACGCGAAACGCCGGACTGGCCAGATCGTAGGCACTGTACAGCCCGGTTAACGCAAATCCGATCGGTCCGGCGAGGACGCCGAGCACGCGCCCCGCGCCAAAACCGGCCAGTAGCGGGATAGCGCGGCCTGCAACCATTGCTGCCACGGAACTCGCCACCAGCGCGGTAATCTGGTAGGCCGCTACGCCGCCCATGCCGATACGCGGTAAGATGATCTCAAGCGCGTTTCGTCCCGATGAGGATTTCAGCCCCAGGTCGTCAAGGATCGCTTTGCGCTGCGCATCATCCATCTCTTCCCACGCGTTTTCAAAGACTTTGCTGATGATTAAAGTCTCTTTTCGCTCAAGAGACGCTGATTTATGTGCCGGGATTTTGAGCCGCCCAAGCACGTCGTCAACAATTTCGGCATAATCTACGCCGTTGCGGCGAAAGAGGTTAACAAAGCTGTTGCCGCCGAAAAGCTGTAATTCCCTGATCAAAATCCGAAGCGTGTCGGCGTCAATCTCATTCTGCTCTTTTGCGCTGGTCAACAGCGTATTCACGCTGCCGGAAAGCGAAACCCGGCCTTTACCATTGTCAGTAATGTAATCAATCAGCAGGTCGAGGTCGCCTTTGTCGGCGCCGAGAAGCAGGTTCACAAGCTCGTGGTCATTTTTTATATTGATATCGCTCATTCGATTTCCTTAATGACGCCAGATTTTCCTTAGGCGCGCAGAGTTATGAGCAAATGTTACTGGAGAAAGGAATTTGAGCAAGCAGACAATCAGAAAATGACTAATTTTGAGGGGCATACGGCGCAGATATATGATATTGCTATAAAACCCGCCGTTATCGGCGGGTTTTATTTGCGTTATTCCAGCGCCAACAGCGCAAAGCTTGCCAGCCAGTGGCCGCCGCTGTAGTGGCTGCCGACCACGTGCGGCACGCTGGCGGCAAGATGACGCGCTGCGGCATCCGCCAGCGCGGCCTGAGCAGGATGGTTTTCCGGCAGCGCACCGGCGATATGCTTCATGCACCAGGCGCGGCTGAGATTCAGCCCGTCGAGGTGGGCGATTTTCGGATCGGCGCGGTCGCTCACCTCCGCCGGGTTCATCAGCGCGGCTATCGCCCCTACCTCCGGCAGGAAATTATCGAACCACTGCGGGAAGTTATCCGCTACCTTGCTCATCAGCAGCGCCTCGGTCAACGCGCCCGAAACGTACTCATCGCCGCCCGGCTCGTAGTGCGCGGGATAGTGCCTGTCGTTCAGGTAGAAGCGGTTTGCCGCACCGAGAATGGCCTCCTCAAGCTCGCTGTCCTCAAGCGTCCGGGCGTAGTCCAGCCCCAGAGCCAGCGCAAACGCGGTGTTGTAATGCGTGCCGACGCGAATGGGGTACGTCAGCTTGCTGAGGTAGTCCATCAGCCTGGCGCGAATGTCCTGAGTGAGCGGCAAAAGCGTCTCGTACCAGGCTGCCGCCTGCGGCAGCGCGGACTGCTTCAGCTCCTGAGCCAGCGCCAGCAGCCAGCCGTAGCCGTACGGGCGCTCGAACGAGGCGCGAAACGGCGCGTTGAAATAGGCCAGCTCTGTCGCCACGTTCTCGGCCGTTACGTGCTCGTCAAACAGCGCGACGATAGCGTTCCGGCACGGCAGCTCCGGGAACAGCCGCACGCAGCGCAGCAGCAGCCAGTAGCCGTGCACCGCGGAGTGCCAGTCGAAGCAGCCGTAGAAAATCGGGTGCAGCGCGCGCGGCGGCAGAACGTCACCGTCGTCGTTGAGCAGGTGCATAATGTGGTTCGGGTATTCCTGGCGCAAATACGCTAAGGGCATACCGGCAAAGTCGTTAGCCTGTGATGGGGTTAATTGCATAACAGCTCCTTAGCGAAAGACGAGGAAATACATGAGGAACACGTTCACCACCAGCAGGGTTAACGCGGTCGGGATCTGAATCTTGATGACCTGATATTTGTCTTTTAGCTCCAGCAGTGCGGCGGGAACGATGTTGAAATTTGCCGCCATCGGGGTCATCAGCGTGCCGCAATAGCCCGCATACATGCCGATCGCCAGCAGCGGCGTCGGATCGCCGTGGTGGTAGTTGATCAGGAACGGCAAGGCGATGCCCGCGCTCAGCACCGGGAACGCGGCAAAGGCGTTGCCCATAATCATTGTAAACAGCGCCATGCCGATGCAGTAAATCACCACCAGCATGAAGCGGCTGTCCGGGTTCACAAACAGGCTCACCACCTTCTGCACCGAATCGCCGGTATTGGCGACCACGAACACCCCGCCCAGCATGGCGAGCATCTGCGGCAGGATCACCGCCCAGCCGATGGTATCCACCAGGCGGCGGGACTGGCGAATGGCGTGCAGCGGCGTGCCCTTGGTCAGCCACCAGCCGGTGAGGATCGCCGCCACGCAGGCCACGCAAAGCGCGGCGAGCGTCAGCTGCTTTTGATCCAGCAGATACACGCCGCCGATGGACACGCCCTTCAGGAACAGCGTGCCGATCACCGTCACCACCGGGATCATCAGCGCGGGCAGGAAGAGCCAGTTTTTAAGGCGATTTGAAGAGGCAACGCGCTCAGGCTCGGTAGACATTTTGTAATGCCCTTTTCCCACCAGGCCAAAACCCGCCAGCAGCGCAATGGCGATGACGCAACCGCCGATAATCCGGTACGCCAGCGAGCGCCCCAGCTCCTGCACCATCAGATCGCCGAAGAGGAAAATTCCGCCGAACAAGAACCAGAACAGCGCGGTGGTGAAGCGCTTCGGATTGCCGCGATCGCGCAGGGTCATGATCACCAGCAGCATCACCACGAAGCCGATCAGGTAGTACACGCGGTTGATCGTAATCAGCGTCATCATGATGCGATCTCCTGCGTGCCTTGCTCCGCGCGCCAGGCCATCACGTCGCGGCGAATGCTGGCGTCGAGCCGCAGCAGGCGCGTCATGTGAATAATCAGCGCGGCAATGGCGGTTGGGATCGCCCACAGCCCGATGTGCAGCGGCTCAATGCCCTGAATGCCGTTCTCCTTCAGGAAGGCGTCAATCAGCAGCACCGCGCCAAACGCGATAAAGATGTCTTCGCCGAAGAAGACCGCGATGTTGTCGCACGCGGCGGCGTGGGCTTTGATTTTGTCGCGAATATGCTGGGGCAGCTCGCCGTATTCGTTCAGCGCCGCCCCTTCCGCCATCGGTGCCAGCAGTGGGCGCACGGTCTGGGCGTGGCCGCCCAGCGACATCAGCCCCAGCGCGGCGGTGCCCTCGCGGGCCACAAAGTAGAGCATAAGAATACGCGCGGACGTTGCGCTGGCGATCTTCGCCACCCACGCCTGCGCCCGCTCCTTGAGCCCGTAATATTCCAGTAAGCCGATGACCGGCAGGATCAAAATAAACGTCGCCAGCGAGCGGCTGTTGACAAACTTCTCGCCGAACGTCTCCAGCAGCATGCCAAAATCCATGCCGACCAGCAGACCCGTCGCCAGCCCCGCGACAACCACCACCAAAAGCGGATTGAAGCGCAGCGCAAAACCAATAACCACTATCGGGATACCGATAAGCGGCAGCAGCGTAGAACCGTCCATAACCCTGTACCCTATCCAAAGTGAGCGTGGCGCACCGGCGGTGTTTTTTTATTTCCTCATCCGCAGATGAAGCGTGACCGTTCCAGCGCGCAATGTTGTGTTTTTCGTCAGGCTTCACAAAACCTGCGCTAAAAAGCTATATCTGATGCGCAAAAACATGTAAACAATTTATCAATAAAATGTTCTTATTTTATCGATGAGTTTACATTTCTGGCTAAGGAACGTTATGACCGCAAAAAAGAGTGTGGCCTCAAACCACGATGATATTACGGATGGACGTATCGTCTCCTCGCATCACCTGGTTTCGGAGCGTTGTGCAGAGCTTTCTGAACTGGAGTACGCGCTGATCATGACCAGCAACGCGTTCAACAAGTGGATGGTGCGCTGCATGACGGCGGCGGGCGAGCCGGATATGGGCGCGTTTGACGTGTCGCTTCTCCACCACGTGAACCACCGCAACCGCAAGAAAAAGCTGGCCGACATCTGCTTCGTGCTGAACGTTGAGGATACGCACGTCGTCACTTACGCCCTGAAAAAGCTGGTGAAGGCGGGCTATGTGACCAGCGAAAAGGCGGGAAAAGAGCTTTACTTCTCGACGACCGAGGAGGGAAAAACGCTGTGCATGAAGTACCGGGACGTGCGCGAGGCCTGCCTGATTTCCATTCAGATGGAGAGCGGTATTCCCGCCGCGTCGATTGGCGAAACGGCGCAGCTGCTGCGCACCATTTCGTCGCTGTATGACACGGCCGCGCGGGCGGCCGCGTCGCTGTAGCGTTTACGGACGTCGGAACAGGGCGATGCTTCGCCCGGCCAGCTCAAAGTCGACGGCGTCGGTTATTACCGCTCCGCGCGCGTCGCCGGCGGTGGAGAGCTCGAGCACCCAGCCGCCTTCGCCAAACTGCGGGATCTGGAACGGCACGGTGCCTTCAAACGGGTTGAACAGCATCAGCACGTCGTGCCAGATACCCTCCTCCTGCTCCAGGTCCGGCCTGCTAATCGAGACCCCGATCGTCGAGCCTTCGTCCCACTGCTCGGACTGCTGCGGCCCGCCGCCCGCGTTGAACCAGCGGATCTCCAGCCCGTCGCGCCAGCTTTCGCGCCTGAGCAGCGGCTGTGCCGCCCGCAGCGCGATCAGCCTGCGGGTAAAATCGCGCAGCGCGTTGTCATGCTCCGTGAAATTCGCCCAGTCTACCCACGAAATCTCGCTGTCCTGACAGTAGCCGTTGTTATTGCCCTTCTGCGTGCGGCCAAACTCATCCCCCGCCAGCAGCATCGGCGTGCCGTGGGAGAACAGCAGCGTGGTCAGGAAATTGCGCTTCTGCTGCTCGCGGATCGCGATGATGTCCGCATTTTCCGTTGGCCCTTCTTCACCGTAGTTGCTGGAGCGGTTGTCGTTATGGCCGTCGTTGTTATCCTCGCCGTTGTCCGCGTTGTGCTTTTCGCTATAGGAAACGAGATCGTTTAGCGTAAAGCCGTCGTGGGCGGTAATGAAGTTGACGCTCGCCCAGGGGCGACGGCCGCGCAGATCGTATAAATCCCCGGAGCCGAGCAGGCGCGCGGCAAAGTCCGTGGTCACGTTCTCCCCGCGCCAGTATTCCCGCACGGTATCGCGGTACTTGTCGTTCCATTCGCCCCAGCCTGGCGGAAAGCCGCCGACCTGATAGCCGCCGGGGCCAATGTCCCACGGCTCGCCGATAAGCTTCAGCCTGGACAGGACCGGGTCCTGCGTGACGGCGTCAAAAAAGCCGCCGCGCGGATCGAACCCTTCCGGCTCGCGCCCGAGGATCGTCCCCAGATCGAAGCGAAAGCCGTCGACGTGCATGGCCTGCGCCCAGTAGCGCAGCGAATCCATGACCATTTGCAGCACGCGCGGGTGCGACGTGTTGACCGTGTTGCCCGTGCCGGTATCGTTGATGTAGTAGCGGTGCTGGTCCGGCAGGGTGCGGTAATAGCTGTAATTATCAATACCCTTGAACGAGAGCGTCGGCCCCAGCTCGTTCCCTTCGGCCGTGTGGTTGTAGACCACGTCCAGAATCACCTCGATGCCCGCGTCGTGGTAGGCGCGAACCATATCGCGGAAGCCCTGGATCCCCGCAGGCCCGTAGTAGCGCGACGCCGGGGCAAAGAAGCCCAGCGTGTTGTAGCCCCAGAAGTTTTTCAGCCCCCGATCAAGCAGGTGCTGGTCGTCCGGAAACCAGTGGACGGGCAGCAGCTCTACCGACGTAATGCCCAGGCTTTTGATGTAGTCCACCGAGGCCTTGTGCCCCATCCCTTCAAACGTGCCGCGCAGCTCGGCCGGTATGGCGGGGTTGAGCTGCGTAAACCCTTTTACGTGGCTCTCATAGACCACGGCGTGCGGCCAGGGAATGGACGGCCGGGCGTCGTCCTGCCAGTCAAGCGCCTGAGGATCAATCACCCGGCATTTTGGCGTAAACGGCGCGCTGTCACGCTCGTCAAAGCTCAGATCTTTATCCTCGTGGCCCAGCGCGTAGCCGAAGTGGGCATCGTTCCACTGAATATCCCCGACCAGCTCGCGCGCATAGGGATCGATAAGCAGCTTGTTCGGGTTAAAGCGGTGTCCGTTTTCCGGATCGTAAGGGCCATACACGCGGTAGCCGTACAGCGCCCCCGGCTTAAGGTCGGGAACGTAGCCGTGCCAGATTTCATCGGTATACTCGGGCAGCTCCAGCCTGGCGATCTCGTTTTTACCCGAGGGATCGTACAGGCAAAGCTCCACGCGCTCCGCGTGGGCAGAAAACAGCGCAAAATTAACGCCCTTGCCGTCATAATTTGCGCCAAGCTGCTGGCCGTGACCGGCCCGTATCTCAAATGCCGTATTCTTTTTCATTGTTATTCCCCAGGTTTATTCGCTGGTCATCAGAACCAGAATGCATCCCGTTTCAGACGATACGTCCAGCGCGTCATGAAGCGTGCGCCGCTCGCCGGTAAACAGATCGCGATAGCGCTTGCCCGCGAGTTCTGGCGCAAGATCGATAACGGTGTTCGCCCACAGCGCCGGGTCAGGCCCGAGCCCGCGCTGCGTGACGTCAAACGCCAGCCGCGGTACCGCCACGATCAGCGCGGCGTCATCTTTGACGCGCGCCCAGGCGATGAGATGATTCTCCCGTTCGCCCCTCACCCGCAGCGGCAGCCAGTCTCCGTAGTGGAACAGCGCGGGCGCGTGCTGGCGCATCCGCAGCAGCGTCGCGGTGACGAACTGCTTCACGCTTCCGTCCCGCCAGCGCGCCTCGTCGCGGAACACGGTTGCATCAAGCCCCGCAAGATTCTCCGCGAGCCAGGCGAAATCCGGCTCGCGGCGGTTGTCGGGATCGACAAGGCTAAAGTTCAGCGCCTCGCTGCCCTGATAGATATCCGGCACGCCGGGTGCGGTGAGCTTAATCACCGTCTGGCTCAGGCTGTTCATCAGCCCGGCGCGGACAAACGGCTGCAGGGCGTCGTTGAAATCCGTTAGGAACGCGGCGTTGTCCGGCGAGAGCAGGTTCCGGGCGTAGCTCAGCACCACGCTCTCATAGCTTTCGTTGCTGTCCGCCCAGTCGGTGCGCTGCTTGGCTTCGCGCAGCGCCTTTTCAACAAAGCCGAGGAAGCGGGTTTCGAGCTCGCTTAACCCCTCACGGTCGTCCGGGGTTTGCGTCGCGGGCCAGACGCCCGCCAGCGCCTGGTAAAGCATCCAGGTATCGGCCCCGTCGGGCGCGGTGCCGTCGTTGAGAAAACGCACGTGGGTCTGGTTCATCTGCCGCCAGCGCGCAAGGTTTTCCGCCCAGCGCGCCGGCGCTTCGGTCAGGGCGTATAGTCGTGCCCGCGCGTCTTCTCCGCGCTTGGTGTCGTGCGTCGAGGTGCCCAGCAGCGCGTCAGGCTGCCGCGCCAGGCGGATGCGCATCTCCTGGTGAAAGCGGGAAACGGAAAAGGCGCGCGGCGCCGGGTCGGCCCCGACCTCATTGAGCGCGAGGTCCATGTTGTGGCGAAAGAACAGCGTGTCCTCCACCGATTTCGCCATCAGCGGCCCCGTCAGCTGCTGAAAACGGGTGCGGAACAACGCGGCGCGCTCGCGGTCGCTCTCGTTGAGTTCGCCGCGCAGGATCAGCACAATCAGCGTGAGCGCGCCAGGCTCCGGCACGTCGAGCGTTTCTGCCACGCGCGCCAGCAGCGCCTCGTCGGCAGGCGTCAGCCCGTCCGCGGTGCCATAGGTGCGATAGACCGGAAACGCGATCAGCAGCTCGCGCAGCGCGTGGTGAAGCGCCTCGCGCGGCACCGCCACGCCGTTGCGCTGCGCCAGTTCGTCGGCAATGTTCAGCAGCGTCGTAAACTCGCCTTCAAAGTTGCGATCGGTCATCAGCCCTTTCGCATCCCGCAGCGCCAGCTCCCGGTCGGTGATTTCGCCGACGGTCTTATCGTGGATCGTTTCCAGCAGCTCAAGGTTGTTATCGTCCACCAGCACCTCGGCCAGCGAGGCGATAAACTCGTATCCCGTGGTGCCCGATACCGGCCACGCCTCGGGCAACTGTTCGCCCCTGGCGAGGATTTTTTCGACGGTGATATAGCAGTCCGGCCCCGCGGCCTGGCGCAGGCGATGGAGATACCCGAGCGGATCGGCCAGGCCGTCGACGTGGTCGATGCGCAGGCCATCAACCACGCCCGCGTGGACCAGCTCGAGGATCAGCCGGTGCGTGTCGTTAAATACCGCCTCGTCTTCAACCCGCACCCCCACCAGCCCCGTAATTTCGAAAAAGCGCCGCCACGAGAGCTGCCTCGGCGCCTCGCGCCAGGACATCAGCCGCCAGCTCTGCTTCTCGTGCAGCGCGGCGATCGCCTCAGGGCCGACGGCGGTGAAATCTTCTAGATCGTCCACGCTGCCCGGATTCAGCGGCCAGTCGGTTTCGTAGTACCTGAACACCGGCTTATTCGTGACACTGTCACGTTTCAGCGCAATCGCGCCCTTCTCCAGCTCGGCTTCAAACGTGTCGCCGAGGAACGGCAGGGTCATCGGGCGGGACCAGTCGATGTCGAAGTAGCGCGCGTAGCGGCTTTGCTCGCCGCGTTCGATGACGTCCCGCCACCAGCGGTTTTCAAGGGAGGTGGACATATGGTTTGGCACGATGTCCAGAATCAGCCCCATGCCCGCCTGCTTTAGCGCCGCCGTCATGCGGTCAAACCCCGCCCGGCCTCCGATCGCCGGTTCGATTTCGTTCGGGTCGGTGACGTCATAGCCGTGGGTGGAGCCCGATGCGGCGGTAAATATCGGCGACGCGTACAGATGGCTAATGCCAAGATCCTTCAGGTACGGCACCAGCTCTGCCGCGCGGTCGAAGGTCATTCCGTTGCGAAACTGAATGCGCCAGGTTGATAACGGGATCATAACGGGGCCTCTCCTTTTGCAAAGCACACCACAATGCTGTTTGTTTCCAGCGCGTTGAGCTGCGCGGGCCAGCTAAAAAGACGTTCACCGGGAAGCGCGGGCAGCGTCGCGGGCTTCCCGGTATTGAGCGCCAGTGAAAGCGTGCCCGAAGCGAACCGCCAGCTAACGGCGACCATCCCGCGCGCGGTTGCCAGCACGCGGCCCTGCGCCGGTTTACCGTCGCGCAGCAGCGGCACGATGTGCCGCTGGCGCAGGGTGAGCAGGCGCTGCGTAAAGGCCAGCCACGCTTTTCCCTCGTCGGACTCGGTTTTCTGCCAGTCCAGCTTCGAGCGCATAAAGGTGTCCGGATCGTTGGGATTGGGAACCGTCTCGTCGTGCCCGGCATGGCCCGAAAATTCGCTGGCGCGCCCTTCGCCCACGGCGCGGGCCAGATCGCCGTGGAAATCGGTGAAGAACAGAAACGGGCGGGTTTCGCCGTACTCTTCGCCCATAAACAGCAGCGGAACGTGGGGCGACAGCAGCAGCGCGGCGAGCAGCACGCGCGTTTTATCCGCTCCGGCGAGCGCGATCAGCCGCTCACCCTGCGCCCGGTTGCCGGTCTGGTCGTGGTTTTGAATAAAATCGACAAAAAACGTCGGCGGCTGCGACGCGCACTCAACGCCGCGCGATTCCCCGGTCTGAAGGGAGATTTCGCCCTGGTAGACAAAGCCCTCCGCCAGCGCGCGGGCAAATTTCTTCTCGGGCTCAAAGGCGAAGTCCTGATAGTAGGCGTGGGTCTCGCCGGTGGCGAAAACGTGCGCGGCGTTGTGGAAATCATCGTTCCACTCGGCGGTAAACAGCGGCGCGTTTCCCCGCTCGTCGCGCGGGTGAAGGAACACCACGTTGCGGCTGTCTTCGGTCGTCAGGTGAACGTGCCGATCGGGGATCGCCTCGCGGATGCGGGTGGCGATCTCCTGCAAAACGTGGGTTTCCGAGGCATCGTGAATTTGATCGATGGCGTCAAAGCGCAGCCCGTCGAGGCCGTATTCGGTGAGCCAGTAAAGGGGCGCCTCAACGATATATTGCCGGGCGGGCTGCGATTCATAGGCGATGGCGTTGCCCCACGGCGTCATGCGGCCCTGATGGAAAAACGCGGGCGACAGCGCGGGAAGGTAGTTGCCTTCCGGGCCGAAGTGGTTCAGGACGATGTCAAGCACCACCGACAGCCCCAGACCGTGCGCGGCGTCGATGAGCGCGTGAAAATCTTCCGGCGTACCGTAGGCGGAATGCGGCGCGTACAGCAGCACGCCGTCGTACCCCCAGCCGCGCTCGCCGCCAAACTGCGACACGGGCATGATTTCAATCTGGGTGATGCCTAGATGCGCCAGGTAAGGCAGCCTGTCGATGGCCGCGCGAAAGGTGCCTTCCGGCGTAAAGGTGCCGACGTGCAGCTCGTAAATCACCGTCTCTTCCCACGGCCGCCCCTTCCAGCCTTCGCTAACGGACGAAGCGCGGCGGGAATCGACCACCACCGAAGGGCCGTTGACGTCCCCTTTTTGCGCGCGCGAAGCCGGATCCGGCACCGTCATGCCGTCCGCAAGGCGGTACAGGTACTCCGCGCCCGGCTTCACGCCGTGAACGTCGGCCTCGAACCAGCCCTCGCCCGCGGGCGTCATGGGAATATCTTTACCGTCCAGGCACAGCGTCAGTGATTTTTGGCCTTCGGCCCACAGACGAAAACGGACAACGTCATCGGAAAGAAACTCAGCACCCCAGTGCCGTTGAAATAATCTGGATCCCATTCTTATCCCTCGATTGAGCCACATTTTGCGCGACGCGAAATACAAGCTTAGTCGAGGTTTACCCGCGCGCTCCGAACGCTATCTATTCAATCCGTAAACCGCGCGGATTAATCCGAAATAAGAAATTCTGTGATTCTCCTCGCGATCGCTAACTATTCTTACTATTCACATCACGAAGGAGACCGGTATGACGACAGGAAACAACAACACGCTGCATTACCCTCGACCACCGTTTGCTGAACAACCTCAGCAGCCGCCGGGGCTGGCGTCTGAAATGAAGCCGATACCGGATCATGGTGAAACGAGCTACATCGGTTCGGGCAAGCTGGCGGGTAAAAAAGCCCTAATTACCGGCGGCGATTCCGGCATTGGCCGAGCCGTTGCCATTGCCTATGCGCGTGAAGGTGCCGACGTGGCGATTGGCTACCTGCCGGAGGAAGAGTCCGACGCGGCCGCGGTGATCGCGCTGATCCAGGCGGAAGGCCGCAAGGCCGTTGCCATTCCCGGCGATATTCGCGTGGAATCATTTTGCGATACGCTGGTGGAAAAAGCGGTGGCCGGGCTCGGCGGGCTGGACATTCTCGTCAATAACGCCGGACGCCAGCAGTTCTGCAAATCCATTGAGGATCTGTCCACCGCGGACTTTGACGCCACCTTTAAAACCAACGTCTATGCGCCGTTCTGGATCACCAAGGCCGCGCTGCGTCATTTCTCGGAAGGTGCCGTGATTATCAACACCTCATCCGTGCAGGCGTTTAAGCCGAGCGAGATCCTCGTCGATTATGCCCAGACCAAGGCCTGTAACGTCGCCTTTACCAAATCGCTGGCGAAACAGCTCGGTCCGCGCGGTATTCGCGTTAACGCCGTCGCGCCGGGGCCGTACTGGACGCCGCTCCAGTCCAGCGGCGGTCAGCCGCAGGAGAAGGTGCAGCAGTTTGGTGAAGATACGCCGCTCGGCAGGCCCGGCCAGCCGGTGGAGATCGCCCCGCTGTACGTGCTTCTCGCATCAGATGCCTGCTCGTATGCCTCCGGCCAGGTATGGTGTTCCGACGGCGGCACGGGCGTAGCCTAAGGTTAGCCGCGCGTCAGCGTGCTGAGAAATTTTTTGAGCACGTCGGAGCGGATGATGCGGTGGCAAACCAGCGTCAGCTCGCTTTCGCTGAGCCTGTCGAGGATGTCGATGTAGACCACGTTCGGCAGGTTCAGCGTCTTCGCCGAGGCGGGAAGCAGCGCAATGCCAAATCCCGCCGACACCAGGGTTAGCACGCCCGGCACGTCGGTCGCATGCTGAACCACTTTTGGCTCGAAGCCCGCGTCACGGCAGACGTCGTAAAAGTACTGCTCCAGCCCCATCCCCTCAGGGTCGCTGAGCGCGATCCAGCTTTCTCCCTTTACGGACGACAGCGTCACCGTGGCCGACGCCGCAAGCGGGTGCTGACGGCTCAGCGCAAGCACCGTTTTCTCCACCGCAAACGGACGCGCCTGGAGGTCGTCAGGCAGCAGCGGAAGCGGCGCGCGAACGATCGCCACGTCGAGCTGGTTATTTTGTACGTCAGAATAGAGCGCCTGAACGTTGCCCGTCCTCAGCGATAGCGAAATTCCCGGCCACTGGGAATGCAGCGCGCGAAGCGCATCGGGGAGGCGCGCGTCGAACATGGCGCTGGAAACGCACCCCAGGTTCAGAACGCCCTGCTCGCCTCTGGCCGTTTTGCGGGCATCGCTCACCGCCTGATCGACCATAGCGATTGCCAGCCGCGCCTTGTCGAGGAAGGCCTCCCCGGCGGGGGTCAGGGTCAACCGGCGATGCGCGCGGTTGAACAGGGTAACGTCCAGTCGCGCCTCCAGCGCCTTGATCTGCTGGCTCAGGGCCGGCTGCGCCATGTTTAAGCGCTCCGCCGCCCGGTGCATGTGCAGCTCTTCGGCAACGGTAATGAAGTGGCGCATCAGTCGAAACTGCATCCGCGAGCCCTCCTAATCGATAATAAAATTCGTATCAAAATAGCATAAATGATGCAGTTGATGATATTTCCTCTTCGATTAAAAATGACGCTATGTCATCGAAGGAGGAAAGTATGGAAAACACGATTAACGACCTGAGAAGCGCCATTGACCTGCTGCAAAAGCACGAAGGTCAATACATTGAAACCGACCATCCTGTCGACCCTAACGCCGAGCTGGCGGGGGTGTATCGCCATATCGGCGCGGGCGGCACCGTTAAGCGTCCGACCCGCATCGGCCCGGCCATGATGTTTAACCAGATTAAAGGCTATCCCGACTCCCGCATCCTGGTGGGCATGCACGCCAGCCGCGAAAGGGCCGCCCTGCTGCTGGGTTGCCAGCCCTCCGCGCTGGCCCAGCACGTGGGCAAAGCGGTGAAAAACCCGATTGCGCCCGTCGTGGTGCCCGCCGCGCAGGCACCGTGTCAGGAGCAGGTGTGGTACGCGGACGATCCGAACTTCGATCTGCGCACCCTGCTGCCCGCGCCGACCAACACGCCGATTGATGCAGGTCCGTTCTTCTGCCTTGGCCTGGTGCTGGCGAGCGACCCCGAAGACCGCTCAATTACCGACGTGACGATCCACCGCCTGTGCGTGCAGGAGCGCGACGAGCTGTCGATGTTCCTTGCCGCGGGCCGCCACATTGAGGTGTTCAGAAAAAAAGCCGAAGAGGCGGGCAAACCGCTGCCGGTCACCATCAACATGGGCTTAGATCCGGCTATCTACATCGGGGCCTGCTTTGAAGCGCCGACCACGCCGTTTGGCTACAACGAGCTGGGCGTCGCCGGCGCGCTGCGCCAGCAGCCCGTCGAGCTGGTTCAGGGCGTCAGCGTGAACGAAAAGGCCATCGCAAGGGCTGAAATCATCATTGAGGGCGAGATCCTGCCGGGCGTTCGCGTTCAGGAAGATCAGCATACCCATACCGGCCATGCCATGCCGGAGTTCCCCGGCTACTGCGGCGAAGCCAACCCGTCCCTGCCCGTGATCAAGGTCAAGGCGGTAACGATGCGCCAACACGCGATCCTGCAAACGCTGGTGGGGCCGGGCGAAGAGCACACCACGCTGGCGGGCCTGCCGACGGAGGCCAGCATCCGCAACGCGGTGGAAGAAGCCATTCCCGGCTTCCTGCAAAACGTGTATGCCCATACGGCGGGCGGCGGTAAATTCCTCGGTATTTTGCAGGTGAAAAAACGCCAGCCTTCCGACGAAGGACGCCAGGGCCAGGCGGCGCTTATCGCGCTGGCCACCTACTCCGAGCTGAAAAATATTATCCTCGTTGACGAAGACGTGGATATCTTCGACAGCGACGATATTCTCTGGGCGCTGACGACGCGCATGCAGGGCGACGTGAGCATCACCAACCTGCCCGGCCTGCGCGGCCATCAGCTGGACCCTTCCCAGTCGCCCGATTACAGCACCACGATCCGCGGGAACGGCATTACCTGCAAGACGATCTTCGACTGCACGGTGCCGTGGGCGCTGAAATCGCGCTTCGAGCGCGCCCCGTTTATGGAGGTCGATCCGCGTCCGTGGGCGCCCGATCTGTTTCCTGAGGTGAAATAAGCCCGGCGCGGGGACGCGCGGCAGCTGAAAAAGGAAAATTGCCGCCTTCCCCGCTTTCTTGTACCCTTTGAGCGTTCAACCCAACCCCACAAAAAATGAGACATTGGACGCCCTATGAGTGCACATATTTCCAAAGATCCTCTGCATGGCGTAACGCTGGAAATGCAGATTAACGCCCTGGTCGCACGGTACGGCTGGCGCGAGCTGGGGGAACGGATCAAAATTAACTGCTTTCGCAGCGACCCTAGCGTGAAATCCA
Organism: Enterobacter sp. RIT418; assembly: GCF_003057745.1. GTDB lineage: Bacteria > Pseudomonadota > Gammaproteobacteria > Enterobacterales > Enterobacteriaceae > Enterobacter. The sequence goes on from NZ_QBJD02000003.1 coordinate 203,469, forward strand.
GTCTAAAATTTCTACGGCGCACCCCCTGGGCGCGCGCGGAGGTCGAAGCGCTGTATCTGAATTCCCTTAGCGATACGGCCCCGGAAGACCAGGACGAACCCGCCTTTAATCCCTGGGCCAACAGCCGGATAACCAAGAGCTAACACATCAATGACGCGACACGTAAAACGGATAGGTGCGCTGGTTGGCTGCGCGCTTTTACTTGTTAGTTGCTCCTCAAAACCACCCAAATCGCTCGTCACGCCGCCTTCGCCGGTCGCTCCCCCTGCCCATCAGGCCAATGAGCCGATGCGCGGCATCTGGCTGGCAACGGTTTCGCGCCTCGACTGGCCGCCGATTTCATCGGTCAACGGCGTCAACCCGCAGCAGCGCGTTGCCCAGCAGCAGCAGGCGCTCAGGGATAAACTCGACAAGCTGAAATCGCTCGGCATTAACACCGTGTTTTTCCAGGTCAAGCCGGACAGCACCGCGCTGTGGGCCTCTAAGATCTTGCCCTGGTCAGATACGCTGACCGGCAATATCGGCGACTATCCCGGTTACGATCCGCTGCAGTTTATGCTGGATGAAGCGCACCGGCGCGGCATGAAGGTGCACGCGTGGTTTAACCCGTATCGCGTCTCAACCAACACGAAGCCGTCGACCATCGCCGCGCTGAACCGCACCGCGTCGCAGCATCCTTCCAGCGTCTACGTGCAGCATCCCGACTGGGTGCGCATCTCCGGCGATCGCTTTGTGCTCGACCCGGGCATTCCCGAGGTGCGGGACTGGATCGTGCAGGTGGTCAGCGAGGTGGTCAGACACTATCCCGTCGACGGCGTGCAGTTTGACGACTATTTCTATACCGAAACGCCAAATTCCAGGCTAAACGATGCCCAGACCTTCCGGCAGTACGGACAGGGGTTCGCCTCAAAAGCGGACTGGCGTCGCCACAATACCCAGCAGCTGATCGTGCAGGTTTCGCGCGCGGTTAAGAAGATTAAGCCGGACGTGGCGTTTGGCGTTAGCCCGGCGGGCGTCTGGCGCAACCGCTCGTTCGACCCGGCGGGTTCTGATACCCGCGGCGCGGCGGCGTATGATGAATCCTATGCGGACACGCGCCAGTGGGTGCAGCAGGGGTTACTCGACTATATTGCGCCGCAGATTTACTGGCCGTTTGCGCGCGACGCCGCGCGGTACGACGTGCTGACCAAATGGTGGGCCGACGTGGTGAAGCCGACCCACACCCGCCTGTACATCGGCATTGCCTTCTACAAGGTGGGCGCGCATTCCAAAAACGAGCCCGACTGGACGGTCAGCGGCGGCGTGCCGGAGCTGAAAAAGCAGCTGGATCTCAACGACGCGCTGCCGAACGTTAACGGTACGATCCTGTTCCGCGAGGATTACCTCAACCAGCCGCAGACTCAGGACGCGGTGAACTACCTCAAAGGCCGCTGGGGAAGCTGATGCCGTGGGCGGAAACGCACCGTTTCCGCCCGCGTTTTACTCCGGCTTTGGCCCGAACATCGCCACCAGCTGCTTCTCATCCGGCATGCCGACCACCTGCTGAAGTTCGTTTTGCTCATTCATGTAGTAAATCGCCGGGGTCGCGTTCGCGCCCAGAGAATCCATCAGCGTCTGGTGCTGTTGCAGCACGGCAACGGTTTCGCGGGAGGCCGCCGTTTCGGGCTTAGGCAGCTTTTTCCCGCCGGAAAGCTCGTATTCGCGCCACGCCGCAACGGGATCGCTGGCGTTCAGGATCGCCGCGGCGTGGCGCCCGCTTTTCGGGTTCAGAAACGCCACCAGCAGCGTGTTCAGCTGAACCTTGCCCGCCTTCACCCACGGCTGCGCCTCGGCCCAGAACGCCTTGCAGTAAGGGCAGAACGGATCGGCAAAGACAAACACCTTACGCGGCGCGGCGTCGGCGCCCTCTTTTAACGGCTTAGCCGCGTTAAGCTTCTGCCACATCTCGCGCCCGAGCGGCGCGTAGATCTCCTTCTGGAAGTAACCCTCGCTGAGGTTTTTACCCTTGTCGTCATACAGGTATCCAGAAATCACGTGCCTGCCGTCCGGGGTTAAAAACAGCGTGACGCCCATGTCCTGATACTGGCCAAGCCAGGCAGGCGCGCCGCCGGGAGCATCAATTTTCTTGATGATTTTGATCTCCTGCCGATCGCTAAACTGCTTTACCACGTCCGGAATGGCCTCGGCGGCGTGGGCCAGCCCCGACGCCGCAAGCAGCGACAGTAACGGTAATGTTTTCATCTTCTTCTCCGGTATGCAGGGGGCCGAAGCCCCCTGACGTTAGCGTTTTTTCAGCGCGTCGCTGACCATCGCGTCAAACTGCTCGTACGGGATCCAGCCCGAGAGCATCTGCTCGCCAACGATAGTAGCTGGCGTGCCCTGAATGCCCAGCTTTTCCGCCACGGCCAGGCTGCTTTTCAGCGTTTCCATACTTTGTGCGTCCGGCTGGCTGATGCTCACCCCCGCCCGCTTTTTCGCGGCCTCGATGCTGGCATCGTCGTGGTAGCCCTTTTTGGCCATCAGGATATCGTTAAAGGCCATAAATTGCTGCGGCTGCGAGCGCCAGAGCATTAGCGCGTCCCGCGCGGACGTCACCGAGCTTTCGGCGCGATAAGGCAGGAACTTAAACACCACCGCGACGTCCGGGTACTTTTTGACGATCTTCTCCATGTACGGATCGAACTTTTTGCAGTACGGGCAGTTATAGTCCGTGAAAACTACCAGCGTCAGCTTGGGATTTTTTGCGCCAATGCGCGGCGAGTTGGGATCGTTAAATAAGAAATCACCGTTCTGGGCGATGACTTTCTTTATCGCCTCTTCACCCGCCAGCATGTTCTGCTGGTCGAGCTTTTCCGCCGCCTGGGCCAGGATATCGGGCTGGTTGATTAGAGTCTCACGCACCAGTTCCTGAACGCGTTTTTCCTGCTCGGGCGTAAGCGGTCCGGCGGCCATGGCCTGAGCGGAGGCGCTCAGCAGTAAAAGCGTAATAAGCGTTTTTTTCATTTTCGTTAACCTTTGGCGTTGTTCAGTGCGGTCATCAGGGCCTGCTTATCGAGCAGCGGAGAGAGGATCTCCCCTTCGGGCTTGCCCGGGCCTGACACCTCGTTAAAAGGGATAGCGTAGCGGTTTCGCTTCGCGAGGAAGTCGGCAATCAGCGTCGACGGCTTGCTCCAGTCGCCGCGCAGGGCAACCACGTCCGGCGCGTTAAGCGCGGCAATTACATCCGGCTGATTTAAGACACGGTGCTCGTTGACCTTGCACGTCACGCACCAGTCGGCCGAAATGTCCACGAACACGCGCTTGCCCTGGCCGAGCGCGGCCTGGATCGCCTCTTCGCTCAGCGGCTGCCAGTTGACCGCGTCGACGCTCGCCCGCGAGGCGGCGGCCTGCGGGGGCTGGACAACGTCGCGCAGCTGATACCCGCCAAGCGCCGCGAGCGCGATGATAATCCCCCAGAACAGCGGCGAGCCTTTTGGCCCGGTGCGGGCAAATATCACAAGGGCGATGACGATCAGCACCAGCATCACCACCCGGCTCGTCGCCTCGCCCAGGTGCTGGTTCAGGAGCGTGGTCAGCCACAGGCTGGAGGCCAGCATCATCAGGCCAAGAACGACCTTCAGCGTGCCCATCCAGCGGCCGGGCTTAGGCAGCAGCAGCGCCGTTTTGGGGATCAGCGCCACGAACAGCCACGGCAGGCTCATCCCGACGCCGAGCATCAGAAAAATCAGCCACAGGGAGTGCAGCGGCGCCGCGAGCGCAAAGGCGACCGCCGTGCCGAGGAACGGCGCGGAGCACGGCGTGGCGAGCAGCGTGGCAAATACCCCTTCGCAGAAGCTTCCGGCCATGCCCGTGCCGCCCGCCGTCGCCAGACGCCCCGCCGCCGCGGAAGGCAGCAGCATCTCAAACGCGCCGAACAGGTTCAGGGCAAACAGGAACGTTACCGCCACCATCAGGCTGATAAACCACGGGTTCTGGAACTGAATGCCCCACCCGAGCGACGCGCCGGTCAGCTTGAGGGCCGTCACCATCGCCGCCAGCAGCGCAAAGGAGGTCAGTATTCCGGCACTGGTCGCCAGGAAACGCAGGCGGATTTTGCGCGTGTCCGAACCGGCGTGCAGCACGCTGCTGAGCTTCATGCCCATCACCGGCAGGACGCACGGCATCAGGTTGAGGATCAGCCCGCCGAGCAGCGCGAACAGCAGCATGCTGCCCAGGCCGGTTTGCGCGTCATCCGCACGATCCGCTGCCGGACGCGCGCCGACGGTCATCTCGGTTTGCTGCGCCCTTTCGCCGTTTGTCAGCACAAACGACAGCTTTTTCCCTTCCAGCGACGCGGGCCTGTCGCCCCACTCGTCGGTAACGGGCACGGTGACGCGCAGCGTTTCGCCGCGGTGATTAATGACCGGCTCGCCCGGCAGCACGTCGCCTTCCAGCGGGTCGAAATAGATCCCCGGATTGTCCCAGCCGCCCTGCGCCGACCCGGTAATGACCAGATCGCCGCCGTCCAGCCAGGCGGTAAGGTTAGACGAAATACCGCCATCCCCCGGGATCGCGCGCATCGCCTGCTCAAACGCCGCCTGGAAACCGCCGTCAACCGGCTGGCTAAAGTCGAGGCTGAGCGGATAGTCGGTCAGCAGGCAAACGTTGCTGCAGGTGGAAAGCGTCAGCGTACCGTCAAGGGTGTCGCCGGTTGTCCCGGTAATGACTATCGGGATCGCGACCTTATTGTGATAGCCCTGCGTGGTCAGGCCGGAGATATCAAAGCGCGACGGCACCGGCCAGTACCAGCTGTCCTTGACGCCTTTCGGCCAGACAATCTGCGGGGCGACGCCCCCTTCTCCCGGCGAGCGCCAGTAGGTTTTCCAGCCAGACTGTAGCTCAACGGTGAGCAGGCCGAGAATGCGGTCCTGGCTTTTTTCTGCCTGGAAACGCACCCGGGCATGGTTGTTTTGCGGGGATGTCATCCAGCCGGTATCCGCCGCATGGGCAATGCCCATGCAGGCGAGCAGCAGGAGGACGAAGCCCCTGAAGACGTTTAACATTTTTTACTCCGTGTACAGTGAAAGTTATCGTGTGGTTACGATGGTTTCACTCACGGAAAACGCAGTTTTTGAGGTGTATTCGCGGCGGCGGGGCGTGAACGACCCGCTCTCTGAAGACAAGCGAGCGCTGCGGCGCAAAAAGCTGCAGCAGCGCGAAGAAGAGGATGATGGCGGGAAGCGCGCCGTCAAAGAAGATTGGCTGCGCGCACAGCAGAGACTGCGCGCTTAGCTGGCAGGGCGACGGCCCCGCGGATTCCGCGTCGCCTGCGGGCTTCGCGGCGTCAACCGTCAGGGACGTCTGCGCCTGCTGCCCCAGCCCCTGTAAAAAATGGTTGAGATAGACCGCGCGTTGGACCAGGCAAAGCGCCATCGCCAGACACGTGATTATCAACAGCCATTTACCCAGAAGCGGACGGTTACGCATAACGTTCCAAAATATGAAGACGCCACGATCATAAACGATACCAATGAATCTACAAGTCCCGAGTGTGTAAGGATTTGTCTTTGTGGGTTATCGCCCCGTCAGCGCGTGGGGCATGTCACGCGGGCAGCCTGAAGCTCGAAATACTTTGCGTCAGCTGCTGCGCCTGTGCCTCCAGCGACGCCGCCGCGGAGGCAGACTGCTGGACCAGCGCCGCGTTCTGCTGCGTGACGCCGTCCATCTCGGTGACCGCCTGGCCAATCTGTCCGATACCGCGGTTCTGCTCCTCGGAGGCGATGGAGATCTGTCCCATCAGCGAATTGACCTTATTCACCGAAGAGATAATCGCGTCGATCACGTCACCTGAACGATTCACCAGCGCGGCGCCATTTTTTACGCTGGATACGGACTGCGCGATAAGATTTTCAATGTCTTTCGCGGCAACCGCGCTTTTCTGCGCCAGCGTGCGCACCTCGGTCGCCACCACGGCAAACCCGCGCCCCTGCGTACCGGCGCGCGCGGCCTCCACGGCGGCATTCAGGGCGAGAATGTTGGTCTGGAAGGCGATGCTGTTGATGACGTTAGTGATATCTTCGATGCGCTTTGAGTTGGCGGCAATGGTATTCATGGTCTCGATGACTTCACGCGTCACCGCCTCTCCGGTGTGGGCGTTAGTCACCGCGTCCTGGACCAGCTTGCCCGCCTCGTAGACGTTATCGGTGTTGTTTGCCACGGTCGCGTTCAGCTCTTCCATGCTGGCCGCCGTTTGCGTCAGGGCGGCCGCCTGCTGCTCGGTGCGCGAGGCAAGGTCGATATTACCGGCGGCGATTTCCTGCGCGGCGTGGGTGACGCTGTTGCTGGCATCACGTACCTGCGCAATGGTGTCGAGAAGCGCCAGGCGCATCTGCTCCATTGACCCCATCAGGTGGTCAATTTCATTCCCCGCGCTGCCCTTCACCGGCACCGGAATATCCAGCCTGCCCGCGGCGATTTGGCTACAGTGTTCACGGGCCAGGTTGACCGGCGCGAACACGAAGCGGCGCATCAGCAGGCTGACGGCAACGATCACGGCGACGAACAGGAAAGCAATCCCGGCAATGATCGCCAGGCCGGAAACGAAGTTATTCCGCGCGTCTTCGTTCAGGCGTTTGGCATATTTCTGATGAACGGACAGCACCTGGTCGAGGACGACTTCATACCGGCGGTCAAGCTGAGAAACGGTGGGGATCAGCGCGTTAAATTTCGCAACGTCGTGAGCGGCCGCGGCGGCAATAAACGGCTCCAGCCCGCGATCGCGATAGTTGAGCCAGGCTTCCCGATAGGCGCTCACCAGCGGCGCTTCATCCGCCAGCCGCGGCGCGGCCATAAAGGCCGCAAAGGCGCTATCGGCCTTGGTCAGCGCTTCTTTCACGGCATCCAGCCTGGCGGCACCGTCTGCGGTATTCCCCACCTCGACCATCTTCACGTACTCCATCACCCGCACGCGCAGCGTACGGCTGTGGTTGATCGGGTCGATGATGGACAGCACCACCTGAATCTCTTTATTAACGTTATCGAGCGAGTTGTTGCTTTTAAGGATGAGACCAACCGTGGTGATGGTGCTGGCAACAAAGAAAAACAGCAGCGAAAACAGAACGATCAGCGATGATTTTTTTAACGACATAACTACCTCAGGATAAACACTCCCTATAGTTATCGGCTGAATCGTTTCTTTAATTAATTAAAGTTATCGTTGCCGTGCTAACGCAACATATGCGGCCAGTGAATATCGCCGACGCCGTTGAGCTGCGGACGGGCGAACAGAAACCCTTGAAAGCGGCGTATGCCTGCGGACTCAAGCCATCGCCACTCCTCCAGCTTCTCGATGCCCTCCGCGACGAGCGTGATTTCCAGATCGGTACAGCAGCTGACGATAGACTTAACGATTGCCTGCTTCGGCCCGCTCAAATGCACGTTGCTTATAATTTCGCGGTCAATCTTGATCTTATCAGGCTGAAACTTCGTCAGCAGCGATAGCCCCGCATAGCCGGAGCCAAAATCATCGATTGCGAAACCAATCCCCGTGCCGCGAAGCGCTTTGATCGCCTTGTTGAAGGTGTTGAAGCCGGAAATCATCTCGTTTTCGGTCACTTCGATAATGACCTGCTCCGGCTGAAGGCCGCTGAGCTGGATTTGCTCAACCAAAAACTCTACCGCGCCCGGCACGTTGACAAGCGACATTGGCAGCAGATTTACCGCTATTTTATGGCTGCCGATCTTCAGACTTTTGGCGAGCGCAAAGGCGTAGGCCTTGGTCTGCAGGTCGACCTCATAGATCTTTGCGGAATCGAGGTTTGCGAAAAATTGCTCAGGGTTGCCGCCGTCATTGCCGCGGATCAGCATTTCAAACGAGCTGATTTTGCCTTCATAGGGCTCAACTATGGGCTGGAGGGCAAACTGACAGCTCTGGCCAGCGATAAGTCCCAGAGGCTCGCCCAACGGATGTGGTTCACAGGAGAGCGTCCACGCCTCTGCCGGCTTATCGCGGTGCTGCCGGGCGTTATTTTCGCGGGTGATGAACGACTGTATGAATTTGAATACCCGATCGTCCGATACGATGTAGCTTTCAAGCTTGCTGTAGCGCAGCACGGACTGGAGAACGGTCTTTGGGGAGCTTATCTGAAGATCGAACAGCAGCATCCCCACGTTTTCAAAGCGTCGGCGGGGACCGTAATCGCGCATTAGCTCAACGACGAAAGCATGACGCTTATCCATAACGATGCGCTGAAAGAGGGCTTCCACCTGCTCTTCGCTGCCTTCGAGGACCTGCAGGATATCCTGCCCGTTGTAGAGCATAATCCCCGTAATGCCGAGCGCCGCGTTGCGCAGCCTTGCGTGGTCAACCAGCACATTCAGCGCGTCAGAATGACAGGATGAATCCAACTGGCTTCGATAGATGAGTGTGGTCAGCACAGTGTCGAGTCCTGTAGTAAGGGGAGCATTACGCTATAGTAAGCATACGTTACTGCCTGACGTTAATATATAAAACCCATGAATGATTTAACGGTTAATCCATTTTTTCATTGATTCTTTCCTCCATGTATCCGTAAAACGGATTCGAGGTGACCCGCATCAGCGCGTCTTTGCTTACGCTGAGCACCGACGTTTCTCCCCACAGCGCAATGGTTCCCATGCTAATGCCGTAGCGGTTTTTCACCTCCGGGTGGCGGCCGTACAAATCATCATCGGGCGGGAACGGCACGGCAACGTGCGAGAGCGAGTAGATTTCTGCCGGATATGGCGTAGAGAGCGGCTCAACGCGCTCCCAGGTTTGGCCTGCGGGCGTGGTTTTGGCCACCGCGTCAAGGCTGTGCTCGCTGGCGTTGGTTATCGTTGTGACAGTGTAACGCCTCACCTTCGGCGGCAACAGTTCAGACACCGCCGTCCATGATGCCGGTTTGAACAGCGGCCTGAAGCTTGCTGCCTGGTTAATGTCGACGATCACCAGCTCGCTGCCGTTTTGCAGAAGGCGTTCGAACAGCTCGGTTACCACCGCGCGGGTGCTGACCGTAGAATCCATCACCGACTGGAACGCCAGCACGGGCGGCAGACCGTCAAGCCGCTGCTCCCGCGCGTCGCGGCCTAGCTGCTCCTGCAGGGCCTGCGTCAGAAGCCATGACTGGCGCGCGGCGTTCACCGGGAACGAGTTGTATTTATAGGGATTGTATTCCGGTGCGATAGTGAGCCACGCCGCCTTAGCAAACGCGGGCAGCATGGCGGGAAGGCCCGCCAGTCCTGCAAACCGGGCGAAGGACGTGACGCCAATCATCGGCGACAGCAGGACCAGCTGCTGAGGTTTTCGCAGCTGCGCGGAGTCCAGCGCGTCGAGGGCATATTTCATCGCCAGCGCGCCGCCGTTGGAGTACCCCACCAGATGCAGCGGAACCTTGTCCCCTACAAGGCGGGTGGCCTCGCGCACGGCGAGCCGCGTGGCCGCCATCCACATCTCCCAGTCAACGTTCGTCAGCGCGCCGGGGGCGGTGCCGTGTCCGGGAAGTCGAGGCACCACGGCGACAAAACCGCGACGCTGATAGTTAAGGGCAAGATGCCTCACGCTGTAGGGGGAATCCGTTAGCCCGTGCAGCAGCACAACCGCGCCGCGAGGCGTTCCGGCAGGCATCAGCACAAACGAGCGGTTCGCATCGGGCGCGAACTGTCCCGGCCAGACCAGGCTTTTACGGTAGTAGCGGTTGAGCGGCGTACGCGCCTCCGCCCCGCTTTTCGCGGTGACGCGGTTATCCAGATCGGTAAAGATAGCGTTTTCCCGCGCGACGTAGTGAGCATAGTCGGATTCATCCATCTCCCGCACGGTCATTTCATCCGCTCGCCAGGTGTGCCAGAGATGCAGATCCGGCCCCTGCTGCGAGAGGTAAATTCGCACCGCCAGCAGCACGACCAGCGCGGTTCCCAGCACCAGCGCGATTTTTTTTAAGAGCCCCATGACCCGAACGCTGATGCGCCACGGCAGATTCACCATCCTGCTATCCCTTACCTATTTGGTCTTTCTCAATCTTACCAAAAATGTGAAGGGACTGACGTATTCATGGTAGTTATCGGCAACGAAGATAATACGGTGCTACAGCCCTCCTCGAAAGGCTGTAGCACCCTCTGCTTTAAATCTGCGCCATCCCGCCGTCCACAAACAGCTCGGTGGCGTTGATAAAGCTTGCCGCATCGGAGGCTAAAAACGCCACGGCTTTACCCACTTCGCCGGGTGCGCCAAGACGTCCAAGCGGCACCTGCGCGGCCAGCGCGTCGAACAGGCCCTGGCGCTGTTCCTCGGGAACCAGATCGCCCAGGCCGGGCGTTTTGACGGGGCCGGGGCTGACCACGTTGACGCGGATACCCCGCCCCTGCAAATCCAGCGCCCACGAGCGGGCAAAGTTGCGCACGGCGGCTTTGCTGGCGCTGTAAACGCTGAAGTTTGCCGTCCCTTTAATGGAGACGGTCGACCCGGTCAGGATAATCGATGCCCCGGCAGAGAGCAGCGGCAGCGCCTTTTGCACCGTAAAGAGCAGGCCGCGCACGTTGGTGCCGAAAATGCGGTCAAACTGTTCTTCGGTAATCGCGCCGAGCGGCAGCATGTCCCCGCCTCCCGCGTTGGCGAACAGGATATCCAGCCGCCCTTCGTCTTTTGCTATCCGGGCGTATACCTCATCAAGGTCAGCGAGTTTAGACACGTCGGCGCGAATGCCCACCGCCGATGAGCCCACTTCCGCGACCGCGGCGTCCAGCTCTGCCTGGCGACGGCCTGTGATATAGACCTTAGCGCCCTGTTCAGCTAGCTCCTGCGCGGTGGCAAGACCAATCCCCGTGCTGCCGCCGGTGACCAGTGCGATTTTTCCTGCGAGCGTTGTATTCATGTTATTTACCTTATTTTCGCGTTGAGAGATGCAGGCTTTCGCCCGCGTTGAACAGACTTTAGCCCTTGCGGGATTAGCGAAAAATGGGCAAAAATGAAAATGACTTTTCACAATGGGAAATAATCAAGGGGAAGCGCGTGGATCAACTCATGGCAATGCGTGCCTTTGCGCGCGTAGTGGAATCAGGCAGTTTTACCCGCGCGGCGGATTCACTGAATATGCCGATCGCCACGCTGAGCAAGCTGGTGAAATCCCTTGAGGCTCATCTGGAAACGAGGCTCTTGCACCGCACCACGCGTCGCGTCGTCACGACGCCGGAAGGAAGGGAATATTACGAGAAAGCCATGCGGGTGCTCATCGACATCGAAGATATCGACACCTCCTTTCGCGCGTCATGCTGCACGCCAAAGGGGCATCTGCGCATTGACGTCGGAGGCTCAACCGCTCGCGACGTGCTGATCCCCCTTCTGCCCGATTTTATGCAGCGCTACCCGGATCTCCGCATCGACCTCGGCGTCTCCGACCGCCCGGTGGATTTGATCAGCGGCAACGTGGACTGCGTTATTCGGGGCGGCCCGCTGAATGATTCCACCCTGATTGCCCGCCACATTGGCGATGCCGAACTGCTCACCTGCGCGACGCCGCGCTATCTGAAGACGTATGGCGTGCCGGCGTACCCGCAGGAGCTGCGCAACGGCCACCGGCTGGTCAGCTATCTTTCACCGATCACCGGGCGGGCATTTCCGTTTCGCTTCAGGGAAAATGGCGACGCGCTGGAGATCGCCGTGCCGCATTATCTCGGCGTTAATGAGAGTAACGGCCATCTGGCGGCCGCCGTGTCAGGTTTAGGGATTATTCAGACGTTTGGCTATGCCATTCGGGATCGTCTGCAGGCAGGAACTCTGGTTGAGATCCTTCGGGACTGGCGTCCGAAGGCTTATCCTTTTCACGTGGTCTACCCGCAGAACAGGCACCTGACGCACCGCCTCCGGGTCTTTATCGCGTGGCTGGCAGAGGTGTTTCCCGCCGCGCTGAAAAACGAGCCGGGCGATCGCCCGGCCTGAGGTTAATTAAGCGTGTAGTCCAGGGTGATTTCGGCCTTCAGCACCTGAGAAACCGGACATCCGGCCTTCGCCTTCTGGATGATGCCGTCAAACTGCTGCGGATCGATGCCAGGCACCGTCACCTTGCTTTGCAGGGCAATTTTGCTGATGGCAAACCCGCCGTCGGTTTTGTCCAGAGAGACGACCGCTTTCGTGTCGATGGAATCAGCCGTGTAGCCCGCCTCGCCCAGCATCAATGACAGCGCCATTGAGAAGCATGCCGCGTGCGCCGCGCCAATCAGCTCTTCCGGGTTGGTGCCCTTTTCCCCTTCGAAACGGGTGTTAAAGCCGTAAGGTTGTTGATTCAGGACGCCGCTCTCGGTAGAAACCGTCCCTTTCCCGCGCTTAATATCACCAGACCAGTGTGCCGAACCGTGCTTATGAATCGTCATTATTGCTCTCCTTTTGGCTTACAAAGGGTTAAGTATAGGACGTCAGTCACATTTTGCTGCGAACACAGACGAGTCTTACCCGAGTGAAAGCGAGTGCGCCAATGCGTCGAGGAACACTCGCTGGGCAGCGGGCTGATAGTCACGCGACTGATAAATGCCATAAATACCGATCGGCTTCGGCGTAAATTCGCTCAGCACCGGAACCAGGGTTCCGTTTTGCAGCGCGTTCTGCGCCTCGCGCTCGGGCAGCATGGCAATACCGCAGTGGTTGATGGCGGCCTCCATCAGCAGAGAGGATATGCTCGCGCTCAGGTTACCGCTCACGGCCACGGACGCCGGTTCGCCATCGGGGCTAATAAACCGCCACGACTGCCCGGCAAAAAAGCTGTAATGCAGGCAGTTATGCTCTGCTAAATCCTCCAGACGCTCGGGCGTGCCGCGCGCGGCAAGGTATTGCGGCGAGGCGCAGAGCACCGAGCGGCACTCCCCGATCCTGCGCGCGATCATCCCCGGTTCGGGGGTATCGGTAATACGGATCGCCACGTCAATGCGTTCGCCCACGAGGCTGACGGGATGGTTATTCACGTCCAGCTCGACGCGCAGGTGCGGAAAACGCGCAAGCATCTCCGGCAGCACCGGGGCGATCACCTGCATCGCCGTGAAGTGCGCGCAGGCGACGCGCAGCGTGCCGGACGGCATGTCGCTTGCGGACTGATCCTCAATTTCCTGCGATATCTGAGACAGCGTGCGCGTTTTTTGCAGCACCTTTTCCCCTGCGGCGGTCAGGGTGAGCTTGCGCGTTGAGCGGTTAACCAGCCGCGCGCCCGCCCATTTTTCCATCTGTTCCAGATAGCGGCTGACCATAGGGCGAGAAATTCCCAGCGCTCTTGCGGCGGCGCTTAGGCTTCCCAGTTCACATATGCGGTTATAGACCTGAGCGGCAATCACGCGATCCATTTATAGCTCCATCTGCTCGATTTATGAAACTAAGCATGTCCTGTTTCAGGAATAGTGGCAAATGCTCCGTTCTCTATAATAAAGACTTTCCTGATAACAGAGACACGATGATGAAGCCTACCCACCTTGCCGCGCTGGGCGCCGTTTTTACGCCGGTTGCGTTTGCCACCCCGCTGACCGTTGATACCTACAATCCGCAGGAGAAGGCCATTTTTGCCGTCTCTTCGACTCTGGTTTCCGGGCCGAAAGAGGCCGTGCTGTTTGACGCGCAGTTCAGCGTGAAGGACGGCGAAGCGCTGGTCGAAAAAATCCGTAAAAGCGGCAAAACGCTGAATAAAATTGTTATCACCTCCGGCGATCCGGACTTCTATTTTGGCCTTCAGCCGCTGGTGAAGGCCTTCCCGAACGCCAAAGTGCTCGCTACCCAGCGGGTTGTTGACCATATCAAGGCTACCAAGGACGCCAAGCTCGCCTACTGGGGCCCGCAGATGAAGGACGGTGCGCCAACGGCGCTGTTCGTTCCGCAGGTTCTTGCCTCAAACACGTTTACCATCGACGGCGAAAAAGTGGACCTTGAAGACGCAGACAGCTACGCCGCCTACGTCTGGATCCCATCGGCGAAAACCATTCTGGGCGGAACCGGCGTATCGTGGGGGATCCACGTCTGGACGGCGGATACGCAAACCAAAGCGGTTCGCCAGCAGTGGCAGCAAACGCTGGAGGCGATGGCCGCACACGAGCCCGAGCGCGTGATCCCCGGCCACTACCTCGGTACGCCGCCAGCGGGAACCGGCGCCATCGACTTTACTCGCCAGTATTTGCAGCACTTTGAACAGGCCCTGGCGGATAGCAAACATTCCGCGGGCGTTATCGCTGCGATGAAAAAACAGTATCCCCACCTGGCGGAAGAGAGTTCTCTGGAGCTCAGCGCCAAAGTGAATACCGGCGAAATGAAGTGGTAATAGCCTGAATTTCTCCTGCTATATTTATTATTTTATAGCAGGAGAAAAAAATGCCTTCGACGGTAAGAGGAATTGACCACATTGGTATTACGGTACCGGACATTGAACAAGCCACTTTATTTTTTGAACGCGCCTTTGACGCGCGCGTTTTATATCACTCCGTTACGCCGAACAGCGATAATATTGACCACGATGCCCAGGAACATACGCTGAGGCTATTCCCCGGCACGCGCATCCGCGCAATACGCATGCTTGCCATGCCCCACGGGCCTGGGGTTGAGCTGTTTGAAATGCACGGCCCTGAACAAGGACATCCCGCGCGCGCCAGCGATTTCGGGCTACAGCACTTTGCCGTTTATGTCGATGATTTTTCAAAGGCAATTTCGTCATTTACCGCGGCCGGTGGTGAGATGTTCACCGAACCCAAGCCGCTTACCTTTCCGGATGAGCGCGGAGAAGGCAATGCGTTTTGCTACGGGCAAACGCCCTGGGGCAGCATTGTCGAACTGATTTCCTGGCCCTCTCCTATGCCGTATGAAAAAAAGACCGCGCTACGCCGCTGGAAACCTTAATTCCCCTTTTTCTTCCTGGAAAATGATATTTTTATTTCCAGGACGAATCTTAGCCACATCCGCAAAAATATTTGCGACTCTGTTCAGGAATTAAATTTTTGCGAGCCGTACCATTAAACAGACAACGACACGGAGGCAGTATGTTTACTTATTACCCGGCACACACCACTTCAGCACAGCCCGAGCTTGTTAACGCCATTGCGCAAGGCATCCATGCAGAGCGTGGAGCTGTTACTGAAGATGACATTTTGATGGAGCTGACCAAATGGGTTGAGGCTTCAGACAATGACATCCTCAGTGACATCTACCAGCAAACCATTAACTACGTCGTCAGCGGCCAGCATGCCGCTTTCTGAAAATCTGCTAAGCTGGATCTGCAACCTAAGGGGTTACATTTCGCTTGTGCAAGCAGGCTTGTCCTTAAAACTATCAACAGGATTGAGGAGTTAACATGAAATCGAACCGTCAGGCACGCCATATTTTGGGGCTGAACTACAAGCTGTCGAACCAACGTAAAGTGGTGATCGAGGGCGACAGCGAAACGCAAGTCACCCACGCTACCGGCAGAAAACGCCACGCAGGCAAGTAAGTCCCGCTAAGAAATCCACAACACCATCGGCAAAACCGATGGTGTTTTTTTTATGTGGTGCGGTAATTCATTTTCAGCTCCTTTATACTATCTCCCGAACCGCAGCCCTCAGCACAGCCCAGAAAGATGATAAACGACAGTGTCAGGGACGGATCTTCAAAAATTGAGTGAGTGACATGGACAACAAACTGAAAAAACATCGTTCCCTTTATATTCCGTACGCCGGCCCCGTTCTGCTCGAATTCCCCCTGCTCAACAAAGGCAGCGCCTTTAGCATGGAAGAGCGCAGCAGCTTTAACCTGCTTGGCCTGCTGCCGGAAGTGGTCGAAACCATTGAAGAACAGGCGGAGCGCGCCTGGATTCAGTATCAGGGCTTCAAAACCGAAATCGATAAACACATCTACCTGCGCAACATCCAGGACACCAACGAAACGCTTTTCTATCGCCTGGTGCAAAACCATCTCGAAGAGATGATGCCGGTGATTTATACCCCTACGGTCGGCGCGGCCTGTGAGCGTTTCTCCGAAATTTACCGTCGCTCGCGCGGCGTGTTCATCTCCTGGCCGAACCGTCACAACATGGATGATATCCTCCAAAACGTGCCAAACCACAACATCAAGGTGATCGTGGTGACCGACGGGGAACGTATTCTGGGCCTCGGCGACCAGGGCATCGGCGGGATGGGGATCCCCATCGGCAAGCTCTCTCTGTATACCGCCTGTGGCGGCATCAGCCCGGCGTATACCCTGCCGGTGGTGCTGGACGTGGGGACCAACAATCAGCAGCTGCTGAACGATCCGCTGTACATGGGCTGGCGCCATCCGCGCATTACCGACGACGAGTATTATCAGTTCGTTGATGATTTTATCCAGGCCGTGAAGCACCGCTGGCCGGACGTGCTGCTGCAGTTCGAAGATTTTGCCCAGAAGAACGCCATGCCGCTGCTGAACCGCTATCGCGATGAGATCTGCTCGTTTAACGATGACATCCAGGGCACCGCCGCCGTCACCGTCGGCACGCTGATTGCCGCCAGCCGCGCGGCGGGCAGCCAGCTCAGCTATCAGAAAATTGTCTTCCTTGGCGCAGGCTCCGCCGGGTGCGGTATCGCCGAGCAAATCATCTCCCAGACCCAGCGCGAAGGGTTAAGCGAGGAGCTGGCCCGCTCCCGCGTGTTTATGGTTGACCGCTTCGGCCTGCTGACCGACGGCATGCCGAACCTGCTTCCGTTCCAGACCAAGCTGGTGCAGAAACGTGAAAACCTGAAGAACTGGGATACCGACAACGAAGTCCTTTCCCTGCTTGACGTGGTGCGCAACGTGAAGCCGGACATTCTGATCGGCGTATCCGGGCAAACCGGTCTCTTCACCGAGGAGATCATTCGCGAGATGCATAAACACTGCGAGCGCCCTATCGTGATGCCGCTGTCTAACCCTACCTCGCGCGTGGAAGCGACGCCGCAGGACATCATTGCCTGGACCGAGGGCAACGCGCTGGTCGCGACCGGCAGCCCGTTCGATCCGGTAGTATGGAAAGATAAGGTCTATCCGATTGCCCAGTGCAACAACTCCTACATCTTCCCGGGGATTGGTCTGGGCGTGATCGCCTCCGGCGCGTCGCGCATTACCGATGAGATGCTGATGTCCGCAAGCGAAACGCTGGCCGGTTATTCTCCGCTGGTGAACAACGGCGAAGGGCTGGTGCTGCCGGAGCTGAAGGATATTCAGAAAGTGTCCCGCGCGATCGCGTTCGCGGTCGGTAAAATGGCGCAGCAGCAGGGCGTGGCGGTGAAAACCTCCGCAGACGCCTTGCAGCAGGCTATAGACGATAACTACTGGATGCCGGAATACCGAAGCTATCGTCGGACGTCGATTTAACGTTGCGCTCGACCGTTTCCTTGTCGTGGGCTTTAATGGACGTTACCTCCGCCCGTCCCCGATAAGCCGGAAGGAATTAGCCGAAGACAAAATTGCCGGGAGCCCGGATTGTTAAGGAGGCGGCGGTGAGCCTCCTTAACGCGTTCACAAGTCGTGTGATTTCAGAGTTGCAAGGCTCGTAAAGTGAACGTTACAACCACCACAGTCGTATGTTCCCCCTCACCCCAGCCCTCTCCCTCAAGGGAGAGGGGGTTTTCGGTGCCAGAGTGTAATATGTGGGGAGCCCACCGCCTAGTGCGAGATACCCTCTAGCCAAACTCTCTTTCCCCCGCTACACTCCCTTCATTCATTAACCCACTGAATATAAGGAGGCCAATTATGCTGTACTGTGAAATTTTCAATGTTTCACATACACTTGGTGATCGCACCAGCTCAAGCGTTATCGGTATCGTGCTGCGATAACTTCTGCTTGAGCGAAGACACCAACCCCTGAAATCCCTTCTCTCGGGCTTACTGAGTTATCGTCAGCGATGTTTGACGAGGCATACACATGCCTGTAACTCTTGGGTAAGCAACAATGAGCACTTTACTCACTGCACAATCTTTACGCGTTGAAACGGCGTTTGGCACGCTCTTCGACTCTCTCTCCTTTACGCTGAAAAAAGGCGACCGCATCGGCCTGCTGGGCGATAACGGCTGCGGCAAAAGCACGCTGTTAAAGATCCTCGACGGCACCGACTCCCCTGCTTTCGGCACCGTTGCGCTGGCCGGGCATTGCCTGCTGGCGCGCGTGGAACAGCACCTGCCGCAGGAAATTCTCTCACTGACCATGCTGGACGCGGTCCTGGCACAACTCCCTGTCGGTGAACGGGAAAGCCTGCGCTGGAAAGCGGAAACGCTGCTGGCGGGAATGGGCTTTACGCCGCACGATATGGCGCTGTGCGCGGCCACGCTCAGCGGCGGCCAGCACACGCGGCTGCTGCTGGCGCGGGCGCTGATTCGCGATCCGGACCTGCTGCTGCTTGACGAGCCCAGCAACCACCTCGATCTGCCAACCCTGCTCTGGCTGGAGCAGTTTTTACTGAGCTGGTCGGGAAGCTTCGTGCTGGTCTCGCACGACCGGCAGCTGCTGGACGCCGTCACTAACGGCAGCTGGATCCTGCGCGATAAAACGCTGCACTACTTTGCCCTGCCCTGCACGACGGCGCGAAAGGCGCTGCTGGCGAAGGACGAAAGCGACGCGCTGCGCCACAAGGCCGAGCAAAAGGAGATTGACCGCGTTGCCGCCAGCGCCAGGCGGCTGGCGACCTGGGGCAAGGTCTACGACAACGAAGATCTGGCCCGCAAGGCGAAGCAGATGGAAAAACAGGTCGAGCGGCTGAAGGTAAGCCAGACCGCGCTCACGGCGGGCAGCCCGTGGACGCTCACCCTGCGCGGCGACGCGCTGCGGGCTGACCGCCTGCTGGAGATGGTAAATCTTGCCGTACCGCCCGCGCCCGGCCAGCCCGCGCTGTTCAACGTGGACATTGCGCGGCTGAAAAGCGGCGATCGCGTGGCGATTGTCGGACGCAACGGCTGCGGGAAATCCTCCCTGATGCGGCTTATCTGGCGCCAGATGACCGAAGAACCGGCGGAGGACGGGCTGAAAATCCACCCTCGCGTTGCTCCCGGCTACTATGACCAGACGCTAAACCAGCTGCCGGACAACGCCACGCTGCTGGACGCGCTTGAGCCGTTTGCGCCCCATCCGCAGGATCGCAAGATGGCGCTGATCGGCGCCGGTTTCCCATGGGCGCGCCACGGGCAGAAGGTCAGCACCCTCAGCGGCGGAGAGCGTTCACGGCTGCTGTTTGTTGGGCTGACGCTCGCCCGGTATAGCCTGCTGATGCTCGACGAGCCGACCAACCATCTGGATATGGAAGGCAAAGAGGCGCTGGCAGAAACTCTCCAGCAGTTTGAAGGCGGTGTCCTGCTGGTGAGCCACGATCGCCAGCTGATTAGCCACAGCTGCAACCGCTTCTGGCTGATTGAGGACGGTGCGCTCAGCGAGTGGCACGACGCCGAAGCCGTGTTTGAGTGGCTGCGCGAATCGTCCGGCGTCATACCGCAGGCGGCGGTCGTTCAAACAGCCTCGAAGCAGCCTTCGCCTTCAGATGATTTGCTCGAGCGCCTGGTTGCGCTGGAGGCGCTGCTTGCAGAGGATCTGGCGCGCAAGCCGAAGCATCAAAAACCGCAGCTTCAGGCGCAGTGGCGCGAGGAGATTAAAAACCTGGAAGAACAGCTGTAGTCCTGCGCCCGGCGGTTATTTCGCCGGGCCAGTTAATCACTGCGGGGCTTTTGCTTTCCACGCATCCCACGCCTGCTTGATTTCCTGTTTCGCCGCGGCGGCATCGTTAAAGCCGCTCAGCTCCACGTTTTTACGCCCTTCCGGCAGCTGCTTGTAGACGCGGAAAAATGACTCAAGGCGCTGGACCTCAATCTTCGGCAGATCGCTCAGCTCGTGGATGTCGTCGTACGTCGGGTCGATTTTGCTGGCAGGGACCGCCACGATTTTGTCGTCCTTCTCGCCGCCGTCCACCATCTTCAGCACGCCGATGGCGCGCAGCTTGATCAGCGTGCCCGGCGCCAGCGGTGCGCGGGTATAGAAGATGACGTCCAGCGGATCGCCGTCACCGGCTAAAGACTGGGTCAACGAGCCGTAGTTCGCCGGATACGCCACCGGCATGGACTGGAAGCGATCGGCAACGATAAACCCGGTCTTTGCATCGGTTTCGTATTTGATTATCCCACCCGCCGGGATCTCGGTGACGGCGTAGAACTCCTCCGGATTATTGTCCGGCTGAGGAAACTCAAGAATATTTTGTGCCTGTACGGAAGCGGACAGGAAAACGCCCGCTGCGATAAGTTTTTTCACCAGATGCATTGTCTTTTAACTCTTCGGTTATTGGAAAGACAACACGTTACGTTTGCCGCATGACGGAAACATGACGTTTTTTTGGCAGTTTTATTCCCCCCTATTTATTAGAGGATCGCTCTGTTCTTAATCTGAAATGGTCTGAATTTATTACATTATGTTGCGGTTACCTTGCATTAGCACGCCAAAGTATTAATCCTTGAGGGGTAGTATGCGCAATGCAGAATCTCGTCATGAACAAGGAGAAACCTATGAAGGCTGCTGTAGTTACACACGATCACCAGGTTAACGTCACCGAAAAAACATTACGCCCGCTTAAGCATGGCGAAGCCCTGCTCAAAATGGAATGCTGCGGGGTATGTCATACCGATCTTCACGTTAAAAACGGTGATTTCGGCGACAAAACCGGCGTGATCCTGGGACACGAAGGGATTGGCATCGTGAAAGAGATTGGGCCTGGCGTGACCTCGCTCAAGGTGGGCGATCGCGCAAGCGTAGCGTGGTTCTTTGAAGGCTGCGGCCACTGTGAATACTGTAATACCGGGAATGAAACCCTGTGTCGCGACGTGAAAAACGCCGGTTATACCGTTGACGGCGGCATGGCGCAAGAGTGCATCGTCACCGCCGATTACTCGGTCAAAGTGCCTGACGGACTGGATTCCGCCGCGGCAAGCAGCATCACCTGTGCCGGGGTGACCACCTATAAAGCGGTGAAAATCTCCTACATCAAGCCGGGCCAGTGGATTGCCATCTACGGCCTCGGCGGCTTAGGGAACCTCGCGCTGCAGTATGCGAAAAACGTCTTCAATGCGAAGGTTATTGCCATCGACGTGAACGATGAGCAGCTCAAGCTGGCGGCCAGCATGGGCGCTGATTTAACCATTAACTCGCGCAGCGAAGATGCCGCTAAAATCATTCAGGAGAAAACCGGCGGCGCGCACGCTGCGGTGGTCACGGCGGTGGCAAAAGCGGCGTTTAACTCGGCGGTAGATGCCGTGCGCGCGGGGGGCCGCGTGGTGGCCGTGGGCCTGCCGCCGGAGTCGATGAGCCTCGATATTCCGCGTCTGGTGCTGGACGGCATTCAGGTTGTGGGGTCGCTGGTGGGCACGCGTCAGGATCTGGTGGAAGCGTTCCAGTTTGCCGCCGAGGGCAAAGTGGTTCCGAAAGTGGCAATGCGCCCGCTGGAGGATATCAACGCCATTTTTAAAGAGATGGAACAGGGCCAAATTCGCGGCCGCATGGTGATCGATTTACGTTCGTAAGATCTCTGCCGGGTGAAGGCGTCGCCCTGCCCGGCTTCTCTTCAGGAAGACCGCCTGTCGGCAATCCACTCCTGCACTTCAATCTGAAACGTATCCGGCGCTTTGCGGTACATTTTCCGCGCGAGATCTAAAATCGTGTGCCGCGCCAGCTCCTCCTCCATCCGCTGCTGGGCGCTGTCCATCACCGAGCGCACGCCGCACGGGCCGTCACACGCCCACGCCGGGGGCGCTTCATCAAACACCGCCAGCCGCTGGCGCACTTCCCGACATTCAAACATGTTTTTTTCACCGTCAATGGCGTGCGCCACGTCCAGCACCGAGATCAGCTCGGCCGGACGCGCCAGCCTGAAGCCCCCGCCCTTGCCTTCGGTGCTGCTCACCAGACCGGCGCGCGACAGGCGCGTGAAGATCTTGCCCAGGTAGTCGTAAGGCACGCCCTGCAGCGCCGCCATCTCCCGGACGCTCATCTCGCGCTCGTTCCCTTTAGCATCGACCATGCACATCAGGCTATGAATGCCGTATTCCACGCCGGAACTGTAAAAAGCCATGATTAACTCCGAAATTATTTATCCGGGTCATTATAGCTACGTTCGGCATGATAAACACCGCGATCGTTACCGCAACTGATTAACCTGCTGATTTATGGCACCATTTAAATTTAACTCAGAAAGGAGTTGTCGCAGTTAACTCCGACAAGTATAGTTGCAGTTATGTCAGACACCCAGCCTGACGACCAAAAGGATCGAAGATGAAAAAGCAGATTTTAATTGTGGGTAGTGGTTTTTCCGGTATGTGGGCTGCGGTCAGTGCCGCTCGCCTGTCCGCGCTGACGGGAAATAACGCTCTGTCGATTGCCGTTCTGGCACCCGTCGCAGAGTTGCGCGTTCGTCCACGTTTTTATGAAGAAAAGGTCGCCACGCTGGTTGCGCCGCTGAGCGATCTCTTTAGCGAACTGGACATTGAATTTATTGCGGGTAGCGCGGAACGTATTGATACAAATGATAAAATAGTGGTCTGGCGCGATGCGAATGGCCAGGAAATGACCGTAAGCTATGAGCGCCTGGTGCTGGCAACGGGTAGCCAGACTAGACGTCCACCGATTGCCGGGCTGGCTGAATATGCGTTCGATATCGACCAGCTTGGATCCGCTCAGGTCTTTGAGCAGCACCTTGATTCGCTGGTTGCGCGCCCTTCGACGCCCGAGCGTAACACCGTGGTGGTCTGCGGCGGTGGTTTTACCGGTATCGAGCTGGCGACCGAACTGCCTGCCCGTCTTCGCGACCGTTTCGGCGAAGATACGCAGACTAAAGTCATCGTAGTTGAAAGGGGCGCGGTCATCGGCGGACGCTACAGCGAGGCGCTGCGTAAAACCATTGCGGATGCAAGCCTTGAGCTGGGCGTAGAGTGGCGTTTGAACAGCGAAATTGAAGCGATAGATGACGGCGGCGTGACGCTGAAGAACGGCGAGCGTATTGCGACATCCACCGTCGTGTGGACCGCTGGCGTCGAAGCCAACCCGCTGAGCCGGCAGATCGGCGGCGAACGCGATAGCCAGGGACGCCTTATCGTCAATAAAAACCTGCAGGTGCCGCAGCACCCGGACGTTTACGCCACCGGCGATATGGCGCATGCCAAAACCGACGACGTAGGCAACACGGCGCTGATGACCTGCCAGCACGCTATTCAGCTCGGCAAGTTTGCGGGCCATAACGCCGCGGCCAGCCTGCTTAATCAGCCACCGCTGCCTTACCGTCAGGTGAACTATGTGACCTGTCTTGATTTAGGGGGCTGGGGCGCGGTCTATACCGAGGGCTGGGATCAGCAGGTGAAATCGGTTCGCGATGAGGCGAAGAAAATCAAAATCGCCATCACCAACGAGCTGATTTACCCGCCCGCGGCAGACCGCAGCGTCGCGTTTGCGGCGGCCGATCCGCTGGCGAAATTCGTGTAGGGAGTATCCCGTCAGGCTAGCGCCCGCGCGTTAGCCTGCGTACGTTTAGCCTGTCGGTAGCCGTAGATCAGTAGCGATCCCATTGCCAGGAAGGAGAGCAGCGCCGCGGGCAGCGTGACGTAGCTCCAGCTAAAGCCGAACGTGATCATCATTCCGCCAAAATAGGCGCCAATCGCGCTGCCCAGATTGAACGCCATCTGGCCTCCCGCCGCCCCAAGCAATTCTCCCCCCTTCGCGTTTTGCAGCAGCAGGATTTGCAGCGGCGCAGAGAGCGCAAACAGCCCGGCGCAGCAGATGAACCCCATCGTCAGCGACGCGGTCGGGTGCTCGCCAAATGCGAAGAGCAGCAGCAGCGAGGCGACGATGACCAGGTCGGTGGTGGCCGCAATGCGTAACGGGCTAAAGCGGCCGGAGAGTTTCCCGCTCATCAGGTTGCCGAGCACCATCCCTAGCCCCATCAGCATCATGATGGCCGTCATTCCCCCTTCGGAGAAACCGGATACGTTGAGCATAAAAGGCTTAACGAAGCTGAACCAGGCAAAGACCCCGGCGTTGCCAAACAGGGTGGCGGCGAAGATAAGCCACGGCTCCGGGCGCTTGAGAAAATGAAACTGTTCGGTCAGCCGGTTTTCCGTTTTGTCATAGACGTTAGGTACCCACGCCAGCACGGACAAAATCACCAGCGCGTCGAAGGCGGCAATCAGCCAGAAGGTGTAGCGCCAGCTGAACGCATGTCCAAGCCAGGTGCCGAGCGGTACGCCCACCAGGTTGGCGACCGTCATCCCGGCAATCATGCCCGCAACGGCCACCGTCACCCTGCCCGGCGGCGCAATTTTCGACAGGAGGATCGCGCCGACGCCAAAGATAGCGCCGTGGGGGAAGCCGGAAATCAGCCGCCCGACCGCCAGCCCGGTGTACGTCGTCGACAGGCTGAAGATGGCGTTACCGATGACGCACATTGCCACCAGAAACAGCAGCGTGGATTTCAGCGAGAACCTGTTAGAAAAGAGCGCCACAATCGGCGCGCCAATCACCACGCCAAACGCATAGAACGAGATCATGTTCCCGGCGGAGGGAATGGATATCCCGGTATCGTGCGCCAGCTCGGTGAGGACGCCCATAATGCCGAACTCGGCCATACCAAGACCGAACGTGCCGAGCGCCAGCGAAAAGATCGTTTTTTTCATACCGCAACCACAAAGAAAAGAGAGGCAACCGGCATTATTGACCAAACTGGTATGGTGAACCAGTTCAAAACCGATCTCTGACACGTTAGTCCATTTATTCAGGTCGATTACACTTCAGAGAGACCCGCAAAGAGGATGACAGCTATGGTCAGCAAGAAGAACGCGAGCAAAGGGGTTGATGACGCAGCAAAAGCGCCCCTCAAAACCAAAGAGTATGAAAAAGAGCTGCGCCGCCTGCACGTGGAGCTGGTGAAGCTCCAGCAATGGGTGGTCAGCAAAGGCCTGAAGGTGTGCATCGTGTTTGAGGGGCGAGACGGCGCGGGCAAAGGAGGAACCATCAAAGCCATCACCGAGCGCGTCAGCCCCCGAGTTTTCCGGGTTGTCGCCCTGCCGGCCCCCACGGAAAAGGAAAAGAGCCAGCTCTATTTGCAGCGCTACGTTTCCCACCTGCCTTCCGCGGGAGAAATCGTCATCTTCGATCGCAGCTGGTATAACCGCGCGGGCGTTGAGCGCGTCATGGGCTTTTGTACCGAGGAACAGGTGGAGAGATTTCTCGACGGCACGCCGGTGATGGAAAAAGCGATGGTTGATGCGGGGATCATCTTACTGAAATACTGGCTCGAAGTGACGCCAAAAGAGCAGGAGCGCCGCCTTCGCGACCGGATTAACGACGGACGTAAAACGTGGAAGCTGTCGCCGATGGACATTAAATCATTCAACCTGTGGGATGAGTATACCGTCGCGCGGGATGAGATGTTCAAAGCCACCGACACCGCGTGGGCACCGTGGTTTGTTGCCCGGTCGGAGGATAAAAAACGCGTGCGGCTCAATATTATTTCGCATCTGCTTTCACAGATCCCCTATAAAGACCTGCATATCGAAACGATGGATTTACCGAAGCGTAAAATCGGCAAGGTGAAGCCGACAAAATACCCGTTCAGGTATGTCGAAGAACGGTTTTAGCAAAACGCCGCCGGTCAACACCGGCGGCGCTTACGCTATTTCAGCCCTTTCGTGCTCTCTTCCTGCGCCTCCATGCGCTCAACGTCGCGGTACCAGCGCGGATGGTGTTTCTGCGCCCAGCGGCGGCTCACCTTCCCTTCGATCATCCCCTTAATCGAGCCTTTCACCCAGAATGCCATATACATATGGATCAGGATGGCGTGGATCAAAATGATGGCCGACGTGGCGTGGATAAGCAGCGCGTAGCGCACCACCTGAATCGGGAAATAGTGCGCAAAATACGGACGCCAGATGATCACCCCGGTCACCAGCAGCACGAAAATCATGCTCATGATGGTCCAGAACATCATCTTCTGCCCGGCGTTGTATTTGCCGACTTTTGCGACCTTATGCTCGTTGCCTTTCAGAACTTCGATAATCCCCTTCACCCACGGAATGTCCTGCTTGTCCGGGATGTTGTGGTGGACGAAGCGTACGAACATAAACATCAGCACCACGAAAATCAGCACGCCGAAGAACGGGTGCAGGATGCGACCCATCTGCGGCGTACCAAAGGTTTCCGTCAGCCACTGCAGCGTCGGGAAGAAGAACGAAATTCCCGAAACCGCCACCAGGAAGAAGCAGATCACCACCGTCCAGTGACAGGCGCGGTCAATAAACTTCGTGCGCACAATCATCTTCGACTTACTCATGATGCTCCTCCTCGTCGTCGTCCACCTCTTTGTTCGGCCCAATGCCGATGTAGTGATAAATCAGCCCGGCAAAGGTGGCGATAAAGCCCGCCGCGGAAAGCGGCTTGAGCGCCCCTTTCCACAGGTTGATCGAGGTATCGATCGCCGGATCTTTCGGCAGGTTGTGGTACAGCTCCGGCTGGTCGTTATGGTGCAGCACGTACATCACGTGCGTTCCGCCCACGCCCTGCGGGTTGTAAATGCCCGCGTTTTCGTAACCGCGCGCCTTCAGCTTGTCCACGCGCTGCTGCGCCACTTCGAGCATCTCTTTCTTGGTGCCGAAGTGGATGGCGCCCGTTGGGCACGTCTTCACGCAGGCAGGCTCTTGCCCGACGCTGACGCGGTCCACGCACAGGGTGCATTTATAGACCCGGTTATCCTCTTTATTGAGGCGCGGGACGTTAAACGGACACCCGGCGATGCAGTAGCCGCAGCCGATGCAGTGGTCCTGCTGGAAATCGACGATCCCGTTGGCGTACTGAATGATCGCCCCCGCGGACGGGCACGCCTTCAGGCAGCCCGGATCTTCGCAGTGCATACAGCCGTCTTTGCGGATCAGCCACTCCAGCCTGCCGTTCTGGTCGGTTTCGCTAAAGCGCATTACCGTCCACGACTTGGCGCTGAGATCGGCAGGGTTATCGTAAACCCCGACGCAGTGCCCCACCTCGTCGCGAATGTCATTCCACTCCGAGCATGCCACCTGGCAGGCTTTGCAGCCCACGCAGGAGGAGACATCGATAAGCTTGGCGACTTCGGCCTTGTAATCCCGCGCGCGCGGCGCGGGGGTCATGGCGTTTGTCGCGGAGCGTTTAATAATGTCTTGTGTTTCCATCGCCATTTATTCGCTCCTTACGCTTTCTCGATGTTGACCAGAAACGCTTTGTACTCCGGCGTTTGCGAGTTGGAATCGCCGACGTTAGGCGTCAGGGTGTTGGCGATGTAGCCTTTCTGCGCCACGCCCTCAAAGCCCCAGTGCAGCGGAATACCGACGGTTTCCACCTGTTGACCGTGTACGTTCAGCGTCTGCAGACGGCGGGTCACCACCGCCACGGCGCGAATAAACCCGCGCTTGCTGCTGACCGTCACGCGGTCGCCGTTGGCAATGCCCTTCGCCTTCGCCAGCGTTTCGCTGATCTCCACAAACTGTTCCGGCTGGGCGATGGCGTTAAGCCGCGCGTGCTTGGTCCAGGTGTGGAAATGCTCGGTCAGGCGATAGGTCGTTCCGACGTACGGGAACTTGTCCTTCTTGCCTAAACGCAGCACGTCGTCTTCGTAGATACGCACCACCGGGCTGGAGACCACGTTCGGATGCAGCGGGTTGGTGCCCAGCGGCGTTTCCATCGGCTCGTAGTGTTCCGGGAACGGCCCTTCCGCCAGCTTGTCGAGGGCAAACAGACGCCCCAGACCTTCCGGCTGCATGATGAACGGCCCGGTTTTGCTGCCCGGCGCGGCGGTGTTGAAGTCCGGGATATCGTTCCCCTCCCACTTCGATCCGTTCCACTCGATCAGCATCCGTTTTGGATCCCACGGCTTGCCGTTGATGTCCGCAGACGCGCGGTTGTACAGCACGCGACGGTTCAGCGGCCACGCCCAGGCCCAGCCCAGCGTATTGCCCAGGCCTGACGGGTCGGCGTTATCGCGGTTAGCCATCTGGTTGCCCTGCTCGGTCCAGCTGCCGGCATAAATCCAGCACGAGGAGGCCGTGGTGCCATCGTCACGCAGCAGCGCGAAGCTGTTCAGCAGCTGGCCTTTCTTCGCCAGCAGGTTGCCGTTGGCGTCATAGAGATCCGCCAGCGCAACGCCGTTGTTCTCTTTGGCCACTTCTTCTGACTCAGGATGGTCCGGCTGCTTGTAGTTCCAGCTCATCTTCAGCAGCGGTTCGGCGCCCTTACCGCCTTCCGTGCGGTACATATCGCGCAGGCGGTGGTAAATACCGGCCAGAATTTCGCCGTCGTTGCGCGCTTCACCCGGTGCGTCCTGGCCCTTCCAGTGCCACTGCAGCCAGCGGCCGGAGTTGGCAATGGAGCCGTCCTCTTCCGCGAAGCAGGTCGACGGCAGGCGGAACACCTCGGTCTGAATCGACGCAGGGTCGACGTCGTTGGATTCCCCGTGGTTCTGCCAGAAGGTCGAGGTTTCGGTCACCAGCGGATCGATAACCACCATGTACTTCAGCTTGCTGAGGCTGCGAACCACCTTGTTCTTGTCCGGGAACGACGCAACAGGGTTAAAGCCCTGGCAGATGTAGCCCGTGACGTTGCCTTTATCCATCATGTTGAAATACTTGATGACGTCGTAGGCCTGGTCCCATTTCGGCAGCCACTCAAAGCCCCAGTCGTTCTCTTTCTGCGCCGCATCGCCGTAGAAGGATTTCATCAGGCTGACGGCGAATTTCGGATAGTTACTCCAGTAGTTCACCTGATCCGGCAGCGTGGCTTTTGGCGTATTCGCCGTGAGCCAGGTCTGGAAATCAGTCTGTTTTTCCGACGGCAGCGTCAGATAGCCCGGCAGGCTGGTCGACAGCAGGCCGAGATCGGTCAGGCCCTGAATGTTGGAGTGACCGCGCAGCGCGTTTACGCCGCCGCCCGCCATTCCCATGTTGCCCAGCAGCAGCTGGATCATCGCCATGGTGCGGATGTTCTGCGCGCCCACGGTGTGCTGCGTCCAGCCGAGCGCATACAGGAACGTGGTGGTTCTGTCGGCCGCGCTGGTTGAGGCCAGCACTTCGCACACCTTAAGGAAGTCCGCTTTTGGCGTCCCGCAGATGTTTTCCACCACCTCCGGCGTATAGCGGGAAACGTGCTGCTTCAGCAGGTTCCACACGCAGCGCGGATCGGTGAGCGTGTCGTCGCGTTTCGCGTAGCCGTTTTCGTCGAACTGGTAGTTCCAGGAAGACTTATCGTACTGGCGTTTTTCCGCGTCATAGCCGCTGAACAGGCCGTCTTCAAAGGCAAAATCTTCCCGCACCAGCAGGCCGGCGTTGGTGTAATGCTTAACGTATTCAGCGTTTATTTTGTTGTTTTCGATCAGGTACAACAGCACGCCGGAGAGGAACGTAATGTCCGTACCGGAGCGGATGGGCGCATAGATATCGGCCACCGATGCCGTACGCGTAAAGCGCGGATCGACGACGATAAGCGTCGCATCGTTGTTGTTTTTCGCTTCCATCGCCCAGCGGAATCCCACCGGATGGGCCTCAGCGGCGTTACCGCCCATCACCACTACGACGTTAGCGTTTTTGATATCAACCCAGTGGTTGGTCATCGCACCGCGACCAAATGTTGGAGCAAGACTTGCTACCGTTGGTCCGTGTCAGACGCGCGCCTGGTTGTCTACCGCCAGCATGCCGAGCGAGCGCACGAATTTTTGCGTCAGCATGCCGGTTTCATTACTTGCCGCAGACGCGCAGAGCAT
Organism: Enterobacter sp. RIT418; assembly: GCF_003057745.1. Classification (GTDB taxonomy): domain Bacteria; phylum Pseudomonadota; class Gammaproteobacteria; order Enterobacterales; family Enterobacteriaceae; genus Enterobacter. The sequence continues at coordinate 233,202 of NZ_QBJD02000003.1, forward strand.
CCCGGTGGAGAGCCAGCGGTTAACCGTCACGCCCTGCTCGTTCTTTTCGATAAAGTTGGCGTCGCGGTCGGCTTTCATCAGCTTCGCGATGCGGGAGAAGGCTTCATCCCACGAGATGCGCTGCCATTTATCGGAACCCGGCGCGCGGTATTCCGGATAGCGCAGGCGGTTTTCGCTGTGGACATAGTCCAGCAGGCCCGCCCCTTTCGGGCACAATGCCCCACGGCTCACCGGATGATCCGGGTCACCTTCAATGTGGTAAATCGCTTCTTTGGCGTTCTTCGCGCCATCGCCCAGGCTATACATCAGTAGCCCACAACCCACGGAGCAGTATGTGCAGGTGTTGCGGATCTCTTTGGCGCGCAGCAGTTTATAGTTGCGCGCCTGAGCCAGCGCCATTTTGGGAGCGAATCCCAGTGCGGCGACTGTTGTTCCGGCCATACCGCCCGCGCAGATTTTGAAAAATTGTCTGCGGCTGACGTCCATTGCTGTCCTCGTTATCTAATGAGACTTCGCGCCGCAAACTATCAGCAAAGCCCCTGTTTTTTTTGCGTCAAATCAAGGACGCCTGATTTAGCCCCCTAAATAGTCACGCTTGCTGGCTTTGCGTACTCCCTAAGGGCTAATTTCTTAACGGACTATTCGCCGCGCGTATGCAATCGATGCTATAAGTTTTCCCTTTGAATATGAGGATAATGGCGAAGAGATGGACAGAAAGAGAGCAACGCTGATCGGGCTGGCGGCGATCCTGCTGTGGAGCACTATGGTGGGGCTTATTCGCAGCGTCAGCGAGGGGCTCGGCCCGGTGGGCGGTGCGGCGATGATCTACACCGTGAGCGGATTACTGTGCCTGGTCACGGTAGGGCTTCCCGATATAAAACGTTTTTCTCCGCGCTACCTGATGGCGGGCAGCGTCCTGTTCGTCAGCTATGAGATCTGTCTGGCGCTGTCCCTGGGCTATGCGGCCACGCGCGCGCAGGCCATCGAGGTGGGCATGGTCAACTATCTTTGGCCGAGCCTGACGATCGTGTTTGCCATTCTGTTCAACGGGCAGAAATCGACGCTGTGGGTGATCCCCGGCCTGCTCGTTTCCCTTCTCGGCGTCTGCTGGGTGCTGGGAGGCGACCAGGGGCTGAACGTCGAGGACATAGTCCGCAATATCGTCTCAAGCCCGCTAAGCTACGCGCTGGCCTTTGCTGGTGCCTTCATCTGGGCGGCGTACTGCACCGTCACCAGCAGATACGCGAAGGGCCAGAATGGCATTACCCTCTTCGTGCTGCTGACGGCCCTGAGCCTGTGGGTGAAATATGCCTTGAGCGATCAGCCAGAAATGGTCTTTAGCGTGCCGGTGGTGGTGAAACTTTTGCTTTGCGGCGTGGCGCTTGGCTTCGGCTATGCGGCATGGAATATCGGCATTTTGCACGGCAACGTCACGGTGCTCGCCGCGGTGTCCTATTTTACGCCCGTGCTCTCCGCCGCGCTGGCGGCAGCGGTGTTAAGTTCTCCTCTCTCCTTTTCCTTCTGGCAGGGCGCGCTGATGGTGTGCGCGGGTTCGCTCCTCTGCTGGTACGCCACGCGAAGCACCGCGAAATAGCCTCATAAAAAAGGCCTCCCTGATAACAAGGAGGCCCTGATGCGCGCGTCGCGCGGTTACTGCTGCGGCGCTTTCGCGAGGCTAAACCAAATGCCCACCGCCAGCACCAGCAGCATGGCGCCCGCGCTGCCCAGCGCCACGCTGTGGGAGGTAATAAACGCGGCCTTCGCGGCCCCGATAACCGCATCGGCCATCGACGGCGTGAGCTCCTGCGCTACCTTCACCGCTTCGCCAATCGACGACGAGGCCTTATCGGCAAGCGCTTCGTTAAGCCCCTGCGGCAGCACGATTGACGCCGAGAAGCTGCGGGTCAGCAGCAGGCCAAAGATCGCAATCCCCAGCCCCGCGCCCAGCTCGTAGGACATGGTTTCGATTGCGCCCGCCGCCGCCGCCTTCTCCTTCGGCGCGGCCGCCATAATCGCTGACGTTGACGCCAGCAGCGCGCTGGCGGCGCTGAAGCCGAGCAGCACCATCAGGCTCCACGCCTGCCACTGCTGGGTGCTGAAGTCGAGCGTTGAGAGCCCGATAAAGCTGACGGCGCTAAGCCCCATGCCGCCCGCCGCAACGAGGCGCAGCCCCAGCCGCCCGACCAGGATCCCGGCAATCGGGCCGCTAAAGCCGCTGGCGACCATTACCGGCAGCATAAACATGCCCGCCTCAAACGGCGTGAAGCCGTGAACAAACTGAAGCTCCTGCGCCATCAGCAGCTCAAAGCCTACCAGCGCGATCATCGCCGTCATCGCCATCACCACGCCGCTCAGAATGATGCGGTGGCAGAACAGGCGCATGTCGATCATCGGCACGCGGGCGCGAAGCTGGATGCGCACGAAGGTAATGAGCATCGCCGCGCCAACCAGCAGCGTGCCCGCCACCAGCCACGGAGACAGCGCCCCCTTCAGGGCCGTTTTCGCGCTGAAGACCAGCAGCAGAATCGCAATTATCAGCATAATCGCGTGGCTGATGTTCAACGGCTGCTCGGGCCGCCCCTGCTGTGCGGGCACAAAGCGCGCGGCCAGCATCACCACCACCAGCACGATCGGCACGTTGATCAAGAAGACCGCGCCCCAGTAGAAGTGCTCAAGCAGCATGCCGCCAATCAGCGGGCCAAACGCCGCGCCGCCGGAGCCGACCGCCGCCCAGACGCCAAGAGCGATATTGCGATCTTTAGCGTCAACAAACAGCGTGCGGATACCCGCAAGCGTGGCGGGAATGATCATCGCCGCACCAATCGCCAGCGACGCGCGGGCGGCAATCAGCCACCCCGCCGACGGCGCAAACGCCGCGGCCAGCGACGACAGGCCAAACAGGGTGCTGCCGATAATCAGCAGACGCTTAAAGCCAATGCGATCTCCAAGCGCCCCCATCGGCAGCACCATACCCGCCATCACCAGCGAGTAAATATCAATAATCCACAGCAATTCATTGCCGCTGGCACCCAGCGTCATGCTCAATGTCGGCGCAGCCACGTGCAGCACCGTCGCGTCAATCGCTACCGGGATATAGACCAGCACGATAATTACCAACGCTAACCACTGACGAAACATAAATTTCCTTTTCACCTAAAGCTGGACACATGTCCAGGAGGCGATCCTACGTAATGTTGAACACTTGTCCAGCTTTTTGTTACACTCGTTTCGTTCCCATTGAGAGAGAGTCACTATGCGGTATCTGACCAAGGACGAACGGCGAGAAGCGATTTTACAGGCCGCCATGCGCGTGGCGCTGGCGGAAGGGCTGGCGGCAATGACGGTGCGGCGCATTGCGGCGGAGGCTGGCGTCGCGACCGGCCAGGTTCACCACCATTTTGCCTCCGTCGGGGAGCTAAAGTCGCTGACGTTCGTCAGGCTGATCCGCGACCTGCTGGATGCGGAAGTGGTCGGCGACGAGGCCAGCTGGCGCGAGCGCCTGCGGGCGATGCTCGGCAGCGACGAGGGCGGGTTTGAACCTTATATCCGGTTATGGCGCGAAGCGCAGATCCTGGCGAGCCGCGATGAAGACATAAAGGGCGCCTACGTGCTGACGATGGAAATGTGGCATCAGGATACCGTTGCCATTATTCAGGCCGGGGAGTCGGCAGGCGAATTTACCCTTACGGACCGGGCTGAAAATATTGCCTGGCGATTGATCGGGCTGGTATGCGGGCTTGACGGGATATACGTTTTAAATATGCCCGAAATGGACGATGACGCGTTTAATACCCATCTCGATAAATCTATCACCCTCGAATTGTATTAATACCTCCAACGAGGTATTAAAATCCGCAAAACGTTACAATTAGTAACACATAAAGCGATACCCTATTCCCATTCCAAACTCGTGGGTTCGCTTTTTTATCTATCCTTTCAGAAGCATCCAAAAACTTCCAATAACATCAGTACTTCATATCCTGTCATCTATCTGATTTAACTTTACTTTTATCTTTATTTGGTGAAGCAAGAGGGCGATATGTCACAACAAGTTGAGAAAAAAAATCATTATCTGCTTAGCGACTGGAAACCTGAAAACACGCAATTCTGGGAGAATAAAGGAAAGCCAATCGCGCGAAGAAATCTGTGGATCTCCGTCGCCTGTTTGCTTCTCGCCTTCTGCGTCTGGATGTTATTTAGCGCCATTGCGGTCAATCTTAATAAAGTTGGATTTAATTTCACTACCGACCAGCTTTTCATGTTAACCGCCCTTCCTTCTCTTTCCGGCGCGATATTGCGCGTGCCCTATTCCTTTATGGTGCCGATATTTGGCGGACGCTACTGGACGGTATTGAGCACGGTGATCCTGATTATCCCCTGCGTCTGGCTGGGGATCGCGATTCAAAACACCGCCACACCGTACTGGGTATTTATCATCATTGCGCTGCTGTGCGGCTTTGCCGGCGCGAACTTTGCTTCCAGCATGGGCAACATCAGCTTTTTCTTCCCGAAAGCCAAACAGGGCAGCGCGCTGGGCATCAACGGCGGGCTGGGCAATCTCGGCGTCAGCGTCATGCAGCTGGTCGCCCCGCTGGTGATTTTCCTGCCGATGTTTACCTTCCTCGGCGTTCACGGCGTGCCGCAGGAGGACGGTTCCACGATGTGGCTCGCCAACGCGGCGTGGATCTGGGCGCCGCTGCTGCTGCTGGCAACCCTTGCCGCATTTTTTGGCATGAACGATATCGCCAGCTCAAAGGCGACGATTGCCAGCCAGCTTCCGGTGCTCAAGCGCTTTCACCTGTGGCTGCTGAGCCTGCTCTATCTGGCGACGTTCGGCTCCTTTATCGGCTTCTCGGCGGGCTTTGCCATGCTGTCGAAAACCCAGTTCCCGGACGTTAATATCCTGCACCTTGCCTTCTTCGGACCGCTGATCGGCGCGCTGGCGCGCTCTGCGGGCGGGATGATTTCCGACAGGCTCGGCGGGGTGCGCGTCACGCTGATCAACTTCGTCTTTATGGCGATCTTCAGCGCCCTGATTTTCCTCACGCTACCCGGCACGGGCTCGGGCAGCTTCATGGCCTTTTATCTGGTGTTTATGGGTCTGTTCCTCACCGCGGGGCTGGGGAGCGGCTCCACGTTCCAGATGATTGCGGTTATTTTCCGCCAAATCACCCTTACGCGCGTCAAGCAGCAGGGCGGCAGCGACGAGCAGGCGCAGCACGAGGCGGTGACCGAAACGGCCGCCGCGCTGGGCTTTATCTCCGCCATTGGCGCCGTCGGCGGGTTCTTCATTCCTAAAGCCTTCGGCACGTCGCTGGCGATGACCGGCTCCCCGGTCGGGGCGATGAAAGTCTTCCTGGTGTTCTACATCGTCTGCGTGCTTGTCACCTGGCTGGTTTACGGCCGCAAATCCTCACAAAAATAAGAATACCTCTTCGCCGCAGGCGCTACGGCGCCCTGCGGCCACGTTATCGAAGCAGGAGAAATGTCATGAGCAAACTGTTGGACCGCTTTCGTTACTTCAAACAAAAAGGCGACAGCTTCGCCGACGGGCACGGGCAGGTGTATCACACCAACCGCGACTGGGAGGACAGCTACCGCCAGCGCTGGCAGTTCGACAAAATCGTGCGTTCGACCCACGGCGTAAACTGTACGGGCTCCTGCAGCTGGAAGATTTACGTTAAGAACGGCCTCGTCACCTGGGAAACCCAGCAGACCGATTATCCGCGCACCCGCCCTGACCTGCCCAACCACGAGCCGCGCGGCTGCCCGCGCGGGGCAAGCTACTCCTGGTATCTCTACAGCGCCAACCGCCTGAAGTACCCGCTGGTGCGCCGCAGGCTAATTGAGCTATGGCGCGAGGCGCTGGCGCAGCATCCCGATCCGGTTATGGCCTGGGATGCGATTCAAAACGACCCGCAGAAGAGCCAAAGCTACAGGCAGGCGCGCGGCCACGGCGGATTTGTCCGCTCGAACTGGAAAGAGCTTAACCAGCTGATTGCCGCCGCCAACGTCTGGACCATCAAAAATTTCGGCCCGGACCGCGTGGCGGGCTTCTCGCCGATCCCGGCGATGTCGATGGTGTCCTACGCCGCGGGCACGCGCTACCTCTCACTGCTGGGGGGCACCTGCCTGAGCTTCTACGACTGGTACTGCGACCTGCCGCCCGCGTCGCCGATGACCTGGGGCGAACAGACCGACGTGCCGGAGTCTGCCGACTGGTACAACTCCAGCTACATCATCGCCTGGGGCTCGAACGTGCCGCAGACGCGCACCCCGGACGCCCACTTCTTCACCGAGGTGCGCTATAAGGGCACCAAAACCGTCGCCATCACGCCGGACTTCTCCGAGGTTGCCAAGCTCAGCGACCAGTGGCTGGCGCCGAAGCAAGGCACCGACAGTGCCCTCGCCATGGCGATGGGCCACGTGATCCTCAAAGAGTTCCACCTCGATAACCCGAGCGATTACTTCCTCAACTACTGCCGCCGCTACACCGACATGCCGATGCTGGTGCTGCTCGACGAGCAGGCCGACGGCCGCACGGTGCCCGGGCGCATGCTGCGCGCGTCCGACCTCGCTGACGGGCTCGGCGAAGCCAACAACCCGGAGTGGAAAACCATCGCCTTTGACGTCGCGGGCAATCTGGTGGCGCCAAACGGTTCAATTGGCTTTCGCTGGGGAGAGAAAGGCAAATGGAACCTGGAGCCGCTGGCGGCAGGCAATGAAACCGAGCTTGCGCTCTCCCTCCTCACCGCGCAGGACAGTATCGCCGAGGTGGCGTTCCCCTACTTTGGCGGCAACGAAAATCCGCACTTCCGCAGCGTGAAGCAGGAGCCGGTGCTCTGGCGCCGCGTGCCGAGCAAAACCCTGACGCTCGCCGACGGCAGCCAAAAGCGCGTGGCCAGCGTGTACGACCTGGTGCTGGCTAACTACGGCCTCGATCGCGGCCTGGAGGACGACAACGCGGCGGCAAGCTATGCCGACGTGAAAGCCTATACCCCGGCCTGGGGCGAACAGATCACCGGCGTTCCGGCGTACCTGATCGAAAAGATCGCCCGCGAGTTTGCCGACACCGCGCACAAAACCCACGGCCGGTCGATGATCATCCTCGGTGCCGGGGTGAACCACTGGTACCACATGGACATGAACTACCGCGGGATGATCAACATGCTGGTCTTCTGCGGCTGCGTCGGGCAGAGCGGCGGCGGCTGGTCGCACTACGTCGGACAGGAGAAGCTGCGTCCGCAGACCGGCTGGCTGCCGCTGGCCTTCGCGCTGGACTGGAACCGCCCGCCGCGCCAGATGAACAGCACGTCATTCTTTTACAACCACGCCAGCCAGTGGCGCTACGAGAAGCTGACCGCGCAGGAGCTGCTCTCCCCGCTTGCGGATACCTCGAAGTTCAGCGGCCACCTGATTGACTTCAACGTCCGCGCCGAGCGCATGGGCTGGCTGCCTTCGGCCCCGCAGCTTAACCTCAACCCGCTGCACATCAAGGCGCGGTCTGATGCGGCGGGCATGACGCCCCAGGACTATACCGTTCAGGCGCTAAAGTCCGGCGACGTGCGCTTTGCCTGCGAGCAGCCCGACAGCGGCAATAACCACCCGCGCAACTTGTTCGTCTGGCGCTCGAACCTGCTTGGCTCGTCCGGGAAAGGCCACGAGTACATGCTGAAATACCTGCTTGGCACCGAGAGCGGTATTCAGGGGGAAGATTTAGGCTCAACGGACGACGTGAAGCCTGAGGAAGTGGAGTGGCAGACCGCAGCCATCGAGGGCAAGCTGGACCTGCTGGTGACGCTCGATTTCCGCATGTCCAGCACCTGCCTGTTCTCAGACATCGTCCTGCCGACCGCGACCTGGTACGAAAAAGACGATATGAATACCTCGGACATGCATCCGTTTATCCACCCGCTCTCCGCCGCCGTCGATCCGGCGTGGGAATCGCGCAGCGACTGGGAGATTTACAAGGGCATCGCCAAAGTCTTCTCTGAAGTGTGCGTCGGGCATCTCGGCACCGAAACCGACGTAGTGCTCCAGCCGCTGCAGCATGACTCTCCGGCGGAGCTTTCACAGCCGTTTGATATTCAGGACTGGCGCAAGGGTGAATGCGATCTTATCCCCGGCAAAACCGCGCCGAACATTGCGGTGGTCGAGCGAAACTACCCGGAAACCTACGAGCGCTTTACCTCGCTGGGCCCGCTGATGGATAAGCTCGGCAACGGCGGGAAAGGCATTTCGTGGAACACCGAGAACGAGGTCGATTTCCTCGGCAAGCTCAATTACGTCAAGCTCGACGGCCCGGCAAAAGGCCGCCCGCTGATTGAGACGGCGATTGACGCGTCGGAAGTGATCCTCGCCCTCGCGCCGGAAACCAACGGTCAGGTGGCAGTGAAGGCCTGGCAGGCGCTGGGAGAGTTAACCGGCCGCGACCATACCCATCTGGCGATCAACAAGGAAGATGAGAAGATTCGCTTCCGCGACATTCAGGCGCAGCCTCGCAAAATCATCTCCAGCCCGACGTGGTCTGGCCTTGAGAGCGAGCACGTCTCGTATAACGCGGGCTACACCAACGTGCACGAGCTGATCCCGTGGCGCACCCTTTCCGGCCGCCAGCAGCTGTATCAGGACCACGCCTGGATGCGGGCCTTTGGCGAAAGCCTGGTGGCCTATCGCCCGCCGATTGACACCCGCAGCGTGTCTCAGATGCGCGAGATCCCGCCGAACGGCTTCCCTGAGAAAGCGCTGAACTTCCTGACGCCGCACCAAAAATGGGGCATTCACTCCACCTACAGCGAAAACCTGCTGATGCAAACCCTGTCGCGCGGCGGCCCGATCGTCTGGATCAGCGAAACCGACGCCCGCGAGCTGGGCATTGAGGATAACGACTGGATCGAAGCCTTCAACGCCAACGGCGCCCTCACCGCCCGCGCGGTGGTGAGCCAGCGCGTCCCGCCGGGCATGACCATGATGTACCACGCCCAGGAGCGCATCCTGAACATTCCAGGCTCTGAAGTGACCGGGCGGCGCGGCGGGATCCACAACTCGGTGACGCGCGTCTGTCCTAAACCGACGCACATGATTGGCGGCTACGCGCAGCTCGCCTACAGCTTTAACTATTACGGCACCGTCGGCTCCAACCGCGACGAGTTCATCATGATCCGCAAAATGAAAAACATTAACTGGCTGGACGGCGAAGGTCGGGATCAGGTTCAGGAGGCGAAAAAATGAAAATACGCTCACAGGTTGGCATGGTTTTGAATCTCGACAAGTGCATTGGCTGTCACACCTGCTCGGTGACCTGTAAAAACGTCTGGACCGGACGCGAAGGCATGGAGTACGCGTGGTTCAACAACGTGGAGACCAAGCCCGGCATCGGCTACCCGAAAAACTGGGAGGATCAGGAGGAGTGGCAAGGCGGCTGGGTGCGCGGCATTACCGGCAAGCTGACGCCTCGCCTCGGCGGCCGCGTCGGCGTGCTGTCGAAAATCTTTTCGAACCCGGTTATGCCGCAGATTGATGATTATTACGAACCGTTCACCTTCGATTATCAGGATCTGCACCGCGCGCCGGAAGGCGATCATCTGCCGACCGCCCGCCCCCGCTCGCTGCTTACCGGCAAGCGCATGGACAAAATCGTCGGTGGACCTAACTGGGAAGAGCTGCTCGGCGGCGAGTTTGAAAAGCGCGCGCGCGACCGCAACTTCGACAAAATTCAAAAGGAAATGTACGGCCAGTTCGAAAACACCTTCATGATGTATCTCCCGCGCCTGTGCGAGCACTGCCTGAACCCAAGCTGCGTGGCGACATGCCCGAGCGGCGCGATTTACAAGCGTGAAGAAGATGGGATCGTGCTGATCGACCAGGACAAATGCCGCGGCTGGCGCATGTGCATCAGCGGCTGTCCGTACAAAAAAATTTACTTCAACTGGAAGAGCGGCAAGTCGGAAAAATGCATCTTCTGCTACCCGCGCATTGAATCCGGCCAGCCTACCGTCTGCTCGGAAACCTGCGTCGGGCGTATTCGCTACCTCGGCGTGCTGCTGTACGACGCGGACCGCATTGAGGAAGCGGCCAGCACCGAGCACGAAACCGATCTCTACGAGCGCCAGTGCGACGTGTTCCTGAACCCGCACGATCCGGCGGTCATCGAAGAAGCGCTGAAGCAAGGTATTCCGCAAAACGTGATTGAAGCCGCGCAAAAGTCCCCGGTCTACAAAATGGCGATGGACTGGAAGCTGGCCCTGCCGCTGCACCCGGAGTATCGCACCCTGCCGATGGTCTGGTACGTGCCGCCGCTGTCGCCGATTCAGTCCTACGCCGATGCCGGCGGCCTGCCGATGAGCGACGGCGTGCTTCCTGCGGTTGAGAACCTGCGCATTCCGGTGCAGTATCTGGCGAACATGCTCAGCGCGGGCGACACCGGCCCGGTGCTGCGCGCGCTCAAGAGAATGATGGCGATGCGCCACTACAAGCGTTCCCAGACCGTTGAAGGCGTCACCGATACCCGCGCCATTGAAGAGGTCGGCCTGACCGAAGCGCAGGTTGAGGAGATGTACCGCTATCTGGCTATCGCCAACTACGAAGACCGCTTCGTGATCCCGACCAGCCACCGCGAAATGGCGCGCGATGCCTTCCCGGAGAAAAACGGCTGCGGCTTTACCTTCGGCGACGGCTGCCACGGCTCCGACACCAGGTTCAACCTCTTCAACAGCAGCCGCATTGATGCGATCAACATCACCGAGGTGCGCGAACACGGGGAGGGAGAATAATGCAGATCCTCAAAATCATCGCGCTGCTGATCGAGTATCCCGATGAGACCCTGTGGGAAAGCCGTGACGAAGCGCTTTCGCTGCTCGCGCACGACGCGCCGGTGCTGCTACCTTTTGCTCAGCAGCACCTGAGCGCCGCCCTGCTGGACAAGCAGGCGGAGTGGTGCGAAGTATTCGAGCGGGGGCGCGCCACGTCGCTGCTGCTGTTCGAACACGTTCACGCCGAGTCCCGCGACCGCGGCCAGGCGATGGTCGACCTGATGAGTCAGTATGAGAAGGCGGGCCTGCAGCTGGACTGCCGCGAGCTGCCGGACTATCTGCCGCTGTATCTGGAATACCTCAGCATCGTCACGGACGACGAGGCGCGCGACGGGCTGCAAAACGTCGCGCCGATCCTGGCGCTGATTGGCGGACGCCTCAAGCAGCGCGGCGTGGCGCACTATCAGCTGTTTGACGCCCTGCTCGCCCTGGCAGGAAGCCGCCTCTCAAGTGACAGTGTCACCAAACAGGTCTCGGGCGAAAAGCGCGACGACACCCGCCAGGCGCTGGACGCGGTCTGGGAAGAAGAACAGGTTAAGTTTATTGAGGACAACGCTACGTCGTGCGACAGCTCGCCGATGCAGCATTATCAACGACGCTTTAGCCAGGACGTCGCCCCGCAGTACGTCGACGTCGGCGCCGGAGGCCCAAAATGACGCACTACCTCAACGTGTTTTTCTATGACATTTACCCCTACATCTGCGCCACCGTCTTTTTCCTCGGCAGCTGGCTTCGCTACGACTACGGGCAGTACACGTGGCGCGCCTCGTCGAGCCAGTTGCTCAGCAAGCGCGGCATGAACTGGGCGTCGAACCTGTTTCACATCGGGATCCTGGGGATTTTCTTTGGGCATCTGTTCGGGATGTTAACTCCGCACTGGATGTACGCCTGGTTTTTACCCGTGGCCGTTAAGCAGCAGCTGGCGATGATCGCCGGGGGGATTTGCGGCGTGCTGACGCTGATCGGCGGCTCCATGCTGCTGGTCCGCCGCCTGTTTAACCCGCGCGTACGCGCCACCTCGACCACGCCGGATATCATTATCATGAGTATCCTGTTGATTCAGTGCATTCTCGGTCTGACGACGATCCCCTTCTCGGCGCAGTATCCTGACGGCAGCGAAATGATGAAGCTGGTGGGATGGGCGCAGGGCATCGTAACCTTCAAAGGCGGATCGTCGGAAATGCTGAGCGGCGTTGCGCCCATTTTCCGCATCCACCTCGTGCTGGGCATGACCATCTTCCTGATCTTCCCATTCACCCGTCTGGTGCACGTCTGGAGCGCGCCGTTCGAATATTTCACCCGTCGCTACCAGGTGGTGCGCTCGCGCCGCTAATCGGCGTTTTTCCCCCTCTCCCTGTGGGAGAGGGCCGGAGTGAGGGCATCAGCCCGCACAGGGATCTTTTGCCGGGTGGCGGCTACGCCTTCCCCGGCCTACATTCCCCGCCGTTCCGGGCTATTTCCCCGCCTGCGGATGCGTGTCGAACCCCGCCATCACCGCCGTCAGTTCCGCCAGTGAAAATCCATGCTTCGGATCGTCTACGCCCAGACCAAACCGCGCCTGCATGAGCGAATAAAGCGCTCCGGCGTCCGGCAAATGAATCTGCTCCTCCACGTGCCCGTTCTGCCAGTGGGTGAAGTTGAAATTTGTCAGCGTGAGCTTGCCGCCGTCCGGCAAATGACGACACATCAGCAGGTGGTGACGGAAGTGCGACTGCGGCCAGTGCGCTGACCAAAAGTTCCCCATGACGTAATCGTTGAAATACTGCGTCACGAGGTCAAAGTGGTACATCGACTGCCAGTGCTCGTGATGACGGAACTGGAGCACCCAGTCGTTGCCCTCGCTCAGCAGCCGGTAAAGCCCGTGCGGCGTGGCCTGTTCCTCGTTGGCGATCAGGCGAATCGGCGCCGTCAGCGTTTGCCCGCCAAAGCCGACGTCTGCGATCCAGCGTTCGCCGTTTAGCTCAACCAGCAGCAGGCGGTGCGTGCGCGGCGGCATCTGCGGCGGGTTGGCCAATACCACCCTTCCCAGCACGCTGCGGACCGTGAAGCCCACTTCGCGCAGCGCCCGTTCGAACAGGCCGTTTTGTTCAAAGCAGTAGCCGCCGCGTCGCGCCGTGACCAGCTTGTCGACCAGGCTTTGATCGTCAAGGTGGATCTCGCGCGGCAGAACCACGTCGATATTTTCAAAAGGGATGGCGCAGTTGTGGTGCAGATGCAGCCCGCGCAGGGTGTCGATATCGACAGAAGGCGGTTGCTTCCAGCCGATGCGGGCAAAATAGGCACTCAGAAATGGGGACATGGTGTAATTCCTTAGTAAGATATTCCCTGTTTATAAACTATTTTTTCCTATCCAGATGCGCAAAAGTGCTTTTTCGCCATACTCATCGTTATACATGAGGAGACACTATGAGCCACTTCAAGCCCGTTGAGCTACGCCACGCCAGCCGCCTGCTGAACCACGGCCCTACCGTACTGATCACCAGCCGCGATGAAACGATCGACAGGCGCAACGTGATGGCGGCCGCCTGGTCGATGCCCGTCGAGTTCAATCCGCCGCGCATCGCGATTGTGGTCGATAAAAGCGCCTGGTCGCGGGAGCTGATTGAGCGCAGCGGAAAATTTGGCATCGTGATCCCCGGCGTAGCCGCCGCAAACTGGACCTACGCCGTCGGCAGCGTCAGCGGGCGCGAGGAAGACAAATTCAACTGCTACGGTATTCCGGCGGTCAACGGGCCGGAACTGGGCCTGCCGGTGATTGAAGAGAAGTGTCTGGCGTGGATGGAGTGCCGGCTGTTGCCCGCAACCGCAGCGGCAGAGAAATACGACACGCTGTTTGGCGAGGTGGTTTCCGCCGCCGCGGATGCACGAGCGTTTGCCGCAGGCCGCTGGCAGTTTGACGGGGATAAGCTTAATACGCTGCATCATCTGGGCGCGGGAACGTTTGTGGCGAGCGGCAGGATAGTGAACGCTCCGGATTAAGAAAAAAGGGGGAACGCATGTTCCCCCTTGCCGAAAGCTACTTCGCACGCCGCGCAATTATCTCATCCGCAACGTGCTGTGGCGCTTGCGCAAAATGATGGAACTCCATCGTGTACGTCGCGCGCCCCTGCGACATTGAGCGCAGCGTGGTGGCGTAGCCGAACATCTCCGCCAGCGGCACGTCAGCGCGAATAATCTGGCTGCCGTACTGTTCTTCCATGCCCTGCACCATCCCGCGGCGGGAAGAGAGGTCGCCCATGATATTCCCGGCGTACTCCTCTGGCGTTTCGACCTCTACGTGCATCACCGGCTCAAGGATTGCCGGATCCGCCCTGCGCGCCCCCTCTTTGAACCCGAGGATCGCCGCCATGCGGAACGCCATCTCCGAGGAGTCCACGTCGTGGTACGAACCAAACGTCAGCGTCGCCTTCACGTCAACCACCGGATACCCCGCCAGCACGCCGGAGTTCATGGCCTCGCGCAATCCCTTCTCAACGGAAGGAATATACTCGCGCGGCACCACGCCGCCCTTGGTGGCATCTTCAAATGTGAAGCCACTGCCGGGCTCTCGCGGCTCCAGGCTCAGCACCACGTGGCCATACTGCCCTTTACCGCCGGACTGACGGACAAATTTTCCTTCGATATCCTTCACCGCCCTGCGCAGGGTTTCACGGTAGGTCACCTGCGGACGCCCGATGCTCGCCTCTACGCCAAACTCGCGCTTCATGCGGTCAACGATGATTTCCAGGTGCAGTTCGCCCATGCCGGAGATGATCGTTTGCCCGGATTCGTCGTCCGTGTGCAGGCGAAACGACGGATCTTCTGCCGCCAGACGCTGCAGCGCGATCCCCATTTTCTCCTGGTCAGCCTTGGTTTTCGGCTCGATGGCGAGCGAAATCACCGGATCCGGGAACTCCATCCGTTCGAGGGTAATCACCGCGTTCGGATCGGTCAGGGTATCGCCGGTGGTGACATCCTTCAGCCCGACGCAGGCCGCGATATCACCCGCCCGCAGCTCGTCTACCTCGTGGCGGTCGTTGGCGTGCATCAGCACGATCCGTCCGATACGCTCTTTCTTGCCCTTTACCGGGTTGTACACCGCATCGCCTTTACGCAGGATGCCGGAATAGACGCGGATAAAGGTCAGCTGCCCGACGTACGGGTCGCTCATCAGCTTGAACGCCAGCGCCGAAAACGGTTCGTCATCGCTCGGGTGACGCTCCGCGTGCTGACCTTTCTCATCCACGCCGTCGATGGCGGGCACGTCAAGCGGGGACGGCATCAGCTCGATAACCGCGTCAAGCATGCGCTGCACGCCTTTGTTCTTGAAGGCGCTGCCGCACAGCATCGGCTGGATTTCACCCGAAATGGTGCGGATGCGCAGGCCCTTAATAATGTCGGCCTCGTCCAGATCGCCCGTTTCCAGGTATTTATCCATTAGCGCCTCGGTGGCCTCTGCCGCCGCGGAAACCATTTTTTCTCGCCATTCACGGGCGGTGCTGACCAAATCATCCGGCACTGGGGCATAGCTAAAGGCCATGCCCTGCGTCGCATCGTCCCAGATGATGGTGCGCATCTTGATCAGATCCACCACCCCGCTGAAGCGATCCTCCGCGCCAACGGGGATCGCAATCGGCACCGGATTGGCCTTCAGCCGCTCCCGCATCATCCGCACTACGCGGAAAAAATCGGCGCCGGGGCGGTCCATCTTGTTGACGAACGCGAGGCGCGGCACGCGGTATTTATTCGCCTGTCGCCACACGGTTTCGGACTGCGGCTGCACGCCGCCAACGGAGTCATACACCATCACCGCGCCGTCGAGCACGCGCATGGAGCGTTCAACTTCTATGGTGAAGTCAACGTGGCCCGGGGTGTCGATGATGTTGATCCGGTGCGGCTCGTAGCTTCTGTCCATGCCCGGCCAGAAGCAGCTCACGGCCGCAGAGGTAATGGTGATCCCGCGCTCCTGCTCCTGCGCCATCCAGTCGGTGGTTGCCGCGCCATCGTGTACTTCGCCCAGCTTGTGGCTCATCCCGGTATAAAACAGGATGCGCTCGGTGGTGGTCGTTTTACCGGCATCGATATGCGCGGAGATACCGATGTTGCGATAACGTTCGAGAGGGATGGGTCGGGGCATGATAGATCCTTAGTCATTAAGACAGATGTGACGACCGGGATGGTCGCCTGTACGTTCGTTTGCTATAATAGTCCTATTGTACGAGTATTATCGAACTATTTATTCGCGATTAGCCTATCGTTGATATAGGGGTTCTACGCCGGAACCCCAGATTTTTCCGTTATCCCAGTTTCAGCCCGGCAACCAGCGCATCCAGGTCAATAATCTCATTGCTGCTCTGGAAGGTATAATGCCCGTTCAGCAAAATGTGCTGCCAGGCAACCGGTGATATTCGGGCCAGAGCTTCAATGCCCTTGGCATTGTCTTCCGCTTCCAGTCGTTCCAGCAATCGCGACAGGATCGCCGAGTTGTAATACACGATCGCGTTGGAAATCAGCCGCCCGCACTGGTTACTGATGTCTGTTTCAATGTCATTTTTTCCGGTTAACTCCTTCTTTCCGCCGACTTTGGCCACTGCGGCACGCAGCTGGTGATAAGATTCAATCCGGTTCTGGGAGCGCCGGATGTTGCGTTCCAGCTGCGGATCGCGCAGGTACTTCAGCGTATAGATGCTGCGTACCAGCCGATCATATTCGAATAGTGCCTGCCGGGTCGGATTGGTCGTGGTGTATGTGCACAGTTTGCGGACCAGCGTTCCCTGCGTCATTTCTTTCAGCCCCAGCGTGGCGACGATGCGATCGAGATTGCTTTTCTCGCGGATGATAAGGTCCCGGTCAATCTGTCCGGCGGGCTGGATCAGGCATTTTTTATAGGCCGACGGATCACTGATGCAGTACAGCTCCTGAAACTGCCGGTTCAGGCCCGTAAAATGAGGCTCAAAGCGCAGGCCAAACCAGTGCAGGATCGCAAAGTTGGCTTTATTTATGCTGTGCATGTCGCCGGTGATGGCCGTGGGTTTCACCTCTGAGGTGTTGCGGTACCAGATATCAAAGACATGGTGGGCTTCATAGTCGTTTGTGCCAATCAGATAACCGTTGATCGGGATGTGGTTACACAGCAGCGTGTAGGCCACCAGGCCTTTACCGCGGCCGAAGTATTTACGTGAATGCCGGGCCTTTACTGTCGGCCGCTCAATGCCAAACTTCTGCCCGTCAACGGCACCATAAAGCGTTTCCGGATCAAACGAATAGTGCGGGAAAATCGGCAGTGCCTCTATGGCATCGGTGATGCAGTCATTGGCCGTGACCAGTGAAGCCAGACGGAGGTACTGTTCGTACGTGGTTTCCAGCACATGGAACGGAATATCACTGGTTCGTGCCATCACCTGATTACCGTGATTCATTGCCTGGGCAACGATGACTGCCATCAGGCTGTCTGCATCGGCATTCTTTTTGGCATAGCGTGGCTGCAGCGGCTTCATGGCATGAAGAAACCGGCACTGGCCGTTAACAAACCGGAAGACGTCTGTTACATCGCAGAATGGTAACTGCTCATAAAATCGCCTCTCCTGCGCCTTATGACGGCCGACCACGGATTTATGCCAGGTCAGTTTCTGCGTTTCTTTATCGTATTCCAGATGTTTAAGCTTCCCCTGCTTCAGCTCGCGGTTGAAGGCTTTCCACTGCCGGTGCAGTTCGGACTCCAGCGCCTTGAGCTGCGATTTAACCGGCTTTTGCAAAAACGGGATATTCATTTCAGCCAGCACAGCGGCCTGTTCCCCTTCCGGCACCAGTTCATCAGAAAGATGGCGGTGGCGGAGACTATCATTGAGGTGGAATTCACCCGCCTGAAAACGCTTTCTTATCTGGCGGTAGAGCCAGAACTCATAGCGCCCGGCGTTTAGGCCTGTGGGCTCGCCATCTTCCCCGAACTCCAGTAGATACGGGCGCAGCCGCTCCGGTAATGTACCCGGCGGGCATTCCGCCAGTGACCGCTGTGAAAGCGTCTGCTTTTTGCTGAACACCATTCTGAGCCAGCTCAGCGCGTCAGCCCACGGGCTGTCGTGGACCACGCTGGTGAGATCGAGTGACAAAAATAATGGCCGCAGGTGACGCCGGATTAATGCCGTCATACCGTCCACGGCCTGCCACTACAGCGCCAGTTTACTGACGGGTTTTACACTCATGCGCTGTGCGGTGGTTTTCAGCGCCTCCCGCGGCATGATTTTCCAGGCCGACGACGGACTTCGCCAAAAGTAGTCGGGTCCGGGACGCTATCATCAACGTAAAGCGATAACAGCCGTCCGATTTTAGACGTTTCACGCCGGTGTTTTTCCTGGACGTCAGCCAGAAGCTGTTTGGCCACGCTGCGGCTCTCATCCTCGAGCTGTTTCATATGGAAAAACATCGCATCCACCAGGTTATCGCTGAACTGGCGGTAACGAACCCATGAATAGCACAGCAGGTAAAGGCGGGCCTGATCGGGCTTCAACTCTCGGAGATCATAAACGGTATAGAAATTTGCCAGGCTGGCGTAGTAAAGCAGATTCTGCTGAGAAATATTCAGGGCTGGCAGGATGTCGCAGGCTTTACGGTGCAATGGCGCCAGTATGGCCCGTTTTTCCCGTTCCTGGACAATCTGGCGCCAGCCGAAATCACGAGCATCCTGCCTGAGGACCGCCAGCCGGGAAAGGGTATCATCACGTTCAATCAGCGTGTTCAGACCATCGATGGTGGCGTCATCAAGCTGCTCCGTCAGGATACGCCCCAGCCGCTGCCTTTCATCAGAAAGAGTCCGGCTTACCAGCTCCTGAAGTGTGGTATAGCCAGGTCGGATGATTTTGTGCGCGTTGAGCCAGATGATCAACTCCGTGGCGACAAAGGCGGGAGTGATATCGCGGTGAACAATGTGGGCGGCCTGTTGTTCAAGCGGTGAAGACAGGGCCGATGACCAGGGGCGGTAACCATAGAGCGCGCAGATTTTTTCCCGCTGAGCATAGCGTTCCTGCTTATAGGGCAGTTTGTCAGGCAGTGACTCTCCGGGGAAATAACGGCTTAGGACAAAGCTGCAGTCGTCCGGAACATCGTCCCACCCGAAGCGGAAAAACAGGTGCTTGGCTTTAAAGTAAGCGATCTGGATGATGCAATACATTTGCACGTGAAGCCCCCGACGGCTGCAGGCCAGCGCCAGTTCGGATTCATTCAGCGCCAGAAACTCCAGTCGCTGAGCATCATCGAAGTCAGGAAGGCCATAAAGCGCCTCCTGCTCAGCGACCGAAAGAATGCTGAGGGGTTTATTTTTGTTGGCCATCCCTGATCCTTATGCTTATACACGCAAATGTAACATTATCATTAAAATGCAACCTTTACGTGTCATAAATTAAATGACGGGTAATGTGACTATTGTTGACAGACATCAGCACCAAAATCAGAATGTCACATAATCGAACGTATATGTGACAGGTGAAAAATTTTAATTGGTTATATGCGGGTATCAAAAGCAGATGGTTCTCAGGCGAATGATTTACAGCGTGATGCGCTGATCGCTGCCGGCGTTGACGCTGCCCATCTTTATAAAGACCGGGCATCGGGCAAGCGAGAAGATCGCCCTGGACTTATTGCCTGTCTTAAGGCCCTACGGCCAGATGACACCCTGATTGTATGGAAACTGGATCGACTCGGGCGCGACCTTCGTCACCTCATTAATACAGTGCACGACCTGACCAGTAGAGGTATTGGTCTGAGGGTGTTGACTGGTCACGGTGCGACTATCGATACCACAACTGCTGCTGGCAAGCTTGTCTTTGGTATCTTTGCAGCACTGGCCGAGTTTGAGCGCGAACTGATTGCTGAGCGAACGACGGCAGGTCTGGCATCAGCAAGATCCCGTGGACGGAAAGGCGGACGCCCATATAAGATGACACCCGCTAAATTGCGCCTGGCGTTGGCCTCAATGGGGAAGTCAGAAACTAAAATCAGTGCTCTATGCCAGGAGCTAGGAATCACACGCCAGACTCTGTACAGGCATGTTTCCCCAAATGGGGAGTTGCGCCCTGATGGGAAAAAACTGCTTGGCCGGGTCTGATTATGTACTTCTATCACCTTGATAACTCACCAGTACTGGCGACTGGAGATCATGTTTACCTTCATTGAACCGTCAAAAAGGGACAATCTCATGACCATAAACATTCGGCTGACTATTGCAGTAACACTCCTTGCTGTGACGCTGCCAATATTCGCTAAAACGCCAGAAAACTTTATCTATACCAGCTCTGGCGACCTCGAAGCAGCATCTGCCATTATGGGGCGTAGCGACATTGGTGGCGCTCAGATCGTTTACAATTGGCGTTCACTCGAACCTGAGAAGAACAAATACGACTTCTCGCAGATTGAAAAGGATCTGGCTCGTCTCAGGGTAGCCAATAAAAAACTCTTCATCCAAATTCAGGACCGTTTTTTCGAACAAGATGCCCGGTACGTTCCTGATTATCTGATGAATGACGCCCGGTATGGTGGTGGAATATCGCCACAATTTGATAATCCAGGCGAAGGGAAGCCAATTGGGGCCGGTTGGGTGGCACAGCAATGGGATCCTGCTGTACGCCAACGTTATCAGGCTTTGTTGGCAGCTATTGCAAAGCGTTTCGATGGTCAAGTCTATGGTGTGAACTTACCCGAAACAGCTATTGATCTTGACAAGAAAAAGCTACCTAAAGGATTCTCCTGCGATAACTATTTCGCAGGAGAAATGGAAAATCTCACCTTTGCGCGAAGGGTGTTCGTCAAATCACACGTAGTACAATATGTCAATTTTTGGCCGTGCGAATGGAACAACGACCACAATTACATGGGGCGGCTGTTTGAGTTTGCCAGTGCCAACAATATTGGACTTGGTGGCCCGGATATCGTCCCCAACCGCAAGGCGCAAATGAAGAACTCATATCCGTTCTTCAATAAATACAAAAGCAAGCTAGCACTCATTGCTATGGCTGTACAGGAGCCGACCTTGACTTACAGGAACCCTAATACCGGTAAGCCATTTAGCAAGGATGAGTTTGTACAATTCGCAGAAGATTATCTCGGTGCAGATATCATCTTCTGGAGCACGACGTCTCCCTGGTTGACTAAAAAATAGGTAATAGTCGCGAGATCATGTTGTAGGGTCTTTTCTGGATAAAATCGCAGCAGCAGTTGGACAACAGCACTAATAACGAGCGTAAGTTATTGTGCAGACTGGTTCGAATGTTGTCGCCTTTGTACCGCGGAAATTTCTGGGATTCCGGCGTAGAACCCCATTTAGCTCATTCTGATGACCGATGCAGGAAAACCATGATCCCAAACCATCCCGAGACTGAACAAATACTGCTGGAAAACGTCCTGTTTGCGCTGGGAAACCCGCTGCGCCTGGCGATCGTTCGCCGCCTTGCCGACGGCAGCGAGCTAAGCTGTAACGCGCTGCGCCCGGAGGAAGTGGTCAAATCGACCATGACCCACCACTGGCGCGTATTGCGCGATAGCGGCGTGATTTGGCAGCGCCCGCAGGGGCGTGAAAATATCATTTCGCTGCGAAGAGACGATCTGGATGCCCGCTTCCCGGGGCTGATGGACATATTGCTGAGGAAAAGCTAACGCGGATATTGTATGTCGAGCAGGTAAAATTAATTGCCAAATGATTCAGTGCGCCTGCTTCCGCCGTCTGTCATATGGCAATCGCGGACGGTTAGAGTCGCTGCGTGGATTTAAATAAGGTACTGCAGTGAGGGCAGACAAGCTGGGCCCCTTTTTGAACGCGGGTAAAGCTGTGTTCAGAATCCTTAGAACAGTTTGGGCATGGGCATTTAACTAAATAGTTACGACGAGCTAGCGTGTTTTTACGTCCAGACATAGGCATCTCCTGATTTAAGGGACTGCCACCATACACGCTAAATCAATCAGTTGCTTGCTTTTATTTTTCCACGCTCTCCTTTTAAGAGAATAATACGGCGTTCTATTCTCGTGTTGCCGGGCAACGCTAACCCGCCGCCCGGCAAAAATTTTACATCGAATAACCCGGTTTTTTAATCAGCTCATCCAGCTTCGGTCCTATCTCCGTATCCCAGACCTGCGCCTTCCAGTCCTCCTGCTGCACCTGATTCAGCGCAACCGACACGGAAGCGTCTTTGCTATTAAAATGGCGAATAATCACCTCGGCAATATCCGCGGCCAGCGCGGACTTTTGGTCGTCATTAAAATCGCGGGGGAAACATTTGATATTAACGTGTGGCATGTGCAGGCGTCCTGTTTTTAAGTGGAACTCCACGTTATCAGATTATTTCGTTAGCTTTTAACACCCCGTGCAGTTCTGAAAGCTGGCACACCGCGTCTGCGATGGCCGCTATCTTCGGCGTGTTCGCCGCAAACCACGCGTGGCGCGGCCCCCACGTGCGCATCACCGCGAGATAGACA
Source organism: Enterobacter sp. RIT418 (assembly GCF_003057745.1). Lineage (GTDB taxonomy): Bacteria > Pseudomonadota > Gammaproteobacteria > Enterobacterales > Enterobacteriaceae > Enterobacter. The sequence continues at coordinate 255,452 of NZ_QBJD02000003.1, forward strand.
TCAATCAGGGTGAGCTGCTCGCCCAGCGCGAACGGCGCGGCCTTCACCTGATCGTCCAGCCACAGATAGAGAGATTTTCGGTATTCAAGGCAGTGCTGCTTAAGCTGCTCCGGCGCGTCCGGCGCCCATCGTTCCGGATAATCGGCGTAGGTAAAGGTGGGATAAACGTTGGCGACCAGCCAGATCAGCAGGCGCTGAAACTGCTGGCGCTCTGCCTGCCCGACGGGTGGCGCAAGGTCCGGGCATCTGTCGAGCACCATCAGCCCAATCGCCGCCGTTTCGCTCATGATGCTGCCGTTTTCAAGCTCCAGCGTCGGCACCTGGCACAGCGGGTTCAATTTTTGCAGCCGCTCGCGCACGGGGCCGGGCTGGTCAAACCCGTCCACGTCGATGAACTGATAGGGAATGTCGGCCAGGGTCAGCATGACCTCGCTGATTGCCGAGCCCCAGCCGGGTACGCCGTAAAGTTTAATCATGATGCCCCCTCAGGGTTTAAAACCCTAAGTGTAGAGCATGCTTAATACGTTATGCCCGGCGGATTAACGACCGAATTTGCCACCGCTTCGCCCTCCTCGCCCCAGCGCGCCAGCACCTTTTGATACTCTCCACGCTGAATGGCCCCATCCAGCGCGGCCTGCAGGGCATAGACCAGCCCGTTGCCCTTTTTGGTCGTCGTCGCGACGTACGCTTTCTTCGGCCCTAAGCCCACTACGCGGGTTTTGCCCGTCAGCGCCGCCTTATAGGCCGATACGGACTGCGGCCCGAAGAACACGTCAGCCCTACCGGACTGAATATACAAATTGCCGGAAGCATCGTCGGTGAGATAAATGGGCAGCGCAGGCTCACGCCCGGCCTTCCGGTTCTCGTCGTTCCAGCCCAGCAGGATGCGTTCCTGATTGGTGCCAGACCCGACGATCACCTTTTTGCCGGACAGGTCTTCCGCCCGTTTGATTGACTGAATGTCGCTGGTTGATTTGACTGAAAAAGCCAGGGAATCAACGCGGTAGGTTGCAAAATCAAACTTCTCTTTGCGCTGCTCCGTCACGGCGATATTCACCAGCGCCACGTCATAGCGCCCGGCGGCAATCCCGAGGGGCCAGTCCTCCCAGGCCGTAGGCACCAGCTTTAACTTCAGCCCCAGGCTGCCCGCCAGCAGGCGGGCAATGTCCGGATCGCTACCGATGCGGGTGCGGTTATCGCTCGCCAGCAGCGCCAGCGGCGGCGAGTTGAGCGCGGAAACGGCCACCGTGAGCGTGCCCGGCTCAACAAACTTATACCCCGCAGGGATTTTCGCTACCGCCTGCCTGTCGACGGTGACCGGAAGCGGCTGCTCGTTAGCCTTTACATCAATCCCGGCGTGACTGGCCGTCGCAATGGTCAGCCCGATTAAAAGCCCATATTTCATCCGCGCTCCTTACAGCACTTTAGACAGAAACTGGCGGGTGCGCGGATGCGCCGGGCGGTTGAGCACCTCGTCGCTGCTGCCCTGCTCGACGATTTTGCCGTCGACCATAAATACCACCTGGTCCGCCACCTCGCGGGCGAAGCCGATCTCGTGCGTCACCACCACCAGCGTGGTGCCGGAGCGGGCAAGCTTTTTGATGACGTCCAGCACCTCGCCGACCAGCTCCGGGTCCAGCGCGGAGGTCGGCTCGTCAAACAGCATTACGCGAGGACGCAGCGCCAGCGCGCGGGCAATGGCGATGCGCTGCTGCTGCCCGCCGGAAAGATGTCGCGACCAGGCGTCCGCTTTGTCGCGCAGCCCAACTACGTCAAGCAGGTCGTAAGCCCTTTCCACCGCCTCTTTCCTGCTGAGCCTGCCGTGGGCGACGGGCGCCTCAATCAGGTTTTCCAGCACGGTGAGATGTGGGAACAGGTTGAAGTTCTGAAACACGTAGCCCACGTTGACGCGCTGCTTCAGGATTTCTCTCTCCTTCAGCTCGTAAAGCCTGTCGCCCTGACGCCGGTAGCCGATGTAATCCCCGTCGATCTGAATAAAGCCCTCGTCCACGCGCTCGAGGTGGTTGATGGTGCGCAGCAGCGTTGATTTTCCTGACCCTGACGGGCCGAGGATCACCGTGACCGACCCCGGCGGGATCTCAAGCGTAACGTCATCGAGCGCCTTGTGGCGGCCAAAGAACTTGCTCACGCCGGTAATGGAAATGTGTCCTTCAGGAGAGGCTTGCATGGACGGGCTCCTGTGCGGTTGGGGCGGTAACGGAACGGGTGCGGCTGGACGCGCGGTTCTGATTGACGGCGGAACGGCGCTCGCTGCGGGCCAGACCGCGCTCCACGACGTACTGGATAGCGGAGAGCACGGTGGTGATCACCAGATACCAGACGGCACCCACCATCAGCAGCGGGATCACCTCCTGCGTGCGGTTGTAGATCATCTGGATGGTGTAAAACAGCTCCGGCATGGCCAGCACGTACACCATCGCGGTGCCTTTCGCGAGGCTGATGATCTCGTTAAACCCGGAGGGCAGAATGGTGCGCAGCGCCTGCGGCAGGATGATGCGCACGGTGCGGCGCCAGGCCGGCAGGCCAAGCGCGGCGGCCGCTTCATACTGGCCGTGATCGACGCCGAGGAAGCCGCCGCGAATGATTTCGGCGGTATAGGCGCTCTGCACCAGCGTCAGCCCAACCACGGCGGTTGAAAACTGCCCCAGCACGTTGATGGTCTCAAAGCGGCCCCAGGTGATGCCCGTGAACGGCACGCCGAGCGAGAGCGTGTCGTAAAGATAGGAGAAGTTGTACAGGACAATCAGCACCACGATCAGCGGCAGCGAGCGGAACAGCCAGATGTAGCCCCAGGCCAGGCTGCTCAGCAGCCACGACGAGGAGAGCCTCGCCAGCGCCAGCAGCCCGCCGATGGCAACGCTCAGCACCGTTCCGATCAGCGTCAGCAGCAGCGTCTGCCCCACGCCCGCCAGGATCGTCAGATCGAAGAACCAGCGGGCGAAGACCGCCCATTCCCAGCGCGGGTTAAAGGCAACGGACTGGACGACAACCGCCAGCACAAACAGTGCCGCCACGGCCCCGGCCGCGCGCAGCGGATAGCGCGCGGGGACTACCTTTATGGTTTCAACCTTGCTCATCGTCGCTCCTCATGCGGTTTTGCTGAACGCTTCGCGGATCAGGGTTTTGGTGAAGCGCAATCTGCCGTCGAACGGCGGTCGGCTGTACTCCTCCGGATCGCGGTGAAGATCGAACTGCGGCGCGTAGCCCTGGCTGAGATAGAGCCTGACCGCTTCCGGCTGGCGAAAGCCCGTCGTCAGGTAGATCTGGCTATAGCCCGCCAGCACCGCCCGGCGCTCAAGCTCCTGCACCACGCGCGCCGCCAGCCCCTGCTGGCGCAGCGTTTTATCGGTCCAGATGCGCTTGATCTCGGCGGTGCGCTCGTCGAACGGTTTGTACGCGCCGGTGGCGATAATGTTCCCGTCCCGCTCCAGCACGATAAACAGCCCCTGCGGCGCCAGGTACCACTCCGTCAGCTCAACCTCCGCGTCCTTAGAGAAATAATCGCCATAGCGCGCCGCGTACTCGCCAAACAGCCCTTCGATGATGGGCTGAAGATCGGCATCTTCCGGTGAAACGTCACGAAATCGATCGCTCATGCTGGCTCCTTAATCGCCCAGGCCCGCCGGGTTAACTTCTGAACTCGGGATGCGCTCAACGCCTTCCCCCCAGCGGTTAAGCACCTTGTCGTAATCCCCGCTCTTGATAACGCCGTTCAGCGCGGTCTGAACCGGCTCAACCAGGCCGCTGCCTTTCTTCAGCGTGACGGCGATATGCGCCGCCTTCGGCCAGCCCCCGTCAACGCTGCCCACCAGTTTAGTTTTCCCGGTGAGCGCCGCTTTCCACGCGCCAATCACGTTCGGACCAAAGTACGCGTCGGCGCGCCCGGACTGGAGCGCCAGGGTTTGGGCGGCATCGTCTTTGGTGTAGACCGGCGTGAACGGCTTGAGCCCTTTTTTGACGTTCTCCTCATTCCACGCCAGCAGGATCGCCTCCTGGTTAGTGCCCGACCCGACGATGATGCGCAGCCCGGCGATGTCTTCCGCCTTCTCAAGCGACTTTATTGGGCTGGTTGATTTCACGTAGAAGCCGAGTGAATCCTTGCGGTAGGTGGCAAAATCAAACTTCTCCTTGCGCGCTTTGGTCACGGTAATGTTGCTGATCGCCGCATCGTATTTCCCGGACGCCACGCCGAGCGGCCAGTCTTCCCACGAGGTCGGCACCACGTTTAGCTCGAGGCCCAGGCTGTCGGCCACCAGGCGAGCCACGTCTACCTCGCTGCCCAGCAGCGTTTTGTTATCATCGGAGAAGACCGTCAGCGGCGGCTGGTTCAGGCCCGCGACGGCAACGGTAAATTTACCCGGCACCGCAAAGCGGTAGTCTTTCGGCAGCTGCGCCACCGCGGCGTCGTTTTTCGCGGCGTTAATCGGCGTTTTATTGGCCTCGATGCTCACGCCGGTGCCGTTGATATTCACGTTCTCTGCCCAGACGGCAGGGGTAAAGGCCAGCGCAAGCGCCAGGAATAGCGATGATTTCTGCATAGCACGCGTCTCTTTTATTGTTGTGTGAACTGATTTTTAGGTTCGTCCAGCCCCAGGCTTTCGCGCAGCGTGGTGCCGGGATACTCGGTGCGGAACAGGCCGCGCGCCTGGAGAACGGGCACCACCTGCTCCACGAAGTGCGGAAAGGCGTCCGGCGTTCCGCCCTGAATAATGAAGCCGTCCGCCGCGTTGCCGTCGAACCAGGCCTGAAGGCCATCCGCCACCTGCTCCGGCGTGCCGGAAAATCGCGGCCGCGGCGACGCGGCTTCCAGCGCCACCTGGCGCAGCGTCAGGCCGCGCTCGCGCGCGCTGCGCTTGATTTCGTCGGTGGTGCTGCGAAAGCTGTTTTGCCCGAGATCGCCGACGTCCGGGAACGGTTCGTCGAGCGGGTACTGGCTAAAGTCGTGATGTTCGAAATAGCGCCCAAGGTAGTTCAGCGCATCGCGAATGGAGACCAGCGCGGCGGTGGTTTGGTACTGGTTTTCAACGTCGTCAGCGTCTTTTCCGACAATAACGCTCACGCCCTGGAAAATATGCAGGTCGGACGCCCTGCGGCCGTGCAGTTCAAGCTGCTGCTTAACGTCGCGATAAAACGCCTGCGCGTCGCCGAGGGTATCGTGATGGGTAAAGATGGCGTCGGCGTGTTTCGCCGCCAGCTTTTTCCCGTCATCGGATGCGCCCGCCTGAAAGACAATCGGACGCCCCTGCGGGGTGCGGCCAATATTCAGCGGCCCGGCCACCTTAAAGAAATCACCGTGATGGTTGAGGGTGTGCAATTTTTCTGCATCAAAAAACTGCCCGCTCTCCTTATTGCGCACGAAGGCATCGCCCTCCCAGGAATCCCACAGCCCTTTCACCACGTCGAGATACTCATCCGCAATGCGGTAGCGCAGCGCGTGCTCCGGGTGTTTATCACGGGAAAAGTTTTTCGCGGAGCCTTCCAGCGGCGACGTCACCACGTTCCAGCCCGCACGGCCGTTGCTCAGGTGATCGAGGCTGGCAAACTGGCGCGCGGTGGTGAACGGCTCGCTGTAGGAGGTGGATAACGTGCCTACCAGCCCCAGGCGCGAAGTAACGCTCGCCAGCGCGGATAATACCGTCAGCGGCTCAAAGCGGTTTAAAAAATGCGGGATCGATTTTTCGTTAATATAAAGACCGTCGGCCACGAAAATAAAATCAAGCTTGCCCTCTTCCGCTTTTCGCGCCGTCTCCTTAACGAAGTCAAAATTTATGCTGGCATCCGCGGCGGCAACGGGATGGCGCCAGGCAGACATATTTCCGGAGGCACCGTGCAAAATGGTCCCCAGCCGCAGTTGACGAGTTGCAGACATATTCACCTCTTCTGAATTAAACGTGCTGTAATGCTTTTTCCGCAAGCCGGGCAAAATAGCGGGCGGCAGGCTCAATTAACGCCTCGTCGGGATTAAACGCCGGATGATGTAACCCAAACGGGCTGGCGCTGCCGATGCTGACAAATGCGCCTGGAATGGACTGGAGATAGACGGCAAAATCTTCGCCGCCCATGTGCAGCTCCGCGCGGCGCGTTTCGTAACCCGACTCGCGGGCAACCGACGTGGCGAAATCCGCCCAGCGCGCGTCATTGACCAGCGCGGTCGGCCCGGCGTACCAGGTGATATCGATTTGCGCGCTAAAGGCGCTGGCAAATCCGGCGGCAATTTCCCCTACCCGCGTCTTGACGTTCTGCTGCACCTCAGTGCGGTGAGTGCGCAGCGTGCCTTCCAGCTCCACGCTTTCCGGCAGCACGTTCCAGGTATTGCCACCCGCGATCCGCGTGACGCTCAGCACGACGGAATCCAGGGTGTTCACGTTGCGGCTGGCGACGCTCTGCAGGGCCGTCACCAGCTGGCTTGCCAGCACGATGGCGTCGTTGCCCTCGTGCGGACGCGCCGCGTGCGCCCCTTTGCCGGTAATGCGGATCGCGAACCGATCGACGTTGGCATAGAACGGTCCGCCGCGCGTGGCAAACTCCCCGACCGGCAGGCCCGGCTCGTTATGCATGCCGAAGATGGCGCTGACGTCGCGCAGCGCCCCGGCGCGCACCAGGCTTTTCGCGCCGCCAAAGTTCTCTTCGGCAGGCTGAAAAAGGATGCGCACGCGCCCGCCAAGCGTCGCCTCGCGGGCCTTAAGCTGCAGCGCCGCGCCGAGGATCACGCTGGTGTGAATATCGTGCCCGCAGGCGTGCATTACGCCGGGCCGCTGCGAGCTAAACGGCACGCCGCTGCGCTCCTCAATCGGCAAGGCGTCAATGTCCGCGCGCAGGGCGATGCGCTTGTCGCCGCTGCCAATCTCCGCGACCACGCCGGTCGCCAGATCGTAGGGCAGCACCTCGATGCCCGCCGCCGTCAGCCACGCGCGCAGGCGGCGGGTGGTCTCAACCTCTTCCCCGGAAAGCTCCGGGTTCTGGTGCAGCTCGCGGCGCCATTCAATCAGCTGTTGAGCGAAACTCATGCGTTCACCTCCCTGCCCAGGCGCGCCTGCGCCAGCAGACGCAGGGACCGTAGCCGCGCCGCGCCTTCGGACACGGGGGTATCGATAATAAATTCATCGATACCCCACCGCTGGTGCAGATCGTCCAGCTGGGCGATGACCGATTCCGCGGTGCCTGACAGCAATGACTGCGCGCGGCGGGCAATGCGCACCGGCTCGCTTTCCGCCTGCCGCGCAAAGGCGTAGGCCTGCTCCTCGCTGGCGACGGTAACGCGCTGCCCGTTTGCCAGCTCAACGCCCCACACTTCAACCCGCTGCGCCAGCGCGTCGGCCTGCTGCGGGGTGTCCGCCACGATGGCCTGTACGGCCACGATTACGTCCCGGGCGCTGTGTTCGCGCCAGGTGCTGATAACGTCCCGAAGCAGCGCCGGATCGCCGTTAAGGTGCGCCGCAAAGACAAAATCCCAGTCCAGGCTTGCCGCGAGCGCCGCGCTTTCAACGCTCGCGCCCAGCAGAAAGCCACGGGCGGGAACCGGCGGCAGCGGCGTGGCGCGAACGGAGGCGTCTTCCGCCTGGTTTTCCGGTCGTATCCAGCCGTCAAGCTGGGCCAGCTGTTCCGCGAAGCTGCCTTTCTCCTGCGGGTTCAGCCCGCGCTGCAGCGCGCGCGTTGAGAGCGGTAGCCCGCCGGGCGCTTTGCCGATGCCCATATCCACCCGTCCCGGCGCGATGGCGGCAAGCAGGTTGAAGTTTTCCGCCACTTTGTAAGGGCTGTAGTGCTGAAGCATCACGCCGCCCGAGCCGACGCGGATGCGCGCGGTCTGGCCGAGGATCCAGGCGATCACCAGTTCCGGCGAAGGGCTCGCCAGCTGAGGAGTATTGTGGTGTTCGGCGATCCAGAAGCGGTGATAGCCCAGCGCCTCCGCCTGCTGCGCCAGGCTAAGCGTGCGCGCCAGCGCGTCGGCTGCCGTTTCATTTTCCGCGACGGGGCTTTTATCCAATATGCTGATTCGCCAGGACATGTTGACATCTCATTTGACTGAACATGTCACCATTATTAGAGGCGGAATTTAGCGGTGAGAAACAATTAATTTACATTTGGTTTGCCGGAAATCAGATATGTAAAACCCTGCACTGAATAAGCCTTAAGGCGCCCGCGCGGCACCGCGGACGCCGTTTAGGCAGAAAACTACGCGTCTGAATACTGCTCGTCGGTGACCTTTTCCAGCCAGTCCACCGGGCTGCCGTTCACCGATTCGGCGATAGCGATGTGCGTCATCGCCGTTTCGGCACTCGCCCCGTGCCAGTGCTTCACGCCGGGCTCAATCCACGCGATATCTCCCGCGTTCAGCGGCTCGGCGACTTTGCCCCACTCCTGCAGCCAGCCGCGCCCCTGGGTGACAATAAGCGTCTGCCCGAGCGGATGGGTGTGCCACGCCGTGCGCGCGCCCGGCTCGAAGGTGACGGTCGCGCCCCCTACCTTTGCCGGCTCGGTGGCCTGAAAAGGCGCATCGATGCGCACCGTGCCCGTGAACCACGCTTCCGGACCGCGCGCTGAAGGCAGTGAACCGTTACGGATAATTTTCATGATGATCTCCTCGTTGACTGATGTACTAACGGTAGCCTAAAGCCATGCTGAGGATTAGAGTGCATAATCAGAATGGAACCATGAGCTAAATTCATAAATGGGGTGAACCATGATGCTCAAAGACAATTTCAACGATCTGCTCTCATTTATGGTCGTCGCCCGCGAGCGCAGCTTCACCCGCGCGGCGGCGCAGCTCTGCGTGTCGCAGTCGGCCCTGAGCCACGCCATGCGCAACCTTGAGGCCAGGCTCGACGTGCGCCTGCTGACCCGGACCACGCGCAGCGTTGCCCCCACCGAGGCGGGGGAAAAGCTGCTGATGCGCCTCGGCCCGCACCTGCTGGAGATTGAACAGGAGCTCGCGGCGCTGCGCGACACCCGCGACCGGCCCGCCGGAAACATACGCATCACGGCGGGCGAACACGCGATGTCCGCGGTGCTCTGGCCGGTGCTCAGGCCCTTTATGGCGCAGTATCCCGATATTAACGTGGAAGTGACGGTGGATAACGGGCTGACGGACATCGTGGACGGACGCTTTGACGCCGGGGTGCGGCTCGGTGAGCAGGTGGCGAAAGACATGATTGCCGTGCGCATCGCGCCGGAAATGCGAATGGCGGTGGTCGGTTCACCCGACTATTTTCAGCGCGCCGGCGTTCCGGAAACGCCAGAGCAACTCGCGCATCACCGCTGCATCAACATGCGGCTGCCGACGCGCGGCGGGCTTTATGCCTGGGAGTTCGAACGCGACGGGCGCGAGCTGCGCGTGCGGGTGGAAGGCCAGCTGACGCTCAACAGCCTGCCCCAGCGCATCGACGCCGCACAATGTGGGCTGGGCCTTGCCTACGTGCCGGAAGATACGGTGCTGGACGCTCTCGCGCAGGGGCTGCTGGTACGCGTGCTGGAAGAGTGGTGCCCGCCGTTTGACGGGTACCATCTTTACTACCCGAGCCGCCGCCAGCACACCAACGCGTTTGCGCTGCTGGTGGAGGCGCTGCGCCACCGCTAGCTTATTTTCCGACCCGCGCCTGAAGGTGCGCCGGGTAGCGTTCGCCGACAACGTCAACGGCCGCCAGCGCCTGGTTGATGTGGCTCATCTCTTCCCGTGACAACGTCACGTTTACCGCGCCGAGGTTCTCATCCAGACGGTGCAGTTTGGTGGTGCCGGGAATGGGCACAATCCACGGCGCTTTCGCCAGCAGCCACGCCAGGGCGATTTGCGCAGGGGTTACGCCCTGCTCCGCGGCCAGGCGCTTAACCGTCTCAACCAGCGCCTGGTTAGCCTGCCGCGACGCTTCGCTAAAGCGCGGGACGACGTTGCGAAAATCGCTACTGTCGAAGGTTGTGCTGGCATCAATCGCGCCGGTCAGGAAGCCTTTGCCTAGCGGGCTGAACGGCACCAGGCCGATGCCTAACTCCTCCAGCAGCGGCAGGATCTGCTGCTCCGGCTGGCGCCACCAGAGCGAATATTCACTCTGCAACGCCGCAACCGGACAAACCGCGTGGGCGCGTCGGATGGATTCCGGCCCCGCTTCGGAGAGGCCAAAATGCTTCACCTTCCCTTCGGCAATAAGATCCGCGACCGTTCCCGCCACGTCCTCCATCGGCACGTCCGGATCCACGCGGTGCTGATAGTAAAGATCGATAACGTCCGTTTTCAGGCGCGCCAGCGACCCTTCCACCGCTGCGCGTATATGCGCAGGCCGGCTGTTGATCGCCTGCCCCGGCTTATCGCAGTCAAACCCAAACTTGGTGGCGATTGTCACCCTGTCGCGCACCGGTGCCAGCGCTTCGCCGACCACCTCTTCATTCAGGTAGGGACCGTACACCTCCGCCGTATCGAAAAAGGTGACTCCCCGATCGACCGCCGCGCGGATAAGCGCGATAGCCTGCTGTTTATCCGCTGCCGGGCCGTAGCCGTGGCTTAGCCCCATGCAGCCCAGGCCGAGCGCTGACACGTCGGGTCCGTTTTTGCCTAATCGTCTCTGTTGCATTGTCCACCTCGTGATGATGTCTCTGGTGGAATGACTTTAGGCGCGTTTGCTTATGAACACTACAGCGCAAAACCGCTTGTCCTTATGAATCCAGCTCATCAATACCCGGGCTAAACGCTTAAGCATAATTGATGATTAAATCATCAATCTGCTGGTGCATTTGCCTACAATTTCGCCGCGATTCAGCGCCCTACAGGCCCCGTCTGCTCTGACCACACGATTAACTTCGACGCGTATCACTTTCACTACGGTTATATTTTGCGTCGATTATCATTTGCAGGTAGGATGCGACGCCATGTTTCGCCTTATCCATACGCAGAATGACTGGAAAGGCAGCATGTGTCTGCGCAGAGGCAATCGTTTGTTTCGCCGCATGCCAGGTACGACTATCACGATAATGGTTCAGACAGGCAAACAGGTAACTCAATGAAAACAAGCAATAAAAGCGCAGCAGATCATCACGCTGCGAAACGTCGCTGGTTGAACTCCCACGAAGAGGGCTACCACAAAGCGATGGGCAACCGTCAGGTACAGATGATTGCCATCGGCGGCGCTATCGGTACGGGTCTGTTTCTCGGCGCGGGCGCTCGCCTGCAGATGGCAGGCCCTGCTCTCGCCCTGGTCTATCTGGTGTGCGGGATCTTCTCTTTCTTCATCCTTCGCGCGCTGGGCGAGCTGGTTTTACACCGTCCTTCCAGCGGCAGCTTCGTCTCCTACGCGCGTGAATTTCTCGGCGAAAAAGCGGCCTACGTTGCGGGCTGGATGTACTTCGTCAACTGGGCAATGACCGGCATTGTTGATATCACCGCCGTCGCCCTGTACATGCACTACTGGGGCGCGTTTGGCGATGTTCCGCAGTGGGTGTTTGCCCTCGGCGCGCTGGCCATCGTCGGGACCATGAACATGATCGGCGTGAAGTGGTTCGCCGAAATGGAGTTCTGGTTCGCGCTGGTAAAAGTGCTGGCGATTGTGATTTTCCTCGTCGTCGGTACGGTGTTCCTCGGCAGCGGTAAGCCGCTCGACGGCAACGCCACCGGCTTCCACCTGATCACCGACAACGGCGGGTTCTTCCCGCACGGCCTGCTGCCTGCGCTGGTGCTGGTTCAGGGCGTCGTGTTTGCCTTTGCCTCTATTGAGCTGGTCGGCACCGCGGCGGGCGAATGTAAAGACCCGCAGACCATGGTGCCAAAAGCGATCAACAGCGTGATCTGGCGTATCGGCCTGTTCTACGTGGGCTCCGTGGTGCTGCTGGTGCTGCTGCTGCCGTGGAACGCCTATCAGGCGGGCCAAAGCCCGTTCGTGACCTTCTTCTCGAAGCTCGGCGTGCCTTACGTTGGCAGCATCATGAACATCGTGGTCCTGACCGCCGCCCTCTCCAGCCTGAACTCCGGCCTCTACTCTACCGGGCGTATTCTGCGCTCGATGTCGATGGGCGGCTCTGCGCCGAAGTTCATGTCGAAGATGAGCAAGCAGCAGGTTCCGTATGCGGGCATCCTCGCGACGCTGGTGGTTTACGTCTTTGGCGTGTTCCTGAACTATCTGGTGCCGTCGCAGGTGTTTGAGATCGTGCTGAACGTGGCCGCGCTGGGCATTATCGCCTCCTGGGCCTTTATCGTGGTTTGCCAGATGCGCCTGCGCAAGGCGATCAAGGAAGGCAAAGCCGCTGAGGTGAGCTTTAAGCTGCCGGGCGCGCCTGTGACCTCCTGGCTGACCCTGCTGTTCCTGCTCAGCGTGCTGGTGCTGATGGCCTTCGATTATCCGAACGGGACCTACACCATCGCGACCATTCCGCTGCTGGCGGTACTGCTGATCGCGGGCTGGTTCGGCGTGCGCAAGCGCGTGAGCGAAATTCACAGCACCGCGCCGGTTCATCATGATGATGACGCGAAAGACGCGCCGCTCGTGGAAGAGACGTCGCGTTAACAAAAAAGCCGGGCGGCGGCTTCGCCTTGCCCGGCCAGTTTTCACTCTTTTGCATGCCCGGCAAGCACTTCACCACCGGGCAGTTCCCCCCTCACAGCGTAATACGAATCACATCATCAGGCTGGGTCGCCTCCTGCTGGCGCGTCGATTTCTGCTTCACCGTCACGTACAGCGTTTTGCCATCCGGAGAAAGCGCCAGGCTGTTCGGATAGACCGGCGCATCGATGGTGCGAGTCACTTTGTAGGTTTTCGCGTCGATAATGCTCACCTTGCCCGCCTCGCGGTGGGTCACGTAAACTTCGTTGCGCGTCGGGTTAAACAGCACGGCCAGCGATTCCGGCGCGGCAATTTTTTCCATCACGCTGCCGTCTTTCAGGCTGACCACCAGCACTTCCGGCTGCTTTGAATCGGTCACAAATGCGCGTTGCCCTGCGGTGTCCAGGCTCAGGTTCAGATAGAAGTGTTCTTTGCCGTCGTCCTGGAGCTTCTTACGGCTCAGGATCGTGTTGGTCGCGGTATCAATGGTCAGCAGCTCGCCGTCGGCGTTGGTGGTGTACAGGCGTTTAGCCTGCGCGTCCAGCGCCAGCCCGGTGCTGTACTTCCCGGTGCTGCCGATGGTGCCCTTGAGTTTTACCGTCGCGCCGTCCACCACCCAAATCACGCTCTCATTGCCGACCCCGGTGATATAGACGGTGTTGGTGGCGTCATCGGCCACCAGCTGGCGCGGCTGCAGCGGCTTCACCGTTTCGCTGCGCTTGCGATCGTCCAGCACCAGGCGGCCCTTCACGTCGCCCGTTTTTGCGTCTATCGCGGTTACCGCGCTGCTGGTGGTATTGCCGAACCACAGCGTTTGGGTGGCTTTATCAAAGGTCGCGCCGAACGGCTTAAGATCGTTATGAATCGCCTGGGTCACTTCCAGCGTGACCGGATCCAGGCGATAAACAACCCCGCCCTTATCAAGTTTACGGCTTTGTGACGTAGCCACCCACAGCGCGTTTTCCTGCTGGCTGACGGCCATTTCATAAGCCCCTTTGCCGACCGCTTTGCGCAGAACCTCTTCTGCGGCGTGGGCCTGGAAGGCACCCGCGAAAAGCAGTGAACCAATAAGCAGGGAGCCCCGCAGGCGCGGCGAACACAGTTGACGTAAAGACATACCAATTCCTTTTCTAAACCAGGGAGAGTACTGCCGACATCGCTTCCAGCGGGCAAAGTCATGGCTTTGCCGCCTTTTTAATGAGAATAGTAATCATTAATGCAATGGATGTGGAGTTTTTTCTTTGCTGATGCTTTACGCATTAACGCAACGTGCGGCTATAGTTTTCAAAACTTTTACAAAACCTTTAACATGTATGCACATGTTCCATTTGGTTCGTTTTATTCCATGGCTGGATCTTTTCATGAAAATCATATCTGCCCGTAGGGCCACGCTCCCCCTGCTGCTGGTTCCCTGCATTATGGCCCCTCTCGCTGCGGTGGGTGCGGAAGAACAAACGATGATCGTAAGCGCCGCGCCGCAAACGATCTCCGAGCTTGATACCCCTGCCGCGGTCAGCGTGGTGAGCGGCGACGATATGCGCCAGGCCGCACCGCGCATTAACCTGTCCGAGTCGCTGGGCAGCGTACCGGGGCTGCAAATTCAGAATCGCCAGAACTACGCTCAGGATTTGCAAATCTCGATGCGCGGATTTGGCGCGCGCTCAACCTTTGGCGTACGCGGGATTCGCATGTACGTGGACGGCATTCCCGCCACCATGCCGGACGGACAGGGTCAAACCTCGAACATTGACCTCTCCAGCTTGGAGAGCGTCGAGGTATTGCGCGGCCCCTTCTCCGCCCTCTACGGCAACGCATCCGGCGGCGTCATCAATATGACGACCCAAACCGGCAAAGAACCGCCGACCGTTGAGGCCAGCAGCTATTACGGCAGCTACGGCACCTGGCGCTACGGCATGAAGGCGACGGGCGCAATGGGCGACGGGACGCACGCGGGCGACGTGGATTACACCGTCTCTACCACTCGCTTCACCACCAAAGGCTACCGCGACCACAGCGGCGCGCGGAAGAACCTCGCCAACGCGAAGCTGGGCGTGCGTATCGACGATGCCAGCAAGCTAACGCTGATCTTCAACAGCGTGGACATGAAGGCCAACGATCCCGGCGGGCTAACCTACCAGGAGTGGCAGGATAACCCGCGCCAGTCTCCTCGCGCGGAGCAATACAACATCCGCAAGACCATTAAGCAGACCCAGGCCGGGCTGCGCTACGATCGCCAGCTTGGCGAGCAGGACGATCTCAGCGTGATGATGTACGCCGGAGAGCGCGAAATGACGCAGTACCAGTCGATTCCGTATCAGCCGCAGCTCAAGCCGACCCACGCGGGCGGCGTGATTGACATGCAGCGCCACTATCAGGGCATTGATACCCGCTGGACGCACCGCGGCGAGCTGCTGGTGCCGGTCACGTTCACCACCGGCCTGAACTACGAAACCATGAGCGAAGACCGCCGCGGGTATGAAAACTTCGTGATGCACGGCGGCGTGCCGGAGTACGGCGTGAAGGGCGACAAGCGCCGCAACGAGCGCAATCTGATGTGGAACGTTGACCCCTATCTGCAAACCCGCTGGCAGCTGACGCAGAAGCTGTCCGTCGATGCGGGCGTACGCTACAGCTCCGTCTGGTTCGACTCGAACGACCACTACGTGACGCCGGGCAACGGTGACGACAGCGGCGACGCGAGCTACCACAAATGGCTCCCGGCCGGTGCCGTGAAGTACGCGATGACCGACGCGTGGAACCTCTACGCGGCTGCCGGACGCGGGTTTGAAACGCCAACCATCAACGAGCTCTCCTACCGTTCGGACGATCGCGGCGGTCTCAACTTTGGCCTTAAGCCCTCCACAAATAATACCTATGAGGTGGGCAGCAAAACGCGCATCGGCAATGGCGTGCTCACCGCGGCGCTGTTCCGCACCGATACGGATGATGAGATTGTCGTCGACAAGAACAAAGACGGCCGCACCAGCTATAAAAATGCCGGTAAAACCCGCCGTCAGGGCGTTGAGGTCTCGCTGGACCAGCAGTTTGCCGAAAGCTGGAAGCTGAAAATGGCGTGGACCTATCTGGACGCGACCTACCGAACCAACGTCTGCCGCACGGGCGACTGCAGCGGCAACCGCATGCCGGGTATTGCGCGCAACATGGGCTTCGCCTCGTTTGGCTGGCAGCCGGAAGAAGGCTGGTACGCCGGAACGGACGTGCGCTACATGAGCGACATTATGGCAAACGACGCAAACACGGCTAAAGCGCCCTCGTACACCGTGGTGGGCCTGAATACGGGCTATAAGTTCAGCTACGGCAACTGGGGCATGGACGTATTTGGCCGCGTTGATAACCTGTTTGACAAAGAGTATGCCGGCTCGGTAATCGTCAACGAATCAAACGGCCGTTATTACGAACCTGCTCCGGGCCGTAACTATGGCGTTGGGATGTCAGTGTCCTATCGCTTTGAATAAGGCGTCTCCCGGCAGCGTTATGCTGCCGGGAGATCCATAATGAAGGGTAACGTTGTATTCAATTAAATCGTCTTAAAGAAATAATTACCGGTGGAAAGCGTTATTAATTCAAATACTGACGCTGCAAAATGACGCTGGATTGATCAATTAACGTATCAATTGCCTTTTGGCTGGCTTCAACATCGCGTTCCTTCAGGGCCGAAAGCAGATCCTCATAATGAGAAATAAGGCATGCAATATCCTGGCGCTCTCTGTGCAAATAATTGGTGCACGGCCCCACGCGGATCCAGAGCTGCTCAATCAGCGCGCTGAGGGTTGGCATCTCGGCATATTGGTAAAGCGTGAAGCGGAAAAGACGTTCAGCATTCAGCGCGTTCTGAATGCTTCCCTTTTCCAGGGCATCAGCAAAACTGGCGGCCAGCTCGCGCAGCGCGTCGAGCTTGCTATCCGTGATGCGCAGGCAGGCTGCGGCAACGGCCATCGGCTCAAGCTGTTTTCTGATGTTGTTAATTTCGTTATAGCGTTCCATCGTGATTTCCGGCACCAAAAAAGCCTGTGCAGGCGTGGCTTGCAGCGCCCCTGCGGAAACCAGCCGCAATAATGCCTCACGGACCGGCGTAATACTGGTCCCTAATTTATCAGCAATTTCTTTTGTGATCAGTCGCGCGCCTGGCTTGAGTGAACCGGTAATTAATGCCCCTTTCAGGCTAAGTTCAACTTGCATAGTCAGACTGACGCGTTGTGCTTTTTCCAAATTTTCTAAATCAAGCATGTTTATTTCCTGTTACTCAATCAAGACGCGGTTCTTTATTTCAGCGTTATTAACGCTAAAACATGAAATATGATGTTTGTTCTTATGCCTGGAATCAAAATTCAGAGCGACACTATTATTTTTATTCCTGCTACCAAACTGCCTGTTTGGTATTCGGTAATGTTTGAACTCAGAGGAACGTTACCGACAGAGAATAGAATATATTATGGCGACGCTTCTCGCCATAACATATAACAATACCTGCCATTAATGGATGTAATACCTAGACTAGGCGACGCGAATCACCACCTTGCCGAAGTTCTTCCCTTCAAGCAAGCCGATGAGCGTCTCAGGGGCTTTTTCGAGCCCGTCGGTGACCTGTTCCCGATAGTGGATTTTGCCTTCGCTTACCCAGCCACCCATCTCCTTCTGGAACTCGTCGATGCGGTGCCCGTAATCCTGGCCAATGATAAAGCCCTGCATACGGATGCGCTTTTTCAGAAGGGTTGCCATCAGGAGCGGCAGGCGATCCGGTCCGTCCGGCAGGCCCGTCGCATTATAGCCGCTGACCAGCCCGCACACCGGAACGCGCGCAGAGGTGTTCAGCAGCGGCAGCACGGCGTCAAAGACCTTGCCGCCGACGTTCTCATAGTAGATATCAATACCGTGCGGGCAGGCCTCAGCCAGCTGCGCCGCGAAGTCTTCGGCGCGATGATCGATGCAGGCGTCAAACCCCAGCACCTCAACGGCGTGACGGCACTTCTCTGCACCTCCCGCGACCCCGACAACCCGGCAGCCCTTAATCTTACCGATCTGCCCAACCGTTGCGCCAACCGGGCCGGTCGCCGCCGCAACGACCAGCGTTTCGCCCGCTTTCGGCTGGCCGATATCCAACAGCCCCATGTACGCGGTAAAGCCCGGCATCCCGAGGATCCCCAGCGCCCAGGACGGATGCGCGGGGTTGTCGCCAAGCTTGACCAGGCCGCTGCCGTCGGAAAGATCGTAATCCTGCCAGCCGCTGTAGCCCAACACCCACTCACCTTCCTTAAAGTCCGGATGATGAGACGTTTCGACCCGGCTGACCGTGCCCCCCACCATCACCCCACCCAGCTCCACGGGCGGCGAGTAGGATGGCTCATCGCTCATCCGGCCGCGCATGTAAGGGTCGAGCGACAGCCATACCGTGCGCAGCAGGATCTGCCCCTCTGCGGGCGTGGGGATCGGCTGTTCTTCAAGACGAAAATTATCCGCCACCGGGGCGCCGTGCGGTCGCGAGGCCAGCACCCAGCGGCGGTTTTGCGTGGAAGATTGACTCATCGTTCGCTCCTTTTTATGCAAATGTCATTAGAGCCTAGTCATTTATCACGCAAACTGCTTTAGCATTACGAGCCGGACTGATTAAGCCTCACCACCAGATAGACGCACGGGGCATCCGTTTGATTAATAAACCGGCAGTCATTGGGCGGCCCCAGCTCCAGGCAATCTCCGGCCTGCATCTCGTGGCGAGTGTCGCCCTCCTGAAACACCAGCTCGCCGGACTGCAGCCAGATCAGCTGGCGCGCCAGCGCATAGGATGAAGCCGGCATCGGCACGTCGCTGCCGGGCGGAAGCTCAACCTGCACAAGGTCGATAGGAAGATCGGTTCGCGGGGATACGTGGCGGCGAAGGTAGTGCGACTGCGGATCGCGCCAGACGGGCTGGTTCGCCCGCCGCAGCAGTTTCCCCTCCTGCATTTCCGCGCGGGCAATCAGCGTCGACATGCTGATGCCAAACGCGCCGGATAGCCTCGCGAGCAGGGTCGCCGTCGGGCTGCTGTCCCCGCGCTCAATTTTGTGGATCATGGCGCGCGAAACGCCCGCCCGCTCGGCCAGCTCGCTTAAAGACCAGCCGCGCGACTCGCGCTCAATGCGGATCCGGGCGCTGATCCGTTGGTTCATAGTGTCGGTTATCGTATTCATAGCGCTACACTATAGTGTAATATCGTGACAGATGCGTAATACTATAGTGAACAACACAGCCAGAGGTTAGCGATGATTATCCGTCATGCCAGCAAAGAAGATTGCGCCGCCATCGGTGAAATATACAACCACGCGGTGCTCCACACCGCGGCTATCTGGAACGATAAAACCGTCGATACCGATAACCGCATCGCCTGGTATGAAGCGCGAACGCTTGCGGGCTTTCCGGTGCTGGTGAGCGAGGAGGACGGCGCGGTAACGGGATACGCCTCCTTTGGCGACTGGCGCGCGTTTGACGGGTTTCGCCACACGGTTGAACACTCGGTCTATGTTCACCCTGACCATCAGGGCAAAGGCATCGGCAGGCAGCTGATGAAGGCGCTAATCGTCGAGGCGCGCAGGTTAGGCAAACACGTCATGGTGGCCGGGATCGAAACGCAAAACCGCGCCTCCATTCACCTGCATGAAACGCTCGGCTTTATCACCACCGGACAAATGCCGCAGGTTGGCACCAAGTTCGGCCGCTGGCTGGATTTAACCTTCATGCAGCTGCAGCTTGACGAGCGCAGCGAGCCGGACGCCCGGCCATGAACCAGTCGTTAACCCTGGCGTTTCTCGTCGCCGCGGGCATTGGCCTGGTGGTACAAAACACGCTGATGGTGCGAATTACCCAATCCTCTTCCACGATCCTGATCGCGATGCTGCTTAACTCGCTGGTGGGTATTGTGCTGTTCGTCAGCATTTTGCTTATCAAGCAGGGCGTTAGCGGCTTCCATGAGCTGGCGTCCACGGTGCGCTGGTGGACGTTGATCCCAGGCCTGCTGGGCTCATTTTTCGTGTTTGCCAGCATCAGCGGGTATCAGAACGTGGGCGCGGCCACCACGATCGCCGTGCTGGTCGCCAGCCAGCTGATTGGCGGGCTGGCGTTGGATATTCTCAGAAGCCACGGCATTCCGCTGCGCGCGCTGGTTGGCCCCGTTTGCGGCGCGGTGATGCTGGTGGTGGGTGCCTGGCTGGTGGCGCGCAGGCAGTTCTAGAGGATCGTGCCGCCCTTCGTCAGCTGCTCGTGGCGCGCCTCCTCTTCTTCCCTGTGCTGCTTGCCGTGGTGGGAAATGGCGGTACGCAGGCGCTGCTGCTGGGTATAGCGATCGTCACGGCTGAGCGCGGCATCATCGCTCAGCTCAATCAGCAGCTCGTTCATGTGGCTAATCACGCCCTCGTCGATGGCGGCATCAACGCGGGAGATAACATCGCTTAAATGTGACATTGTCACTCCTTGTAGATTGCCCGGCAGCGCAGCGCCACCGGGCATAGGATCAGTTCCGCTTCGCTTTCGAGAAATCGCTGCCCATCAGGCTTACGCTATAGCCGGACACGTTGCTGCGCGTGGCATAGAACGTTTTGCCGTTCGCCAGGGCGATCCACGGGGCCTGCTGGTAGAAAATCGCCTGCGCCTGGCCGTACAGCTTCGCGCGGTCCGCTGGCGTGCTGGTCAGCTTCGCTTTTTTCACCAGCTCATCATACCCTTTATCGCACCAGCGCGCGGCGTTCGAGCCGGTTTTAATGCTGTCGCAGCCCAGCAGCACGTCGGCAAAGTTATCCGGGTCGCCGTTGTCGGACATCCAGCCAAACAGCGCGGTGTCGTGCTCGCCCTTGCGCATGCCGGAGAGGTATTCACCCCACTCGTAGGACACGATTTTCGCCTTCACGCCCACCTTCGCCCAGTCGCTCTGGATCATCTCCGCAATGCGGCGCGAGTTCGGGTTATACGGACGCTGCACCGGCATCGACCACAGGGTGACTTCCACCCCCTTCTCCAGCCCCGCCTGCTTCAGCAGCGCTTTCGCTTTTTCCGGATCGTATTCGTAGTCTTTTAGCTCTTTGTTGAAGCCCAGCATGTTCGGCGGGATCGGGGATTTCGCCACCGTGCCGGAGCCCATAAATACCGCGTTCACGATGGCCTTTTTGTCGGTGGCATAGTTCAGCGCCTGGCGCACCAGCACGTTATCAAACGGCTTTTTCTCGGTGTTAAACGCCAGATAGCCGACGTTAAGCGCGTCGACGGAGTGCAGCGTCAGATCCTTGTTTTTCTTGATAACGTCAAACTGGACCGGCGACGGCGCGGGGATAATCTGACACTCGTTGGTCTGCAGCTTCGCCAGCCGCGTCTCCACGTTCGGCGTGATGGAGAAGATAAGGTGCTTCGTCGGCACCTCGCCGTCCCAGTAGTTCGGGTTCGCTACGTAGCGAATCAGCGAGTCCACCTTGTACTGCTGGAGCACGTACGGGCCGGTGCCGATTGGCCAGGTATCGACGTTCTCCGGCGTGCCCTTTTTCAGCATCGCGTCGCCGTATTCCGCCGAAAGAATGGACGCAAAATCCATCCCCCAGTCGGCCAGGAACGCGGCGTTAGGTTCGCTGAGGGTGAACTGGACGTGATAATCGTCGATCTTCTTAACGTCCTGAATCAGCTTGTCCAGCCCCACGTCGTTAAAATACTCATAGTTACCCTGCGAAACGGCGTGGTACGGATGCTTAGGGTCTTTCTGACGCATCACGGAGAAAATAACGTCGTCGGCGTTAAAATCACGCGTCGGCTTGAAGAATTTATTGCTGTTGAATTTCACCCCTTTGCGCAGCGCAAAGGTATAGGTTTTGCCGTCCGGCGAAATGGTCCAGGATTCCGCCAGCGACGGCACCGGCGTATTTTTCACCGGGTCAAAGTTGATCAGCCGGTTATAAAGCACCTGCGAGCTGGCCACGAAAGACGGGCCGGAGCTGGCGATTTGCGGGTTGAATGATTCAGGCGAGGCTTCAGAGCAGTAAATGAGGGTATCGTTATTTGCTGCCAGCGCAGCGCTTGCCGGTAGAAGTGTGCTCAGCGCAAGCGCGAGCAGCGTTTTCCCTGTAGACATGGTTATAACCCTTTCGGTTTTATTATTCAGCAAGGTAATAACAGCACAGCCGTTTTGGCCTGGCAAATAACGAAACACTATCAGGTTATTCTAAAGACGCATTTTCCGCTGATTTTTCCACCCGCTCGCAAACGCGGATTTGCCTTAAGTGCCGTTATGCGTCAAGCACAACCGTCGCGATCTATGCCCTAAGAAATCGGCGATTTGTACGTCTCTTCATCCATTTGTTTGCCTCCCGGTTTCGTTAAAGTAACGGCGTGAAGAAGTCTATGGGAACAGATCGTGGCAAAAACACTTTTACGAAGCGGTAATCTGGATGATTTTCAGGCCGTTGGCGGCGGCGGACAGGCCGTTTTTGAATCAGCGCTGCAAATCCGTGAGGCTCTCCGGCTGCGCAAACAGCAGGCAATTGTCGATTGTCTGGCCATTCCACAGGTGAACGACGGCGGCGATCGCGTTGACTGGTACTCCCCCGTTGACGGACAGGTCAGCACCTGGAAAGCCGCAGACGAAGACGCGCGCGTTCGCGCCCTGAGCTATCTGGAAAATACCCTCGCCAGCGTTGAATCGCTGAGTAAAAAATGTCTTCAGTCCCCGAAAACCTCGCAGCAGCTGTTTGGCTCGCTGCTGTCGAAAGCGTTCCAGTTCCCCGGTGAAAACTTCCTGTACCTGGTTGATGGCAAGCCCGTCCTCTGCTTCTGGGGCTTTGTGAATCTTAACGAGAACGCGCGCGATGACGTTCTCGACTGCCTGCGAGAATCGCTGTTCCCCGAGCCCGCGCCCGTGCTTATCGAAGCGCCTGAACCGGAGCCCGCGCCTGCGCCGGACCCTATTGTCACCTTTGAAAGGGGCGATGAGCCGCTTATCGCCCCCGCGACGCCTGCGGCCTCGGTACGCATTACCGTAGACGATCTCTATACGCCCGAGCCGCTGCCCGCACCGGCTCCGACGATGGACGAACCGGCAGAGGCACCCGCGGTGGCCGCTAAAAAACGCCGCGTGGCGCTGTGGGCGCTGCCCGCTGCTGCCGTCATCGTCGCCGCGGTCGCCGCCCCGCTGCTCTGGCCTAAGGATGCCCCTTCGGCGGAATCTGCGCCCGCAGCCGCTGCCGTCGCCGCACCGGTGGCGATTGCGCCTCAGCCCGTTAAGGTTGTCGAACCGCTGGCGATGACGCTGCCGCTGCACAAGGCCGAGGTGGTTGAGCCGAAGGCTAAAGCGCCGGCGCCTTCTGCGGAACCGGTGGTCATTGCCGCGATCCCCAAAGATGCGATGGTGATGGACGCGGGCCAGGTTAAGGCGGGCTCAACCCGCTTCCTGAACGGCACCTGGCGCGCCGTGCTGGACGTCAAAGATCCGATTACCGGAAAGCCGCCGTCGGTGCGCTACCAGATTCAGAATAACAAAGGCACCGCCCGCGTGGTGCACGGCGACAACGTTGTCTGCCGCGCCGAGGTTTTCTCGGGCCTGCACAGCAGCGGCGAGCTGCTGATTAAAAGCCGCGGCAACGCGCGCTGCGTGGATGGGTCGCGTTACCCGATGCCGGAAGTGTCGTGCAGGGCCGGGACCAGCGATATCGCGCAATGCACCGCCCGCTATGATGCCAACACCGTTGTTCCCCTGACGTTCAAGAAAGCAGGTGCCTGATCCTATGCTGGTAAATCTTTGCGACTATAAACAGAGCGTCACGCTCATTGCCAACAGCGGCGTACAG
Organism: Enterobacter sp. RIT418; assembly: GCF_003057745.1. Lineage (GTDB taxonomy): Bacteria > Pseudomonadota > Gammaproteobacteria > Enterobacterales > Enterobacteriaceae > Enterobacter. The sequence goes on from NZ_QBJD02000003.1 coordinate 278,802, forward strand.
TTTCTTGATTTTGGCCTCACGCCTCAGGACACCGCCAGCAACGGCCGCTTCGTGCGTAAAACCGCCAATGGCCCGCTGCTGCGCCTGGATTACGATCTGGTAAACAACCGCTACACCCTTCCGGCCACGGAGGGCAGCCAGGCGGAAGTGGTGAAGCCCGAAAGCACGATCCCGCTGCACCACTCGCTGACGGTGCTGGACGGCGTCTGGCTTCCCGTTCCCTTCCTGCGCTTTAACCCGCCGCGCACCTTTGTCGACGGCCCGGACAACTGGGCGCGCGTGCAGGTGCGCAGGCTGGAGGCGCCGGACGGTGCCGGGAATACGCACCGCGTGACGCTCGCGCTCGATAGCCAGATTGCCGACCATGCCACCGGCGATCTCTCCCCCGTCGCCAACGATATTCTCAACGGCACCCGCTTTGCGCTCGCCTGGCGCGACGGCGAAGTGGAAAACTTCCTCGACCAGACGTGGATCGACGGCTGGCTGCGCGAGGCCTTCACCCACTACGCCGCGGACGTTGAGCATCGCTCCGAGCGCGACCTGCACCAGGCGATGCGCGGCTTTGAGTACCAGGCACACTGGCTGAACATCCTGTCGATGCTCGGCGAGCAGCTCACCGTGCCGGAAGTGAAATTTGTCACCCATACGCTCAGCACCCCGGCGATTCCGGTCGATCTGATCCTCGACGTGGGCAACACCCATACCTGCGGCGTGATTATTGAAGATCACGGGGATGCGAACGACGGCCTGCGCCAGACCGCCGAGCTTCAGGTGCGTTCCCTGAGCGAGCCGCAGTTCCTCAACGAGCCACTGTTTACCAGCCGCCTCGAGTTCTCAGAAGCCCGCTTCGGCAAGCAGCACTTCTCCGTGGAGAGCGGCCGCGAGGATGCCTTTGTCTGGCCCTCCATCGTTCGCGTCGGCGACGAGGCGCGCAAGCTGGCCACGCAGCGTCTGGGCACGGAAGGCAACAGCGGCATTTCCAGCCCGCGCCGCTACCTGTGGGATGAAACGCCGGTGGTCCAGGACTGGCGCTTCAGCCAGATGAACGGCAAAACCCAGCGCGAGCCGCTGGCGACCGCGTTCCCGCTGATGAACCTGATGAACGACGACGGCGAGCCGCTCTTTACCCTGCCGCAGGACGAGCGCCTGCCGGTCTTCTCACCGCAGTACAGCCGCAGCACGCTGATGACGCACATGCTGTGCGAGCTGCTGGCGCAGGCGCTGGGGCAGATCAACAGCGTCGCCACCCGCCTGCGCCTCGGCTTTCCGGCCTCGCCGCGACAGCTGCGCACGCTGATCCTGACGCTCCCGTCGGCGATGCCGAAACAGGAGCGCGAGATCTTCCGCCGCCGCATGTTCGAGGCGATTGCCATCGTCTGGAAAGCGATGGGCTGGCACCCGCAGGACGAGGATTTTGCCACCCGCAAGCAGCAGGAAAAAAGCGTGGTGCCGGTACCTGAGATCCAGATGGAGTGGGACGAAGCCAGCTGCGGCCAGCTGGTCTGGCTCTATAACGAAGCCATTTCCCACTTCGGCGGCCAGACGGAAGCCTTTTTTGCCTCCCTCGCCCGCCCGGACCGCGAGCCTGAGCCCGGCGTGCAGCCCGGGCGCGCGCTGCGCGTCGCCTCTATCGACATCGGCGGCGGCACGACGGACATGGCGATCACCCACTACCAGCTGGACGACGGCTCCGGCAACAACGTCAAAATCACTCCGCAGCTGCTGTTCCGCGAAGGGTTTAAGGTGGCAGGCGACGACATGCTCCTCGACGTGATCCAGCGCTACGTGCTCCCCGCGCTGCAAACCCAGCTGCAAAAATCCGGCATCGCCGACGCGTCTCTGCTGATGGCGTCCCTGTTTGGCGATTCGGGCCGCATCGATACCCAGGCGGTGCTGCGCCAGCAAACGGCGCTGCAGCTCTTTATGCCGATCGGCCATGCGATCCTGTCGGCCTGGGAAGCCAGCGACGTGGACGATCCGCTTGCCGGGCTGCACGCCACCTTTGGCGATTTGCTGACAGGCAGGCCGACCCGCAACGTGATGAACTACCTCCAGCAGGCGATCGATCACGCGCTGCCCGCCGGGTCCGACGCGTTCGACCTCTTCGCCGTGCCGGTTCAGGTCAGCTTCCGCGAGATGCAGGACGCGATGCTGGCCGGGCAGTTTACGCTGACCGCGCCGCTGCACGCGGTATGCGAAGCCATATCCCACTACGGCTGCGATATCCTGCTGATTACCGGCCGCCCCGGCTGCCTGCCGGGCGTGCAGGCGTTGATTCGCCACCTGCAGCCGGTGCCCGTTAACCGCATCGTCTGGCTCGATAAATATCAGGTCCATGAATGGTATCCGTTCAGCCAGCAGGGGCGCATCGGTAACCCGAAATCCACCGCCGCCGTGGGCGCGATGCTGTGCAGCCTGGCGCTGGATCTGCGCCTGCCGCGCTTCAACTTTAAGGCGGCGGATATTGGCGCTTACTCCACCGTGCGCTATCTGGGCGTGCTCGATAATACGGTGAATACCCTGCGGGATGAAAACGTCTGGTATCAGGATATCGATCTGGACAAGCCGGGCGCGAAGCTCGACGCGCGCCTGCACTTCCCGCTGCGCGGCAACGTCACGCTCGGCTTCCGCCAGCTGGAGAACGCCCGCTGGCCCGCGACGCCGCTTTACACCCTCAGCATCAACTCCGCCGAGCTGGCGAAGGCGATCGCCGGTGACGGCGTGCTTAACGTTCGGCTGAAGCTTTGCGGCGGCAGCAGGCAGGAAGGACCTGAAGCCTTCGAACTGAGCGACGCCTGGCTGCAGGACGGTACCCCGGTCCCGCCGGACGCCCTGACCTTTAAACTGAATACTTTGGCCGATCGCCGCCACAGCGGCAGCCACTACTGGATCGACAGCGGGAGCGTATACCTGAAATGAGTGCGACGATGACCACCACCCGGGCCCTGATCGGGTGGATTAACGAGACGCGACAGCACGCTCCAATGCTGGATAACGACGCCGATGCCCTGCTGGCACGGATTACGTCCCTACAGGCGCGCGAAGAGGCAATCGAACGCGCGCTTGCCGGGCGCAGCGCAATTGGCCTGTACGGCCACGCCCAGGCGGCGAAAGCCCACCTGCTCTCTACGCTTTGCGGGAGCGGCAGCGGACGCTTAAACGTCGCGCTGGGGCAGCGAACCTTCGACTACTTCTCGCACGTCAATCCCGGGCACGCGGCGACGAATATGGCGATTCGCTTCAGCACCGCGCAAGCTGACGTTACCGACGATGCGTTTCCCCTGCGCCTGCGCCTGATAACCGAGGCGGAGCTGGTGCAGCTGTTTATCGCCCGCACCGCGCTTCACCCGCAGATCCGCCCGGTTGAAAAATCGGTGGTGGAAAGCCGTCTGGAAAAATGGCGCGCGCTGCGCCAGCCGCAGGGCGTGCCGGGGATGACGGCCCGGGAGGTTGGCGCGATTGCCCGCTTCTGGCAAAGTTTGGTGCCCGCCGCCCGCCAGCAAATTGACGATGTGCTGTGGCACCAGCTGGCGCAGCTGGTGCCGTCATTGGATCTCAGCTCCCGCGCCAGCGTCTGGTCGCTGCTGTGGGGCGAACAGCAGGAACTGACCCAGCAGTGGCTGAAGCTGGCGCACGTGCTGCATCAGACCAGCCACGCGCAGGAGCTAGCCGCCCCGCTCAGCCTGCTGGTCGATAATTTTGGCCTGCCGGGAGAAGGCTTCCTGACGCAGGGAGAGTTCGAATCGGATCGGGCACAGGCGTTCCTGCTTCACCCGCTGAACAACGGCGACATGCTTAACGCCGTCAGCATCCCGGTGGACGTGCTGGCGTTTCTGACGCGCGAGCTGGTTCTGCCGGTCGAAAGCTGCGTTCTGGACACGGTTGATATCATTGATATTCCTGCATTAACTGACGATAGCGCGCCGCTGCTGGCGCAGGCCAAGAGCCAGTGGCTGCTGGAGCATTACCGCCAGCAGCTCCAGCCGGACGTGCTGGTTATCTGTAACGCCACCGCCAGGCCGGAGCAGACGACCAAAACGGCAAAAGCGCTGCTCAACTGGGCCAAAGAGACGCAGCCGGCGGAAGAGGCGGCCCTGCCGGGCCTGGTGTGGGCAATCACCCCGCAGGACGCGCGGTTCTCCACCAAACGCAATCTCGACGAGGCCGTGCAGCAGCTGTTAGGCCATCCCGGCGCGCGCTGGGGCACCCTGCAGGCGCTGGACAGCCACAGCCTGCAGCGCGTTATCGAGTGGCTTTCCCAGGCCACGCTGCCCGCGCTGCGCCAGAAGCGGCTACAGACGCTGAAATCGAATCTGCGTCTCGAGCTTTCCACGCTGATGCAGCCGTGGACTGCGCCCCTGACGCAAACCCCGGAAGCGCAACGCGCGCAGGCCGAAAGCATGGTGCGGGCCCTGCAGGGCTGCGCGTCGCGCCACGGTGAAATACTTGAAGGGCTTCTGCCGCCGATGAAGGCGTTTGAGACGCTGCTCGCCTTCCAGCAGCCGCGCGAGGAGCACGTCAGCGGGCTGTTTACCGACGTGATTGACCTGTTTGCCGATAGCGCAGCGGACGCGCCCGGCGCGCCGCAGACCAAAGATAAGGCCCGCCTGGCGCACGGCGTGTGGATCAACCATCTTCGCCAGTGGAGCCGCAGCGACGCCGCCGCAGCCCGCTTAGGCCTGGACGCCGCAACGCTCCAGCAGATTGCCGACGTTTTGGTAACGGCAAGCTACCGGCTGGATCTGGTCCAGCAGCTGCGGCGCATCGTTGAGGCAGACAAAAGCAGCGCGGCGCAGCTGCACGCGGTGATGGGGAACTTTATCGGCTGGCTGGGCTACGAGCAGACGCCGGTGGAGCAGCGCCCCGCCAGCCGCGTGCGTAAAGGCCAGGCGATCTTCGTCACGCCGATTGTCAGCAGCGCCTCACCGCGCCTGACGCGCCTGGGCGAGCAGCCGGTACACGCGGCGACGAGCTATGTTTACGACTGGCTGGTCGCGCTCTACACCCGCGCGATTGAGAATATCGATTATCAGCACCCGCACGACGTGCAGCCCGCCGCACGCAAGGCTCTAAGCGCGATATTGCGCTGAAGCCGCTGTCTTTCTTGCCGGGTGGCGCTGCGCTTACCCGGCCTGCGTTCGTCATTTTGCAACACTGTCGGCCCGTGCTGGCGTAGCGCCGCCGGGCGATACGCTTAACATCCACTTTCCGCTATGCACCCGGCTAAGGTCTGCGCCAGTGCGGCGGGATTTTCCCACGACATTGAATGCCCTGCGGCAGGAATAATTTTCACCTCTACGCCCTTTTGCTTCAGACGTTCGGCATCGCTATCAGGCAGTGAAAGCTCGCCGAAAATCAACGTCACGGGGCAAGTTAGCGAGAGGAATTGCGCCTCCCAGTCAGGATAAACGCCCTCCACGAGGCTCGTTGCAGCGCGCCAGACGGCATACGGGGCATTGCTTTGTAAACACCCCGCCCACGCCGTTTTTTCTGCGCTGAGCAAGGCGTCATAGCCCTGCAATAAAAACTGTTGCTCGGTTTGTGCCGCAATAGACCGGCTGAACATCCCCCCACCCGCGTGAAAATTGGGTTCCGACACCATCAGCCCCTTCACGTGCGGTGCCAGCAGCCCCGCCGTCTCGATAGCAATGCTTCCGCCCATGCTGTGGCCGTATAACCAGAAAGCATCCAGATGAAGATGACGAATCAGCTCCGCGACAACGCGCGCCTGGTCAGTCGTTTTGTAGCTGTAACGCTCGGGCTTATCGCTGTAACCGCTGCCGGGCAAATCAATGAGAATCGCTCTGCGCGCGCCAAACAGCGGGTCACGAACGACGCGGGGATATTCATAGGAAGAGGCGCAGCCCAACCCGTGGATGAATACCACGGGATCGCCGCAGCCGGGCAAATCATGCCAGCGAACGTTGCAACCGGCCTGCTGTGAATAAAAGCTGTTCATAAGCACTCCATTTACGAGATACTGTTTATTTATACAGTTATCGTATCAGGAATGCCATATTCAACGTTTAAAAATGGAAGCGTGCGTCAGAAAAGCGAGATCAGAAGCGCGACGGGGAAGCTCATCGGCCAGGTCGATCCGACCAGAAACGCGCTCAGAAAGCGGATGCGCTTGCGGTCTTTAGAGAGGAACCAGGTAATAAGCGCGCAGATGAAGGCCATAATTGCGTAGAACACCAGCATCTTTTGATACAACGTCATTTCTATTACCCAGGCTGAAAAAATAACCGCGCGCAATATGCGCCATATGTTGATACAGATCAAGTTTTTTTGTCACATCATAACCACTTAAATAACAAGGATAATAACAACGAGGTAATTCACGTTACATCCCTGGAGGAGCTCACCTTACCTTTATTGATAAGATGCATTATAAATGCACTTTTTGATAAATTGACGCTAAGAGAAAGGCGTTTAATAAGGCAGGACTTCAAGAGGGATAAGACATGTTGCGCATTCCGCAAGGCTGTATTCACACCCGCTCCACGCCGTTCTGGAATAAAGACACCGCCCCCGCAGGGATTTTTCAGCGCCATCTCGACAAGGGCACGCGCCCCGGCGTTTATCCGCGCCTCTCCGTCATGCGGGGCACCGTGCGTTACTTAGGCTACGCCGATCAGTTTACGCCCGAGCCCGACAGCGAGCTGATTATCGAGGCCGGTCACTTCGGCGTCTTTCCACCTGAGAAATGGCACCACATTGAGGTGATGACCGACGATACGCTGTTCAATATCGACTTCTTTGTCGAACCTGACGTGCTGAAGTCTATGAGCTTCTGACGCTAAGAAGGAAACCCCTATGCTACCTATTCCTGAGAATTTTGTTCACACCCGCGCCACGCCGTTCTGGAACAAAGAGAGCGCGCCGAAAGCGCTTTTTACCCACCACAACACCAAAGCTGGCGTCTATGGCCGTCTTTCCGTGATGCAGGGCGCCGTGCGCTATTTTGGCTTTCCGGACGCCGACGCAACCGAACCCGACCTTGAGCTGGTGATTGAAGCCGGTTCGTTTGGCATTTCCCCGCCGCAGAAGTGGCACCGCATTGAGCTGTTAACCGACGATACCTACTTCAACATCGACTTTTTTGCCGATCCGAACGTGACGCTTCAGGGCGCGGGTATTGGAAAAGTGGTTAACACGCATAAGGAGTAACTCATGGGCAAAGCAACCTATACCGTCACCGTTACCAATAACAGCAACGGCGTGTCGGTGGATTATGAAACGGAAGCCCCAATGGAGCTGTTGATACCGGACGTTGCCGCCGACGTGGTGAAAGATCTGGTGAACACCGTGCGCGCCTACGACACAGAAAATGAACACGACGTTTGCGGCTGGTAAACGTCCTGCCCGGCAGGCGCGCTGCCGGGCTTTTGCGTCAGTGCTTCAACATCACGTGGCGAACGACCGTGTAATCCTCTAGTCCGTAAACCGACATATCCTTTCCGTAGCCCGACAGCTTCATCCCGCCGTGCGGCATTTCGCTGACCAGCATAAAGTGCGTGTTTACCCAGGTGCAGCCGTACTGTAACCGCGCGCTCATCCGATGGGCGCGGCCCACGTCCTTCGTCCAGACTGAAGACGCCAGCCCGTACCGGGAGTCGTTGGCCCAGGCCAGCACCTGCGCCTCGTCGTCAAACTCGGTGACGCTCACCACCGGGCCAAACACTTCCCGCTGCACGATGGCGTCCTCCTGCCGGGCGCCCGCCAGCAGAGTTGGCTGGAAGTAGTAGCCTTGCCCTTCCCGCTTATCGCCGCCGGTCACCACCTGGATATGCCCTAACGCTTTGGCATCATCAACCGCTCTGCAAACGCGGGACAGGTGCGCCGCAGAGCTGAGCGGGCCAAGCTCGGTCGATTCATCCTCCGGCGCGCCCATCTTCAGGCTGGCGACGGCGGCCCCCAGTTTTTCCACCAGCTGGGCGTAAATCCCCTTCTGAGCGTAAATCCGGCAGGCCGCGGTGCAGTCCTGCCCGGCGTTGTAAAAGCCGAAGGTGCGCACGCCCTCCACCACCGCGTCCAGATCCGCATCGTCGAAGACAATTACCGGCGCTTTGCCGCCCAGCTCCATGTGGGTGCGCTTAATCGACGACGCGGTGTGTCCGATAATGTGCTCCCCGGTGGCAATCGAGCCCGTCAGGGAGACCATCCGCACTTTTTCATGACCGGTCAGCGGATCGCCCACGGTTTCCCCCCGCCCGAACAGCACGTTGAGCACGCCAGCCGGGAAGATGTCTTTTGCCAGCTCCGCCAGCCTCAGCGCCGTCAGCGGCGTGATCTCCGAGGGTTTGAGCACCACGCAGTTGCCTGCCGCCAGCGCGGGCGCAAGCTTCCACGCCGCCATCATCAGCGGGTAGTTCCACGGCGCGATAGAGGCCACCACGCCCACCGGATCGCGGCGAATCATCGACGTGTGTCCCTCGAGGTATTCCCCCGCCGCCAGCCCGTTCAGGCAGCGCGCCGCGCCCGCGAAGAAGCGGAATACGTCCACCACCGCCGGAATTTCATCCCCCAGCGCGCAGTGCAGCGGCTTGCCGCAGTTGAGGGATTCCAGGCGCGCGAAGTCTTCCGCGTGTTCTTCAATCGCGTCCGCCAGTTTTAATAAATATTCGGCGCGGGCTTTCGGCGTGGTTTGCCCCCATTCGGCGAACGCGCGATCGGCGGCAAGTACGGCGGCATCAACCTGCGCCGCAGAGGCCTCGGCAATCTCCAGCAGCACCTCTCCGGTAGCGGGGTTATAGACCGGCTGCTTTTCCCCTTCGCCGGCAGTCAGTTCACCATTAATCAGCAGTTGAGTTTGCATAGCTTTATCCTGTTGAAATCAAGGTTATTTCCCGTCCCCGGCGGTGTTGTCGCCGTCGCGGGTGAGCCACCAGGCTCCCAAAATGGGGATCGTGGTCACCAGCATGACGAGCAAGGCAACCACGTTGGTCACGGGCACGTCGCGCGGGCGGCCCAGCTGGTTCAGCAGCCACAGCGGCAGCGTGCGCTCGTGGCCTGCCGTAAACGTTGTGACGATAATTTCGTCAAACGACAGCGCAAAGGCCAGCATGCCGCCCGCCAGCAGCGCGGAGCCCAGATTGGGCAGCACCACGTAGCGAAACGTTTGCCAGCCGTCTGCGCCCAGGTCCATCGACGCTTCCACCAGGCTCCAGGAGGTGCGCCTGAACCGGGCGATGACGTTGTTAAACACCACCACCACGCAGAAGGTGGCGTGCCCGACAACGATGGTGAAAAAGCCCGGCTCAAGGTTGACGGTTTTGAACGCCGTGAGTAGCGCCAGGCCGGTGATGATGCCAGGCAGGGCAATCGGCAATAGCAGCAGCAGCGAGATCGCGTTTTTGCCGAAGAACGAGCTTCGCCACAGCGCGGCGGCGGCAAGCGTGCCGAGCACCAGCGCGATAGCCGTTGAGAGCGCGGCAATTTTAAGTGACAACGTCACGGATTCGATAATATCCCCGCGCCCCGCCGCCACGCTAAACCACTTCAGGGTGAAGCCCTGCGGCGGGAAGCTAAAGGCCGCATCCTCGGTATTAAAGGCGTAAATGGCGATGATCAGCAGCGGAAAGTGCAGGAAAATCACGCCGCCCCACGCGGCGATCTTCAGGAACCACGGCGCGCGCTCAGAGTGCATCGAAGGCTCCCAGGCGCTTCACGAACGCCAGATAGAGAGAGATTAATACAATCGGCACCAGCGTGAACGCGGCGGCCATCGGCATGTTGCCAATGGCGCCCTGCTGGGCGTAGACCATGTTGCCGATGAAGTACCCCGGCGGGCCGACCAGCTGCGGCACGATAAAATCGCCCAGCGTCAGCGAAAAGGTGAAAATAGAACCCGCCGCAATGCCCGGCACGGCAAGCGGCAGAACCACGTGTCGAAACGTTTGCCGCGGCCGGGCGCCGAGATCGGCAGAGGCCTGCAGCAGCGACGGGGGCAGCCGCTCCAGCGCCGCCTGAACCGGCAGGATCATAAACGGCAGCCAGATGTAAACAAACACCAGAAAGCGCCCAAGCCCCGAGGTGGAGAGCGTGTTGCCGCCAACGGCGGGCAGCGTAAGCACGGAGAGTAGAACCGGCTCCAGCCCCAGATGGCTGAGAAACCACTGCGCCACGCCGTCCTTCGCCAGCAGCAGCGTCCACGCGTAGGCTTTGACGATGTAGCTCGCCCACATCGGCAGCATGACGGCAATATAGAAAAACGCTTTCCACTTGCCGGTTGTGTAACGCGCCATATACCAGGCCATAGGAAAGGCCAGCACCGCGCTGGCCGCCGTGACCGCAATGGCCATCACCAGCGTGCGCAGAATGATGTCGTAGTTGGCCGGGTTAAACAGCGCCTGCACGTTGGCGAAGGTCAGGTCCGGCGTCACCGACATGGTGAAGTCATCGAAGGTGTAAAAGCCCTGCCACAGGAGCGTCAGCAGCGATCCCAGGTAGACAATGCCGAACCACATCAGCGGGGCAAGCAGCAGCAGGAACAGCCCAAGCGACGGCCTGCGCCAGAACAGCGCGGAGGCGCGGCTTAGGGTGCCGCGCGGTGCGGACGAAAGGCGCATCGTCATCTCACCGCTCCTCGTGCAGCGGCACCATGGCCTCGCGCGACCAGGCCACCTGCACCGGCAGGCCCGGTGCCAGCCCGTCAGAAACCAGAGCGCCGGTGAGATTAGCCTGGCTCACCAGCAGCTTTGCGCCATCACTCAGCTTAAGCTCTATGCGCGTGGCCGCCCCCTGATACTGCACCGCCTGGATTACCCCCTGAACCTGAATCTCACCGCCTTCGTTAAGGCGGATATGTTCCGGGCGAAGCGAGTACATGCCCTCCATGCCGCAGACGCGGTGCGAGAGCGCGGCGTCAAACACGTTCGAGGTCCCCACGAAGCTCGCCACAAACGGCGTGCGCGGGCGCATATACAGCTCGCGCGGCGTGTCGACCTGCTCAATGCGGCCGTTGTTGAAGACCGCAACCCGGTCGGACATGGAGAGCGCTTCGCCCTGATCGTGGGTGACGAAGATAAAGGTGATGCCGAGATCCTGCTGGAGCTTTTTCAGCTCAACCTGCATCTGCTCGCGCAACTTCAGGTCGAGCGCCCCCAGCGGCTCGTCGAGCAGGAGCACGCGGGGCTCGTTGACCAGCGCCCGGGCAATCGCCACGCGCTGGCGCTGGCCGCCCGACAGCTGCGACGGTTTGCGCGCGGCGGCAAAGCTCAGGCCGACCTTCTCCAGCGCCTCACCCGCCCGGGCGCGGCGCGTTTTCTTATCGATGCCTTTAACCATCAGGCCGTAGGCAACGTTGTCGAGGACCGACATATGCGGAAACAGCGCATAGTCCTGGAACACCGTGTTGACGTCGCGCTCCCACGGGGGAAGCGCGCTGGCCTCCTGGCCGAAAATCTTGATAGCGCCGCCGCTTAGCTGTTCGAACCCGGCGATCAGGCGCAGGCAGGTGGTTTTGCCGGAGCCCGAAGGCCCCAGCATGGAAAAAAACTCTCCGTCATGAATGCCAATGGTGACCGCATCCACCGCCCGCACGTCGCCGTACAGGCGGGAAACGTCACAAAACTCTACCGCGTAGGTCATGCTCTGCTCCCGGCAATCAGCGCCCGCCCATGATGGCGATGTAATCCTGCGTCCAGCGGCTGTAGGGCACAAACTTGCCGCCTTCCGCTATCGGCGTTTTCCAGAACATGATTTTGTCGAAATAGGTGTAGCCGTTGGTTTCACAGCCCTTATCGCCCAGCAGCGTGCTGGCCTTGCATCCTTCCGCCACCACCGGCAGGGAGCCGAACCACGCGGCCAGATCGCCCTGCACTTTTGGCGTCAGCGACCAGTTCATCCATTTGTAGGCACACATCGGATGCTTAGCCTGCGCGTGCAGCATGGTGGTGTCCGCCCAGCCGGTCACGCCCTCTTTCGGGAAGACGGTAGCGATCGGCTGATTCTCCGCCTTCAGCGCGTTCGCCTGGTACGGCCAGGCGCTTGAGGCCACCACGCCTTCGTTTTTGAAGTCGCTCATCTGAACGGTGGTGTCGTGCCAGTAGCGGTGGATCAGCGCGTGCTGGTCGCGCAGCACCTTCAGCACGGCGCCATACTGTGCTTCCGTGAGCTGGTACGGGTCGGTAATGCCGAGCGCGGGCTGGGTGGCTTTGACGAACAGCGCGGCGTCGGCGATGTAAATCGGACCGTCGTAGGCCTGTACGCGTCCCTGGTTGGTTTTGCCGTCCGGCAGGTTCTGCTTAACGAACACCACGCTCCAGCTGTCCGGTGGGGTTGGGAAGGTTTTGGTGTTGTACATCAGCAGGTTTGGCCCCCACTGGTACGGCGTGCCGTAGACTTTACCGTCGACGTTGAACCACTCGCCTTTGACGAGGCGCGGGTCGAGCGTTTTCCAGTTGGGGATCAGGTCGGGGTTAATCGGCTGAACGCGCTTGCCCATGATCAGGCGCAGAGAGGCGTCGCCCGAGGCGGTCACCAGGTCATAGCCCCCCTTCGCCATCAGGCTGACCATCTCGTCCGAGGTGGCGGCGGTTTTGACGTTGACCGCGCAGCCGGTCTCTTTTTCGAACTGCGTGACCCAGTCGTAGCTTTTGTCGGTCTGCCCGCGCTCGATGTATCCGGGCCAGGCGATAATATCCAGCCGCCCCTCGCCGTCGCCAATCGCTTTTGGGGGTTCCGCGGCGTGTGCGGTGACGATCGTCATCGCGAGCGCGCACAGGCTGCTGCGGGCAAATTTTTTGCTCATAAGGTTTACTCCTGTCGCAATGAAATTTGGCGGCAGCCGTGCCGTAAAAATATCTCCTGAATTAAACGTAGCCCGCGCCAATGCGCCGCGATGGGCGGCTCAAGGAAATTTCGTCAAGGTGTGACCGAGGGCGCATTCCCCGTTAACTGGATTATAGACAAGGGGTTAGCCAGGAGAGAGGACATCATGATTTCGTATGACGGGGCCGCAATGGCCCCTTCGGACATTATTCAAAACGGGGGGAAGACGGCGTAACGGTTATTCCATCATCTCGCGTATTAATTTTCCCAGCTGCTGCACCGCGAGCTCCTCGCGCTCTCCCCAGGCCCATGACGTATTAAACCGGAAAAACGGCGCCCAGACGTTTGAAGTCGAAAACATCTTACCGGGCGCGATGCTGATATGGTGAGCTAACGCCTTTTCGCTTAGCGCGCCCGCATCAAGCCGCGCGGGAAGCTCCAGCCACAAAAAATAGCCGCTGTCGCTGTGGTGAATGTTGACGCCCGCGGGCATGTGGCGCAAAAGCGACTGCCAGGCCTGCTGTTTGCGCTCGGCGAGCGTGCGCCGCAGTCGGCGCAGGTGGGCGTCATAGCGTTTGGTCGCCAGATAGTCCACCAGCGCCAGCTGCATCGGTGAGCTGGTCGAAAGCGTGCTCATCAGCTGCAGCTGCTGAATGCGCCGCGCATGTTTTCCCGCCGCCACCCAGCCGATGCGAAAGCCCGCCACCAGGCATTTAGAAAAGGACGAGCAGTGAAGCGTCATGTCCTGCGTGTCCCAGGCCTTTGCCGGGAGCGGCTTTTCGCGGCCAAAGTAAAGCTCGCTGTAGACATCGTCTTCAATTAGCGTGACGTTATGGCTGGCTAACAGCGCAATCAGCCGCGCTTTTTTTTCAGCGCTCAGGGAGAAGCCCAGCGGATTTTGGCTGTTGGTCATGAGCCAGCAGGCTTTTACCGGATACTCGTTCAGCGCCTGCTCGAGCGCGTTGAGGTCAATCCCTTCCCGCACGTCGGTGGCCACCGACAGCGCCTTTAGCTTGAGGCGCTCAAGCGCCTGAAGCGCGCCGTAAAAGCAGGGATTTTCCACAATCACCCAGTCTCCAGGCTCCGTGACGGCCTGCAGGCTGAGGTTGAGCGCCTCAAGCGCGCCGGCGGTGATCACGATTTCGTCGGGGGAAATATTCATCCCCTGCTGCGCGTAGCGGCGGGCGATGGCGTGGCGGAGCTCGACGTTTCCGGGCGGCAGGTTTTCGATCACGCTCATCGCCGTGGCGGTTTTACTCACGTTGGCGAGCGAACGGTTGAGCTGCTGGAGCGGAAAGAGGCGGGGATCGGGAAACGCGGAGGCAAATGGCACCACGGAGGCGTCGCGGCTGGCCTGGAGGACATCAAAAATATAGGTATTGATATCGACCACGTCGTCGCGGATAACCTGCGCGGGGGGAGAAGGCAGTTGCAGCGTCGGGCGCGAGGCAACGTAATAGCCCGACTGCGGCCTGGCGACAATGTGCCCCTGGCTTTCCAGCATCTGATACGCATGGCCAACGGTCATAAAGCTCATGCCGCTGCTTGCCACCTGCTCTCGCAGCGAGGGCAGCTTATCGCCCGGCAACCACACGCCAAGCTCAATTTGTGAAATGATTTGTTGCGCCAGACGCTGGTATTTTTTCATCAGATTCTCCTTATGCACGATAGTCTATATCAGCAGGAGAAAAAGAGAAGATTTTGCTAACTGTTATGGTTGGGGTTGCGAATTACTTACGGTACTCGGTTACCGCGTTGGCGGCAAAACGCACGGCGGCCAAATGGTCGAGCGTAATCATGGACGATTTGCAAAAAATGCATTTCGCACCGAAAGGATTCTTCTCAGACACATCAAAGGCTGAGATACGATACTGCGAGCCATGACAGCATGGGCAGCGGAAATGGATATTAGAAGTCATAAGATTCTCCTGTAAACGTAAAAACGTAAATTACTAATGGGCCTATCAGGCGATAGTGGTCTGAAACAAAAATGAATCGGAGTGTAGAAAAAGACCCAAGAGGCTGCGGAGAGGCACAACGTGATGAGAACTGCTTTTAAAAAACTACGTCAGATATTCTTTTGAAATCAAAACCAGAGAACCATTAACGCACGGGGGTGGTGACAAAGCAAGCGGTTTAATGCGTAAAAATCATAAAAAGAATTTTTTTATTCGTTTCACAGATGTATATCAGATAAAGAAAAAAGCCGCTCATTGCCAACTGTTATACCTAAATTTCCCCTTTCTGCTTCTGATACGCTTTTCGGAGGCCCTATACCATAACAGCACACCGTTTGACATTGAGGCTGTGCATGTTTGGTTTAGATGCTTTTCACCTTGCGCGGATACAGTTCGCGTTTACCGTATCCTTTCACATTATTTTCCCGGCGATTACTATCGGCCTGGCGAGCTATCTCGCGGTACTGGAAGGCCTGTGGCTTAAGTCTAAGAACCCCGTCTGGCGTTCGCTTTATCACTTCTGGTCCAAAATCTTTGCCGTTAACTTCGGCATGGGCGTGGTGTCCGGCCTGGTAATGGCCTATCAGTTTGGCACCAACTGGAGCGGTTTCTCCCAGTTTGCGGGCAGCATTACCGGCCCGCTGCTGACCTACGAAGTGCTCACCGCGTTCTTCCTCGAAGCCGGGTTCCTCGGCGTGATGCTGTTCGGCTGGAATAAGGTTGGGCCGGGGCTGCACTTCTTTGCGACCTGCATGGTGGCGCTCGGGACCATCATTTCAACGTTCTGGATACTTTCCTCCAACAGCTGGATGCAGACCCCGCAGGGATATGAAATCGTCAGCGGGCAGGTTGTCCCCGTGGACTGGTTTGCCGTGGTCTTTAATCCCTCCTTCCCTTACCGCCTGCTGCATATGTCCATCGCCGCGTTTCTGAGCAGCGCGCTGTTTGTCGGCGCGTCGGCGGCGTGGCATCTGCTGCGCGGGAACAACACTCCGGCGATCTGCGCCATGTTCTCGATGGCGCTGTGGATGACGCTCATCGTCGCGCCGCTGCAGGCGCTGGTCGGAGACATGCACGGGCTGAATACCCTAAAGCATCAGCCGGCCAAAATTGCGGCCATTGAGGGGCACTGGGAAAATCCGCCGGGCGAACCGACTCCGCTGCTACTGTTCGGCTGGCCGGATATGGAACAGGAGCGCACGCGCTACGGGCTGGAAATTCCCGCGCTCGGCAGCCTGATCCTGACCCACAGCCTGGACAAGCAGGTTCCTGCACTTAAGGCGTTCCCGAAAGAGGATCGCCCCAACGCCACCATCGTTTTCTGGTCGTTCCGCATTATGGCGGGGCTCGGCATGCTGATGCTGGCGCTGGGCGTCGCCGCCGCGTGGCTTCGCTACAAAAAGCGCCTGTACTCTTCTCGCCCCTTCCTGTGGTTTGCGCTGCTGATGGGGCCATCGGGGCTGATTGCCATCCTTGCCGGATGGGTGACGACCGAGGTGGGCCGTCAGCCGTGGGTCGTTTATGGGCTTCAGCGCACGAAGGATGCCGTATCGGCGCACGGCGACCTGCATATGAGCATCAGCCTGCTGGCTTTCTTCGTGGTGTACACCTCGGTATTCGGCGTGGGGTACAGCTACATGGTGCGGCTGATCAAAAAAGGCCCGCAGCCTCATGAAACCTTCGCCACCGAAGCCGACGGACGTCCCGCTCGCCCGCTTTCCGCCGTCACCACACACCTTGAGGAGAAGCCGTAATGGGTATCGATCTTTCCATTATCTGGTTTGTGATTATTGTCTTCGCCACGCTGATGTATATCGTCATGGACGGTTTTGACCTTGGGATTGGCATTCTGTTTCCCGCGATTCAGGACGCTGGCGATCGCGACGTGATGGTCAACAGCGTCGCGCCGGTCTGGGACGGGAACGAAACCTGGCTGGTGCTGGGCGGCGCGGCGCTGTTCGGCGCATTCCCGCTGGCCTATGCGGTCATTATTGACGCCCTCACCGTTCCCCTGACCTTAATGCTGATCGGGCTTATCTTTCGCGGCGTGGCCTTTGAGTTTCGCTTTAAGGCAACGCCGGCGCACCGCCCTTTCTGGGACAAAGCCTTTATCGGCGGCTCGATTGTGGCCACCTTCGCCCAGGGCGTGACGGTCGGCGCGGTAATAAACGGCTTTTCCGTCACCGGGCGCGCCTACAGCGGCGGTCCGTTTGACTGGCTTACGCCGTTCACGCTGTTCTGCGGCGCGGGGCTGGTTGTTGCGTATGCGCTGTTAGGGTCGACCTGGCTGGTGATGAAAAGCGAGAACCGGCTGCAGCAGCGAATGCGCCAGCTATCGAAAGCGCTGCTGGTTGTTCTGCTGGGGATAATAGCGATAGTCAGCATCTGGACCCCACTGGCGCATCCGGCCATTGCCGACCGCTGGTTTACGCTGCCCGACCTCTATTTCCTGCTGCCCGTCCCGGCGCTGGTCGTCGTTCTGAGCCTGTACCAGTGGCGAAGCCTGGATAACCCGAATCGCCATAATTTGCCGTTTATACTGACGCTCGGCCTGATTTTCCTCGGCTTCAGCGGCCTTGGGATCAGCATCTGGCCATACATTATTCCTCCGGCCATAACGCTCTGGCAGGCTGCCGCACCCGCGCAGAGCCAGGGCTTTATGCTGGTCGGCGCGCTGCTGATTATTCCCGTCATCCTGGTCTATACCTACTGGAGCTATTACGTTTTTCGCGGAAAAGTACGGCATGGGGAGGGTTATCACTGATGAAACAGCCTGTCTGGAAGCGGCTTATGTGGCTGGCGATCATCTGGGGCGGCAGCGTGCTGGCGCTGGCTGGCGTAAGTCTTTTCTTCCGCATGCTGATGGCAGCGGCAGGCTTTAAGTCCCACTGAGCCTGGGCCCGGCGGCCAGGTGCCGCCCGGCCACTTCTCGCACATTCGGATAAACCCCATTAACAGCCGGGAGAGTATCGTTACACTGGTAAAAGATTCACGATATAAATAGTTTGAGAAGAAAAATGAAAAAGCTTGTTGCAGTAAGTTTATTCAGCCTGATCGTTGCGGGCTGCGTCAATCCGGGCAAAGCGTCCGTTCAGCCTGACCAGCTTCAGAACCACCGTTTTGTTCTGGAAAACGTTAACGGGAAAGCCGTAAAGGCCGCGTCAGCGCAGCCTGAAATCAGCTTCAGTGCAGAGCACGATCTGAGCCTGATTAAGAACATCGCCGTCTCAGGCGTCATGTGTAACCGGTTCACCGGACAGGGCAAATTGTCCGAGGGCGAACTCAAGGTTAAAAACCTGGCAATGACCCGCAGGCTCTGCACGGAGCCGCAGCTAAACGAACTCGATCAGACGCTCAGCGACATGTTGAGTAAAGGAGCGCAGGTCGATCTGACTGAAGATCAGCTCACGCTGGCAACCGCCGATAAGTCGCTGGTCTTTAAGCGCGCGAAGTAATCAGTAATTACCGCAGCTGCCCACGGCGAGCGACTGTTCACTGCAGCGCTTGCCGTTTGGCAAGGCGCACATGCCGGTCGCGCTGCCGTCGAGCTGACGAGCCACTGACAGCGTACCGCCAATCATGGCGCAGTTCGCCTGGCCCGAACTGGACATCGCCGCCTTCATGCCCGGCGAAACGTGCGCCGCGGTGGCCTGCTGAACGGGCTCATTGCTGCATGCTGACAATAATAACGCGGCACACCCTACCCAAAACGCTGAACGCATGACTTCTCCCCCATAAAAAGTGCGAAACCTATGCATCATAGGCATCACCCGCCGCGCCGTCGAGAGCGCAGGTGCGTATTTATGCGCTTTAGAAACAATTTCTCGCAATTTTTCTGCCAAAAGTTTGATCTACTCATTGATGCCGAGAATACCCAGGACACAAAAGCGAAAATCGGAAAAACCGCGCTTTGCTAGAATAGAGGGATAATATTCAGGGTCTGCGGACGGATGCAGGCCCCTCTTTTTGCGCAATGTAAGGGTATTGTCCTATGCAAACTATCGACGGTAATGGTGCAGTCGCGTCAGTCGCGTTTCGCACGAGCGAAGTTATCGCCATCTACCCAATTACGCCAAGTTCAACCATGGCCGAACAGGCGGATGCCTGGGCCGGGAATGGGCTAAAAAACGTCTGGGGAGATGTCCCACGCGTGGTGGAAATGCAGTCCGAGGCGGGGGCTATCGCCACCGTTCACGGCGCGCTGCAGACCGGCGCGCTGTCGACGTCGTTTACCTCGTCGCAGGGGTTGCTGCTGATGATCCCGACCCTGTACAAGCTGGCCGGGCAACTGACGCCGTTCGTTCTTCACGTTGCCGCCCGTACCGTGGCCACGCACGCGCTCTCCATTTTTGGCGATCATTCCGACGTGATGGCCGTACGCCAGACGGGCTGCGCGATGCTCTGCGCCAGCAGCGTGCAGGAAGCACAAGACTTCGCGCTGATTTCGCACATAGCAACCCTCAAAAGCCGCGTGCCGTTTATTCACTTCTTTGATGGTTTCCGCACCTCTCACGAAATCAACAAAATCGTTCCCCTTGCCGACGACACGATCCTGAACCTGCTCCCGCAGGCGGAGATCGACGCGCACCGCGCGCGCGCGCTGAACCCCGAACATCCTGTTATTCGCGGCACCTCCGCCAACCCGGACACCTATTTCCAGTCCCGCGAGGCCACCAACCCGTGGTACGACGCGGTTTACGCCCACGTTGAGCAGGCGATGGACGATTTTGCCGCCGCTACCGGGCGCGCATATAAGCCGTTTGAATATTATGGCCATCCGCAGGCGGAACGCGTCATCGTCCTGATGGGCTCGGCGATCGGCACCTGCGAAGAGGTCGTGGACGAACTGCTAGCCCGCGGTGAAAAGGTGGGCGTGCTGAAGGTCCGCCTCTATCGTCCGTTTTCAGCGAAGCACCTGCTCTCCGCGCTGCCGGAAACCGCGCGCACCGTAGCGGTACTGGACCGCACCAAAGAGCCGGGCGCGCACGCCGAGCCGCTCTATCTCGACGTGATGACCGCGCTGGCGGAAGCCTTCAACAGCGGCGAGCGCGAAACGCTGCCGCGCGTCATCGGCGGCCGCTACGGTTTGTCCTCCAAGGAGTTTGGGCCGGACTGCGTGCTCGCCGTGTTCAACGAGCTGAACGAAGCGAAGCCGAAGCCGCGCTTCACGGTCGGTATTTACGACGATGTGACCAACCTTTCCCTGCCTCTGCCGGAAAATACCCTGCCCGCAACGGCAAAGCTGGAGGCGCTTTTCTACGGCCTGGGCAGCGACGGCAGCGTCTCGGCAACCAAGAACAATATCAAGATCATCGGCAATTCAACGCCGTGGTATGCCCAGGGCTACTTCGTCTATGACTCCAAAAAAGCCGGTGGCTTGACCGTTTCCCACCTGCGCGTGAGCGAGCAGCCTATCCGCTCGGCGTACCTGATCTCGCAGGCCGATTTTGTCGGCTGCCACCAGCTGCAGTTTATCGATAAATACCAGATGGCGGAGCGCCTCAAGCCGGGCGGCATTTTCCTGATCAACACGCCGTACGGTGCGGACGAGGTCTGGAGCCGCCTGCCTCAGGAAGTGCAGGCCGTTCTGAACCAGAAAAAGGCACGACTGTTCGTGGTTAACGCGGCGAAGATTGCGCGCGAATGCAGCCTTGGCGCGCGCATTAACACCGTTATGCAGATGGCGTTCTTCCACCTGACCCACATTCTGCCCGGCGACAGCGCGCTGGTGGAGCTTCAGGGCGCAATCGCGAAAAGCTACAGCAGCAAAGGCCAGGAGCTGGTTGAACGTAACTGGCAGGCGCTGGCGCTGGCCCGCGAATCGCTGTTCGAAGTGCCGCTGCAGCAGGTTAATGCCGCGAGCCCTAATCGCCCGCCGGTGGTCTCCGACGCGGCGCCAGACTTTGTGAAAACCGTGACCGCCGCGATGCTGGCCGGGCTGGGCGATGCCCTCCCCGTCTCCGCGCTGCCGCCGGACGGCACCTGGCCCGTGGGCACCACGCGCTGGGAAAAACGCAATATCGCCGAAGAGATCCCCATCTGGAAAGAGGAACTGTGCACCCAGTGCAACCACTGCGTGGCGGCCTGCCCGCACTCGGCCATTCGCGCCAAGGTGGTCTCTCCTGACGAGATGGAAACCGCGCCGGCCAGCCTGCACTCGCTGGACGTGAAGTCCCGCGACATGCGCGGCCAGAAATACGTTCTGCAGGTGGCGCCGGAAGATTGCACAGGCTGTAACCTGTGCGTCGAGGTGTGCCCGGCGAAAGATCGTCAAAACCCGGAAATCAAAGCCATCAATATGATGTCGCGCCTGGAGCACGTTGAAGAGGAGAAAGTGAATTACGACTTCTTCCTCGGCCTGCCGGAAATCGACCGCAGCAGGCTGGAGCGCATTGATATTCGCACCTCGCAGCTGATCACGCCGCTGTTCGAGTACTCCGGCGCCTGCTCCGGCTGCGGCGAAACGCCGTACATCAAGCTGCTGACCCAGCTTTACGGCGACCGCATGCTGATTGCTAACGCCACCGGCTGTTCATCGATTTACGGCGGTAACCTGCCCTCCACGCCGTACACGACCGACGAAAACGGTCGCGGCCCGGCATGGGCGAACTCGCTGTTCGAAGATAACGCTGAGTTTGGCCTGGGCTTCCGCCTGACGGTGGACCAGCACCGCGCGCGGGTCATGCGCCTGCTGGAACAGTTCGCTGATAACATCCCGGCAGAATTGAACGACGCGCTGCACGCGGACGCGACGCCGGAGGTTCGCCGTGAACAGGTTTCCGAGCTGCGCGCTGCCCTCCAGGGCGTGGACGGCGCGGAACAGCTGCTGACCGACGCCGACGCGCTGGTGGAAAAATCCATCTGGCTGATTGGCGGCGACGGCTGGGCGTACGATATCGGCTTTGGCGGGCTGGACCACGTGATGAGCCTGACCGAAAACGTCAACATCCTGGTGCTGGACACGCAGTGCTACTCCAACACCGGCGGCCAGGCGTCGAAAGCAACCCCGCTGGGCGCGGTGACCAAATTTGGCGAACACGGTAAGCGCAAGGCACGTAAAGATCTCGGCGTGAGCATGATGATGTACGGGCACGTTTATGTTGCGCAGATCTCCCTGGGCGCGCAGCTAAACCAGACGGTGAAAGCCATTCAGGAAGCGGAAGCCTATCCGGGGCCTTCTCTGATCATCGCCTACAGCCCGTGCGAGGAGCATGGCTACGATCTGGCGCTCAGCCACGATCAGATGCGCCAGCTCACCGCAACCGGCTTCTGGCCGCTGTATCGCTTCGATCCTCGCCGCGCTGATGAAGGCAAGCTGCCGCTGGCGCTGGATTCGCGTCCACCTTCCGACGCGCTGGCAGAAACGTTAATGCAGGAGCAGCGCTTCCGCCGCCTTAACGCGCAGCAACCGGACGTGGCCGAGCAGCTCTGGAAGGATGCGGCGGCCGATCTGCAAAAACGGTATGACTTCCTGGCGCAAATGGCCGGTAAAGCGGAAAAATCCGCAAGCGAATAATCGTCTATGCCCGGCCAGTCCGGGCATTTTTTGGACAAAAAAAAGCCCGAAGTCTCAGCTTCGGGCTAATCCAAATTAATCATGAATACTGTTTAGTTATAAGAACAATATTCATTTTTGTTATGGATGAAGAAATCTTAAAGGCATATAACGGGAGGGATATTACTCCTTTACGTAATTGTTGAATAATTTTAATTTCGTATAATTAAGCTCAAACCATTCATTGAAATTATCACTATTTCTAAATACGCAATTCCTTGAGGTTTTACTCAATCGGTAACAATTATATTTTATTGTTCTTCCGCGTGAGTGATTTAGCATGGGACAACTTTCCAGCCAGGAAAGTTCACTACGCAATTAAATAATAAAACTGCAAGGAATAACAAAATGCAAAGAAAAGTACTGGCACTGATGATCCCGGCTATTTTAATGGCCGGCGCGGCACACGCTGCGGAAATTTATAACAAAGATGGCAATAAGATGGATCTGTATGGAAAAGTAGACGGGCTGCACTACTTCTCTGACAACGCCTCTGCCGACGGCGATCAAACCTACATGCGTCTGGGCTTCAAAGGCGAAACCCAGATTAACGACATGATGACCGGCTACGCCCAGTGGGAATACAACATTCAGGCCAACAACACCGAGGGTTCTGACAACCAGTCCTGGACCCGTCTGGCCTTCGCAGGCGTGAAGGTTGGCGACTATGGCTCATTCGATTACGGTCGTAACTACGGCGTGCTGTACGACGTGGAAGGCTGGACCGATATGCTGCCTGAGTTCGGCGGCGACTCCTACAGCAAAGCCGATAACTTCATGACCAACCGCGCGAACGGCGTGGCGACCTACCGCAACACCGACTTCTACGGTCTGGTGCAGGGCCTGAACTTTGCCGTTCAGTATCAGGGCACTAACGAAGGCGGCAGCAATAACGAAGAAGGGTCTGCGAGCCGCAGCGCAAACACCTACGACCAGTATGGCGTAAGCACGGGCAACGACTATCGCTATGACAATGGCGACGGCTGGGGCATTTCCTCCACTTACGACATCGGCATGGGCTTCAGCGCGGGTGCGGCCTACACCTCCTCTGACCGTACCAACGATCAGATCATCCACAGCACGGCGGGTGGCGATAAGGCCGATGCCTGGACTGCCGGTCTGAAATATGACGCCAATAATATCTATCTGGCGACCATGTATTCTGAGACCCGCAATATGACGCCATACGGCGACGGTGACGGCGTAGCGAATAAAACGCAAAACTTCGAAGTCACCGCGCAGTATCAGTTTGATTTCGGCCTCCGCCCTGCCATTTCCTACCTGCAGTCTAAAGGCAAAGATTTGGCAAACGGCCAGGGCGACCAGGATCTGGTTAAATACGCTGACGTTGGCGCAACCTACTATTTCAATAAAAACATGTCCACCTACGTGGATTATAAAATCAACCTGCTTGACGAAGATAAACAGTTCTACAAGGACAACGGTATCAGTACCGATGACGTTGTCGCGCTGGGTCTGGTTTATCAGTTCTGATGTCAATAGCCCGCATTATTGCGGGCTATCTCTTTATATACGTAAAACAGCATCATCCGATTGTTTCAGCTTGCCTGTTTCGACGATTCTGTAACATGATACGTGTTCTGCCCTTGTCGTAAGAGGCCATCGCTATGGTGCATCATCCCGTTAAATCTTCCCGTATCGCCTCGATTGGCTATGACGAACGCAGCGCCACTCTGGAAATCCGCTTTCGCGATCGTACTCTCGTGCAGTATCAGCACGTTCCCGCCCGTGTTTTTTCTGATTTTTTGCGCGTGGTCTCAAAAGGCCGCTTTTACGATGGGGTTGTTAAGGGAAAGTTTAAGGAAAACATATTACAGTAACAGCAGCCCCTCATACGATAAGGATGTACGTGTGTTCACCCGTTTATCACTGGCCCTGCTGGCACTGTTAAGCTGCGTCTGGATTGCCCTGATCTTTGATTTTGGGGACGTAGTTCAGCATCTCGGCGAACTGCTTAACCTTCTTGATGATGACTAGTTCGCTTCCTTTTTCCGAAATGTCAGATAGCCCAAAATACCGCTGCTGGCTCCATCCATTGGGTGATTAACGCCATCCGTCACTACGACTTCAGAAAAATCAAAGGGCGATACATTTTCAAAGCATGCGACGTTCACGCCGTATTGATCGGGGTTCGACCGCCGCTGATGGAACGTATAAATCCCGCATACCGAGCAAAAGAAATGGCGCGCCTGTTGGGTATTAAAGCGATACTCCGTGAGCTTATCCTCACCTTGCGTGACCGTGATTCCCGTCAACGGCGCTGAAACGGCAATTGCCCCGCGCATCCGACAGTAAGAACAGTTACATCGACGTGCGGTATTAAAACCGTCGGTCAACTCCACGGTGAACGTCACCGAACCGCAGTGGCACTGCGCATTGCGTTTTTCTGTCATTGCTATACCCCTTTTCTAACCAGTTCGGCGGCCTTCAGATATACCTCGTCCTCGACGCCATCGCCCTTTTGCCTGCCGAGCCTGACCAATTCCGCCACGATACTTTCGCAGCTGATGGGCCTTTGCGCCGCAACGAGTCCAATGACCGCGGCACCAATGGCCAGTCCGACTAATCCTGTTTGTTCATCTTTATTCTTCATGCGAAAGCTCCCTGATACCCAACAAAAGCGTAGCAGGCGTAACGTAAAATGCCCGCGTCATCTCCGCTTTTCCCTGCATTCATTCAGGAATGACAGGCTGAATTGATTTCAGCAGATGGCCGCATTTCTTTACTCATCCGCCTGCACGCTTTTATGGGCAATGCTTTCCCGTGAAAGACGCCAGAAATCATGACCGGCCGGATATTGATATAAACGGAGCGAGAATGTTTCAGCGATAGCGGTAATGTACTCAAAGATGGCCGACTGGGTATTTTCATAGTCCATCCAGAGCGTTGAAGAGGTAAAGCAGTAAATCTCCAGCGGAATACCGGACGCCGAAGGTTTTAATGTTCGTACGACAATATACATGTCCTTGATGATATCCGGCCTTTCGGCGAGATAAGCCATCATATAGTGGCGAAACAGCGTTAAGTTTGTCAGCCCGTTATCAATAAACCAGCTGTCCGGGATCCCCAGCGGATCGCGCCCGTCGACCAGCTTTGCCAGCGGTTCGCTCACGCCGCGTATTGCGAGCATAGGGGCCAGAATCTCCTGAGTGAGAAACGTGACGGAGTGCTGATCGATTGTTGTGCTGCGCATAATCCGGCGCGCGCCGGACGAAAACATGGCCTGCCAGTTGGTATAGGTTTCGGTCAGGAAATTCTTTGTTGGTATACGCGAAATCGTATTATCCCAGTTGCGTATTGTGATCGTGTGCAACGCAATATCGGTGACCTCCCCGCTCAGCCCCTTGTCCGGCATTTCAATCCAGTCACCCAGCTGAAGTACGTCGTTGGATGAAAGCTGCACGTTAGCGACCAGGGAAAGCAGGGTGTGCTGGAACACCAGCATCAGCACCGCGGCCACCGCGCCGAGGCTGGAAATAATGATCGCAGGTGATTTGTTCGACATCACGGCGATAATCATTATTGCCGCAATGATATGCACCAGAATTTTTCCGATCTGGATATACCCTTTGATAGAGTGGTTTTTTCTTTTTGTTTTCCGTAGATAGGAGCTATTAACAATGTCCAGCATCTCGTTGAAAAATACGGACAGAAAAACAAAGAACAATATCCCGCAGATGGTATTTATTGCCGTAACCAGCGACGCAGGCATATTCGGCATGAACTGCAGAACGTAATAGACGATAATAACGGGAACGAAGTTGGAAAGCTTTTCAGCAATTCGGCGATCCTTCTCCAGCGGTACGTCCTGCTTATGGCTTGCAAAGAATACCCTTCTTACGACCTTAATCAGCAGAAATTTGCACATAATATGCGCAAAGAATCCGGAGATAATCAGCAGGATAATGTTGAAACCAATCGCCAGCGCGGGGTTGCTTTCAATAAACGTTAATAAATAGTCCAGATATGCCATCGTCCCTCGCCTGCTTTGCCTGTCGTTCTGTATAATCTGTAACCCGAAATTTATTATACAAAAATTTAACTCATTCGCATCATGGTATAACACGAATAAGCAAGTCCACGCCCCGGCATCCGCCGTGGCCCGCGCTGCGTAACAAGGGTATGTGCCATTAAGCTAAAAACGTGCTGGTATTCGTCGCTGCAATCCGTACCATAATGCGAAGTTGGCGCCTTAGCGGTCCAAAGCGCCCTGCCGGTGCCCCATTTGAGATTTGAGTAAATTATAAATGTCGCAAAATCAAGAGATTAAAAAGAAAGATCAATACAACCTGAATAAGCTGCAAAAGCGACTGCGCCGTAACGTTGGCGAAGCCATTGCAGACTTCAACATGATTGAAGAAGGTGACCGCATCATGGTCTGCCTGTCAGGGGGTAAAGACAGCTACACGATGCTGGAGATCCTGCGCAATCTTCAGCAAAGCGCACCGGTGAAGTTTTCCCTGGTGGCAGTCAACCTTGACCAGAAACAGCCGGGCTTCCCGGAGCACATTCTGCCGGAGTATCTTGAGACGCTGGGCGTTGAGTATAAGATCGTTGAAGAAAATACTTACGGCATCGTTAAAGAGAAAATCCCTGAAGGGAAAACGACCTGCTCTCTCTGTTCTCGCCTGCGCCGCGGCATTTTGTACCGCACCGCGACGGAACTGGGCGCAACCAAAATTGCGCTTGGCCACCACCGCGACGATATTCTGCAGACGCTGTTCCTGAATATGTTCTACGGCGGAAAAATGAAGGGCATGCCGCCGAAGCTGATGAGCGACGACGGAAAGCACATCGTTATTCGCCCGCTCGCCTACTGCCGTGAGAAAGACATCGAGCGCTTCTCGCAGGCGAAAGGATTCCCGATCATCCCTTGTAACCTGTGCGGCTCTCAGCCAAACCTGCAGCGTCAGGTCATCGGCGATATGCTCCGCGACTGGGACAAACGCTATCCTGGCCGCATTGAAACCATGTTCAGCGCGATGCAGAACGTGGTCCCTTCACACCTTGCGGATACCGAGCTGTTTGACTTTAAAGGCATTAATCACGATTCAGACGTAGTAAACGGCGGGGATTTAGCGTTCGATCGCGAAGAGATCCCGATGCAGCCAGCCGGCTGGCAGCCGGAAGACGATGAGGCGCAGTTCGACGAACTGCGTCTGAACGTTGTTGAAGTGAAATAATGCGAAAGCGTCTCAGAATACGTCTCTGAGACGCCTTTTCAGGCTTATTTCAGCAGTCGAACGCGGCAGGTTTTGCCTTTAATTTTCCCACTCTGCAGCTGCTTCCAGGCCTTATGCGCAACAGGCTGGCGAATTGCCACGTACACGTGGGCCGGATGTACCGCAATCTTTCCGATGTCAGCCCCGTCCAGACCAATGTCTCCCGTTAGTGCACCCAGCACGTCGCCCGGACGCATCTTGGCCTTTTTGCCGCCGTCGATGCAAAGCGTGGCCATTTCCGCTTCCAGCGGAACAACGTTGACGCCGACAGGCGCATTGACCCAGTTAAGCTTGAGCTGCAGCATTTCAGACAGAATGTTGGCGCGCTGAGCCTCTTCCGGAGCGCAGAAGCTGATCGCCAGGCCGGTGTTACCGGCGCGCGCGGTACGTCCGATGCGATGAACGTGGACCTCCGGGTCCCAGGCCAGCTCGAAGTTTACCACCATCTCCAGGGATTTAATGTCCAGCCCCCGCGCCGCGACGTCCGTGGCAACCAGAATGCGCGCGCTGCCGTTGGCAAAGCGGACCAGGGTCTGATCGCGATCGCGTTGCTCCAGATCGCCGTGCAGCGATAACGCGCTCTGCCCGGCCGCATTCAGTGCGTCGCATACCGCCTGGCAGTCCTTTTTGGTGTTGCAAAAAACCACGCAGGAGGCGGGCCTGTGCTGGCTGAGCAGCTTTTGCAGCAGCGGAATTTTGCCGTGCTGTGACGTTTCAAAAAACTGCTGTTCAATCGCCGGCAGCGCATCAACGCTGTCGATCTCGATGGTCAGGGGGTTTTGCTGCACGCGCCCGCTGATGGCGGCAATGGCATCTGGCCATGTGGCAGAGAACAGCAAAGTCTGGCGATCTGCCGGAGCGAAGCGAATCACCTCATCAATGGCGTCGCTAAAGCCCATATCCAGCATGCGGTCCGCCTCGTCCATCACCAGCGTGTGCAGCGCGTCGAGCGAGACGGTGCCCTTCTGCAGGTGATCGAGCAGACGGCCCGGCGTTGCCACGATAATGTGCGGCGCGTGCTGTAAAGAATCACGCTGCGCGCCAAACGGCTGGCCGCCGCACAGCGTCAGAATTTTAGTGTTGGGCAGAAAACGCGCCAGCCGACGCAGCTCGCCCGCCACCTGATCGGCCAGTTCGCGGGTCGGACACAGGATCAGGGACTGCGTTTTGAACAAGCCAGCATCAATATGTTGCAGCACGCCCAGACCAAACGCGGCCGTTTTCCCGCTGCCCGTTTTGGCCTGCACGCGGACATCACGTCCTTCGAGAATGGCGGGCAGAGCGGCAGCCTGCACGGGGGTCATGGTGAGATAGCCCAGCTCGTTGAGGTTCTCAAGTTGGGCGGCAGGCAGAACATTAAGCGTAGAAAAAGCGGTCACAATAGTCTCTCGTGGTCATTAGCGCAGACAGATGGCGCGTATCCTCGCAGATCTCCGCTAACGATGCGACATTTTAATCGGCTCTTCATCCGGCGGCGGGTCCGGCATTGGCTGCGGACGCGGGATGGGATCGGGCATTGGCGTCGGATCGGTGGGTACCGGATCGGACTGACGGACGTTCAAGTGCAGCATTCTCATTTCCTCCAGCGTTGGGAAGTGCTCTTTTAGGGTAGACGCTGACGGGCTGGAGGCAAAAAAAAGCCGACTAATTATAGTCGGCGTCGTACGAATCAATTGTGCTATGCAGTAATTCAAAAAAAGGAAGTAAGACAATATGGAGCGCAACGCCCATCGCTTGACGTTGCATTCACCTGCGGGACCAATATTGCACCTTACGGGGCGGATGTTTATTGACTTCGCTCAATTAAAATGTCGTTTTGAGGCGCGTACAGCGGCGAAAAAGCACAATTTTACAACCATTTACTGCGATGCAACCACCACGTTACACCCCCAATCAAAACAACTAACATGATGCAAAAGGCGGAGAAACCGTACCGATAAGCCCCGCCGGGGATCCCTCCCAGATTGACGCCAAAAAGCCCGGTTAAAAAAGTGCTCGGTAAAAACACCATCGCCATCAGCGACATGGTATACGTCCGTCGCGCCAGCGATTCCTGCATCACCTGCGCGATCTCATCGGCCATCACCGCGGTTCTGGCGATACAGGAGTCAATTTCGTCCAGACCGCGTCCGAGACGGTCGGCAATATCCTGCATTCTGCGGCGGTGATCGTCATTCATCCAGCTCAGACGCTCGCTGGCAAGGCGCGCGTAAACATCGCGCTGCGGCGTCATGTAGCGGCGCATCACGATCAGCTGTTTACGCAGCAGCGCCAGAAAGCCGCGCGGCGGAATTTGCTGATCGAGCAGATTATCCTCGAGATCGATGATTTTATCGTGAAGTTCCTCGATGAATTCGCTGGCATGGTCGGTCAGCGCATCGCACACGTCCACCAGCCAGCTGCCGCCATCGGTAGGGCCTGTCCCCTCTTTCAGATCGTTGACCACATCATCAAGCGCCAGCACCTTGCGCTGGCGCGTAGAGACAATCAGCCTTTCATCCATATAGAGACGCATCGCTACGAGCTGGTCAGGGCGTTCGTCGGTGCTGCCATTAATGCAGCGCAGGGTGATCAGCGTTCCGTCGCCCATGCGGCTGACGCGCGGCCTCAGGCTTTCGCCCGCCAGCGCGTCGCGAACGTTATTCGGCAGCAGCGGCGTCGTTTCTAACCACTGCGCGCTTTCAGGGTGCGTATAGTTCAGGTGCAGCCAGCAGGGATGTTCACCGTCAATGTCATCACCGTCTTCCAGCGGCCTCGCGCCGCCCCGCCCGTCAAACACCCACGCAAAAACCGCGTCAGGAACGTTAACTTCAGATCCTTTAATGCTTTCCACACCGCCTCCACCTTTCATCTCTTACGGTGTCAGTCTAGCTTTCGCTCAACGTTAAGCAATAATTATGTGGGCATCACGCTGAATAGGTTGAGAAATTGACCGCGGGGAAACGCAAAAGCCAGGCGTAGCCCGGCTTTCTCTTTATCAGAATGAGGATGGTGAAGGGGTGGAGAGCCGCGGTTGCGGCGCAACGCGGGGTGAAAAATCAACTTGCGGAACGTCGCTGCCGAGGTGGAAGTTTCGCGTCCGGCTCTGCAGCTCAATTACCTGGTTACGCAGGACGTCGGACGAACCGTTAAGCTCTTCCGCCATCGCAACATTGCTCTGCGTAACGCGCTCGAGTTCAGACAGCGCAAGGGTAATTTGCGAAATGCCCTTCTCCTGTTCAAACGTTGAGGCCGAAATGTCGTCCATCAGTTTGCTGACGTTACTCGACCCCGCCACAATCTCCTGCATATTTTTTTCAGCCTGCGACACCACGGTGACCCCCTGCGTCACGTTATTGCTGGTGACGTCGATAAGCGTTTTGATATTTTTAGCCGCCTCTGCGCTGCGATGTGCCAGGCTTCTAACCTCGCCCGCGACAACCGAGAACCCTTTACCGTGATCGCCCGCCCTGGCAGCCTCAACGGCTGCGTTGAGAGCAAGGATGTTGGTCTGAAAAGCAATGCCGTCGATGAGGGAGATGATCTCCGTCATCTGCTGAGCGCACTCGGTAATGGACTGCATGTTATGCGCAACCTGCCCCATTAGCTCGCCGCCTTTTCGCGCCTGAAGCGTTGCCGCGCTTGCCTGCTCGCTGGCCATGCGGGTGTTATCCGCATTGTTTTTTGTGCTCGCCGCCATTTGTTCCATGCTGGCAGCCGTCTGTACGAGCGAAGCTGATTGCTGCTCGGTCTTAACCGAAAGCTGGGCGCTGCGCGAAGAAAGCTGCTCTGAGAGGGTCATGGCCGTTTGGGATGAGGCCCTGATCTCGCGCACCAGCGTCGCGATATTGCTGGATAAGCTATTAATTCCCGGGATTAAACGGCCAGCGCAGTTATTTCCAAACTCTGGAATCGAAACGGCAAGATTACCGGAGGTGACTTCTTCAATACTTTTTTTCACAGTATTGATCGGCGTCACAAGATATTTTGTCATGTATACCCAAAGCAGGAATAACATAGTGAAGTCTATCACATTGATTGAAATGGCAAGCACGGCGTTATTTGAAAATAAAGCTAACACTACCGCATTTATCAAAAAGCCAAACAGCAAAAAATAGACGATAAAGGTTCTGACGCTCATATTTCTAAGCATGATCGTTACCACGACTTTATATTTTGATCGGCATTAGGTTTTATAGCACCACGCCAGAAGTTTGTCCTCACGTTCGACGCCTGTTTTTCGTTTCGCTGCTTGATTGGCGCAATTTACCTTAGGGCGCGATAAAGCATCGTATTAGCAGAAATACCTTTCACCTTCCTCCGTTCCGCTGGCTCAGATAATGTAGACGAGATACTCTCCACTTTAGCCATACGATGCGACGTCGCGATTATTTAAGGCGTATTGCAACTTTCTCCGAAAAGAGTTTAGCGACGCTTAATGATGGGCACGCAAAATATATCGTATAGTGAGGACCCGCATAATATCTGTTCTTGTGCTGGTCATTTTAAACGATAAATCACTAATCTTATTGAGCGAGCATGTCATCTCCTGCCATCCGACATGCCCGATAAACCTACTCAGACTCTTTTGGCGCGGGATTGCATAATGCTTAACGTATCGTGGGACCCTATTTTAATAGCCATCTCTTTTCTGGTGGCGTTTATCGCCTCGTTCGTTGCGTTAGACAGCGCGGGCAAGATTCGCCTTTCCAGCCGCAGGGCCGCGCTGTTCTGGCGCGTAGCCGGCGGCGTCACGTTAGGCATCGGAATTTGGTCTATGCATTTTATCGGCATGCTGTCGATGAAAATGCCGATGATCGTGAGCTATCATCTTTGGCTTACCCTGGCCTCGCTGGGCGTTGCGGTGCTCGCCTCTACCCTGGCAATTAATATCGTCGTGCCGGGAAAATCCCTTTCACGCCTTCGCCTTCTCCTCTCCACGCTGATACTCAGCGCGGGCGTGGTATCCATGCATTACGTCGGCATGGCGGCGCTGATGCTTGATGAGGGAATAATTTGGAACGAACGGATGGTTCTGCTCTCTGTCGTGATTGCGATTGTTGCCTCAGGCGCTGCGCTGTGGATGGCGTTTCACCTGCGGGATAAACACAAAGGCGTATTTATCAACCGCATCGCGGCGGCGCTGGTCATGGCCGCCGCCATTTGTGCCATGCACTACACCGGCATGAGCGCCGCGCATTTCCACGATATGTCCCGTACGCTGCCGGGCGGAATTAGCGAGCTGGGCCTTTCAATCTGGGTGTCCGTCACTACCCTGTGCCTTCTTGGGATCATGCTGATTATTTCGCTGATAGATTCCCACTGGCGCACCGGTCGGCTGACGGACAACCTGCGGCAGCTAAACCAGCAGCTCGCCCTACAGCCGAATTTTGATACCCTGACGGGGCTGGTGAATCGCCAGCAGATGGACAAGCAGCTCCAGGACTGCCTGCATAATGCGCTGCTGAATAAGAAGCAGTTTGGCCTGGCCTTTCTGGACATAGACCACTTCAGGCGCGTAAATGACACCTGGGGGCATCAGGTGGGTGACGAACTGCTGGTTAACGTTACGCAGCGCATCACCGCCGGGCTGAGCCGCGACATGACGCTGGCGCGTCTGGGCGGTGATGCGTTTATATTACTTCTGCCAGACGCCGACGGCGAAACGCTGAACTCGCTGCTTCCTTCCCTGCTTGAGGATGTGCGCAGGCCGTACACGCTTTGCGGACATGCGCTGACCTGCACGCTCAGCGCGGGCGTCAGTCTTTACCCGGACCATGGTGAAACGCTGCATGAGCTGAAGCTCAAGGCCGATGCTGCCATGCAGCATGTCAAGCGCGAAGGCCGTAACGGCTGGTCGGTTTATCGCCCTGAGATGTCCACCGCGGCCCCCACCGAACCGGCGTTTTTGCAGGAGCTGTCGCAGGCGCTTGCGCGAGACCAGTTTGAACTGTGGTACCAACCCATCTGGCATGCCGAACAAAACGCCATACACGGCTTCGAAACCCTGCTTCGCTGGCGCCATCCGGAGCAAGGCGTTTTGCTGCCGAACCTGTTTTTACCCTCGCTCGAGCAAACCGGTTTAATTATCCCCGTAGGGAACTGGGCCATTGAAGCGGCGTGCCGACAGCTGAACTTCTGGACGGAACAGGGCTTTAGCCAGTGGACGCTATCGCTTAACTTATCCTCTGCACAGTTCGAGCAGCAGGATATCTTCCAGATTGTCTCCGCGGCGCTGCAGAAATATAACCTTTCCCCCTCCAGGCTGATTCTGGAAGTCACCGAAAGTACCGCGCTTAAAAACCTCGACCGCAGCATTGAGTTGCTTAATGCGTTTAACCGGGACGGGATTACCGTCTCTATTGATGACTTCGGCACAGGCTATTCGAACTTATTGATGCTGAGCGTGCTGCCTGCAAAAGAGCTTAAAATCGATAAGTCCTTCATCAGCTCAATGCTTGATAATTCTAAAAACCGTAAACTGGTGGAAACCATTGTAACGATTGCAAGGACGATGGAAATGAACGTTGTCGCGGAAGGTATCGAAACGCAGCAGCAGCGGGACATCCTCACGGAGCTGGGATGTGATTTTTTACAGGGCTATCTTTTCTCCCGCCCTTTGCCTGCTGAGCAAATTCCGTGGCTATTGCTGCAGAAAAATTCCGATAAACAAATTATACCTATTGGTAAAGTGCCTACCGAATCGCCTGCCGTTTCGCAGAAAAATCATGGCTGAAGAAAAGGAATGACCTATGCCGCAACATGACTTCGATGCGCTGAACTTGATTCATACGCCGGTATGGGTGATTTCACCCGTTTGCGAACGCATTCTTTTTGCGAATGCGGCGGCCACACGGATCATGGGAAACCGCACGCTTGAAGAAATGCGCGGTGGACATTATTCCGCCAGCGCGCAAACGTCGCTTTCAATGTATGTGCCTGATTTAAAAAATGCCCGCGAAATCGTTGAAATCTGGACGGTGTGCCGCGACGCGCGGCTCGCTCCCCTCAGCTGTCGCTTAACGCTTTCCGAGCTTGCGCCTTACGGCGAGGTCATCGTTTTTGAAGGTATTGAACGGGGAGCACAGACCGGGCTGAAAGCCAGCCGTTCAGCAAGCTATCAGCGTAAAAAGCAGGGTTTCTACGCCCGATTTTTTTTCACCAACACTGCCCCAATGCTGTTAATCGACCCGGCCCGGGAAGGCCAAATTGTAGATGCAAATCTTGCGGCGCTGAATTTTTACGGTTATTCCCATGACGAAATGTGCAGCAAACATACCTGGGAAATTAACACGATGGGGCGCGATATATTGCCGATTATGACCGAGATATCGCGCCTGCCCGGTGGGCATAAACCGCTCAATTTCGTCCATCGTCTTGCTGATGGAGCAACCCGGCACGTTCAAACCTATGCAGGGCCGATAGAGATCTACGGCGATAAGCTGATGCTGTGCATCGTCCACGATATCACCGAACAAAAGCGGCTTGAACTCGAGCTTGAGCATGCGGCGCAGCATGATGCGATGACCGGGCTGCTCAACCGCCGACAGTTTTACAGCATCATCGAATCCCAGATACCCAGCCCGCAGCCGCTCAGCCTGCTGCTGGTCGATACCGATCGTTTCAAGAACATCAATGATGTCTTTGGCCATTTGAAGGGGGATGAAGTGCTAATCTCCCTCGCACGCACGCTGGAAGCCTGCTGTCGTGAAGAGGACTATGTGTTTCGCTGGGGCGGAGAGGAGTTCGTGATCCTGCTCCCGTGTACGCCTCTTGATGCGGCGATACATATCGCCGAAACGATCCGCGCCGCCGTCGCGCGCATCACAATCCCCGGCCTGCCGCGTTTTACCGTCAGCATTGGCGTCGCGCGGCATGAACAAAGCGAAAGCATTGACGAGCTTTTCAAACGCGTGGATGACGCACTGTATCGCGCGAAGAATGACGGCCGTAATAAGGTCCTTGCCGCATGACGCTGGAGTATTGATTGAAGCCCCGCTACAATGCCCCACTCAAAAAATACTTTAAGGTGGGTAAAGCGTTAAATGGGCAAAACCGAATTAATACTCATCTTAATCATTACCTGCCTGATTATTTTCGGCCTATGGTTTATCTTCAGCGGTGAGATATGGATTTGGGTAAGTTATCTTGAAAATAGCCTGTATCCGACTATTGAGGCACCGTAATACCGGCACACGAATATTTTCTTAACGTGCTATAAGATTGTCCTCGCTTATAAAGTATTTTTCTACAAAAGACAGTTCATGAAAGATCCATGGGGTCCGGTGGTTACGGTCGCGGGAATGATTCACAGGTGCGGGACTGTATCGCTGTTTCGCGTCAGATGAAAATAAGCGAGGAGTATAACAGGACTATTCCACCGTTTTTTGTTTCAGCAGGTCATAGCGAACTGACAGTAGAGCCAGGGCTGTTCTTCGGGCGCTTCCGCCTGGTACAACTGGCTCAAATCGGCGTACGTCAGGGTCAGCGTGCTCATCACCTGCTGAAGTCGTGTGCTGAGGGTGTTGAGAATTTCCATTTGCGCATGGACCGGCTGCGTCCAGAGGTTTCCCCACTGCCGGGAGAGCAGCGCTTCCAGAATGCAGCATAATCCGCTAACGTCCGCGGGTCGCCACCGGTTTAGAAGTGGTATTCAGATTGTATTGTCATCACAGTTTTCGCCAGGGTAAGCGCTACATTGCAGAACGGGCGTCAAGATACTGCTGTTGTTTCAGATGCCTGAGCATGACTTTCCCTCTGTCATAAACTCGGTGCCATACCGCACCAGCCCGACACCACCCAGTTCCGCGTCAATGGCGTAGCGCAACTGAATTTTGGTCATATCGGGTAAACCATAATCTGGTAGATGGGATACAGTACCGGCCCGGGCGTTTAAAATACGCTGGATGTTATCCAGTGCAGATAAAATGACCTGGTCGTCTTCGTTTACAACTTCAAGGGGAAGATCCCCTGTAAAGTTGCCAGTAAGTATTTCGTATAGAGACGGTGATTTATATCTCATGCTTATGGGGTTTCCAAATACTTTACGCTAGTTATGCTTTGGACCGGTTTATTCTGCTTTTTCCTGAACATACTTCAATAAAATCACTAATACATATCCTGCCGAACAGGAGATAAGCATTAATATAATCCTGAGAGGATTGGTTTCATGCCATAAATAAATCATGAAGACAGTAACCAAGCCAAAAATTACTGAAGAGTGCTTTGGTTTTATAAATGCAGACAGGAATGTAGTAGGAATGATAACATATCTCATGTAGAACATTACAAATCCAAGCCCTACCCCCCTACTCCTTGGTGTAAAATATGTCCTATACCATTCGTAACCAAAATTGTGAACTACCAGGACGGTGATGCACCCAAGGAAGGCTATCATCAGTTTTGCTATAATGTTTTTATTTTCTTGCATTCAGGTAAAGTCCAGCCTGAAAAACCACTGTCCGAAGGATAAAGAAAGTCGATGCCTGACCATTCAGGCGCAACTAGGTCAGAGAACTGATATTGCCAAAAATACCAAGCTGAACTTTTAATTTTTTCTCCAGTTTTGTCATAGACGACGAAAAATGATTGATTTGAAAAAAGACGCAATACCCGACCCACCCCGCCAAAAGGCTTGTAGTTAGGAATGTAAGTAATGGCATAGCAAGAGCTGTCTTCACTCCATATTTTTTCGCTGGGTGTAGCTTTCTTATAAGCCAGTGTCTTTATTGACAGGAGAATAATGGATATTGATACAAATAAACAGAGTGTCAATTTCACTATGAACTTGATTGAGCTAAGCATGTTTTTAATCCATCAATGAATATTCTTCAATGCCAATATTGTCACATCTGGTGATTTGATTGTTTTAAACATGAATTGCTATAATGTTAACCGCATTCAGGAATATTCCATCCGTCCCATCCATCACTTGTAGGATAAGTTGCGTTCTGTCCATGCCATTCTGGCGCCACTAAATCAGAAAATTGAGACTGCCAAAAGTACCATGCAGAGCTTTTTATTTTCTTTCCATTCTGGTCATACACAATAAAGAAGGATTGATTAGAAAACAACCTCAATACTCGTCCAATTCCACCATATGGGCGATAATCAGGAATATAAGTGACTAGCTCGCACTTTTTATCTCGACTCCATACTGAATCATTCTTTATTGCGCCCCTATAAGCCAAGATCTTAACAGCCATCAAAATCACAGAAAGGATGATGGCTAAGATAAAGATCAGGAGGAATACTTTTTGCAAGTGCTTATTCACTTATATCCTACCCCTTCCAGAATGAATATTCATCCATATTTAACTTGTAAAGTTTATATAGAGAATTTCGGATATTCGAAGCAAATGATGTTGTATGTCTTTAAGTTAACCGTGGAACTTCAAAAATTCAATGATATCATCCGAAAAATTGCTTCGTCCGAGGTATTCATTTCTTTCTCTCTCATTCAAACTTTTCCAAAAAGGTTCCCAATATACATCCCACCAGAACGCTATATCTCCTTGCAGACTACCATAATTACCAAAGTCCTTATCAGGGAAAACACTTTCTGGTTCTGGAGGTTCTAAGCCTTTATCACAAAGACATTTAACAAAATCATTATCATTTGTGATGACTTTTACTATGATTTGCCCAAATTCTGTAAATCTATAACAGATGAGAGTTTTATTGTGATAAACAATTTTTTCTTTTTCCTCATTTATTCTTAGCGCTCCATGAAAAAAATAATTCAATAAGATGCTCAATAACTGACAGATCTTCAGGCTTTATCATAAATTGAGCTGAGTGAGCATGTACATCACTTTTCTCCATAGGTAAAAATAACGGATAGCCTCCCTCCTCCTTTGGCAAAGCACTGAACTGACCAATGGGAAAATCACTCTGAATCTTTTTCTTTGTAAACAAACTTAATAAATTAATTTTCATCAATGTAATCCGCAACCCAGTCTGCCCCATAATATCCAGCCGCACCGAATATTATCCCACCAACAAGTCCAGTGATGACTGCACCTGGTCCTGTTTCCACCCCCACAGCGGCTCCAGCAAGAGTGCCTATTTTTGCTCCAGCAACAAATCCACCCCAACCACCAGCTTGCCGAATAACTTCTGCACTAATAGGTTTTACACTTCCAGTTTTTATGGATTTTTCAGTCGCCTGCTCAAGATCATATGCTGTTAATACTATACCTACAACCTGAACAACACGACCGGCTTTCGCCATACCTTTTGCAAATTAAGGAATGCTATCGTTAGTTTTGCTATATTTTTTCTAAAAAAATTCGCACATAACTTTCAGTGAGTTCATTCCATTTTTATACAAAAAATTATATTTACTACTCAGTAAAAAAATGAGTAGAAAACACTCCACCATTTTTTATTTTTTACTGGAATTGTGTAGCCTTCGGTGAAATCATTAACCCCGTTAAGGGATAGTGATTTTTCTGTACCATCCGCATCATCAGGGAAGAGTATATCATTTCCAAAGATAGTATATTGATCTGTAAATACAAATGGTGAGCTTTGTCCTAAATATTTATTTTCTGCATCATACAATACCAAAAAAACATCGCCTTCGATAGCCCATTGGAAAAACGATACTGGAGTGGTGGGCAAGACATAGTAAGCCACAGTTTTGTATTTCCCATCTTCACTAATTTGTTCGTGTGCTTTGTTGAAATCTCCAAAAAAGGCTGTAGGTGATAGAATCATCCACAATATTAAAATTGGGATGATTACTAGGACTAATTTCAACTTTTTCATTTTCATCATAGAATCACCAGTCGGTCTTTATCTAATGGAGGCATCCAGAGTACATCAGAAAAAACTATATAGTCACCGCCAGTGTTATGTTTATTTTGCCACTTTCTAAAATCCGAGTTAAAAACCGGTACAAAGCCGTAAAACATTCGCACTAATAAACCAAATGCACCTGATCCATACGATGACATATACGATAGCGTTTCCGCCTTATTTAGAATTCGGTCCTTCCCCCAAACACCTAATGATTCCGGTATGTCGATGCCGAATTTATCATCATCTAAAAAGTCATATGTATCTTTAATATAAAACCCTAAAAACTCGATGGTGAGAGTATGTACACCATTGAGCAAGTTGACTGTTCCACGGACACATACCTTTAAATTACAGTTTCCAATCGCGCCATACCAATCATTAACTGTATCGAACTTGCTGCCAATTATAAGAAAGTTGGCTTGCGTTGTTGCATCTAATTCTTTTACATCATCCGAAAACCCAAATTTAACAGTTTCGCCTTCCGAAAGCTTTATATTGAAAATATGCTTCTTTAATACCTTTCTGCTATTTATGGTGTTCCACGATGACCTAAGCTCATTGATGCCATTTTTCACTTGGGGAAACTGATTCGCCCATACCATTTTCACGATGTTATCATTCACCTTAGATAGGGGGATATTTCTTGCATCGCAGTTAAGAAATTCAGTTTTTGATTCTTTGTTAAACGAGTAAGCTGGGGAAATGCTGAACCAATGCTCCATTAATTTGGGTGCCATTTCCCAGCCCATTTTTCTCATTGCACTGGGGATCATATCAATGTGGAAGAAATCAACACTGACTTTCTTTTCCTTATGCTCCTGCTCTTTAGTTGTGGTCGTTGATGAAACTGCCATTACCTTGTCCCCGCTCTGATCTGGAAAACATAATCCAGGTTTACGTTTTCTTCTAAGTCTGAATTAACTGTATGCGTTAGGGCTGAATCAGTTCTTCCCTGCACCTTGCCTGTAGATGTCTGAACTTGATATGCAAACTCCATATCTTCAGTTCCTGTTAAGGAATCTATGACCCTGAAACATGCGGTATTCAGACCACATGATAAATTTGGTAATGGAGCGGGCATTTCAGCCGGTCCCTGATCCAAGGTATTGCTTCCTGCTGCCATCGTCCGCTTCACTTTGCGCATATACGATACTGTCGTACCGTACTCCACCTTTCCTGCTTCAAGACGCAGGTAGCTGCCCCCGCCGATCAGCGTGACACGCTTTTTCCCGGCAAAGGAGATGTCATTCGCCGAGCTCATCGTCAGCTTCTTCTCCGCAAACAGCCGCAGGCTGGCATTCTGCGCCTGCATCTCCACCGGGCCCTCGCTGGCCTTCAGGCTCAGCTGCCCGGTGCGCGCGAACAGCCCCAGTTTTTCTCCCGCCAGGGCCGTCATGTTGCCCATGACGCCGGCGCTGATATCCCCGCCTGCATTGATGGCGACGTTTTTGGTTGCGGCTATTTGCAGATGTTCCCCGCTGGTCAGGGCCATCCCTTCCGGGGCGGACATCAGCAGCGCCTCATTGAGCGGCTTCAGCCGCTGCGCAAACATCGCTATCTGGCTATCCACGTCAGCCTTCAGCGCCTGCGCCTGTTCTGCTGCCATTTCCAGCTGCTGCAGCTGCTGGTTAAGCCGCTCGATTTCCTGCAGGGCGGCGCTCATGTCCAGCGCCTCGCCCTGCGCCTTTGGCTGTGCGTCCGCGCTGACAAACAGCCCCGTCCCGGCGCGAATAACCCCGTGCTCATCGGTGCGCAGCTCGGCACCCGTGCCGCGAGGCTGCCCCTGCGCGTCCACCAGGTGCCCGCTGCTGAGCTGGGTTTTGCCGTACTCCGTGGCGAGCTTAACGTGCTCCTCGCCGCGCCGGTCCTCCATCCGCAGCTTGTTGTTCGCCGGGGTTCTGAGGATGTTCCGGGTGTGGTTGTCGCGCGTGACGTGGTCAGGGTGTTCGGAGTCGTGCAGGGCATATGCGATGTACGGCAGGTCTATATCGCCGTTGCTGTACGCTATCGCCACCTCGGTGCCGTCGGTAAGCGGCGTGTGCCAGCCCAGCGTATCGCCTGCGGTCGGCTTCGCCATCCGCAGCCACAGGTACCCAAAGCCCTGCTCCGTGCCTTCGCGGTCGAAGTCCAGCCTGACCCGGTAGCGCCCGTGCTCGTCCAGGTGCGCGTAAATGTCGTTCTTCTCCCGGCTCTCAACGCGTGCCGGAAGCGTGCCGTGGATTTCAGGGCGCGGGATTTCCGCCGGACGGAAGCAGTAACGTTCGGTGTAGGGCATGCCCCGGACCGACACGTGCAGCCGGGAATCTC
>NZ_QBJD02000030.1 GCF_003057745.1 Enterobacter sp. RIT418
AACTGCCAGGCATCAATTAAGAAGAACCCCGTACCGAAAGGTGCGGGGTTTTTTGCTTTTGTATTTCGCCCTCTCCCTGAAACTTTCTCACCTTCAACTTGCAGACTCGACATTCCGATCGTTTATAAGTATCGTTAGCTGTCTGGATGTCTAAACGTTTATACGTATGTTGTGAGGAAAGAGAGTTATGCCGATTCGGGTACAGGACGAGCTGCCAGCCGTCAATTTCTTACGTGAGGAAAACGTCTTTGTGATGACGGCTTCGCGTGCGACAGGTCAGGAAATTCGCCCGCTGAAGGTGCTCATCCTCAATCTTATGCCCAAAAAGATCGAAACTGAGAATCAGTTCCTGCGCCTGCTCTCGAACTCTCCGCTTCAGGTTGATATCCAGCTGCTGCGAATCGATGCCCGCGAGTCACGTAACACGCCGTCAGAGCATCTCAACACTTTCTACTGCAACTTCGATGACATTCGCGGTGAAAACTTCGATGGCCTGATCGTCACCGGCGCGCCGCTGGGCCTGGTGGAGTTTAACGACGTTGCCTACTGGCCGCAGATCAAACAGGTACTGGAGTGGGCCAAAGATCACGTGACGTCCACGCTGTTTGTTTGTTGGGCGGTACAGGCCGCGCTAAACATCCTCTATGGCATCCCTAAGCAAACGCGTACCGAAAAGCTCTCCGGCGTTTATGAACACCACATCCTTCAACCGCACGCATTACTGACCCGTGGTTTTGATGATTCTTTCCTCGCGCCGCACTCCCGCTACGCAGATTTCCCGGCCCAGCTAATACGTGATTACACTGACCTGGAGATTCTGGCCGAAACGGAAGACGGTGATGCATACCTGTTCGCCAGCAAAGATAAACGTATTGCCTTCGTCACCGGCCACCCGGAATACGATCCCGATACGCTGGCGACAGAATTTTTCCGTGACGTTGAAGCCGGCCTTAATCCGGACGTGCCGTACAACTATTTCCCGAAAAACGATCCGCAAAACACGCCGCGCGCATCCTGGCGCAGCCATGGAAACCTGCTGTTTACCAACTGGCTTAACTATTACGTCTATCAAATCACGCCATACGATCTGCGGAACATGAATCCTACGCTGGAGTAATCTTCTGCAAAAATCGATCCTAAAGCGTTTCAGCTAATCAGTTCAGGCACCTTCGGGTGCCTTTTTTATTTCCGAAATTCAGCTCAACGCTGAGAAAAACTTTAATCAACTATTAATCAATAAGTTACAGTTGATTGTTAATTAAAATGGAAATAGTTTTTGATTTTAGAAAAAATAAAGATAGGCTTAATTCTGCTGAGCGAAAACTACACAACGATCTTCGCTCGTAATGGGGAGTGGATTGGGATCTTTGATGAGGAGCAGAATGATGACTCAACAGGCAACGACGGCGGACGAACTTACGTTTAACCAGCCTCACGGCGAGCAGGAACAGCAGATTTTAACGACGGAGGCCGTCGAATTTCTGTCTGAGCTGGTTACCCGCTTTACGCCGAAGCGTAACAAGCTGCTGGCTGCACGCAT
The DNA here is from genome assembly GCF_003057745.1 of Enterobacter sp. RIT418. GTDB lineage: Bacteria > Pseudomonadota > Gammaproteobacteria > Enterobacterales > Enterobacteriaceae > Enterobacter. The sequence continues at coordinate 1,541 of NZ_QBJD02000030.1, forward strand.
TCAGCAGCAGGAAGCCATTGACAACGGTAATCTTCCAGACTTTATTTCGGAAACTGCTTCCATTCGTAGCGGCGAGTGGAAAATTCGCGGTATTCCGGAGGATTTGCAGGATCGTCGCGTTGAGATCACCGGCCCGGTTGAGCGCAAGATGGTGATTAACGCCATGAATGCCAACGTTAAAGTGTTTATGGCAGATTTTGAAGACTCCCTGGCTCCAGACTGGCGCAAAGTGATCGACGGGCAGGTTAACCTTCGCGATGCCGTTAACGGCACGATCAGCCATACCAACGAAGCCGGGAAAATTTATCAGCTCAAGCCCAATCCTGCGGTTCTGGTCTGTCGCGTGCGCGGTCTGCACCTGCCTGAAAAGCACGTCACCTGGCGCGGCGAGGCAATTCCGGGCAGCCTGTTCGACTTCGCGCTGTACTTCTTCCACAACCATAAAAACCTGCTGGCCAAAGGCAGCGGTCCCTATTTTTATCTGCCGAAGACCCAGTCATGGCAGGAAGCGGCGTGGTGGAGCGAAGTCTTCAGCTACGCGGAGGATCGGTTTAGCCTGCCGCGCGGCACCATCAAGGCCACGCTGCTGATTGAAACGCTGCCCGCGGTCTTCCAGATGGATGAAATCCTGCACGCGCTGCGCGACCACATCGTTGGCCTGAACTGCGGTCGCTGGGACTACATCTTCAGCTACATCAAAACGCTAAAAAATCACGCCGATCGTGTGCTTCCGGATCGCCAGGTCGTCACCATGGATAAGCCTTTCCTGAGCGCCTATTCACGCCTGCTGATTAAGACCTGCCACAGGCGCGGTGCCTTTGCGATGGGCGGCATGGCGGCTTTCATCCCGAGCAAAGATGCCGAGCGCAATAATCAGGTTCTGAGCAAGGTGAAGGCGGATAAAGAGCTGGAAGCCCGTAACGGTCATGACGGCACATGGATTGCGCATCCGGGCCTGGCAGATACGGCAATGGACGTGTTCAACCGCGCGCTGGGCGACCGTAAAAATCAGCTTTCTGTCTTACGCGAGGAAGATGCGCCAATAAGCGCCGAACAGCTGCTGGCGCCGTGCGAGGGCGAACGCACCGAAGAGGGCATGCGCGCCAATATCCGCGTTGCCGTGCAGTACATCGAGGCATGGGTTTCCGGCAACGGCTGCGTGCCGATCTACGGCCTGATGGAGGATGCCGCCACGGCAGAAATCTCTCGTACCTCTATCTGGCAGTGGATACACCACCAGAAAACGCTCAGCAACGGCAAGCCCGTCACTAAACCCCTGTTCCGCCAGATGCTGGCCGAAGAGATGCGGGTGATTCAGGACGAGCTGGGCGAGCACCGCTACAGCAGCGGCCGCTTTGACGATGCCGCACGCCTGATGGAGCAAATCACCACTTCAGATGACTTAATCGACTTCCTGACCCTGCCGGGCTATCGCTTCCTGGCGTAATTCACCACATAACAATATGGAGCATCTGCACATGAAAACCCGTACCCAACAAATCGAAGAATTACAGAAAGAGTGGACTCAGCCGCGCTGGGAGGGCATTCGCCGCCCGTACAGCGCGGAAGAAGTGGTGAAATTACGCGGCTCGGTCAATCCGGAATGCACGTTGGCGCAGAACGGCGCGGCAAAAATGTGGCGTCTTCTGCACGGCGGCTCTAAAAAAGGCTACATCAACAGCCTGGGCGCGCTGACAGGCGGGCAGGCATTGCAGCAGGCGAAAGCGGGTATAGAAGCCGTCTATCTTTCCGGCTGGCAGGTGGCGGCAGATGCCAACCTGGCCTCCAGCATGTATCCGGATCAATCTCTCTATCCGGCCAACTCCGTGCCGTCGGTGGTGGATCGGATCAACAATACCTTCCGCCGCGCGGATCAGATCCAGTGGGCCGCAGGCATTGAGCCAAACGATCCGCGCTTTATTGACTACTTCCTGCCGATCGTCGCGGATGCGGAAGCGGGCTTCGGCGGCGTGCTCAACGCCTTTGAGCTGATGAAATCGATGATTGAGGCCGGTGCAGCGGCCGTACACTTCGAAGACCAGCTGGCGTCAGTGAAGAAATGCGGGCACATGGGCGGCAAGGTGCTGGTCCCGACTCAGGAAGCGATTCAGAAGCTGGTTGCCGCGCGCCTCGCCGCAGACGTTCTGGGCGTGCCAACGCTGGTGATTGCGCGTACCGATGCCGATGCGGCTGACCTTATCACCTCTGACTGCGACCCGTACGACAGCGAGTTCATTACCGGCGAGCGCACCAGCGAAGGCTTCTACCGCACGCATGCCGGTATTGAGCAGGCGATTAGCCGCGGCCTGGCCTACGCGCCGTATGCTGACCTGGTGTGGTGTGAAACCTCTACGCCGGACCTGGCGCTGGCGAAACGCTTTGCCGACGCCATCCACGCGAAATACCCGGGCAAGCTGCTGGCCTACAACTGCTCGCCGTCCTTCAACTGGCAGAAGAATCTGGACGACAAAACCATTGCCAGCTTCCAGCAGCAGCTCTCCGACATGGGCTACAAATACCAGTTCATTACTCTGGCGGGCATTCACAGCATGTGGTTCAACATGTTCGACCTGGCGCACGCGTACGCGCAGGGTGAAGGCATGAGGCACTACGTTGAGAAGGTGCAGCAGCCAGAATTTGCGGCCGGTAAAGAGGGTTATACCTTCGTGTCGCACCAGCAGGAGGTGGGCACCGGCTACTTCGATAATGTGACCACGATTATTCAGGGCGGGACCTCCTCCGTCACCGCTTTGACGGGCTCAACCGAAGAAGCACAGTTCTAATCTTTTCCCCCTCACCCTAACCCTCTCCCCTATGAGGAGAGGGGACGGTCTGGTGCGGATCTGTTTCTCCTTCGCCCCTTTGGGGAGAGGGCCGGGGTGAGGGGTAAGGGGAATATATGTCGCGTGGCCTGGAATTACTGATTGCCCAAACTATTCTGCAGGGTTTTGACGCCCAGTACGGACGTTTTCTGGAAGTGACCTCTGGTGCCCAGCAGCGCTTTGAGCATGCAGACTGGCATGCGGTTCAGCAGGCCATGAAGCAGCGTATCCATCTCTACGATCACCATGTGGGTCTCGTGGTGGAGCAGCTGCGCTGTATTACCGACGGTAAAAGCCCGGACGCGGAATTTTTACTGCGCGTGAAGGAGCATTACACCCATTTGCTACCCGACTACCCTCGCTTCGAGATTGCGGAGAGCTTTTTCAACTCCGTCTATTGCCGGTTATTTGACCACCGCTCGCTATCTCCCGAGCGGTTGTTTATTTTCAGCTCCCAGCCGGCGCGGCGCTTTCGCACCATTCCCCGTCCGCTGGCGAAGGATTTCTTTCCAGACGGCGGCTGGAATATGCTGCTGAACCGCGTTTTGAGCGACCTGCCGTTACGCTTGCCGTGGCAAAATCGCGCGCGCGATGTGGGCTACATCATTGCGCATTTGCACGAGAATTTCGACGAAGAGACGCTAAAATGCAGTCATCTTCAGATTGCCAATGAGCTGTTCTATCGTAATAAAGCGGCCTGGCTGGTGGGGAAGCTCGCCACGCCAACGGGGGTTTTTCCGTTTTTGCTGCCTATTCATCGCACCGATGACGGCGAACTTTTTATCGACACCTGCCTGACGACCAGCGCTGAGGCCAGCATCGTCTTTGGGTTCGCCCGATCCTATTTTATGGTTTATGCCCCCTTGCCCGCGGCGCTCGTCGAGTGGCTGCGGGAGATATTGCCGGGCAAGACCACCGCCGAGCTGTACATGGCCATTGGCTGCCAGAAGCACGCCAAAACCGAAAGCTACCGCGAATACCTGCACTATATTGCCTGCGCGGACGAGCAGTTTATCGAAGCGCCCGGCATCCGCGGTATGGTGATGCTGGTGTTTACGCTGCCGGGGTTTGACCGCGTGTTTAAGGTGATCAAAGACCGGTTCGCACCGCAGAAGGAGATGACCGCCGCGCACGTTCGCGCCTGCTATCAGCTGGTGAAGGAGCACGACCGCGTCGGGCGAATGGCGGATACCCAGGAGTTTGAAAATTTCGTGCTGGATAAAAGGCAAATCGACGCGGCGCTGATGGCGCTTTTGCAGCAGGAAGCGCCGGGGAAATTGACCGATCTCGGCGATAAAATTTCCATCAGCCACCTTTACATCGAGCGGCGGATGGTGCCGCTGAACATCTGGCTTGAGCAGGCCGAAGGGCAGGCGCTGCGCGATGCGATAGAGGAGTACGGCAATGCCATCAGGCAGCTTGCCGCCGCCAATATTTTCCCTGGCGATATGCTGTATAAAAATTTTGGCGTGACCCGGCACGGGCGCGTCGTGTTCTACGATTACGATGAAATTTGCTACATGACGGAAGTGAATTTCCGCGATATTCCCGCGCCGCGCCATCCGGAGGATGAGCTCTCGGGCGAGCCGTGGTACAGCGTCTCGCCCGGGGACGTTTTTCCTGAGGAGTTTCGCCACTGGCTGTGCGCCGATCGGCGCATCAGGCCATTGTTTGAAGAGATGCACGCGGATTTGTTCCGCGCCGACTACTGGCGCGGCCTGCAAACGCGGATTAAAAACGGGCACGTCGAAGACGTCTATGCCTACCGCAGGCGGCAGCGTTTTAGCGTGCGCTACGCGGCCTAAGGCTCACCGTACAGGCCGATTAACCGCCGCACCACGCCGTTGGTCCAGCCGAAGCCGTCCTGCAGGGGATATTCGCCCCCGCCCCCTTCGCGCGGGGTGCTGCTGGCGATGTGGTACTTCTCAATCAGCTTGTGGTGCGTTTTGTAATAGTGGTTGACGGTCTGTAGCCAGCTCCAGGCAATCTCATCGCCCAGCGAATCATTGCCGTACTGCTTAAAGCCCTGAATCGCCATCCACTGCAGCGGTGCCCAGCCGTTGGGGCGGTCCCACTGCTCACCGGTTTCATATTCCGTTGCCAGAATGCCGCCCGGCGTCAGCAGGCGGGCCTTCACGGCGTCGGACAGGCGTTCCGCCTGCTCGTGCGTCGACATACCCACGTACAGCGGCACGATGCTGGCCGCAGAGAACAGCGCCATCTCCTCGCGTCGCCAGTCATAGTCGCGGTAACAGCCGTTCTCCTCGTCCCACAGATAGCGATTCACGGCCTCACGACGGTTAGCGGCCTTCTGGCGGAACTGTTCAGCAACCTCTTTATCCCCTTTTGAGGCAGAGATATTGGCGATAGCGCTTTCCAGCTTGAACAGAAATGCATTTAAATCTATTGGGATAAACTGCGTGGTGCGGATGCTGGCAAGCCGACCCGGATCGCGCAGCCAGCGGGAAGAGTAATCCCAGCCGGAGGCCGCGCCGGCACGCAGATCGCGATAAACCTCATTCGGAGGTCGACCGGAGTGGCGCGCGGTTTCCACGTCTTCCACCCAGGACTCGTCTCGCGGCGTGTCGCGGTCGTCCCAGTAGCGGTTAAGCAAGGAGCCATCCGGCATGCGCACCGCGCTGCGGTAGGCCTGATTAAGCAGCAGCGATTCCGCGCCGTCCATCCAGAAGGCATACTCCATTTTCAGATGGTCCAGATAGCGCTTCGCGCCCCGCACGCCGTCCTCCTCGAACAGCTCAACCATCAGGGCAAACACCGGCGGCTGGGAGCGGCTCAGGTAGTACGTACGGTTACCGTTCGGGATATGGCCATAACGCTCGATCAGCCACGCAAAGTTATCCGCCATGCATTTCAGCAGATCGTTGCGTCCGCTCTCCGCCAGCCCCAGCATGGAAAAGTAGGAATCCCAGTAGTACGTTTCGCTGAAGCGTCCGCCCGGCACGATATAGGCCTGAGGTAGCGCCAGCAGCGACGACCACGGAATATGATCCTGTGGCTCGCGGGTTAACACCGGCCAGAGTTTATCGATGTGCTCCTTCAGAGAAAGGCCCGGGTCGGAGACATATTCGCTCGTCAGTACTTCCGGCAGCCAGAAGTGGTTGTCGACAAACTGGCGCAGGTCGAAATCGCGGTGGCGGCGCACCTTGCGGTAGCGGATCAGAATATCCAGCGGGTCCATTTTGGGTGCGCAGTCAGGGAACGTCTTGCTATCTGCAAACAGCCGCGATGACTGCACGTGTTCGAACAGCTCAAGATAGCGGTCTGCGGGCGTCAGGGCGTCGGAGGCGGGAAGCCCCTCGATCATCTCCGGCTCCGGTTCTGCTTCAATCATCTCATCCAGCTTCAACTCGCAGGGATCGGTTTCGTAGCACAGCTCTTGTGCAATTTCGAACTCGATATCCTCGGCAGTCTTTAGTTTCTGGTTGAACATGGTGTTCAGGACCTCCGGTTTTTGTCGTAACAAATACGGGTTTTTCCCGGTCATCTTCTAAGCGTAGACATTCGCTTCGGTTAATGCGGCGCTAAGTGTGCGCTTGATCACGCTTTCAAAGTGGGTGTAAATAGGTTAAAAGCTGATTATCTTATTGATTAATTGGATATTAATATTGATTTGATGGGCAAAAGGCAGGAAAAAAATTCAGAGCATTCAGTATTCCGCCTTCACGGTAAAGACCGTTGCCTGTAGGGCTGTAAATAGCGTTTTTAACGCTTTAATACAGTTTCAGTGCGCCTGTCGCGCATTGCCTGAAAGGCTGGTAGCGGATTGTTTCGCTTTATGGCTGGCACCTTCACTTTTTTCCATTGCCTTGCTGGCCGCTTTTTCCGCATGGGCGGCGCTATACGCGGCCAGATGGGAAATAACGATGGCGTAAATGCTCATGAGTGAGACCCATAGAATACTGTTTTTCCACCACAGCAGGGTAGGAATAGTCAGTATCGCCCATATTAGCGCGAGGAAAAGGTGCATTTTGGCCATCAGTTTGGCGGAAATCTTCACGTGCATTTTCATCTCTCTAATCTTTTATACGTATTCACAGAAAGGTGGTTAACGCCTTCTAAGATTAGTTAATTCCACCGCGCGCAGAGGGTAAATTTGTTACCGTTTGTACAACCCGCTGGGGTTATCCGTCAAAGACATAAAAAAACCGGCCTGCTGGCCGGTTTTTGTCGCGGATAAGAAGGATTAACGCATGGTAACGAATTCTTCCGCCGCGGTAGGGTGAATCGCCACGGTGTTGTCGAAATCCTTTTTCGTTGCGCCCATTTTCAGCGCCACCGCGAAGCCCTGCAGGATCTCATCCATGCCGAAGCCGATGCCGTGTATACCGACAATTTTCTCATCCGGCCCGACGCAGACAAGCTTCATGCGGCACGGCTGGCGGTGCGAAGTGACGGCGGTGTACATCGCGGTAAAGGACGATTTATAGACTTTCACCTGGTCCTCGCCGTACTGCTCGCGCGCCTGCGGCTCGGTTAAGCCAACGGTGCCGATAGGCGGGTGGCTGAAGACCACGGTCGGGATATTGCTGTAGTCCAGATGCTCGTCCGGCTTGTTGTTAAACAGGCGCTCGGAGAGGCGGCGACCCGCCGCAACGGCGACCGGGGTCAGCTCAACCGCACCGGTGTTATCGCCCACCGCATAAATGCCCGGAACGCTGGTGTTCTGGAACTTATCGACAACGATATAGCCTTTTTCGTTGGTTTTCACACCGGTCACGGCAAGGTTAAAGTTGTCGTTAGCCGGTTCACGACCAATTGCCCAAATAAGGCAGTCAACGGTCTGGTTGCGGCCGTCTTCCAGCTCCAGCGTCAGGCTGCCGTCTGCGTTTTTCACGACCGCTTTCGGCACCGCGTTGGTGTGAAGAGTCGGGCCTTCGGCGTTCATCACTTCAACCAGCGTCTCGACGATCAGTGGGTCAAAGCTGCGCAGCGGCGCGTGTTTGCGCACGAACAGGTGCGCTTCCGCGCCCAGGCCGTTAATCACGCCGGCCAGTTCGACCGCGATATAGCCCGCGCCAACCACGGCAACGCGCTTAGGCAGGGCAGGCAGTTCAAAGAAACCGTCGGAGTCGATGCCGTATTCCACGCCAGGGATGTTCGGGTGGCTCGGACGGCCGCCGGTAGCGATCAGGATATGATCGGCGGTGATCGTTTCGCCGTTCACTTCGATCGTCTTCGCATCCACAAAGCGGGCAAACCCACGGATCACGTCGACGTTATTCTTGCCCAGCACGTTATCGTACGAGGTATGAATGCGGTCGATATAGGCGGTGCGGCTGGCAATCAGCTTGTCCCAGTCGAAGCTATTTATCGTGGTGTCAAAGCCGTAGTCCGGGCCATACATATGAATCGCTTCACGGATTTGCGCTGCGTGCCACATCACTTTTTTCGGTACACAACCTACGTTTACGCAGGTGCCGCCCAGCTCTTTGGCTTCAATCAGCGCACACTTCTGGCCGTACATGGCTGCACGGTTGATGGAGGCGATGCCGCCGCTGCCGCCGCCGATGGCGATGTAGTCATAATGCTTGCTCATGGGTCTTGTCCTTAATCGTTAATTGCCGCGATTGTATACCTGAAATCAATAGTTTCCACCGATGACTGCGATTACTCCGGTACGATCCAGCTCACGGTGGCGTGGCCCGTTCCGGCCGGAACCAGCGTTTTGTGCAGCCATGGCAGCACGTTGTTCATCTGCGCTTCCAGCTTCCACGGCGGGTTGATGACGATCATGCCGGAAGCGGTCATGCCGCGCTGGTCGCTGTCCGGACGCACGGCCAGCTCAATTTGCAGAATTTTGCGGATGCCGGTGGCTTCTAACTCTTTGATCATGCGTTTGATTTGCGCGCGCAGCACCACGGGATACCACAGGGCATAGGTGCCGGTGGCGAAACGCTTGTAGCCTTCGTTAATGCCCGTGACCACCGCCTGGTAGTCGGTTTTGATTTCGTAAGGCGGGTCGATCAGCACCAGACCGCGACGCGAAGCTGGCGGCAGCTTGGCCTTCAGCTGCTGGTAACCATCGGCTTTATCCACGCGGGCGCGGTTATCTTTCTGAAATTCTGAGCGCAGCAGCGGGAAGTCGCTCGGGTGCAGCTCGGTGAGCTGAAGGCTGTCCTGCTCGCGGAGCAGCTGACGGGCGATCAGCGGTGAACCCGGGTAGTAGCGCAGCTGGCCATTACGGTTGAAGTGATTGACCACGCCAATATATGGCTCCAGCTCGGCCGGCAGGTCGTCCTGCTGCCAGATGCGGGCGATGCCTTCCAGATACTCGCCGGTACGCTCGGCGCGCTCGCCGCTCAGCTGATAGCGGCCCGCGCCCGCGTGGGTGTCCAGGTAGAGAAACGGCTTGTCTTTCTCTTTGAGCGCCTCAATGATCAGGCTCTGAACGGTATGTTTAAGGACGTCGGCGTGGTTGCCTGCGTGGAAGCTGTGGCGATAACTGAGCATGGGTAATGAAATTCCGCTGAAATGACGATTTGCCACAGTTTACAGCAGAACGGCGAAGATTACCCGCAGGCCCGGTAAGGCAGCGTCACCGGGCTTTTTCCACAACGCCCGGCATTGAAATCCTCTACAATTAACCCCATTACACTTTCAATATGCACAGCGCCGGACGCGCGCTTCATTCACCTATTTGACAGGACAGCGCTTATGACCAATCCATTACTGACGCCTTTCTCGCTACCGCCGTTTTCTAAAATCCTGCCCGAGCACGTTGTTCCAGCCGTGACGCAATCGCTGGAAAACTGCCGCAAGGCCGTTGAAAACGTGGTCGAGCAGGGCGCGCCGTATACCTGGGAAAACCTGTGTCAGCCGCTGGCTGAGGTGGACGACGTGCTGGGGCGCATCTTCTCTCCGGTAAGCCACCTGAACTCGGTGAAAAACAGCCCGGAACTGCGCGAAGCCTACGAGCAAACCCTGCCGCTGCTCTCCGAGTACAGCACCTGGGTTGGCCAGCATGAGGGGCTGTACAAAGCCTACCGCGACCTGCGCGACGGCGATCATTACGCATCCCTCAACACCGCTCAGAAAAAAGCGGTCGATAACGCGCTGCGCGATTTTGAGCTCTCCGGCATTGGCCTGCCGAAAGAAAAACAAAAACGCTACGGCGAAATTGCCGCGCGCCTGTCCGAGCTGGGCAACCAGTACAGCAACAACGTGCTGGATGCGACCATGGGCTGGACGAAGCTGATTACCGATGAATCCGAACTGGCCGGAATGTCGGAAAGCGCGCTGGCGGCGGCGAAAGCGCAGGCCGAAGCGAAAGAGCAGGAAGGCTACCTGTTAACGCTGGATATCCCGAGCTACCTGCCGGTGATGACCTACTGCGATAATCAGGCGCTGCGTGAAGAGATGTACCGCGCCTACAGCACGCGCGCCTCCGATCAGGGGCCGAACGCGGGGAAATGGGATAACAGCCCGGTGATGGCGGAAATCCTCGCCCTGCGCCACGAGCTGGCACAGCTGCTGGGCTTCGAAAGCTACGCCGACAAATCCCTCGCCACCAAAATGGCGGAGAACCCACAGCAGGTGCTCGACTTCCTGACCGATCTGGCGAAACGCGCCCGTCCGCAGGGTGAGAAAGAGCTGGCCCAGCTGCGCGCCTTCGCGAAAGCGGAGTTCGGCGTGGACGAGCTGCAGCCGTGGGATATCGCCTACTACAGCGAAAAACAGAAGCAGCATCTCTACAGCATCAGCGACGAGCAGCTGCGCCCGTATTTCCCGGAGAACAAAGCGGTTAACGGCCTGTTCGAAGTGGTTAAGCGCATTTACGGCATCACCGCCAAAGAGCGCAAAGACATCGACGTCTGGCACCCGGACGTACGCTTCTTTGAGCTGTACGACGAGAAGAACGAGCTGCGCGGCAGCTTCTACCTCGACCTTTACGCACGTGAGAACAAGCGCGGCGGGGCGTGGATGGATGACTGCGTGGGCCAGATGCGTAAAGCCGACGGTTCACTGCAAAAGCCGGTCGCCTACCTGACCTGTAACTTCAACCGTCCGGTGAACGGCAAGCCTGCGCTGTTTACCCATGACGAAGTGACTACCCTGTTCCACGAATTCGGCCACGGGTTGCACCACATGCTGACCCGTATCGAAACCGCGGGCGTGTCCGGCATCAACGGCGTGCCGTGGGATGCGGTCGAGCTGCCGAGCCAGTTCATGGAAAACTGGTGCTGGGAGCCGGACGCGCTGGCGTTTATCTCTGGCCACTATGAGACCGGCGAACCGCTGCCGAAAGAACTGCTGGATAAAATGCTGGCGGCGAAAAACTACCAGGCGGCGATGTTTATCCTTCGCCAGCTGGAGTTCGGCCTGTTCGACTTCCGCCTGCACGCCGAGTTTAGCCCGGAGCAGGGGGCGAAAATCCTCGAAACGCTGGCCGACATTAAAAAGCAGGTCGCCGTTATTCCAGGACCAACCTGGGGCCGTTTCCCGCACGCGTTTAGCCACATCTTCGCGGGCGGTTACGCTGCGGGCTACTACAGCTACCTGTGGGCCGACGTGCTGGCAGCGGACGCGTACTCGCGCTTCGAAGAAGAAGGGATCTTTAACCGAGAAACCGGCCAGTCGTTCCTTGATAACATCCTGACGCGCGGGGGCTCTGAAGAGCCAATGACGCTGTTCAAACGCTTCCGCGGGCGCGAGCCGCAGCTGGATGCGATGCTTGAGCATTACGGCATCAAGGGTTAGTTGATTCGTGAAGATCTGCTTAGTAGATGAAACAGGCGCCGGAGACGGCGCCTTATCCGTTTTAGCGTCCCGCTGGGGGCTGGAGCACGACGAAGATAACCAGATGGCGCTGGTGATGACGCCCGAGCATCTGGAATTGCGCAAGCGCGACGAGCCGAAGCTCGGCGGGATTTTTGTCGATTTTGTCGGCGGGGCGATGGCGCACCGGCGCAAGTTCGGCGGCGGTCGCGGCGAGGCGGTGGCGAAAGCCGTTGGAATCAAGGGAAGCTATCTCCCGGACGTGGTTGACGCCACGGCGGGGCTAGGGCGTGATGCGTTCGTGCTGGCCTCCGTGGGCTGCCGCGTGCGGATGCTGGAGCGTAACCCGGTGGTTGCCGCGCTGCTCGACGACGGGCTGGCGCGCGGCTATGCGGACCCGGAAATCGGCCCGTGGCTGCGGGATCGTCTGCAGCTCATTCACGCCTCAAGCCTGACGGCGCTGACGGATATCACCCCGCGCCCTCAGGTGGTTTATCTCGATCCGATGTTCCCGCATAAGCAGAAAAGCGCGCTGGTGAAAAAAGAGATGAGGGTGTTTCAGTCGCTGGTGGGGCCGGATTTAGATGCAGACGGCCTGCTGGAGCCCGCTCGCCAGCTTGCGACGAAGCGCGTGGTGGTGAAACGTCCGGACTATGCGCCGCCGCTGGCGGATGTCGCGACGGCCAATGCGGTGACCACGAAAGGGCATCGGTTTGATATCTATATCCCCTCACCCCAACCCCTCTCCCCATAGGGGCGAGGGGCTCGATCGTTCCCTTTCCCCTATGGGGAGAGGGCTAGGGTGAGGGGAATTTAACGCATTTACTCGTCTTCTTCGTCACGCAGCGGAACAATCAGCATATCCACGTGAACGGTGTTGATCAGCTGGCGCGCGGAGGACATCAGCTTGCTCCAGAAGTCCTGATGGTGACCGCATACCACCAGATCCATATCGTATTTTTTAATCGCATCCACCAGCACCTGGCCCAGGTCACCGCTGCCGCTTAATGTTTCGGTGATGGGGTAACCCGCGTTGGTAGACAGTTCGCTCAGGGCATGGTGCGTCTCTTCGGAGATGCGTTTCTGCATATCCCCAAGATTCACGTCAATCAGGCCGGTGTAGAGATCGGAGTAATTCACATCAACGTGAATAAGAGAAACTTTCGCGTTGTAGGGACGTGCCATGGATACCGCTTTATCAACCAGCACTTTGCTCTCTGGAGAGAGATCTACCGCGATGAGAATGTGTTTGTAAGCCATAGTGTTACTCCTTCCTTAAGTTATCGATGACTAAAAGGGAAAGCCGTCGTCTGTTGCTTTCATTACGGCCCAGTTAAACAAAATTATCAAGCTTTGGTGTTGATAACGATTAACCTTGTGGCAAAAAAATTAACGGATCTCCTACACTATTTAATGAGCCGTTCGGATTTTAAAACGCGAACCGGATCGACTTTTGGTCATTCTTTCACTGAACTGTCTGTCAGGGCATTGGGTGCGGTAGCTCGGAAGCCTCGCTTCATGGGCGGACGCCGGGGAGGATGTATGATTAGCACCGTCGCATTGTTTTGGGCGTTATGCGTGGTTTGCATAGTGAATATGGCGCGCTATTTTTCATCGTTACGCGCGCTGTTAGTGGTACTTCGTGGTTGCGATCCGTTGCTTTATCAGTATGTGGACGGTGGAGGATTCTTCACCTCGCATGGACAGCCCAGCAAACAGATGCGTCTGGTGGGGTACATCTACTACCAGCGCTATCGCGATCACCACGATGATGAGTTTATCCGTCGCTGCGAGCGCCTGCGTCGTCAGTTCATTTTAACCAGCGCTCTTTGCGGGCTGGTTGTCGTCAGTATGATTGCATTGATGATTTGGCACTGAGCGTAAAAAGAAGGCGGAGCATGTCTCCGCCTTCTTTCTTTCATTGCTCTGCGTTAACCGAGAACCGCAGGTTTGAAACATCCTTCTGTATTGACGTTACCTTTCCGCTGTATGAGATGTTTACTTTCCCGTTCTCACCTATACGTGCTTCGGTAATCGTGCCTGTTCCTTCAATGACGGGATATTTAACATTGAGCTGTTGGATAATTTCCGCATCTTTCCCGGTTAACTTTTGCGAAAGATAGTAACGGTATAGGGTAGGGACCGTTGCTCCGCCCTGATTATTTACCGTCATGTAGAGCCAAACGCTATCGGACAGCTTATAGACACGCTGCAGTTCATCGCTATTTCGCGGATCGGGCTGGTAGTTTAGCCAAATAAACCCTGCGACCAGGAGTAGAAGGAAAAGCGTGATAAGTCGGTGAGTCCATTTAATAGCCGTGTTGGATGGCATACTCTATCCCTTCCCTAATATTTCGCTGATCTGTGGGGTCGTCACCGTAAGGCGGTTTTTCATGCCATTTTCCCCATTCAGGTTTTGATGTTCCTGCTCGTCCTTGCGCCCAGCCTGCGCCCATCAAAAGCATTTTTGAAGGGATACCTGCAGCTGTTCCGGCAGCACCAAAGTTGAAATTACCGAATGCAGCGAAGTAAGGATCAAATTTTTTGTAATCCCATGGGCCACCATTCCTCACTTTTTGATAGAACCAGTAGTACGTCGAGGCGGTAGCCATATTTCGTGACATTCCTTGACGTCTGGCCTCGCGCATATTATTCACGATAACGATTGAGCCGGGTCCAGGGGTAGGTACAGAAGCCATACATTCTCCATTGTTTTAACATATCCATACCCAGCATGGTAATCAGCGTACTCGAATATTTTTGTGCAAAAAATGTTCAGAGTTTCCTTATGATATGAGCTGATCATGGAATGAAAGCATAAAAAAAGCGGGTCAGTTTCCTGACCCGCTTTTTGTCACTCTCGGCCGATTAAATCAGCTTCAGTGAAATCCAGTACAGCCCGCCGGACAGCAGGATGGAGGCTGGAAGGGTGAAGACCCACGCCATCAGGATGTTGGTCACGGTTTTGCGCTGCAGACCGCCGCCGTCAACAATCATGGTCCCCGCTACGGAAGAAGAGAGTACGTGAGTGGTTGATACCGGCATACCGGTGTAGCTCGCCAGGCCGATAGAGACAGCCGCCGTCATCTGCGCGGACATACCCTGCGCATAGGTCATGCCTTTCTTACCGATCTTCTCGCCGATGGTGGTCGCCACGCGGCGCCAGCCAATCATCGTACCGATACCCAACGCCAGCGCGACCGCCATGATGATCCAGATTGGCGCGTACTCGATAGTGTTGAGCATATCGCCTTTCAGTTTCTTCAGCAGACGCTGGTCGTCAGCGTTCACTTCCGGCAGCTTCGCGACTTTATCCGTCACGTCAGAGATGCAAAGCATAATACGACGCAGCTGGCCGCGCTGTTCTACGCTAAGTTTGTCATAGCTTTCGATATCGCCCAGCATGCCTTTCGCGCGTTCCAGCGCGTTGATAGCGTTGGCCGGGTGGCAGTGGAACTCACCGGGTGCGGTGGCTGCGCCTGCTTCCGGAGAAGGGAGCAGCTGGTCAACGCCCGTTGCTTTCTTCAGCAGCGCAGGGTGCTGCTGGAAGTAAACTTCAACGTTGTTGACGGCATCACGGGTACGGGTGATTTCGTATCCGGAAGCATTCATGTTGACCACGAAACCTGCCGGAGCGACGCCAATCAGAACCAGCATCACCAGACCAATGCCTTTCTGACCGTCGTTCGCGCCGTGAGAGAACGCTACGCCAATAGCCGAAACGATCAGCGCGATGCGCGTCCAGAACGGCGGCTTTTTCTTGCCGTCTTTCTTTTCACGCTCTGCTGGCGTGAGGTGGATACGCGCGCGTTTTTTCGTGTTGCTCCAGTAGCGACGCAGGATGAAGATTAATCCACCCGCAACCACCAGGCCTACGATAGGCGAAATAATCAGAGAGCCAAAAATACCCAGCACTTTCGGAATGTTGAGTGCATCAACAACAGACGTACCGGTCATCAGGGCGTTGGTTAAACCGATACCAATAATGGCACCGATCAGGGTGTGAGAACTGGATGCAGGCAGGCCGAAATACCAGGTTCCGAGGTTCCAGATAATGGCTGCGAGCAGCATTGAGAACACCATGGCGAGACCATGGCCAGAACTAACGTTGAGTAGCAGATCCGTTGGCAGCATATGCACGATGGCATACGCAACGCTCAGTCCGCCCAGGAGGACACCAAAGAAGTTAAAAATCGCCGCCATGACAACCGCAAGCTGCGATCGCATTGCGCGAGTATAGATAACCGTTGCTACTGCGTTTGCAGTGTCGTGGAAGCCGTTGATCGCTTCGTAGAACAATACAAATACCAGAGCAAGCAAGAGTAAAAGGCCGGTATGTAAATCCAGGCCAGCAAACAAATGTAGCATAGGACGTTACGCCATTTTGGAGGACATGAACGCGGCGCATTATCCAGGACAAATGCGCAACGGGCAAAGTGAAATATAGACTTTTTTTGACATACCACCTGTTTTGAGAAAAGCGCTCGAATGGTTATTCTTTAAATATCAATGAAATGGCTTTGTATTATCTTTTTGCGCTGGTGCGACCACATAGGAAACTTTACAATCCGCGGCAGTTAACGATGAGGATTTTGACGTGGAAAGGTTTGATGCCGTAGTAATTGGCGCCGGTGCGGCGGGTATGTTTTGTGCGGCAATGGCCGGACAGGCGGGTCGCCGCGTGCTGCTGCTGGATAACGGTAAAAAACCGGGCCGCAAAATCCTGATGTCCGGCGGCGGCCGCTGCAACTTTACCAATCTTTATGTTGAACCCGCGGCTTACCTCAGCCAAAACCGGCATTTTTGTAAATCTGCGCTGGCGCGTTATACCCAGTGGGACTTTATCGAGCTGGTCGGCAAGCACGGAATCGCCTGGCATGAGAAAACCCTGGGCCAGCTATTCTGCGACGACTCCGCGCAGCAGATTGTCGATATGCTGGTGGCAGAGTGTGAGAAGGGCGGCGTGACGATGCGCCTGCGCACCGAGGTGCTTGAGGTCGCGCGCGACGAACAGGGCTATACGCTGCAGCTCAACGGTGAAAGCGTCAGCGCGGACAGCCTGGTGATCGCCAGCGGCGGCCTGTCGATGCCGGGCCTGGGGGCTTCACCTTTCGGTTATAAAATCGCCGAGCAGTTTGGCCTGAAGGTGCTGCCGACCCGCGCAGGCCTCGTTCCGTTCACCCTGCACAAGCCGCTGCTCGAACAGCTTCAGACGCTTTCCGGCGTTTCGGTTCCGTCGGTCATCACGGCGGAAGACGGCACGGTGTTTCGCGAAAACCTGCTCTTTACCCACCGCGGCCTCTCCGGACCGGCGGTGCTGCAAATCTCAAGCTACTGGCAGCCGGGCGAATTTGTTACGGTCAATCTGCTGCCCGACTGCGACATTGATAGCTTTCTCAACGATCAGCGCGCCGCGCACCCGAATCAAAGCCTCAGGAACACGCTGGCGATGCAGCTGCCAAAACGCCTGGTGGAATGCTTGCAGCTGTTAGGGCAGATCCCGGACGTTTCGCTCAAGCAGCTCAACAGCCGCGAGCAGCACGCGCTGGTCGAGACGCTGACGGCGTGGCGCGTGCAGCCAAACGGCACCGAAGGTTACCGCACCGCGGAAGTGACCCTCGGCGGAGTGGACACTGACGAACTTTCCTCTCGCACGATGGAGGCCCGTAACGTACCCGGCCTGTATTTCATCGGCGAAGTGATGGACGTCACCGGCTGGCTGGGCGGATACAACTTCCAGTGGGCATGGGCCAGCGCATGGGCGTGCGCGCAGGCGCTGGCAGATGTAAAAAAATAAATGGATCTTCCTCGTTATCCCTTTAATAAGCCAGCTAACAGGCTGGCTTATTATAAAAGAGCGCTTGTCCGCAGTTAGGTCGCGGATCGCCAGTGATCGGGATTTCCTTTAGTTGTATTCCTCACGCGAGCGATAAGCGGCGTGTGTCCATGCCTGATTGCAGCATGAATTGCACTTTCCTGAGTTCTGTGATCAATGTTATCTACGCTTACTCCATGGGCGTACTCCACCGTGTAATGTGTGATTGGAGTACCTTCTGGACGACCTTTTGGCTGTGGTTCAATATAAACATTAGGCATGATGATTCCTTTTTTGCATGGTTTTTTAGTGGTGCTATGAGCCCCTTATTGAATCTAATCGTCATTTGCGTTCATTCAAGCTGC
>NZ_QBJD02000031.1 GCF_003057745.1 Enterobacter sp. RIT418
CCCACACCGATTCTGCCGCGCCGTCGAACAGGCCCGACGGCTCGCGGTACGGCAGGCGCACATCAAACCGGTAGTGAAGCTGGCTGTCGGCGAAGATGTACGTATCCAGACCGCGCTCGTCGTCCATCTCCGTGCGCCAGTAAATGCCCACCTCGGACAGAATGCGCCGGATAAATTCCAGGTCCGTTTCCCGCCACTGGGTAATCAATTCCCGCGCCGGATAGGTCCGTTCCAGCCGGAACGCAAAGTCCGGGCCCTCCAGACCGTGTTTACGCAGCACCTGCTCCACCACCTCCGGCACGGACTGGTTCTGAAAAACGACGCACTGCCGGGTGTGCTCCAGCAGCGCCAGACGGGAGCTCAGCGTGAGCCGGTAGTGGGACTGGTCTGCGGTGGTGGAGAGCCATTCCAGGCGGGTGATGATGCCGTGTACGTTTTTGCCGCTGCGCATCCGGAATGACGCATATTTCATCAGCACGTTTTCCGGAATGAGGTTGCTCTGTGGGGTGGTGAACTCGATGTCCCACCTGAACGGTTCGCTCAGCGCTTCCCTGCCGCGAAAGCGCAGGACATCCGGCTTTACATGGCTGTCATTAATATCCAGAAAATAGCGGGTCTGCCCGTCAAAAAGCGCCAGCCAGTTATCCATCATGTCACTCCTTTACCGGCAAGAGGCTGAGCCAGCCGTCGCCCAGCTCTATGGTGCGGGGTTTGTCCGGGTCTAAGTCGTCACGGGTCAGCACCAGGCGCCAGCGGTTGTCCTGCATGTCCGGGCGGTTAAACAGCCCCACCACCGCCACAAACTGCGCGTCTTCATCCATCGGCATATTGAGCGTCACGCTGCCGTTGGGCATCACCAGCAGCGCCTTTGACGCCAGCACGTCCTCCTTCAGCACCGTATCAGCCTTGCGCAGCAGCGTCTGGTAATCGGCGGTCTCCACCGCTTTACGATCTTTGAGCTGATAGACCCGCACCATGGTCGCCAGCGGCGTCTGTGCGCCATCGGCGTTAATGGCCGTGCGCGGGGTAAAATCCAGATGCAGCGTTTTAATTTTCTTGTAGAAGATGGATTTCGTGATGCTGACCGTGCCGTCCGTGACGGTCTGCGTCAGACCACAGCCTGCGAGCAGACCACAGGCAATAAGCGTCAGCGCCTGCCAGCGAGTTACTGTTGCCATTCAAAAGTTCCTTATTGATGGAGGTAGTACGTGATCAATCGAAGCGGTAATGTCCGTCTTCTGCGGGTTGCTGTGCGGAATAGTGAAGCCCTTCATAACATCCCAGGTTGACGGTCAGACTTTTCCGTGGCGTATTGAGTTTGCCTTCTTTCAGACCCAGTAAGCCGGTTCTTCCCAGCTGTATACGCCGGCCCTTGCCCAGGCGAGACTCAGGCAACAGCCGCACGGGTACAGTGAGGCGCAGTCGGACATCACTGCGGTAACCAAGGTAGACGCGCAGCAGGACCAGTAAATCGGTATGCAGGATCCCACCGGGTAACCACCCTTCAGCCTCGTCAGGATCTTCCGTTTCCAGCGTAACGAGTACCCGGCTGCATGCCTCTTTTGCCGATTTACCCAGCGTGGCGCGCTGAGAAAGACGGACGCGGCTTTCGCGACCCAGGCCGCTGCGGTTGTCGATATGGACCTTAACCGGATCGGGTTCAGTGATCATTGCCCGGGTATTCGGTGCCAGCAGGCTCACCAGGGCCCGGATACCTTCCGCATTACGGGTGGGTAAGCGCATCGTACCGAGTAAGGCCAGAAAGCGGGAAACCGGTGTTGCCACCCGTTCGGCCGTGCCCGGAATACCGAGTCCCACCAGCCCCAGCAGACACTGTGATGTGGCATCGCGCCCACCGGCCTCGAAGGTGGCCGGATACGCGTATTTTCGCCAGATCCGGTAATACTGCGTGGTGATGCGGTGGCTGAAGATGTCCAGAAACGAGGTGACCGCCTCGTGTCCTTCCCGCCGCTGCGCAATATCATCCAGGTAAGCGGTTGGCAGAGGAGAGTCCACGCCATACATGCCCAGGAAAGTGGTGCGAACGGTCGGCGGCAGTTCAGGATGGTCTTCGTCGGTCTCAACCGCTTTCAACGTGCCTACCGGAAACCCCATTCCGGGCCAGGGCCGAAAGCGCACCGGGTCGTTACCCGGATGGCTGGTCGAGCCAAGCTTTGGCGCGCCCGGATTTTCCTGCTCCAGCAGCTGGCAGAAACGATAGAAATTGGCCCGCCAGATATCTTTATTAAGGGCCAGCGTCAGCCCGGTACGTGCTGGCTGTGATTCTCGCGCCATCTCAGTCGTTTTCCTGTCGGTTGCAGTACCAGCGTGAGCTGGTTAAAGAGGTGAATATCCGCATAGAGCGCGAAGAACCGGTGCAGCATTTCCCCGAAGAGATTCACATCGCCCTCGCCTGCAAAATTATCCATGTTCAGCGTGACCTCAATGTCCACGCCCCGGAGCATAAAGCCCTTCTCAAAACGGCGGATCGGCGTGTGCTTCACGGCGACGATTGCTTCAAGACGACGTCGGTTCATCTCGTCATCGGTCCAGTCGTACAGCGCCAGCGTGCCGCGCAGCACTTCAGGATTGTCCATCATGCTGAGGAAGTTTGAGCCCAGATGACTCATCACCCGCCAGTGAAAACGGTCGTTTGCCGGGGGATACAGCGGCATCGTCGGTGCGGTAACGTTCAATACCCTGACGGGCACTTTTCCTGCCTTGACCACCCTGTCCAGCAGCGTGCTTTCCAGCGCCTTACGCGGGAGCTGACCGTTGGTGCCGGTTATCCGCATCGAGAGTGACTCCGGTTTTTCGGACAGCTGTTCCAGTTCGAACGAGCGCCCGCCGAGAATGAGCCAGGTGTCATACAGTCCAGAGGGGCCGCGCTTCACCCGGGTGTGGAAGTAACGCTCAGGGGCATCGTGGCGCATCATACCGCCACGGTGTCGGAAGCTGGTGAACGGCACATACGGATGTTTGCCATTCTTCAGCGCGCCATGAATATTATCAACGCTGTAAATCTCGGTGTGGCCATCCTGAAGGCGCAGCGGCCTGAGCAGGTATTCATTTTCCAGCGGGTCAAGCGTCAGCGGGTCGGCTTCCAGCGTGAAGAGGTTAATGACCGGCGCGCAGTGCAGCCGGAAGTTTTCTGTATCAAACGGCAGATCGGATGACCATGCTTCGCTAAGCACAATGTCGATTTCAAACCAGGTGCTGGCCGCAGTGAGCCCGATGGTGTCCAGACCGCGCAGTTCAATAAACATAAACTTCTGGCGGAAGCTGAAATACTCCAGCAGCAGCTGGTAACCACTGAAAGCGGTATCGGCTTTCTTCCACAGGCCGTCGTTGTCATCAAAGCCCATCGGTTTGCACCATCCGTCAAACGGATGACGTTCGGTGTGCGTCCCGGCATGACGGGCATACATGGTATGTACGCGTCGGGTCATTGCCAGATGCAATGCTGAACTGACCGGGCTCTCCGCGTTGAGGAAGATGGCAACCTTGTCGATCCCGGCTTTGCTCCAGTCTACTTTTTCGGGGCATTCGAAGCGCAGGCGAATCGCCGAACGTCCATTGGTTTCCGTGTGCAGACGGGCGTCCGCAAGTTGCAGGGGCTGCAGCGGAACATCACGGGTCGTCCGGTACTGGCAGGCCGTTTTATGCGGCCCTACGGGGCGCGACAGAACAGAGAAACCTTCCTCCAGCATTTCGGCCTGGCGCAGGCTACGCCAGTCAGGTGAAAATTCGACGATAGCCAGCGACGGGATAGTCCGCATATAGTGCGGCCACAGCAGGCTCACCAGCCCTTCGGTCAGTTCCGGCAGGTCATCATCCAGCTTTTCACGCAGACGGCCCATCAGGAAGGCAAAGCCTTCGAACAGGCGCTCCACATAAGGATCGCGCGCGGCGGTTTTATCCAGATTAAGCATCGCTGCCCGGTCCGGATGGGCCCGGGCAAATTCTTTACCTGCTTCACGCAGGTAGCGCATCTCTGCTTCGTAATAGCGCAGAGTTAAATCATCCATGCACGAATTTCCTGAAAGTATTTAAAAAAATTAGCCACAGAGCACCGTCACGACGCGAATGTCTTTGGCGCATTCGCAAAGACATGTCTGGGCCAGCTCGCACAGCAGCGCTGAATCAGTGCCCGAAAGCTTATTGATCTCTTCGCGCATTAACTGAAAATTATCGTCGTATGCCGGATCGTCCCCGGTTTCAGACCCGGGGATGAACGGGAGCAGCCAGTTATCCCAGTGCGACAGGGCGTCACTTGCCCGGGCGATAAGGCGCTGCTGTTCTTCTGTGTCGCTGGCGCAAGCGGTTAACAGCTCTTTCGGTGAACTCATTGTTTTTTCCGTTTGTTAGTCTTTTTCATATCTCTCACGGCCGCTGTCGAAGACGCGTCGTTTTATCCATTGACGGTGGAAGCTGACGTCGATTGCGCTTCGTCACTGGAACCCTTCTGGGTCAGCGACGTCAGAGTCGACGTCGAAGATCGTTTCAGGCAGCGTGAATCCCTGAAGCTTCAGTAACGCCAGAGGACCGTCGCCAAGCTCGCTGCGAAGCACAAACTTCAGCGGATTCCCGTCAGGGGTGATCCACACCAGCTGCGTGCGGCTGGCATCAAGCGGAGTGATGAGTGCCTTGTCCAGCAGGCGAATGAAGCCCCAGTTCCCCTGGTTGCTGGCGTAAAGCTGCATACCGCTGTTTACGCTGCGCCAGTTGAGGCTGACGCCCGGGTAATACGTATTTCCCGGCCAGGTAAAGCTCTGCCAGCTTTCCATCTGGTTGAAGTAGTCGAGGTTTTGCTCATCAAGAGAAAGCTGTACGCGGGCAACGTCACGAGAGGGACGTGCCATCAGCTCGAAATGAACATTCGCATCGCCCTGAGAGAAGACGATATCGGACAGTTCCGCCAGCTGGTTAATCGCCCGGAGGAACCCGGGATCGACCACCATTCCCTGGCTTGCGGAGGGATCAACGACCCAGCGATTCCCCTCCTGGTGAAGGATCCCGCCCAGGTTAGTTTTCAGGAAGGTGGTGATTCGACCCGCGTCGCTGCGCAGGAACTGTGCCAGCAGCGGCAACGAGGCATCGCTGCCGGTGGCTTTAAACGGATAGCGTCCCGCAAAGGCCTTATTCCACTGATCGACAATGGTTGTCTGCCAGCGGGCATTGAGGCTACCCGCTGCCGGGGCAAGGACCTGCCGCCAGGCCAGATCCAGCGGTTGTACAAACAGCGACTGGCCAAACCCGTTCCACTCCTGGCCCAGGCTCGCCGCAACCAGGCTGCCGTAATCACGGGTATCGGTCAGGTCGATGGCTTTTCCCTGAAACACGGTCTGGGCCAGCATCTGCGACATGGCCTGTGGATCCGGTGCGCTTGTGACCTGCTGAAGCTTCAGCCGCACCTGAGTGACGCGGGCAAGCCAGGACTGGAAGCTGAGGTTGCCGTTGGTACCGGTGCCCTCTTTCCCTTCCATCAGCCCCATCAGCGGGCCAAACACCGCATCGAGCGGGCCTTTAGGGCCCTGCGCCTGTTCAATGAACTGTTTTGCGTTTTTATTCTTACCGACCAGCTTTTTCGCTGAATCCACTATTGAATCCGCCAGCGCCTCGCCTTTCTGTCCGGTTTTGCCCTGCCAGGCCAGCGTGTTCATCAGTGCAACCAGCGGCGACTGGCGGACATCGCCGATCAGATTGAGCTGGGCAATCGCTTCAGAAAGTGAGGTGGCTTCCTGCCACTGAATGCTGTTGACCATGTTCAGCCACGCATTGCCAAAATCGGTAAAATAGCGTTCCGTCAGGCGGGCCTTCAGCGCTTCCGGGGAGATATCACTCCCGGCCTGGTGGGTTTTATCCGTTAGTACCCAGTCGATTTCGTCACGGCGGGTTTTGACCACCTCATCAATTGCATCCTGAACCTGCTCTTCCCAGGCCTGGCGCGTAAACATGCCCGGGACGACGTCATCGGTACTGAATACCGTTGAGGCATCGGTATCACCGGTCATGTCCGCCAGCGTCAAATCAGGCCAGTTACTGGCCACGCGCTTAAGCATGTCCTGGTACAGCCCGGACTCAGCGTTCCGCTGGCCAATCTGTTTGAGCAGGATCTGACGTACTGTGCTGATTAATTCAGCGTCGGGCTTAATTTTCCATTCCGGATGTGCCGGGAGGTTCTGCGCATAAAAGCCCAGTAGTTTCGGCGCTATTTCCCGCCACGTGCCGTCCGGCACATTCTGGCGTTTTGGCCAGGCCGTCATCACGTTTTTTGCCAGCCACCCCGCGTCCGCTTTCTCCGGCCGGGCCATCATCAGGTAACTTTTTAGCACGTCGTAGGTATGCTGGGTGCCCTGTATACGGGCATCACTGGCGGGAGGAAGTTGCACAAAGGCATTCAGCTGCTGCCTGAGATGATCTGCTGTGGCATCTCTCATCAGCTGTGCGTTATTTTTCGCATACAGCGGCCAGAGTGCAGCCAAGGTGTCGCTGTCCTGATTGAGTCCAAATCGGGTGTACCACGGCGCACCTGTCGCTTCACGATGCTGCAGACGGGCAATGGATTGCTGAAGAACAAGCTGGTTACGCAGACGTTCAGCCAGCGGTAGCGAGGTATCCGCAGCCTGCCTCGCCGTTTCCTGCGCCTGATAAATCTGGGTACGGTTAACGATCAGAGACAGCAGTGTACCGGCACCCCACAGGACAATCAGGGAAAGCAGAATTAACCGCAGCATCCTCAGCCCGTCGAAGCCAAGCTTTCTGCCGCTGACGGCATCACAGTCATCAACGACGGCTTTCCATGTAGGGGTATCGAGGCGCGTATTCGGTACCGAGCCGGCAGAGGCCAGTTCAGGGCTGAACATAACACCGCGTAAACGCCAGGCCGCAGATCCCTGCATCAGCCCGTTGAGCAAAACGGTCAGACTGGCTTTTAGTTCGTGTTGCAGACGGGAAGATAACTGAAGCAGGCCGTTATGTGCCGGATTATTCAGTATCTGTACCATACCCGCTTTTTGCAGGTGTAGCGCCAGTGTAGAAAACGCCTCGCCCGCACCTTTCACGGTACCTTCCGGCCCGAATATGACCCCTGTCGCAGCCGTTTCCGCGTCCTGCTGAGCACCGGTGGCTTTATCGGTCAGCCACAGCCAGACGGGCGCCTGCCAGCCCAACAGGTGGTCGGCTTTCTGGCGACAACGCAAGAAGGCATCCCGTTCGCTATCCGTCGGGAGGGCTGAGGTACTCATCACCTGGACGATGCCATCAACCGGTTGCCCGGAACGCAGGCGTTTCAGTTTTGAAAGGAAGATCTCATCCGGGAGTGACTGCGCATCACCGCCATAGATCAGCACGTTGCCGTCGCCTTCCTGCCAGAGGTCATGACACAGGCCCGGGGCCGCTTTCTGGACGTCGTCCGGATTACCCATCACCAGCAGAATTCGTATCTTACGCTGCCAGCGGCGACCATAGCGGAATAGCAGATGTTCGGACACCGCGTCTTCGCTGAAGACTGGATCTTCGTCGTCTTCTACGCTGGCAATAGTATTCGCTACAGGAGCGGTAATCTGTGACTTTTTCTGCCCCCAGTGGAGGTACAACCCCGATTTACCGGCGAAGTCGAAAGCCTTCTCTGTCAGCCAGCCGAGTAAAAACAGCGCGGCAACCAGCATGGCGCAGAACGTGAGTATGCGCTGGCCGTCATACGGACCGAACCCGGTAGCCGAGGCGACGTTTTCCGGAAAGGCATAAAAGAGAAATGCCACGATGACCGTCAGAAAAAACGCGACAGTTACTACGGAGCCGATGAGTGTTTTTACTTTTACCTTAGACATTCTTAGGCGATTCCTTGCGAACTTCTTCTTTGGTGATGACGGCGATCCAGACGTCGTCTTTGTCGGCAGCGGGTTGCGCGGCGATAACCTGTACTCCGCGCTGCTCAAATGCCGCATCGGCAAGCGTGATGGCGACCCACGGAGCTGCATGGCCGGTGTAGCCCAACACAGGGTCGATACTGAGGTTGTCTTCAGAAAGACTAAATTCCACGCTGCCCGCCTCGCAGGCATTATTCCAGCCGCTTCCTGCGGTCAAACATGGGCCAGAAATCCAGCTTCCCCGGAGTTCGGCAGGACCAATATTGGCCCAGAGCAACGCACGTTTAAGCGTTTTGGTGAGCGTGGCTTCAGTTCCTCTTTCCGGGCGATGAAGACGTAATTCATTCGAATATGCGAGAGCCTTACGGTTGCTGAGTACTACCATCGAGACAGCATCAGCATCTTCTTCCCGGGGCGAGGCCGGTAACGATAGCGTTATGGCAACCAGAATGCCCGCATTGTCCCATCGCTTGTCCAACCAGGCATCAAATGCGCCCAGTCCTTTTCCGGACATCAGGCGAAATATCCTGCCGGTTTTGAGTGAAAGCTCGGCCTTTAGCTGCTCTTCAACCAGGGGATAAAGGTCATTGTCACAGTCCAGCATCAGCCAGCATGGCAGCTCTGAAGGAAGTGGCTGAACAATTACTTCCACACGCGCGGCCAGCTTGATGACCGCTGCTTTCAACGCTTTCGGTAAATCCATCTGATATTCTGTTAATGCCGCGTACCTGACCGGTTTGTCGCATCCTCTGGGGTGCGAAAAGCCGATAGCGGGAGCGGCGACTTTCATCACCTCCAGCAAGTCGTCGGTTTTGTTTCCCGCCGGACTCTGGATATAAGTACCGAGGATCCAGGCGCAGCGCTGACCGCGCAGAATTTCACTGTCAATGAGTGCTTCTCGCTCGACATTCCTGGACTGGGCCCCCACCTGTTCGGCTTTATAGGCAAACCGGCGTAAACCAAAAATAAGACCCCAGGTGCAAAATGGAAGACCCAGTGCGGTGAACCAAAAGACAAATCCGGTTCGCTCCGACCGCCAGCACCATAGAGTGAGTGCTATGCCCCCCAGCATGATAAATACCAGGAACAGCAGCCAGCGGCGGGTTCCGGGACGTGCTATCTTAGGGGCCTTTTCAGGGATGGCATCCAGCCAAACGGGCATAATCAGGCAACCTTTGCTGCGGCAAATGAACTGATCAACGTACAACCACAGGCGCATTTGTGACCGTGGAATGCAACCGGAATACCATGGTCAAGATAAGCAGGATTGCCTTCTATGATGGTTGTCGGGCCATGTCCCGGAACCGGACAGGACACTTTGTCGCCTTTACGGGCAACACCGATGCCGCCGAATTTCATGGTTTCAGACGCGCTCATTACAGAACCACCGTGAGTAGTCTTATCGCCTTTTCGGATTATCTGAAGCATATTAAGTTTCCTTGCTGTTGAATTTATTAGCGAGATGTGTTTTAGGTACTAGCAGGATTATTTATGTTAGCTAATTTTTGTCAGCCGCCATTATCTATTTCACATTCGCCTTGAAAGATGTTTTGGAATGATTGATGGTCAAATACATATGCACTGTTAGAACATTTCTTATCGCCTAGAGATATTTTACCAACGTTCGATTCTGGGATGTTTTCACCGCCAATCCAAATTAGATTACTATTAGGGTAAAACTCGGCAGAAAATGGATCAGGGGATGGAGTACCATTATCAATAGTTGAGTAATATTTTGTGTTGCCGTTAAATATCGGCAATTCCGAAATTATAGCCCCGGATAATTTATCAATTACCCAACCACATACCCAACCATTAACACCGCAATCTTTGGGTAACTCACCTTTCTCACTTATGTAAAGTCGATAGTGCCCTGCAAAGTTGACTTCCTTGCTGAGTTGACTTTGCATTAACTTTTTCCAGTCATTAGATTTACTAGATTGCTCACCCGTTAATTTTATTTTTGATGCAAATGGCCCATGACTTAATATTACATTGTGTTCTTTAAATTTTGGAGTTTCTCCTACATTAGCTAATGTAGAGAAGCAAATAATAGTGGTAAGAAGGATGGTAAGTTTACATAGCTTCATTTTTTGAATCCTTGAGCACTTTGACCATATCGTCAGGTTTAAGATGAGCTTTATTTATCCCATCACCAGAGTAGTATGATACCCCCTCTACCTGAGCATATCTTTTCTTATGTATCTTGTTACCTTTTTTGTCCCTTACAAAAGAACCATCCGAATTTGTTTCAAATTCAGTTTTCGAAGGGCTAATCTCTTTACCTTTTCGAACTCCAGCAGATGCAAATTCTTTGGCCCAATCATATATAGCATCTTCAACGCTTCCATTCCCTTCGAGATAATTAATGATTGCAGGGCGCTTTAATTTTATAAGATACTCATTAAATATTTTATCCTGCATTTCTTCATCATAGAGAGCATTTACATCTAGGTTAAGTTTACTCACTGCATCTTTAAGAGTTTTGGGAACCACCTGGAATCGTCCAGTGGCAAACATGCCTATAGATGTATCATCTTCCTGAGATGTCATAACCTCTTTGATTGTCATGCTTGTTAATTTTGTTTTGTAATGAGGTTTGTAAGTAACGTGCACATTAAATGCACTGTAGTCATTTTTAGACTCCACTCTACCAAGGAAATCACCAAATTTGCTGTGGGCCCACCCTTTTCTTACTGATTGGCGGATGGAGCCTAAAAAAATAATTGGATGCATATGCCATAACGAAGGTCCTAGCTTTTCTGTTGTAAGATCCTGCATCCATGCCACCTTGTCGAGAAAATCCTCGCTGTACTTTTTCCACTCAGGTGCCTCTTTTTTCAGCGCATTCAGGAATGGTTGCCAGATAGCATCGTCTTTTTTGAAGTACCAGTCGCTGGGATGTTTTACTATCTTTTTCATAATGACGTCACGATAGTCAGGGTTATGGAGGGCTCTCCAGTACTCCATTGGCGAATAATTGTCGCTTCCGCTATCAATTTTATCCAGCAAACGTTGGTAATTATGCTTTACCAGGGCATGACTGGTTCGCTTATCCGCTGAAGCTGACTGATAGAGTGAATCTATGAGGTTACGGAAGAATCCAGTCGGCTGGCTTTTTCCATCCAGATAATCAAAACTGGTCGGCTCTGCGATCTCAGTTCTGAAACCCAGTTTGGCCAGATCATACTGTGACAAAAGCTGTGGTTCCGCCTGCCCTTTGAGTGCATAAGCATTTTCTGGTCGCAGTTGCCAGTATTCCTGTTTGGTCGTCTTATCGATTTCAGTTTGCACCTGACTCAGAGGAAGGATCCCTGTCACGGTGGTCGCTTTGGTATCTTTTGTGAATTTTCCAGTAGCGACATCTTTTTTATACAGAGCAATGCCAGGTTCGTACTTCAGCCAGAGCGGATTCTTCTCCCCCACCTGTTCGGGGTTGGTCAGGAATTTTTCCAGATTGTCGTCCATGCTCGTGCATTCGATATGCACCTGATAACGCGCCTCATACCCACCATCTTTTGGTGCCTGATAATACCCCATGTGACCAACAGGGTCACCGGCGCTAATGGCGTAAGGCGTCGGGCATACAACCTCATCGAACTTCATTGCCTCTTTCGCTGGTGGCATCAGTTTTTGCCACCAGGAAGGCTGGGAGACGCCGCTGGCACCCGGAAATATATTGTTCTTATCAACCAAAATCCAGTATTGCTGACCGGGCTTAAAGGATGTTTTATTGCCTTTTTTTACCGCATCTTCTGACAAACTGACAAAGGTCACCAGGCCGTACTCGCGGTTATTGAACGCGACGGTATGGAGACTTCCGTCAGACTTATTCCATTCTACAATTGCACCTTTCGGCATTGTGCCTTTTAAATAGCTGTCGCTGAGATCTTTGTTTTTTGTGCTGGCAGACATCACCCACTCTGGTTCGTAGGCTGAAAGTGAGTCCTGTAGAGTCCACTTTGTTTCTGCCGGATTGACGGTGTAAGCAGAATATGGGGCCAGATGCATGTATAGGGTGTAGAAATGTAACCCACTAGTTTCTTTCTCACCCGGCTGGATATAGTGCTTCACAAGTACGAAGGACCCTGAAAAACTCAGCGGGCCGGATTCCCACCCCAGCGTCAGGTAATCTTTGCAGACGCGATAGGCAACAACTTCACCATCTGCCATGCAGCGTATCGCCTGTTCACCTTTAAAAGGTACCGGGAAATCCATCACTTCCAGCGGAGCTTTACCACTCAGAGCACACCATGGCGTTGTGGCTTCGGTGATATGGATGCCACCATGCCACATGCCGCTGCGGCCAATTGTGTACAGTCCAGTAGACTCGCCAGCTAAATGGCTGAGGATATCTTCCAAATTATTAAACTCGTTTCCCCGGCTATTAGAGGGGATCGGCCAGACTATTTTGATTTTTCCTTTTTGGGAAACAGATGCATCCTGAACTTGGCTGTTGTTGTCAGAGTACCGGTAAAGTTTATAAGGAGTGTTTTGGTCTCGATATATCTGAGCAGGATAGAAACCTTTTTCCTGAACGAAATCAGATACCCAATGAGTACCATTAAACATCGCCATATGACCATGCACATGATGTGGTGTAGCCTGAATGACAACTACATCACCCGTTTGCTGACCAGAAATTGTGAATACACCGCCGCTACTAACTGTTGTGGCGTTATCTACAACTTTAAAGTTATTTTCTATCAGCCATGGACCATAGTTTTTAGCTGACTCAATCTCAGAATTTTTTACAGATACCCCGCCAGCAATCAATGCTTTTTTAACATAACGGGCACATTTCGACTCGCCGTATTTAAGCTTTTTATCAATTCCTTTCTTAAAATTCTCAGAATTAATTTTGGCTCTAGCGAGCGCCTGTGTGTTCAGAACGCCAACTGCGATATCCTTATTAAGCATTTAGTTATCTCCTTCAAACTGTTGGGGACAATAAATACTGCCTTTGAAAGTAGGCTTAACAGAATCGATCAACCATTTGCCTCCGACTTTTACTAAACTAACAGCATACAGAGACGTACCTTTCCCATAACCTAATCTAAGATTTACCACTGCCATATGATCATTGGCTAGGACTGTTTTGGTACCAATATTGGTTTTCCATTCTTCACATATATCCTGAGCATCGACAAAATAATCTGCACCTGAATCATCATTATCTCGTAAATTTCTAAGATGTTCAGTTGTATATTTAGCAATTGCTTTCAGAGAGAGATCATTAGCTGATTCCATGTCAGACATCTCTTCTGCGACCAGGTAATAATGGTAGAATGTACTTACAACTTCGTCAGGGGACAAAATCTTCTCACCCGAGGCCAAAGCAATATATGGCACAGAAAGTAAATAACAAGCGAGCAAAATTCCCTTCAACATAAACACCTCTTCAAAATATTTAATTCAATATTTCTGTTAATCTAACTGAATAGTTAAATATCACCTCACACAACCTTAATATCATTTCGTTACGCTGATAATTTTCCAGCTGCCATTTTCTTTTTTAAGTGACACTTTAAATCTTGCTTTAGGTTCAGAGCCATTACCCAAAACAACGTCAACCAATGAATCGCTTCCTTTTTGTGTAACATCAAAAGTGTTTATATTTGTCCTCCACGAGGAAAGCACATCTTGTGATTTTGTGAAATAGTTGACATAAGTCTCAACCCAAATCCCACTCCAGTCGCAGCTATAATTATCTTCTTCTTGTTTACACTCGTGCTTCTGTGAACATTTTTTGGCCAACTTTGATTCAGGAATTGAATCATCAGAATCATAATTACACATGGTGGAGTCATTGATGCTTTTTGCTAAATGTTCAGAGACATATGTTTTGATTAATGCTTCGTTACCACCTGATTTATCCTGAAGATATGCAGAATAAAAATCATGTACAACACTCTCGGGGCTTATTGATTCATAAGCTAGTGAAACATTTGAAAATGAAAGCGAAAATAGTAAAAGAAATGCAATGCGGAGTTTATGAGTTAATGATTTCATTTACGACTCTCAATCATTAAATGATTTGCTGCTGATTTTGCTTTCCTGAGTAATATCCGTCAGGCTGAAGTTCGGTGTTTCATTGGGAAGGTTTGCGCCGGTACCCGGCACCAGATAGTTTGAAGTCTTCATTATGAAATCACCGGAGGAACCGTGTTCAATCCCGTTCTTACTCAGCCTCAGGTAAGACCCACCACCGTTAATTGTCAGTGTTTCAGGCGTACTGATAATAATTTCGTCTTCACTACTGGTCACCGTCAGCTGCTTTTCAGAAAACAGGGCCATCGTGTTGTGTTGAGCCTGGATCTCAATATCACCCTGGTTGGCCACCACCTTCGCCCCTTCTTTATGTACGAACATACCCAGCGCCTTTTCCACGCTCACGGAAAGATTTTTCATCGCACCGATATCAAGATGCTGGCCGGCATTGATCATCGTGTTGCGGGTGCTGCTGAGCTGAAGGTGTTCCCCTGAGGTCAGGGCCACGCCCTGCGGGGCGCTACCCAGCAGCACGGCAGACTGAAGGTCTTTGATTCTGTCGATGACGAGGCTCATCTGGGTGCTGATATCCGATACCAGCGCCCCGGCGGCTTCCGCAGCACTGTTCAGCGCCTGCATCTGGCTGTTGGCCTGGTTAATCTGACTTATCGCAGGCGCCATCTCCAGCACCGGGCCCTGGGCTTTGGCCTGCGCTTCCGCCGTCAGGAACAGCCCTTTTGCCGCACGTACTGCGCCATGCTCATCCGTTCGCAGCTCAAAACCGGCACCGCGCTTTTCACGCCGGCCGTTGACCAGGTGGCCCAGGTTCAGCTGCGTTTTGCCATACTCTGTTGCGAGCTTGATATGCTCCTCGCCGCGCTTATCCTCCATCCGCAGCTTGTTGTTCGCCGGCGTGCGCCACACGTTACGCGTGTGGTTGTCGCGGGTGACGTGGTCCGGATGTTCTGAGTCATGCAGGGCGTAAGCGATGTACGGACGGTCAGGGTCACCGCCGTCAAACATCACCGCGACTTCGGTGCCGTCGAGAAGCGGTGAGTGGAATCCGCAGGTATCTCCGGCATAGGGCTTAGCCAGCCGCAGCCACAGGTACGCATAGCCCTGTTCGGCACTGCTCCGGTCAAAGTCCAGCCTCACCCGGTAGCGCCCGTCCGGGTCGAGCCAGGAATAGGTGTCGCCTTTCTGCGTGCTTTCCACCCGGGCAGGCAGCGAGCCGGATATCACCGGGCGGTTAAGCAGGGCCGGACGCCAGCAGACGGTTTCGCTGTAGGGGATGCCCTCAAACGCCAGCGTAAAGCTGCTTTTGCGTGAACCACGGGTGCGCACCGTGGTGATGACGATGCCGTCCTTCACGGCATCGGGTAACGTGCCGTCCGTTTCCAGCACCTGGCCCGGCACCAGATGCGGGCTGGAGGAATGCCCGCTGACGCGGTGCTGCGCGTTCAGGATGCGCTCGTGGCGCAGTCGGGCGAAGAAGGCCCCGGTCTCCGGGCTTTCCGCATCGCCTGCCGTCAGGAAAGGCTCCGCGTAGTGGTACGTTTCCCCGGTGGTGATACCGTCCGGGCTGCTGATACTTTCCTTGCTGTCCTGAGGTTTCAGCGCTTCACGGTAGTTGTAGTCCCGGGTGGCCACACTTCCGCTCACCACGTTGTATGCGGTCTGAATATCCCAGATACTCTCCTGCCCGCTGTCGCTCATCCCGGCCGGGTTGCGCAGCGGCAGCGTGACGCCCGTTTCATACTGCTGCTGGCTGTCCTGAAATATGATTACGTCCTGCTCGAGACGGCCGTCCATTTCAAAGCGCCAGTAAATGCCCACCTCCGCCAGCAGGCGCTGGATAAACTCAAGGTCTGTTTCCCGCCACTGGGTGATGAGCTCCCGGGCCGGGTATTCCCGGGAGAGCCGGAATGCAAAATCGGGTCCTTCCAGACCGTGTTTACGCAGAACCTTTTCTACCACTTCAGTAACCGACTGGTTGAGGTAAACCTCACTTCCTTTCGTCAGGCCAAGAAACGCAATGCGGGGAACCAGCGTCAGGGCGTAACGGGTATCCTCATTCGACGTGGACATGCGGCGAAACGACTCCACCACGCCATAAACCGTGCGGACCTGCAGCGCCGGCGTTCCATCATACACCGGGGTCTGGAAGGTAAATGACGCCGTTTTCAGCAATAACGTGTCGCAGGCAATATCCGCAGAGGAGCAGGTCACGACCACGTCATAGCACCAGGGCTGGCTGAGGGACTCCACCGCGCTGAAGCGCAGCACGTCCAGATGTTCAGTACAGCCATGCACGTCAACGCGATAGCGTGACTGGCCCGGCAGTTGTTGTATCTTGCCATTCGCCTTGCTTATCAAAGCATCGATCATGACACATCTCCCTCGGTATGCTCATCGAAGGCCAGCACAATCCCTTCTTCCTCATCCCAGCCCAGGCTCAGCGACTCAGGCTTCTGCCCCGCCGCCATGTGCGTCAGCAGCTGCTGGCTCAGCACCGGCAGGATCTGCTGGTTCAGCAGGCTGTCGATGTTGCGCGCCCCGGTGTCCGGCAGCAGGCAGGCGTCCGTCAGCGCGTCCATCAGGCCGTCGGCAATCGCGGTCTTCATGCCGTAGTGGCGCGCCAGTCGCCTGCTCACCTGGTTCAGCTTCATGCCGACGATGGTGCGCATCGCCGCCTGCCCCAGCGGGCGGTAAATCACCGTCTGGAAGCGGGCCAGCAGCGCGGGCTGGAAGTGGTCGCGCAGGATCGGGCGCAGCAGCTCGTGCAGATCTGCCTCCGTCGCCTCCGGGGATTCATTCAGCAGCTGCATCAGGTGGTCGCTGCCGAGGTTGGAGGTCATCAGAATAACCGTGTTGCGGAAGTCGATTTCGCGCCCCTCGCCGTCGCGCATAAACCCGCGGTCAAAGACCTGGTAGAACAGGTTCATCACGTCCCGGTGCGCTTTCTCGACCTCATCGAGCAGCACCACGCTGTACGGCCGCTTGCGCACCGCCTCGGTAAGGATGCCGCCCTGGCCGTAGCCGACGTAGCCCGGCGGGGAACCCTTCAGCTGGGAAACCG
>NZ_QBJD02000032.1 GCF_003057745.1 Enterobacter sp. RIT418
ATAGCATCTATATATAACAATCAAGTCATTTCGTTATTGTTGACGATACCTCAAGATTTCTTCCAAAATCAAACGGGCTAATAGCCTTACCACGATTTATTTCCAGATAATCAGCCCACCACTGCAACATCAGCCTACGCTCGTCCAAATGCTCAGCCTTATGGATATAAGCCGCTCTTACAGAGTTGCGCTCCATATGGCTCATCTGCCTTTCGACAGCATCCCTCGACCACAACCCCGATTCAATCAACGAGCTACATGCCATAGTCCTGAAACCATGACCACAAACATCGACCTTTATGTCATAACCCATAACACGCAGCGCCTTGTTCACAGTGTTTTCACTCATCGGTTTATGCGGATTATGATCGCCAATGAAAACAAAATCGCGCTCGCCACTAAGCTTGTGAACCTGTTTAAGGATTGCCAATGCCTGACGAGACAGAGGCACTAAGTGAGGTGTACGCATTTTAGAACCACGCTGCGAATGCTTAACACCTTCTATAGCTTCTCGTTCCGCCGGGATTGTCCACATTGCCCTTTCAAAATCAATCTCGGACCAACGGGCAAAGCGCAACTCACTAGAACGAATAAAGATTAATAACGTTAGCTCAACAGCCAGACGGGTTAAAGGCCGTCCGGTGTAGCTATCAATTCGGTGGAGTAGTTCAGGTAAACGTTTCAGTTCAAGTGCTGGTCGATGGACACGATTACTTGAAGCAACTGCCCCAGCCATCTCCTGAGCAGGATTGTAATCGATCAAACCGCTTTGCACTGCATAACGCATAATCGCATTGATACGCTGCTGAAGACGCGAAGCCACTTCAAGACGCCCTGTAGCCTCAACTACTTTGACAGGAACAAGGAGATCGCGCGTACTAAAACTATCAATACTTCGCTTCCCAATCGCTGGGAACAAATTATCTTCCAGGCTTTTCAGCACCCGTCGGCTATGTTCTTCTGACCATTTTTTATTAGCGGCATGCCACTCACTGGCAACTGACTCAAAGGTAATGGCCTCTTTCGCCTGCTCCTCCTTTACAGCACGCTTATGCTCGCGAGGATCGATACCAGCAGCAACAAGCTTTCTGGCCTCTTCCCTCTTCTTCCTCGCATCAGCTAGTGATGTTTCAGGATAAACACCAAACGCCATCAGGTGCTGCTTACCACCAAAGCGAAAGCGGAACCGCCAGTATTTTGAGCCGTTAGGGTGAATCAGCAAAAACATGCCATCCCCATCGACTAGGGTGTACTCCTTTTCCTGCGGTTTTGCAGAACGCAC
The DNA here is from genome assembly GCF_003057745.1 of Enterobacter sp. RIT418. Classification (GTDB taxonomy): domain Bacteria; phylum Pseudomonadota; class Gammaproteobacteria; order Enterobacterales; family Enterobacteriaceae; genus Enterobacter. The sequence goes on from NZ_QBJD02000032.1 coordinate 1,283, forward strand.
TTTGATATCTGTCAGAGCCATAAAAGTTCTCCTTTCATGTGCCGCCGTGAGTATACAACCATTATCGAACCAGCATATATACTCGGTTCTATACTCACAAGCGACTTGATGTGGGTTGACTCAGATTGACTTCTGTTGAAAGGAAAATCGCGGAAAGCCTTATGGGGAGCGGATTTCAGGCATAAAAAAAGACGCCTATTGACGTCTGATTTTTCGCTTTTGGTGCCGAAGGCCGGACTCGAACCGGCACGTATTTCTACGGTTGATTTTGAATCAACTGCGTCTACCGATTTCGCCACTTCGGCACTGAAGGGGATGCGGAAACGTTGTGGATTATACCTGTCGCGCGCCGCCATGCAAGCGACGACGCGCTAAACCTACGCTAAGTGCCCAAAAAACCAGCGCAGCCGTCAGTCCAGCTCGGACACCGCCAGCCGAATCACGCCTGCGGCGTTATGCTCCGGCAGCTTCAGCACCTTCGCCCACATCTCCTGCACCATATCGCAGGAAAGCTTCTCCTTGCCCACCGCGTTCTCCGGCATCTGAAGCAGCTGGATGTCCTCGCCGTACTTATCCGCCAGCCCTTTCATAATCGGCCGCACGTCCGCCACGGCGGCTTCACGCTCTGCCGGCGTCACCGTGTGGCGGTTCTTTCCGTAGGCCGCGCGCATCATGTCCGCGTCGGCCTGCATCCGGCGGGCCATCATCGCTTTATCCAGCACGCGCATCGGGTTCACGCCGCCCTTCACCGCCGGGTAGAGGAAGCGGAAGCAGGCGTCGTCGCTCACCTTCTGAATGGCGGCGGTCTGCTCCATGTTGGCCTTCATGTAATCCACCACGTTGGCGTCCGGGGCGTGCTGCAGGCGCGACATCTGCAGCGTCAAAATCTGCGGCTGGATCACGTCGATGATGTGCTGCTCAGACTCTCCCATCTTCTGCATGGTGAGGATCTGCTCGCGGATGCGCTGCTGGAACGCGGGCTCCTGCTCTTTGATCACCTGCCAGGCGGGCATCGCGTTGAGGGTGGTATCAAGCTGCTGCTCGGGGGTTTGCTGCTGACGCTGCTTGTCGAAATAGACCCAGAAGGCCACGGCGGCGGCAATCACGGTGACCAGAACAATACGAATCCACGTTTTATTCATCTCGCATCCTTATCCTTTAGCTCTGCCGGTTTACACCGGCACGCCGCTGTGGAAGCGAAACTCGTTGTCCGGTGTTGAGATAAGTGTGGCTTCAATTTCGCCAAAATGCTGCACCCGGTGTGAGATATCCTTGTCACTCACATTTTGAGCAAGCGTCAGATAGTCCTGATAGTGCCGCGCTTCCGAGCGCAGGAGCGAAAGATAGAACGTCTGCAAATCGTCGTCGAGGAACGGAGCCAGCGCGGCGAAGCGCTCGCAGGAGCGGGCCTCGATGTAGGCGCCGCAGATGAGCTTGTCGATTAGCGTCAGCGGTTCGTGGGTACGCACTTCCTTCAGCATCCCTTTGGCGTAACGGCTGGCGGTGATTTTGACGTACGGAATGTCGCGCGCCAGCATCGTCTCGCGCACCTGCCAGAAGTGGTGCAGCTCCTCTTTGATCAGCAGCACCATGCTGTCGATAAGCGCCTGGCCCCACGGGTCGTCGGTTTTGGGCATCACGCTTTTAGTAATCTGCTTATGAAGCGCAATGAAGTCCGGCTCCGGTCCGTCGCGGAAGGTGAACAGTTCGTAGGGTTTGAGCCACTCGAGCAGCGCGTCGGCACCGCTCTCGTCGGCGACGTATTTACGCACCAGCAGCAGTGCGGTCTGGGCGGCCTTGAGCTCGCACACCATGTGGTCGGTGAGCAGCAGCGGCAGGTTTGCCGGGTCGCGGGCTTTATCAATCCATGCTTGCGGGGTCGGGCACTGGAGGAAGTTGAGTACGGGGGCGAGTATCTGCGGGTAATCCATGGTTCTGCCTTGAAATAGCGGTGGCGCGCGCCACCGCCTGAAACGCTTAGTGACGCACGCCGTCGTCGTCTTCGTCGACGTAGTCTTCGTCGTCGCCTTCTTCACCCTCTTCGCCGTTCGGATCTTCGAAGTAGGTTCCCCAGCCGTCGTACTCCACCTCAAACTTCTCGGCCAGGTTCATCAGCTGTTCAACCTGCGCGTCGATCAGCTCCGCCTTCAGCGCGCCCTCGCTCAGGATATCGCAGCAGATGACGGTATCGCCCTCTTCCACTTCCAGCTCTTCCGGCTCGGTCACTTCGTAGCCCAGCTTGAAGGCTTCCACCGCCAGCTTTTCCAGCGCGTCGAAATCGTCCGCAGAGAAATGGTGCTCGATGGTGTACAGCGCGTCCGGATCGCTTCCGTCTTCCAGCAGTTCTTCAATAATCAGGCGCGTCTCTTCGCGCTGCTCTTCCAGATGTTCCGGGTTTGCCATGGCTCAATCCTCTTTAAAGTGCGGCAGATACTTCTATTTTCACACACGGACGTGTTTGCCTCCACCTTTGTAAGAAAGATTTGTGAAACAGGGTTGCAAATGAATAATTACACATATAAAGTGAATTTTAATTCAATAAGTGGCGTTTGCCATGCGAGGACAAAATGGCCGATCTGTATAAGAAACACTTTCTGAAATTGCTCGACTTCACTCCTGAACAGTTCACCTCTCTGCTGACCCTTGCCGCAAAGCTGAAGGCCGACAAGAAAAAGGGCCAGGAAGTACAGAAACTTACCGGTAAAAACATCGCGCTCATCTTCGAAAAAGACTCAACCCGCACACGATGCTCTTTCGAAGTTGCCGCATTTGACCAGGGCGCGCGCGTCACGTATTTAGGGCCGAGCGGCAGCCAGATTGGGCATAAAGAGTCAATTAAGGATACCGCGCGCGTGCTGGGGCGGATGTACGACGGCATTCAGTACCGCGGCCACGGTCAGGACGTGGTCGAGACGCTGGCGCAGTACGCGGGCGTGCCGGTGTGGAACGGGCTGACCAACGAGTTCCACCCGACGCAGCTGCTGGCGGACCTGCTGACCATGCAGGAGCACCTGCCGGGCAAGGCATTCAACGAGATGACGCTGGTCTACGCGGGCGACGCGCGCAACAACATGGGCAACTCGATGCTGGAAGCCGCGGCGCTGACGGGGCTGGATCTGCGCCTGGTGGCGCCGAAGGCCTGCTGGCCGGACGCGAGCCTGGTGGCGGAGTGCAGCGCGCTGGCCGAGAAAAACGGCGGGAAAATTACCCTGACGGAAGACGTCGCGGCGGGCGTGAAGGGCGCGGACTTTATCTATACCGACGTCTGGGTGTCGATGGGCGAACCGAAAGAGAAGTGGGCGGAGCGGATTGCGCTGCTGCGCGGCTACCAGGTAAACGCGCAGATGATGGCGCTGACCGGCAACCCGAACGTCAAGTTCCTGCACTGTCTGCCCGCGTTCCACGACGACCAGACCACGCTCGGCAAGCAGATGGCAAAGGAGTTCGATCTCCACGGCGGCATGGAAGTGACGGACGAGGTGTTTGAGTCACCGGCCAGCATCGTGTTTGACCAGGCGGAAAACCGGATGCACACCATTAAGGCGGTGATGGTGGCGACGCTTGGGGAGTGATAATCCCCTCACCCCGGCCCTCTCCCCAAAGGGGCGAGGGGGTAAAGACGGCTCGGTGCAGTCCCCTCTCCCCTGTGGGGAGAGGGTTAGGGTGAGGGGGAAAGGTCACTCCACCAGCATCTTCACCACCACCTTCCGCACCTTCGCAGGCGCACCCACCGCGCACAGCGGCTTGTGCACTTCTCCCGGCCAGAACACCACAAAATCCCCTTCGCTGAGCACTACGGTTTTCTCCTGCTCGCCCTCCGGCAGGAACGCAATGTCTTTGTCCGCCAGCCAGTCGGTGTCCGGCGTGCCGTGCGGCAGGGTGCTGAAGGTCATCCCTTCCTGGCCCTTCATGACGATCTGAATATCCAGGTAGCGCGCGTGATACTCGGCGCGGCGTTCGGCGAACGGCTGGGTCATGTCCTCAGAAACCAGGTAGAACAGGCTGTTGCCGTTGATGTCGTGCTTGCCGAGCGGGGTTGCCTCGGTGACGTGTGCCTTGACGTGCTCGATTGCCTGGCGCAGCGCTTCCGGCAGCCAGGGCTGCAGATGGTGGATGTTGCCAATAATCATGTCCAAACCCTCAATGTAAAACAACGTTTCATTTTTATCTTTTATACGAGAATCGAAGCTGCCCTACCACCACTTTTTCAGCGAGATTTGCGCGGGCGCATGTTTATCGGGAAATGTGTTAACTGCCTGTTAATCGCCGTCAGGCAATTATGCACACGCTATGCATAACGTCGTTTGCAGGCTTATCGGTGACTACACCTAAGATCCTGATCTTTCACTGTTAATAACAAAACTCACTGCCATATCACAGTTTGGCACTCTAATTATTTGCTATTAAAAACCATAATTATTTTATGATTTTCCTTAAGTCGAAAATAGTTAATTACCTATTTTGCATAGCCATTCCAGGAAGCTTATCAAAGACCTATAAATCAATAGGATAGGAATATATTTCAGAATATTAATATCTACAAAATAATAACAACATCAAATAATGCCGACCAAACATGCTTAGGTATTCACCCGCAAATAATACGCAATCAATCATTATCTGATACGCATCATGCAAATGAAAACAAACCGTTCAATAACCGAACTGGCGTGAGCCTCATCACACAATTCATTATTTAAGCGCCTACTATAAATCTCGAAATCAATTGAGCTTAGCCGCCATGAAATAAATAAATGACATGGCGCATGCCCTTTTTATTCTGAAAAAAAGTTAAAGGAATAATTATGGAAAAGCATTACGTCGGTTCTGAAATTGGTCAATTGCGTAGCGTTATGCTGCACCGCCCGAATTTAAGCCTGAAGCGCTTAACGCCGTCTAACTGTCAGGAGCTGTTATTTGATGACGTGCTCTCGGTTGAACGCGCGGGTGAAGAGCATGACATCTTCGCAAACACGCTGCGCGAGCAGGGTGTGGAAGTCCTGCTGTTAACCGACCTTCTCACCCAAACGCTTGATATTGCTGAGGCAAAATCCTGGCTGCTTGAAACGCAAATCTCCGACTATCGCCTCGGGCCCACCTTCGCAGGGGACGTGCGCGGCTGGCTGGCGGATATGCCGCACCGCGAGCTGGCGCGCCGGTTAAGCGGCGGATTAACCTACGGCGAAATTCCGGCGTCGATTAAAAATATGGTGGTGGATACCCACACGGCAAATGATTTTATTATGAAGCCGCTGCCGAACCATTTATTTACACGCGACACCTCATGCTGGATTTATAACGGCGTCTCAATTAACCCGATGGCCAAAGCGGCGCGTCAGCGTGAAACCAATAACCTGCGCGCAATATACCGCTGGCACCCGGCGTTTGCCGACGGCGATTTTATTAAGTATTTCGGCGACGAAAATATTAATTACGACCACGCCACGCTGGAGGGCGGCGACGTATTGGTCATTGGCCGCGGCGCAGTCTTAATCGGCATGTCCGAGCGCACCACCCCGCAGGGCGTCGAGTTCCTCGCCAACAGCCTGTTCAAACACCGCCAGGCCGAGCGCGTCATCGCCGTAGAGCTACCGAAGCACCGCTCCTGCATGCACCTCGACACCGTGATGACCCACATCGACGTGGACACCTTCTCCGTCTACCCGGAAGTGGTGCGCAAAGACGCCCAGTGCTGGACGCTCACGCCGGACGGGCGCGGCGGCCTGGTGCGCACGCAGGAAAGCGACCTGCTGCACGCCATCGAGAAAGCCCTCGGCATTAACCACGTCCGCCTGATCACCACCGGCGGGGATGCCTTCGAAGCCGAACGCGAGCAGTGGAACGACGCCAACAACGTGCTGACCATCCGCCCCGGCGTGGTGATTGGCTACGAGCGCAACGTCTGGACCAACGAGAAATACGACAAGGCGGGCATCACCGTGCTGCCCATCCCGGGCGACGAGCTGGGGCGCGGGCGCGGCGGCGCGCGCTGCATGAGCTGCCCGCTCGAACGCGACGGAATTTAAAGGAGCCATCATGGAAAGAAAACCCACTCTGGTCGTCGCGCTCGGCGGTAACGCATTGCTGAAGCGCGGCGAGCCGCTGGAAGCGGACGTCCAGCGCCAAAACATCGAGCTGGCGGCCCGCACCATCGCAGGATTAACAGCGCAGTGGCGCGTGGTGCTGGTTCACGGCAACGGGCCGCAGGTCGGGCTGCTGGCGCTGCAAAACAGCGCTTACGACAAGGTTGCCCCCTACCCGCTCGACGTTCTCGGCGCCGAAAGCCAGGGAATGATCGGCTACATGCTCCAGCAGGCGCTTAAAAATGCCCTGCCGCAGCGCGAGGTGAGCGTCCTGCTCACGCAGGTGGAGGTGGACCCGGCCGATCCGGCCTTCGCCAGCCCGACCAAGTACATCGGCCCGATCTACACCGACGCGCAGGCGAAGGCGCTGGCCGCGGAGAAAGGCTGGATCTTCAAGGCCGACGGCAGCGCCTTCCGCCGCGTAGTGCCCTCTCCGCAGCCGAAGCGGATCGTCGAAAGGGATGCCATCACGGCGCTGATCCAGCGCGACCACCTGGTGATCTGCAACGGCGGCGGCGGCGTGCCGGTGGTGGAAAACGCCAACGGCTATCGCGGCGTTGAGGCGGTGATCGACAAAGATCTCTCCGCCGCGCTGCTGGCCCGCCAGATAGAGGCCGACGCCCTGCTGATCCTTACCGATGCCGACGCGGTGTACCTCGACTGGGGCAAGCCGACCCAGCGCCCGCTGGCGCAGGTCACGCCGGAGCTGCTCAAAGGCATGCAGTTCGACGCCGGATCGATGGGGCCGAAGGTGGCCGCCTGCCGCGAGTTCGTTGAAGCCTGCAACGGCATTGCCGGGATCGGCGCGCTGGCCGACGGCGCGGAGATTTTGGCGGGCGAGAAAGGCACGTTGATTCGTAACTGAATAACTTCCCCCTCACCCCTGCCCTCTCCCCAAAGGGGAGAGGGAGCAAACCATCCCCTCGCCCCTTTGGGGAGAGGGTTAGGGTGAGGGGTCAGGTCTTAGACATTAATTTAAAAAGGATTTCCCCATGACCATTAACCTGAAAAACCGTAACTTCCTCAAGCTGCTGGACTATACCCCAGCAGAGATCCAGTACCTGATCGACCTCGCCATCGAACTAAAGGCCGCCAAAAAAGCCGGACGCGAAAAGCAGACGTTAGTCGGTAAAAATATCGCCCTGATTTTTGAAAAAACCTCCACCCGCACCCGCTGCGCGTTTGAAGTGGGCGCATTTGACCAGGGCGCGCAGGTCACCTATCTCGGCCCGAGCGGATCGCAGATTGGCCATAAGGAGTCGATGAAAGACACTGCCCGCGTGCTGGGACGCATGTACGACGGCATCGAATACCGCGGCTACGGCCAGGCGATCGTTGAGGAGCTGGGCGAGTACGCGGGCGTGCCGGTGTGGAACGGCCTGACCGATGAGTTCCACCCGACGCAGATCCTCGCAGACCTGATGACCATGCTGGAGCACGCGCCGGGCAAAACTCTGCCGGAGCTGAGCTTTGCCTACCTGGGCGACGCGCGCAACAACATGGGCAACTCCCTGATGGTCGGCGCGGCCAAGATGGGCATGGACATTCGCCTGGTCGCACCGAAATCCTTCTGGCCGGAAGCCGGGCTGGTTGAGCAGTGCCGCGCCATTGCGAAAGAGACCGGCGCCCGCATTACCCTGACGGACGACGTCAGCGAGGGCGTGCGCGGCGCGGACTTCCTCTACACCGACGTCTGGGTCTCGATGGGCGAGCCGAAGGAAGCCTGGGCCGAGCGCGTCAGCCTGATGAAGCCGTACCAGATCAACGCGGACGTGATGAAGGCGACCGGCAACCCGAACGTCAAGTTCATGCACTGCCTGCCCGCGTTCCACAACGAACACACCAAAGTGGGCCGCGAAATCGAGATGGCCTACGGCCTGAAGGGGCTGGAGGTGACGGAAGAGGTCTTCGAATCCTCGAACTCTATCGTCTTTGACGAAGCGGAAAACCGCATGCACACCATCAAAGCGGTCATGGTGGCGACACTCGGCGACTAATCACCGCCCGGCGCGCCGCGGGGTGCGCCGGGTTTAAGGAGAACATCATGGGCAAGTTCAAGTTTCCCTCCGCTTACACCATTCTCTTCTTTCTGATTGCCGTCGTGGCCGTGCTGACGTGGATTGTCCCCGCCGGGCAGTACCACATGGCGATGAACGCCGCACTCGGCAAGGAGGTGCCGGTTGCCGGCACCTACGCGCACGTTGCCGCCCATCCGCAGGGGATCGTCTCGGTGCTGATGGCCCCGATCGCCGGGCTGTACGATCCGGAATCCGGCCAGGCGGGGGCGATCGACGTCGCGCTGTTTATCCTGATCATCGGCGGCTTTCTCGGGATCGTCACCAAAACCGGCGCCATCGACGCCGGGATCGAGCGCGTCACGACCAAACTTCGGGGCCGCGAGGAGTGGATGATCCCGATCCTGATGGCGCTGTTTGCCGCGGGCGGGACGATTTACGGCATGGCCGAAGAGTCGCTGCCGTTTTACACCCTCCTCGTTCCGGTCATGCTCGCCGCGCGATTCGACCCGGTAGTAGCCGCCTCTACCGTACTGCTCGGCGCGGGGATCGGCACGCTGGGTTCCACCATCAACCCGTTTGCGACGGTGATCGCCGCCAACGCCGCGGGCATTCCGTTTACCAATGGCATTGCGCTTCGCGTGGCGCTGCTGGTGATTGGCTGGATCATCTGCGTGGCGTGGGTGATGCGCTACGCCCGCAGGGTCCGCAACGATCCGTCGCTCTCCATCGTTGCCGATAAGCAGGAGGAGAATCGCGCGCACTTCCTCGGCAACAAGGGCGAACAGTCGCTGGAATTTACCCCGGTGCGCAAAATCATCCTGGTGATCTTCGCCCTCGCCTTCGCGGTGATGATCTACGGCGTGGCGGTGCTCGGGTGGTGGATGGCGGAGATCTCGGCGGTGTTTCTCGCCAGCGCCATTATCGTCGGCCTGATTGCCCGCATGAGCGAAGAGGAGCTGACCTCAACGTTTATTAACGGCGCGCGAGATTTGCTGGGCGTCGCGCTGATTATCGGCATCGCACGCGGTATCGTAGTGATCATGGATAAGGGCATGATTACCCACACCATTTTGCACAGCGCCGAAGGGCTGGTCAGCGGGTTATCCACGGTCGCGTTTATCAACGTCATGTACTGGCTGGAGGTGGTGCTGTCGTTTCTGGTGCCTTCTTCGTCCGGCCTGGCCGTTCTGACGATGCCGATCATGGCGCCGCTTGCCGATTTCGCTAACGTCAATCGCGACCTGGTGGTCACGGCCTACCAGTCCGCCTCCGGCATCGTTAACCTGGTTACCCCCACCTCTGCCGTCGTCATGGGCGGGCTGGCCATTGCCCGCGTGCCCTACGTGCGCTATCTGAAATGGGTGGCGCCGCTGCTGGGGATATTAACGGTGGTGATTATGGCGGCGTTGAGCCTCGGGGCGTTGTTGTAATTGCCGGATGGCGCTGCGCTTATCCGGCCTACGGATCGGTGCGGTGTCACCGGTTATTTCGGGAACTGATATGGGAAATATGATGGATTACGAGGAGCACTCTCCCAAAGAGCAACTACAGCTGACGGTGTGCCAGCGTCTGATCGCAGAAAAGAGCTATCTCTCCCAGGAGGAGATCCGCCGCGACCTGCAGGAACATGGCTTCGAAACCATCAGCCAGTCCACCGTTTCACGCCTGCTCAAGTTGCTCGGAGTCATAAAAATTCGAAATGCTAAAGGGCTAAAGATTTATTCGTTGAATCCTCTACTGCGCCCAACCCCGGACGCCGCGCGCACCGTTTCGGAAATGGTGGTGAGCGTGGAGCACAATAGCGAATTTATCCTTATCCATACCGTGGCCGGATATGGCCGCGCGGTGGCGCGAATTCTGGATTATCACCAGTTACCGGAAATTTTAGGCGTGGTGGCCGGAAGCAGTATCGTCTGGGTGGCTCCGCGCGTGGTGAAGCGTACCGCGCTGGTGCATAAGCAAATTAATTATTTACTCAGAACGCATTAGTATTCACAAAGAACCGTTTGCATTGAGTAAAGCGTGCATTAAAACGCTTGATCCGAACATCGGGGTGCGTATAATGCCCGACAATTTGCCGGGAGGAAGCATGGTCAAGCGTGTACGACATAACGTCTTACCGCGTCTGAAAACAGACGCTGGCCTGCCGTTTTTCTTCCCGTTGCCAACCCTATTCCCAGAGCCCCTCATTTGAGGGGCTTTTTTTTGCCCGGCGTCAGGAGATAAACATGAATCCGCTTTATCAAAAACACATCATTTCCATAAACGACCTCAGCCGCGAAGAGCTGGAACTGGTTCTGGAAACCGCGGCAAAACTGAAAGCGAATCCGCAACCGGAGCTGCTGAAGCACAAGGTGATTGCGAGCTGCTTCTTCGAAGCCTCGACCCGCACCCGCCTCTCCTTTGAAACCTCCATGCACCGCCTGGGCGCCAGCGTGGTGGGCTTCTCGGACAGCAGCAACACCTCGCTGGGTAAAAAAGGCGAAACGCTGGCGGATACCATTTCGGTGATTAGCACCTACGTTGACGCGATCGTCATGCGCCACCCGCAGGAGGGCGCCGCGCGCCTGGCGACCGAGTTTTCCGGCGGCATTCCGGTGCTGAACGCAGGCGATGGCGCGAACCAGCACCCGACCCAGACCCTGCTGGACCTCTTCACCATTCAGGAAACCCAGGGCACGCTGGAAAACCTGAACATCGCCATGGTCGGCGACCTGAAGTACGGCCGCACCGTCCACTCGCTGACCCAGGCGCTGGCGAAGTTTAACGGCAACCGCTTCTTCTTCATCGCCCCGGACGCGCTGGCGATGCCGCAGTACATCCTCGACATGCTGGATGAGAAAGGCATTCCGTGGAGCCTGCACGCCAGCATCGAAGAGGTGGTCGGCAACGTGGATATTCTGTACATGACCCGCGTGCAGAAAGAGCGCCTCGACCCGTCCGAATACGCCAACGTGAAGGCGCAGTTCGTCCTGCGCGCCAGCGACCTTGAGGGCGCGCGCAGCAACATGAAAGTGCTGCACCCGCTGCCGCGCATCGATGAGATCGCCACGGACGTGGATAAAACGCCGCACGCCTGGTACTTCCAGCAGGCCGGGAACGGCATCTTCGCTCGCCAGGCGTTACTGGCACTGGTTCTGAATCGCGATTTGGCTCTGTAAGGGGAAACGACAATGACACACGATAACAAACTCCAGGTTGAAGCCATCAAGCGTGGCACCGTGATTGACCACATTCCCGCGCAGGTGGGCTTTAAGCTGCTGACGCTGTTCAAGCTGACCGAAACCGACCAGCGCATCACCATCGGCCTGAACCTGCCGTCGGGCGAAATGGGCCGCAAGGACCTGATCAAAATCGAGAATACGTTTCTGACCGACGAGCAGGTGAACCAGCTGTCGCTATACGCGCCGGAGGCCACCGTTAACCGCATCGACGATTACGACGTGGTGGGAAAATCCCGCCCAAGCCTGCCGGATCGTATCGACAGCGTGCTGGTCTGCCCGAACAGCAACTGCATCAGCCACGCCGAGCCGGTTTCCTCCAGTTTTGCAGTGAAAAAGCGCGCCAATGACATCGCGCTCAAATGCAAATACTGCGAAAAAGAGTTTTCTCATTATGTGGTGCTGGCCAACTAATTGAGGTTGGTAATGAAAACCCGGCTGTTATAATGGCCGGGAACATTCTTAACGCTGTAATTCTGGAGAAAACATGAGCAAAGTACTCGCGACGGAAAATGCACCTGCGGCTATCGGCCCCTACGTTCAGGGCGTTGATCTGGGCAGCATGATCATCACCTCAGGCCAGATCCCGGTGAACCCAAAAACCGGCGAAGTGCCGGCCGACGTGGCGGCGCAGGCGCGTCAGTCGCTGGAAAACGTGCAGGCGATCGTGGAATCCGCGGGCCTGAAAGTGGGCGACATCGTGAAAACCACCGTGTTCGTGAAAGATCTGAACGATTTCGCGACCGTTAACGCCACCTATGAAGCGTTCTTCACCGAGCACAATGCCACCTTCCCGGCGCGCTCCTGCGTGGAAGTGGCGCGTTTGCCAAAAGACGTGAAAATTGAAATCGAAGCGATCGCCGTGCGCCGCTAATCAATTTCAGGCAAATCAGGGCAGCTTCGGCTGCCTTTTTTATTTGGCTATTTTTACCTTCGTAATATGATGACGACGCGGCCCGGGAATAAATACACTCGCCCCCCTTTATAAATTCCCGCTTCGGACAAAAATGAAAATCTCCAGAATTGCGTTGGCTATTGCCACTCTTACGGTAGCCTCTTCCGCGCTTGCGCATGGCTATATTGAATCCCCTGCCAGCCGCGCTTATATGTGTAAACAGGGAAAAAACATTGACTGCGGCCTGGTGGAATATGAACCCCAGAGCGTAGAACGCGCCTCCGGTTTCCCTTCCGGAAGCCTGCCGCCGGATGGTGAACTCGCCAGCGCCGGGATTGCCAACTACTCGCAGCTTGATAAGCAAAGCCAGAACGCCTGGACCAAAACGCCGATGACCGCCGGACAACATGAGTTTGTCTGGCACCATACCGCACCGCACAAAACCACCAACTGGCGCTATTACATCACCAAACAAAACTGGAACCCGAATAAACCGCTGACCCGCGATCAGTTCGAACTGACGCCGTTCTGTACCGTTAACGGCAACGGTCAGGCGCCGCAGATGACGCAGGCGATGAACTGCAACGTGCCGGAACGTACCGGCTATCAGGTCATTTACGGCGTATGGGAAATTGCCGATACCGCCAACAGCTTCTATCAGGCCATCGACGTTGATTTCGGCAACGGCGGCAACGTCACGCCGGACGAAACGCCAGCGGCCGTCTCCGTGTGGCGCACCGCGCTGAGCGGCCAGGTGGTGGGGAACAACCTCAACGCGGGCGACAAGGTCATTGCGCGCTTCTTCGACGCCAACGGCGAAATCGCCTCCATGGCGACCGAGCTGACCATCGCCTCGGCTGAGCAGGGCGACGCCAACCAGTGGGCTTACGATCTGGCGCAGAAAATCAACAGCGCCCACAGCGACGTTCGCGTCGGCGTGAAGGATGAAAGCGGGGACGTTAATCCGGTTCACGGCGCAAACAGCGTTTTCGTCAAAGAGGGCAGCACCCTGAAATCGGTAGCGATCTCTTATGAAGAGCAAAAAGCGGTGGTCAATGAATCCATCGCCGTGACCAACCTGCACTACAGCAAAATCGCTAACGGAGCCGCGACGGTGACGTTCCACGTCAATACGCACGGTGATGTGAACGTTGAAGCGCACGTGCTGAACCATCCGGGCGCGGAAAAAGGCTACCTGAAGCAGGACATGAACAACAGCAATCAGGATGTGACCATAAACCTGACTAACGTCACGGCCGGGCACCACATGCTGAAATACTTCGCCACCAATAAAAACGGCACCCTGTTCGCGCAGGATGTGCTGGATATGATGCTCGAAGACGAAGCCGCCGCCGGGAGTGCCGGGAAATCTGATTTTATCTTCCCGGATAATATCTCCTCTTATAAAGCGGGTACCGTTGTACTGCAGCCAAAAGACGGCAAGACCTACGAATGTAAGCCTTTCCCGTATAGCGGCTACTGCAAGCAGTACAGCGCCACCTCAACTCAGTTTGAACCTGGCGTAGGTGCTCACTGGAGCGAAGCGTGGATCGTTAAAAATTGATCCTGCGTTACTGAAAATAAAAGCGGCTAAGGCCGCTTTTATTTTGTCCATGACAGAATTTATTTTGGATATTTTTATCCGGCAAATGGCATGCTGTTCTCACCGCCATAAATATACTGAAGGTGCGCTAAAAATATGTAAAACTTTAATGGACTAATAATGAAACCTTCTAAAATTGCACTGTCTATTGCTACGTTAATTACGGCATCCTCCGCTTTTGCTCACGGATATATTGAATCTCCTGCCAGCCGCGCCTATATGTGCAAGCTGGGGCAAAATATCGACTGTGGTTCCGTACAGTATGAGCCGCAGAGCGTGGAAAAAAGCTCCGGCTTCCCTACCGGCGCGATGCCGCCGGACGGCCAGCTCGCCAGCGCCGGTATTTCTCAGTATTCCCAGCTGGACAAGCAGAGCCTGAACGCGTGGACCAAAACCCCGATGACCGCCGGTCAACATGAGTTTGTCTGGTATCACACCGCACCGCACAGAACCACCAACTGGCGTTATTACATCACCAAACAAAACTGGGATCCGAACAAGCCGCTGACCCGCGCGCAGTTTGAGTCCACGCCGTTCTGCACCATTAACGGCAACGGCCAGGTTCCGGCAAACCGCCAGTCAATGAAGTGTAATGTTCCCGAACGTACCGGCTACCAGGTGATTTACGGCGTATGGGAAATTGCCGATACCTCAAACAGCTTCTATCAGGCCATTGACGTGGATTTCGGCAACGGCGGCAACGTCACGCCGGATGAAACCCCAGCAGCGGCGTCCGAATGGAGCAAAACGCTGAGCGGGAACATCGCGGGCAACAACCTGAATGCTGGCGATAAAGTGATTGCGCGCTTCTTCGATGCCCACGGTGAGGTCGTCTCCATGCGCACCGAAATGACTATCGGCTCTGCTGAACAGGGCGATGCGAATCAATGGTCTTACGAACTGGCGCAGAAAATTAACGCCACGCAGCACGACGTGCGCGTCGGCGTGAAGGACGAAAGCGGCAGCGTTAACCCGATTCACGGCGCAAACAGCGTGTTCGTGAAGGAGGGCAGCACGCTGAAATCGGTAGCGGTTTCCTATGAGGAGCAAAAGGCCGAAGTGAACGAAACGATTGCCGTTTCAAACCTGCAGTACAGCAAAATTGAACACGGCAATGCAACCGTCACCTTCCACGTCAGCACGCACGGCGACGTGAATCTGGAAGCGCGGGTAATGAACCACCACGGCGCAGAGAAAGGCTACCTGAAGCAGGACATGAATAACGCCAACCGGGACGTGACCCTGACCCTGACGAACGTTGAAGCCGGCCACCACATGCTGAAGTACTACGCAACCAATAAAGACGGCACGATGTTCGCTCAGGACGTGCTGAACCTGATGCTGGAAGAAGACGCGGCGACCGGCGACGTCGGCCATCACGACTTCACCTTCCCTCAGAACATCGCGTCCTACAAAGCGGGCACCGTGGTGCTACAGCCTAAAGACGGCAAGACCTACGAATGTAAGCCTTTCCCGTACAGCGGCTACTGCGTGCAGTGGAGCCAGTATGCGACCCAGTTCGAGCCGGGCGTAGGCTCACACTGGAAAGAGGCGTGGGTTGTGAAGAACTGAGTGGAAAAACCTTACCCCTCACCCTAACCCTCTCCCCATAGGGGAGAGGGAACCGATCGAGCCACTCGCCCTAACCCTCTCCCTGAAGGGGGGACGGAACCGATCGAGCCCCTCGCCCTAATCCTCTTCCCACAGGGAGGAGAGAACCGGTCGAGCCACTCGCCCTAACCCTCTTCCCACAGGGAGGAGAGAACCGGTCGAGCCACTCGCCCTAACCCTCTCCGT
>NZ_QBJD02000033.1 GCF_003057745.1 Enterobacter sp. RIT418
CTGTCGGCCCGTCAGGTAGCGCCTGGAGAGGGTGACGGCGGCGCGAACGGCCTCGTCGGTAATGTGCACGCCGTGGTGCTCCGCGTAGCGGGACTTCAGGCCGCGCAGCATCAGGCAGGCGGTGTCGTCGTCCGGCTCGTCCACCTTCACCATCTGGAAGCGGCGCTCCAGCGCGGCGTCGCGCTCGAAGTACTGCTTGTACTCGCTCCAGGTGGTGGCGGCGATGGTTCTGAGCTCGCCGCGCGCCAGGGCGGGCTTGAGCAGGTTGGCGGCATCCGCGCCGCCCGCCTGGTTGCCCGCGCCGATGATGGTGTGCGCCTCATCAATGAAAAGGAGCACCGGCAGCGGCGACTGCTGCACCGCCTCAATGATGTTTTTCAGGCGCTGCTCGAACTCGCCCTTCACGCCCGCCCCCGCCTGCAGCAGGCCGAGGTCGAGGGTGCGCACGGAGACCGGCTTCAGGCTGTCCGGGACGTTGCCTTCGGCAATGCGCAGCGCCAGCCCTTCCACCAGCGCGGTTTTGCCGACGCCCGGCTCGCCCACCAGAATCGGGTTGTTCTTGCGCCGGCGCGAGAGGATGTCCACCATCTGGCGAATTTCATTGTCGCGGCCAAATACCGGGTCGATTTTGCCGTCCCGCGCGCGGGCGGTGACGTCGAGGGTGAACTTGTCCAGCGCGCTCTGCAGCGCCGGGCTGAGCTCCCCTTCCTTTATATCCGCATTCACCGGACGGCCCACGAACGCCACCTCGTCACTGCTGAGCGCCGCCTCCTGCTGCACCTCTTCGCGCTCGTCGGACTGCGCGTCCAGCAGCCCGCGCAGGCGCTCGAGCTGGCTCAGCCCGGTGGTGGTCAGCGGCCACAGGCCGTCGCAGCGCGCCAGCGACGGCTTTTCGACAATCGCCATCAGCAGGTGCACGCTGCGGATCTGCGTTTCCCCCGCCAGCGAGGCGTGCAGCCACGCGTTCTGCATCAGGGTGCGGATGCCGTCAGAAAGCTCCGGGCGGCTGCGCACCGAGCGCGGCAGCCGGTCGAGAAACGCCAGCAGGTCCTGCCAGACTGCGTCCATGTCCCACTCGTAGCGGCGGGCAATCACCGTGATGTCCCCTTCGCCCTGCTCCAGCAGCTTCAGCAGCCAGTGCTCGGGGAGGATTTCCGCGTGCGCGCGGGTCTGGCACAGGGAGGCGGCCCCTTCCATCGCGCGGGCGCAGTAGGGATTAAGACGGCGTAACAGAACGGCAGGATTTTCCATGAGAGTCTCTCTTTATCAGTTCCGGGCATGCTACCGCCCCTCGCTGTTGACTTACCAAAGCGCATCAGGTCAGGCAGGCAGATTGTGTGTTCTTTGCTGAGCGTCCGCGGGGCAGGCGCTCAGCAAAAACGGCGGACAGGGTTTCCTGTCCGCAAAGACGATTACCCTAAATCATTCGCGTCGCAGGACAAGGCACTTGTGCCTTGAACAGCGCCTGCGCTGGCCCCATAAGGGGCGAGGCCGCAGGCCGAGTAACGCGGCAAGTTCGCGAATCCCCGGGAGCATAGATAACTATGTGACCGGGGTGAGCGAACGCAGCCAACGCACCTGCGGCGCGAAGGATGACGGGTAATTACGCAGTTGTGCGTTCGTTCCACGAATCGGAATGAATGATGTTGCCGTCTTTATAGGTCCAGGTGATTTTTTCGTAGCGCAGCTCAATCTGCTCCAGATGGTTGTGCTTCTCGAAGGACGGATCCTTGACGTCGTGCATCAGCGGGTTCACCTTCACCACCTTCACGTTTTCCAGTTTGGTGTTGAAGTACTCCACTTCCTGGCCCGCGTCGTTGATTTTGTACCACTTGAATTCAGCCGACTTCAGGGTCTGGCCGGTGGTGACCGCCTTGTACAGGTACGGGCTGGAGGAGTCGATTTCCTTGGTGAACAGGAACGGCGTGTGGATGCGCGTGCCGGTCAGCTTGCCGGTGTTGTTGTCGGTCGGGATGTACAGGTTGTGCTCCTGCGCCACCACCTCGATGCTGCCCTCGCGGTCCTTAACGTCCACAGACCCTTTAATGTCCGCGCCGCCGTCGTCCTTGAGCCACAGATAGACTGGAATTGCCATGTTATTTCTCCATTTCTTGAGTTGAAACGTCACGTATATCCTGTGACGCGGTTGTTGCGCCCGGCAGCTGGCAGGCGTTCGCCTGCGGCACCAGGCTGATTTCGACACGTCGGTTCAGCGCACGGCCTTCGGTCGTGTCGTTGGTTGCGATCGGGCGGCTTTCGCCATAGCCCTGCACCGCGAAACAGGTTTCCGGCACGTCGCCGGTATCGCGCATCCAGTCGCGCACCGATTCCGCGCGCTTGAGCGAAAGCACCTGGTTGGATTTGTCGTCGCCGGTGCTGTCGGTGTGACCGGCCACCACGATGAGCCAGCCCGGTTTGGCCTTAATGCCCACAAGGGAGTTCACCAGCAGCTTCGTGGAGCCGGGCTTCAGCGCCGATTTGCCGGTGTCGAACAGCGACATGCTGTCGAGGCGGACGATTTTAGGAACGGCTTTTTCGACCGGTTTTGGCGGCGGCGGTGGCGGCACGTATGAACGAATAGCATCCAGTACGGGGATGCGTAAGCGTTCACCGTGGTACAGCCCGAGGCTCATATCCATGGGCTCGCCATTACGCGCCCAGCGATCAAGCTGCGCGGCATCCTCACGCAGTACCTGCACGGCGCGCGCCTTCGGCGCGTAGTTGTCCATTGCAATGCGATCGTAGTGCCGGATATCGAAGCTCAGACGCTGGATCAACATGCGGTTATTCCAGGCGCTGCTGAGCAGGGCGGCAACGGCCGCCAGGGTAAAAATGCCCAGCGCACAGCGCCAGGTTCGGGTGCGCGGCGTGAGGCCCTGGCCTTCAGGCAGCAGAGGCAAAACAAAGTCCGGGAAAAGGGACATCACCGTCGTGTCCGTTCCCACCGGCTGCCAGCCTGTGACGTGATGCATGGAGGTATGGCGCGACAGCCATGATGTCCAGGCGGAGGATGCCAGGCTTCCCGACAGAATAGGCCCTAACCCCCACAGCACCGCGGTTGGCGCAATCACCGGAATATCCGACTCGTCGCTGATGAACACGTCCTTGACGTGGACCCGGAACCAGGTCATCAGGCTGTTCATCAGGACCTGCTGCTGCATTGCCATCGCGCCGCCCGTTGTCACCCAGGCTGAAATCGGGCTTGGCGCGGAAGACGCACGCCATACGCGAATGCCCTCGCCGGAAATGGCCGCCTGCCAGAGCATGTCGTCCATCATTGAGCTGCCCACCAGACCGTTCAGCACCACGGGCACGGTATGGCCGGATTCACGACGCAGCTGGCTGATTTGCCAGCGAAGCGTCAGTAGATGGCTGGTTAACGCCTCACTGTCCGCATGCTTCTGCGGGCAGACGCTGACCATCACCGAAAGCTGACGCCCCCAGTGGGGACGCTGACGCAGCACGTATCGGGCGACCTGTACCAGATCCTGCGACTCTTCAACCCTGATCCAGCAGCCCTGGGGCACGGTCAGCACCTGCGACCGTTCCGGCCATGCCTGCGGTAAATCACCGCAAACCAGTACCACCGGCTGGCGCCAGGTGGCTTCAGGAAGATTATCGATGTGAAGGTTGCTTTCGTTACGGGCCATGCGGCTGGCTGCAAGCCAGGCGACAAAAATCACGCCCAGCATCCCGGACAGAATAAAGAGGGATAAGATCCGCGAAACCGGAAGAAATGCGAGGCAGAGCACGATGCTGAGGAAAGCCGCCCACAGGGCCAGCCCGCGCTGTTGTGCAGGACTCATTTCACCGCTCCAGGCAGCAGGGTGGCGAGCATCCGATCCAGCCAGCCGTCAAGCCCCCACCAGAGCGCGGCGATGACGAACGCGCAAACGCCGATACGCACCGGCCAGGAGGAGAACCAGCCGCTCATTCCCCAGCCGGCGTGGCTTTCAGCCAGTATCGGGTGGTTCTGCGGATAGCTAAAAGGCTGAACGCGCTCGCTGAGAGCCTTAACCAGGCGCTGGCGTTCAGGATCGTTCAGAGAACGGTAGCTGCCGAGGAAGCCCAGCATCATGACGCGCTGAAAACAGGTCAGCACGGCGTCGTCCGGCGCCGGCTCGCGCAGCACGTCGCGCATCCGGTCGCAGAGCGTATCCCCGGCGTCCATCGTGCCGAGGAAATGCCCCTGCAAAGGAATGTCATACCACTGAACGCACGCATCATCCTCCACGCCCCGGCCCTTGACGGCTTCGTCAAGCAGCGCGCACTGCGCCGTAAGAATGTGCCTGCAGCTGGCCTCATCCATGCCGCTTTCCTTCAGCACGTGCTGGACCCGCTCCGCATCGGCCACGCAGCGTTCCCAAAGCTGACGCCCTTCACCTTCCTGGAACCGGGGGCCGTGGCGCAGGCTGATAACCTGCAGCCAGGTGTCCTGCAATAGCGCGTCGATATCGACAGGCGCGGCCTGGCCGCGCATATGCTCACTCATGTTCTCAGCACCGCAAAGAGTTCAAGTTCTGGCTCCCCGAGCATGCCCGGGACATAAAACATGCAGCTGCCGCTTTCCAGCATTTCGATCGCCAGAGGATGGGAAACGTCGAGGCTGAAATACTGGTTTTCGAGACGCAGCGGGATCGCCGCGGGCACGTGGCGCAGCGGCGTCAGCGGGATACCCTCGCGCGAGGAGTTGACGATCGCCCTGACGTGATCCGGGCTGCCGGCCTTGCACTGGCGAGGGAACTGCTCGTGCAGCTGTGCCACCGGTACCGGCGAGCGAACGGAGAGGTAATAGTCGGCGCCTTCGCGCAGGCGCGGATCGTGAAGGCGTGCCTGCCAGAAGTGCAGCCGCGCGTCATGCTCCAGCGCGATCGCCACCACGCGCGACGGCAGGCTGGCCTCCAGCAGATCGCTGAGCAAATCAAACAGCGGCGGGAAAACGGCGTTCATATTTTCATGCTGGTAGACAGGGATAGCGCTGACCTGGTGTGCCAGAGAGAACGTCAGAAGGCTGCCGGCAAGGCGCGCCAGCTCCGGATACAGCCGCTCAACCGCGCTTTGCGGCGTGCGCTGAAACTGACCGAGTACCGGTTCTGCGCTGTTAAGCGCGTTGAGTAGCCAGAACAGAGAGACGTCGGCCACGGCAAAATCGGCCATCCGCTCGTTGCTTTCCCTGCGCATCGACATCAGGCGCGTCAGGCGGGCACGAAGCTGCGTCAGCAATTGCTCAAGCTGAGCCATCAGCCAGCGGCTGCTTTGCAGCGTCAGCAGCGGCGGGAGGAACGCTTCATCAATCCGCCAGCCGCCCTGGGTGTCCTGCTGAAGGCGGGCCACCGGGCAGGTCAGATAATCACTGTTGTTTTGATGCGCAAAGCGCAGCGTCAGCTCCGGCTGCAGTACCGCAATCTGCCGGGAGTCGTCACCAAACTGATTGCGTACATCGTGCCAGCGCTGGCGATAGCGTGTCGGACGCTCGGCCACTTCATCAGGCTTCAGGCAGTTGCCGCCGTTTGCCCGCATCAGAGGGAGCGCCAGCAACACCACCACGTCCTGCAGGTCGTTATCCAGCGAGAGCGCGGGAGGGAGCGCATCGGCGTTTTCCGTGTCGATCAGCGTGCCGTCCTGAAAACGGAGATGCAGCCGGCGGGCCTGCAGGCGCCCAAGCTTCAGGGTGTCCGTTTCAAAGCTCGCGTCAATGATCCCCCAGGGGTGATTAAGCCCCATCTGCGCAATGCATTCAGCAGACCAGGCTGCATACGCAGCCTGCTGTTGAAAATGCTGGGGCGAGACCATAATCCCCCGCCCCCATAACGGTAATTCCGTCTTCATTTTCGTCCTGTTTTACGCTTTCGCTTTCGGCATCTGGCTGACCAGAGACAGATTCACGTCCATCCCTTCCACCTGGAAGTGCGGCACCGCATACAGACGCACGCGGAAGAAGCCCGGGTTGTCCTCGATGTCTTCCACCACCACCTTCGCGT
>NZ_QBJD02000034.1 GCF_003057745.1 Enterobacter sp. RIT418
ACGCGAAGGTGGTGGTGGAAGACATCGAGGACAACCCGGGCTTCTTCCGCGTGCGTCTGTTCGCGGTACCGCACTTCCAGGTGGAAGGGATGGACGTGAATCTGTCTCTGGTCAGCCAGATGCCGAAAGCGAAAGCGTAAGGCGGGAGCAGGGATGAAAATTTATCGTCCACTGTGGAACGAGGGGGCATTGCTGTCCCCTCAGCAGTTCCAGCAGCAGACTGAGTGGGAGTCTTTTCGCAGTGCCGGCGTTTCGGCGCTGGTTTCTCCTTTCCCATGGGGAGTGGAAAAGATCGCGTTTAACGACAGCCTTCTTTCATCGGGCCTGATCCAGATTTCACAGTTACGTCTGTGGCTGGATGACGGTACGCTGATTGATGCTCAACAAAGCGATTTACCGCCTGCTCCTCGTGAGCTGGATCCTGCTCAACTGGCGGGTCTTGATACTGTAACGGTAGTTATTGCGCTACCGCATATGCAGCCCGGCGTGATTAACGTGGAACAAGAAGGGACAAGGGCCGATCGTCCGCTTCGCTACCGCGAAGAGTGGGTAACCGTGCAGGATGCCTTTGGTTCTGAAGAAGAGTCCATAGCGGTTGCCCGCTTCAATTGCACGATCCGGTTTGCCCATGAAAATAATGACGCCTGGAAGGTCTGCCCTGTAGCAAGACTCATTCGTGACGGGCAAAACGCCTGGCGTCAGGATCCATCTTTCATTCCTCCTGTTGCGTCATTTGCCGCCAGTCCGGTTCTGCGTGAACGTCTCGTGCTGCTTAATCGCCAGCTGCGCTCCCGACGCCAGCGGCTGATGACCATGCGTCGTGAAAGTAATGAAAGGCTCGCCGACTTTGCGGTTGCCGATGTCTCTCTGTTCTGGCTTCTCAATGCGCTTAACTCGCACGCCAGAGTCCTGACGGAATATGAACGCTTCCCGGCACGACCGCCTGAACAGGTATGGGCTGAGCTCGCCCGTTTGGCAGGTAGCATGCTGACCTTCTCGCTGGAACACGATCTTGACGCGATTCCGGGCTATGACCATGCAGAGCCGGCCAGCGCTTTTCCTCCGCTCTTTGAGCTGGTGACTGAACTGCTGGAAGCAAGCTTGCCCTCTCGCGTTATCGCACTGGAGATGTCGCGTCCGGACGGACAGACCTGGAAGGCAAACCTCCACGATATCCGTCTGCGTGAAGAGGCCGACCTTTATCTTTCCGTACGTTCAGATGTCCCGGCCTGGCAGATCGCTGACAAGTTCCCGGCACTTTGTCAGGCAGGCTCCCCTGATGACGTCAATGTCATTTATGGCGCTGCACTTAAGGGTATCCCGCTTATCCCGGTAAACAGGGTTCCTGCCGCACTCCCGGTACGTATGGAAAACCAGTACTTCGCACTTGATATGGAAAGCGCAGCTGCGCATGAAATGCAGGAGCAGGGAGTGTGTATGTTCTACGTTCCCGAGTTGCTGGGTGCGCTGGAGCTTGAACTGTTTGCGGTGCTGCGCTCATGAGAACGGAAATTGATATTGACCAGTTGATGACGGAGACCTGGCTCACCGTCACCATGCTGA
Source organism: Enterobacter sp. RIT418 (assembly GCF_003057745.1). GTDB lineage: Bacteria > Pseudomonadota > Gammaproteobacteria > Enterobacterales > Enterobacteriaceae > Enterobacter. Next base: position 1,564 of record NZ_QBJD02000034.1, read on the forward strand.
AGAAAGGTGCCGTCACCCACAATGGCAATGCGCTTTACGATAAATGTGTCAGGCAGGTTGAAAGCGTGCGTGAAGCGCTGGAGCGTGCCGGATACGACGATGCCAGCGTGGACCATATCTCTTATGCACAGTGCGCATTGCTGGACGAGACGGTGATGAGCCGTAAATCTGAAACCACCGGAGAAGGTGAAGAAAGCGCCGTCGATGAAGGACAGATGGCATGGCGCAGGGCTCCGCTCCAGGCCCGCTTCTTTGGCTCACTTCGGGCGGGTGAAGCACTCTGGGACCGCATTGCGGAAGTACTGCGCCAGCCAGCGCCTAATACAGCGGTTCTGACCTGCTATCACAGGGTGATCGCGCTGGGATTTCAGGGGTTGTACAGCCTGAACGCCGTAAGCCAGGCGCAGCGGGATGAGGTGGTCAAGGCCCTTTCTGAGCGCGTTTCTCCGCCTGATGTGGGGCTCTCGCTGGTTGTCCATCGGACGGGTAAACACCGCTGGAGCCTGATGCGGTCCGTCTGGTTCTGGACTGTACTGGCCATCATCGTGACGGGTGTGGTCTGGTGGGGAGGCCATCTGTGGCTCCAGGCGCTGTTGTCGGCGCAATTACCGGAGCTGCACGGCTAATGCGTAAATCAGTCATTTTTTCGGTTGTCCTGCACACGCTTGCGGGTGTTGCAACGCTGCTGTGGTTGCTCTGGTCTTTCATTCCGGTAGGGAATGTGATGAAAGGTCTGGGCACGCTGCTGCTTGTGGGTCTGGCATGCTGGACGGTTTTAAAAAACTGTCGACGTGGGGATCCTGAATCCAACGCTAGTGCCGAAAGCGTTGATCTGCCATTGCTGGACAATCAGGGGCCGGTGGTGCTGGTCTGCGGTGACCGTCTGGATGCGCTATTTCAGGAGCAACCTCTGCGTAAAACTGCGCAGGGCTGGTGGCTGAGAGCGGGTGATGTCTCTCGCTTAACCGACGTTGTCCGCAGCATTCAGGTTCAGTTCCCACGGCAGATCGGCGAGCTCTCGGTGATGTACGTCTGCCAGCCCGATCTGCACCAGGATGAAGCCGTTCTGCGCTCCATGCTGAAAACTCTCCGCCAGCAGAGTAAACAGATACATTCGCTGACGGGCTTTACATTACCGGTTGTGGTGAGTGCCGAATTTTCCGGACCTGAAACGCCGTGGGTACTCGTGCGCGGAGACAAACCGGTAGTCTATCCGGACAACGCCTCGCCGCAGGCGCTCATCGACTGGCAGCAGGAAGGTGAGAACGTCGAGGTGCTGCCGGTGCTCGGTCAGGCTTTTTCATTTATCCGCAATACCCTGCTTGATGAGCTGGAGAAATCCGATCGGTTAACGCCGCCTGTTCATGCCTTTGCCGTGGCAATACGTCTGGGTTCCGTTAATCCAGAAACGCTGTCCGTCTGGTCAGGCTGGCTCTGTTCCCGCACCTGCCTGCGGTTTTCCCGGAAGGCCAATTCGCCTGCTCCGGCCAGCCAATTCCCTGATGCTGTTCTGCCGCTGCTGACCCCTTTTGCCTCTCTGGTGCAGGGGGGGCAGCGTACCCGCCGTCTCGTTCTGCTGATGTGGTTATGTGCCCTGGTGGCGCTGGGTATGTCTGCCCTTAACAACCGGGACCTGATCCGTCAGGTGGGCACCGATCTACAGCGCTGGAACGCGATCCCGATGAACCACTACGGTCCTAAAGCCGAATCGCTGGCGGTACTGAAACAGGATGCGCTCCTGCTTGAGCGCTGGCAGCGGCAGGGGGAACCGGTTCGTTACGGGCTGGGCTATTACCCTGGACATCGCCTGTGGCTTGCGTTGCAGCAGGCCATTGATACCTGGGTTCCACCTCCGGCACCGAAACCTGAACCGGTACCTAAAATCGTCCGCCTCGACAGCATGTCGCTGTTCGACACCGGCAAATGGGCGCTGAAGCCCGGCTCCACGAAGCTGCTGGTGAACTCGCTGGTGGGTATTAAGGCCAAACCGGGCTGGCTCATCGTGGTGGCCGGTCACACCGACAGCACCGGCGACGACAAATCCAACCAGGTGCTTTCGCTCAAGCGCGCGGAATCGGTGCGCGACTGGATGCGCGATACCGGCGACGTGCCGGAAACCTGTTTCGCGGTGCAGGGCTATGGCGAAAGCCGCCCGATCGCAACCAACGACACGACCGAAGGCCGTGCGCTGAACCGACGTGTCGAAATCAGCCTGGTGCCGCAGGCGAACGCCTGCCAGCTGCCGGGCGCAACAACCGCGTCACAGGATATACGTGACGTTTCAACTCAAGAAATGGAGAAATAACATGGCAATTCCAGTCTATCTGTGGCTCAAGGACGACGGCGGCGCGGACATCAAAGGTTCCGTGGACGTTAAGGACCGCGAGGGCAGCATCGAAGTGGTTGCGCAGCAGCATAACCTGTACATCCCGACCGACAACAACACCGGCAAGCTGACCGGCACGCGCATCCACACACCGTTCCTGTTCACCAAGGAAATCGACTCCTCCAGCCCGTACCTGTACAAGGCGGTGACCACCGGCCAGACCCTGAAATCGGCTGAATTCAAGTGGTACAAAATCAACGACGCGGGCCAGGAAGTGGAGTACTTCAACACCAGGCTGGAAAACGTGAAGGTGGTGAAGGTGAACCCGCTGATGCACGACGTCAAGGATCCGTCCTTCGAGAAGCACAACCATCTGGAGCAGATTGAGCTGCGCTACGAGAAAATCACCTGGACCTATAAAGACGGCAACATTATTCATTCCGACTCGTGGAACGAACGTACCACTGCCTGATTGCCTGAGCAGACGGTTTTCCGTCTGCTTTTTTTGCTGAGCGCCTGCCATAACGGACGCTCAGCAAAGAACACACAATCTGCCTGCCTGACCTGATGCGCTTTGGTAAGTCAACAGCGAGGGGCGGTAGCATGCCCGGAACTGATAAAGAGAGACTCTCATGGAAAATCCTGCCGTTCTGTTACGTCGTCTTAATCCCTACTGCGCCCGCGCGATGGAAGGGGCCGCCTCCCTGTGTCAGACCCGCGCGCATGCGGAAATCCTCCCCGAGCACTGGCTGCTGAAGCTGCTGGAGCAGGGCGAAGGGGACATCACGGTGATTGCCCGCCGCTACGAGTGGGACATGGACGCGATATGGCAGGATCTGCTGGCGTTTCTCGACAGGCTTCCGCGCTCGGTGCGCAGCCGCCCGGAGCTCTCTGACGGCATCCGCACCCTGATGCAGAACGCGTGGCTGCACGCCTCGCTGGCGGGTGAGATGCAGATCCGAAGCGTGCACCTGCTGATGGCGATTGTCGAAAAGCCGTCGCTGGCGCGCTGCGAAGGCCTGTGGCCGCTGACCACCACCGGGCTGAGCCAGCTTGAGCGCCTGCGCGGGCTGCTGGACGCGCAGTCCGACGAGCGCGAAGAGGTGCAGCAGGAGGCGGCGCTCAGCAGTGACGAGGTGGCGTTCGTGGGCCGTCCGGTGAATGCGGATATAAAAGAAGGGGAGCTCAGCCCGGCGCTGCAGAGCGCGCTGGACAAGTTCACCCTCGACGTCACCGCCCGCGCGCGGGACGGCAAAATCGACCCGGTATTTGGCCGCGACAATGAAATTCGCCAGATGGTGGACATCCTCTCGCGCCGGCGCAAGAACAACCCGATTCTGGTGGGCGAGCCGGGCGTGGGCAAAACCGCGCTGGTCGAGGGGCTGGCGCTGCGCATTGCCGAAGGCAACGTCCCGGACAGCCTGAAGCCGGTCTCCGTGCGCACCCTCGACCTCGGCCTGCTGCAGGCGGGCGCGGGCGTGAAGGGCGAGTTCGAGCAGCGCCTGAAAAACATCATTGAGGCGGTGCAGCAGTCGCCGCAGCCGGTGCTCCTTTTCATTGATGAGGCGCACACCATCATCGGCGCGGGCAACCAGGCGGGCGGCGCGGATGCCGCCAACCTGCTCAAGCCCGCCCTGGCGCGCGGCGAGCTGCGCACCATCGCCGCCACCACCTGGAGCGAGTACAAGCAGTACTTCGAGCGCGACGCCGCGCTGGAGCGCCGCTTCCAGATGGTCAAGGTGGACGAGCCGGACGACGACACCGCCTGCCTGATGCTGCGCGGCCTGAAGTCCCGCTACGCGGAGCACCACGGCGTGCACATCACCGACGAGGCCGTTCGCGCCGCCGTCACCCTCTCCAGGCGCTACCTGACGGGCCGACAG
>NZ_QBJD02000035.1 GCF_003057745.1 Enterobacter sp. RIT418
GCCCTGGCAGTCAGAGGCGATGAAGGACGTGCTAATCTGCGAAAAGCGCCGGCGAGGTGATATGAACCCTTGACCCGGCGATGTCCGAATGGGGAAACCCAGTGTGATTCGTCACACTATCGTTAACTGAATACATAGGTTAACGAGGCGAACCGGGGGAACTGAAACATCTAAGTACCCCGAGGAAAAGAAATCAACCGAGATTCCCCCAGTAGCGGCGAGCGAACGGGGAGCAGCCCAGAGTCTGAATCAGCTTGTGTGTTAGTGGAAGCGTCTGGAAAGTCGCACGGTACAGGGTGACAGTCCCGTACACGAAAGCACACAGGCTGTGAACTCGAAGAGTAGGGCGGGACACGTGGTATCCTGTCTGAATATGGGGGGACCATCCTCCAAGGCTAAATACTCCTGACTGACCGATAGTGAACCAGTACCGTGAGGGAAAGGCGAAAAGAACCCCGGCGAGGGGAGTGAAAAAGAACCTGAAACCGTGTACGTACAAGCAGTGGGAGCACCTTCGTGGTGTGACTGCGTACCTTTTGTATAATGGGTCAGCGACTTATATTCTGTAGCAAGGTTAACCGTATAGGGGAGCCGAAGGGAAACCGAGTCTTAACTGGGCGTTAAGTTGCAGGGTATAGACCCGAAACCCGGTGATCTAGCCATGGGCAGGTTGAAGGTTGGGTAACACTAACTGGAGGACCGAACCGACTAATGTTGAAAAATTAGCGGATGACCTGTGGCTGGGGGTGAAAGGCCAATCAAACCGGGAGATAGCTGGTTCTCCCCGAAAGCTATTTAGGTAGCGCCTCGTGAACTCATCTTCGGGGGTAGAGCACTGTTTCGGCTAGGGGGCCATCCCGGCTTACCAACCCGATGCAAACTACGAATACCGAAGAATGTTATCACGGGAGACACACGGCGGGTGCTAACGTCCGTCGTGAAGAGGGAAACAACCCAGACCGCCAGCTAAGGTCCCAAAGTCATGGTTAAGTGGGAAACGATGTGGGAAGGCACAGACAGCCAGGATGTTGGCTTAGAAGCAGCCATCATTTAAAGAAAGCGTAATAGCTCACTGGTCGAGTCGGCCTGCGCGGAAGATGTAACGGGGCTAAACCATGCACCGAAGCTGCGGCAGCGACACTCAGGTGTTGTTGGGTAGGGGAGCGTTCTGTAAGCCGTTGAAGGTGGCCTGTGAGGGTTGCTGGAGGTATCAGAAGTGCGAATGCTGACATAAGTAACGATAAAGCGGGTGAAAAGCCCGCTCGCCGGAAGACCAAGGGTTCCTGTCCAACGTTAATCGGGGCAGGGTGAGTCGACCCCTAAGGCGAGGCCGAAAGGCGTAGTCGATGGGAAACAGGTTAATATTCCTGTACTTGGTGTTACTGCGAAGGGGGGACGGAGAAGGCTATGTCAGCCGGGCGACGGTTGTCCCGGTTTAAGCATGTAGGCGGAGGTTCCAGGTAAATCCGGTACCTTATTAACGCTGAGGTGTGACGACGAGGCACTACGGTGCTGAAGTGATAAATGCCCTGCTTCCAGGAAAAGCCTCTAAGCATCAGGTAACACGAAATCGTACCCCAAACCGACACAGGTGGTCAGGTAGAGAATACCAAGGCGCTTGAGAGAACTCGGGTGAAGGAACTAGGCAAAATGGTGCCGTAACTTCGGGAGAAGGCACGCTGATATGTAGGTGAAGCCCCTGCGGGCGGAGCTGAAATCAGTCGAAGATACCAGCTGGCTGCAACTGTTTATTAAAAACACAGCACTGTGCAAACACGAAAGTGGACGTATACGGTGTGACGCCTGCCCGGTGCCGGAAGGTTAATTGATGGGGTTAGCGGCAACGCGAAGCTCTTGATCGAAGCCCCGGTAAACGGCGGCCGTAACTATAACGGTCCTAAGGTAGCGAAATTCCTTGTCGGGTAAGTTCCGACCTGCACGAATGGCGTAATGATGGCCAGGCTGTCTCCACCCGAGACTCAGTGAAATTGAACTCGCTGTGAAGATGCAGTGTACCCGCGGCAAGACGGAAAGACCCCGTGAACCTTTACTATAGCTTGACACTGAACACTGGTCCTTGATGTGTAGGATAGGTGGGAGGCTTTGAAGCGTGGACGCCAGTCTGCGTGGAGCCGCCCTTGAAATACCACCCTTTAATGGCTGGTGTTCTAACGTAGACCCGTGATCCGGGTTGCGGACAGTGTCTGGTGGGTAGTTTGACTGGGGCGGTCTCCTCCCAAAGAGTAACGGAGGAGCACGAAGGTTAGCTAATCCTGGTCGGACATCAGGAGGTTAGTGCAATGGCATAAGCTAGCTTGACTGCGAGAGTGACGGCTCGAGCAGGTGCGAAAGCAGGTCATAGTGATCCGGTGGTTCTGAATGGAAGGGCCATCGCTCAACGGATAAAAGGTACTCCGGGGATAACAGGCTGATACCGCCCAAGAGTTCATATCGACGGCGGTGTTTGGCACCTCGATGTCGGCTCATCACATCCTGGGGCTGAAGTAGGTCCCAAGGGTATGGCTGTTCGCCATTTAAAGTGGTACGCGAGCTGGGTTTAGAACGTCGTGAGACAGTTCGGTCCCTATCTGCCGTGGGCGCTGGAGAATTGAGGGGGGCTGCTCCTAGTACGAGAGGACCGGAGTGGACGCATCACTGGTGTTCGGGTTGTCATGCCAATGGCACTGCCCGGTAGCTAAATGCGGAAGAGATAAGTGCTGAAAGCATCTAAGCACGAAACTTGCCCCGAGATGAGTTCTCCCTGACCCTTTAAGGGTCCTGAAGGAACGTTGAAGACGACGACGTTGATAGGTCGGGTGTGTAAGCGCA
>NZ_QBJD02000036.1 GCF_003057745.1 Enterobacter sp. RIT418
CCTCACCCTAACCCTCTCCCTGAAAGGGAGAGGGGACCGCTCGGTGCCGCCTTTCTCCCTCGCCCCTTTGGGGAGAGGGCCGGGGTGAGGGGATACGTTTCCTCTTAAATTCAACAGCCTGTGATCCCCGTCATGACATTTGCTTGACGACAATTTGTACGCATGTTAACAGAATGTTTTGCCTTTCTTTGGCCCGTCAGATAAGGAACATTCATGTTACGGTACAGTCTCTTAACCGCCGGGCTGATGCTCGGCGCTTCCGCATTTGCCGCCCCGGCAGGCGATCTTCCCCTGATGCCCTGGCCTGCCAAGGTCGAACGCCCCACGACCCAGGGCGCGCTGGTGCTCAGCAACGATATTTCCGTCAGCGTCAGCGGAGACGACCTCGGCGATGCGGTCAGCCGCCTGCGCCAGCGCCTGGCGCTGCAAACCGGCTGGACGCTCAAGCCTCAGGCCGATGAGCCGGAAAAGCCGACCGTCCGCATCGCGATTGCGAAAAAGGTAAAGCCCCAGCCGCTGCCGGACAGCGATGAAAGCTATAGGCTCACCGTCGACGCGAACGGCGTGAATATCTCTGCCAATACCCGCTTTGGCGCGCTGCGCGCCATGGAAACGCTGCTCCAGCTGGTCCAGAACGGCGCGGAAAACACCTCGCTGCCGTGGGTCGCCATTGAAGATTCTCCGCGCTTCCCGTGGCGCGGCCTGCTGCTGGACTCGGCGCGCCACTTCATCCCGCTGGCGGATATCAAGCGCCAGATCGACGGCATGGCGGCGGCCAAGCTCAACGTGCTGCACTGGCACCTGACGGACGATCAGGGCTGGCGCTTCAGCTCGACGCGCTATCCGAAGCTGACCCAGCTTGCCAGCGACGGGCTGTTTTACACGCCGGAGCAGATGCGGGAGATCGTGCGCTACGCCACCGCGCGCGGGATCCGCGTGGTGCCGGAAATCGACATGCCGGGCCACGCGTCCGCCGTTGCCGTTGCCTACCCGGAGCTGATGAGCGCGCCGGGGCCGTATGAAATGGAACGCCACTGGGGCGTGCTGAAGCCGGTGCTCGATCCAACAAAAGCGGCGACCTACGCCTTTGCGGAGGCAATGGTCAGCGAACTGGCGGCGATCTTCCCCGATCCGTATCTGCACATCGGCGGGGATGAAGTTGACGACACCCAGTGGAAAGAGAACAAGGCGATTCAGCAGTTTATGCGCGACAATAAGCTGGCGGACAGCCACGCGCTGCAGGCGTATTTCAACCGCAGGCTTGAGACGATCCTCGAAAAGCACCACCGGCAGATGGTCGGCTGGGATGAGATCTACCATCCCGATCTGCCAAAAAGCATTGTGATCCAGTCCTGGCAGGGGCAGGACGCGCTGGGGCAGGTGGCGCAGCACGGCTACAAGGGCATCCTCTCCACCGGCTTTTACCTCGACCAGCCGCAGTCCACGGCCTATCACTATCGCAACGAGATCGTGCCTGCGGGGCTGAACGGCATCGATACGATCGCCGATACCGACAGCGCGCAAAGCTGGTCCTTCTCCATGCCGCGCCTGAAGGGCAAGCCGGTCGACGGCAGCTTCACGCTGGTAAAAGGGGATTCCGGCTGGCGCGGGTTTATCGACTTTAACGGCAAGTCCCGCCGCGCGGTGGAGAACATACAGTGGCGCGACGATAATCAGGTGACCTTCACGGTCGACACCTGGATGGGCGTAACGCGTCCGGTCGTGACCGTGACCGACGACAGGCTGAGCGGCTATTTCCTGGTGGGCAACGCCCGCTATCCGGTCACCGGCGCGCGGCTGCAGGACGTGCCGAAAGGCGTTGCGCCGGTCGTGCCCGATCCGGCGAACGAGGCCAACCTGCTGGGAGGCGAAGCGGCGCTGTGGGCGGAAAACGTGGTCGCGCCGGTGCTGGATATTAAGCTGTGGCCGCGCGCCTTTGCGGTGGCGGAGCGCCTGTGGTCCGCGAAGGACGTCAACGACGTCGACAACATGTACACCCGCCTGCAGGCGATGGACGCCTGGACCACGGTGTCGGTGGGCCTTCAGCAGCATAGCCAGCAGCAGGCGTACTTCACGCGCCTCGCGAACAGCGGCGATACGCTCCCGCTGCAAATCCTCGCCCAGGCGGTCGAACCCGCGCAGTATTACACCCGCCAGCACCTGAAGTTCCAGGCCGGAAATTATCATCAGTTCGAGCCGCTAAACCGCTTCGCCGATGCGCTGAGCGCCGAGAGCAACACCGTGCGGCAGATGCAAAAATGGGCCGACCGCCTGGTCAGCGATGCGGAAGACAGCGAAAGCGCCGACGCGCTGCGCCACGTTTTTAACCGCTGGCAGAACAACACCAGCGACGCGCTGGCCCTGAGTGAAAACAGCTATCAGCTGAAGGCCGTTAAGCCGGTGATTGAGGAAGTGGACAAGCTGGCGTCAATTGGCCTGCGGCTAACGGACCTTGTGGCGCGCCAGGGGACGCTGGACGATAAGGAGATTGCCTCGATCCAGAAGGAACTGGATAACGCGGCGCAGATTCAGGATGAGGTGGTGATTGCGGCGGTTTATCCGCTGGAGACGCTGCTGCGCGCGACGCGGA
>NZ_QBJD02000037.1 GCF_003057745.1 Enterobacter sp. RIT418
ACCTTGTTACGACTTCACCCCAGTCATGAATCACAAAGTGGTAAGCGCCCTCCCGAAGGTTAAGCTACCTACTTCTTTTGCAACCCACTCCCATGGTGTGACGGGCGGTGTGTACAAGGCCCGGGAACGTATTCACCGTAGCATTCTGATCCACGATTACTAGCGATTCCGACTTCATGGAGTCGAGTTGCAGACTCCAATCCGGACTACGACGTACTTTATGAGGTCCGCTTGCTCTCGCGAGGTCGCTTCTCTTTGTATACGCCATTGTAGCACGTGTGTAGCCCTACTCGTAAGGGCCATGATGACTTGACGTCATCCCCACCTTCCTCCAGTTTATCACTGGCAGTCTCCTTTGAGTTCCCGGCCTAACCGCTGGCAACAAAGGATAAGGGTTGCGCTCGTTGCGGGACTTAACCCAACATTTCACAACACGAGCTGACGACAGCCATGCAGCACCTGTCTCAGAGTTCCCGAAGGCACCAATCCATCTCTGGAAAGTTCTCTGGATGTCAAGAGTAGGTAAGGTTCTTCGCGTTGCATCGAATTAAACCACATGCTCCACCGCTTGTGCGGGCCCCCGTCAATTCATTTGAGTTTTAACCTTGCGGCCGTACTCCCCAGGCGGTCTATTTAACGCGTTAGCTCCGGAAGCCACGCCTCAAGGGCACAACCTCCAAATAGACATCGTTTACGGCGTGGACTACCAGGGTATCTAATCCTGTTTGCTCCCCACGCTTTCGCACCTGAGCGTCAGTCTTCGTCCAGGGGGCCGCCTTCGCCACCGGTATTCCTCCAGATCTCTACGCATTTCACCGCTACACCTGGAATTCTACCCCCCTCTACGAGACTCAAGCCTGCCAGTTTCGAATGCAGTTCCCAGGTTGAGCCCGGGGATTTCACATCCGACTTGACAGACCGCCTGCGTGCGCTTTACGCCCAGTAATTCCGATTAACGCTTGCACCCTCCGTATTACCGCGGCTGCTGGCACGGAGTTAGCCGGTGCTTCTTCTGCGGGTAACGTCAATCGACAAGGTTATTAACCTTATCGCCTTCCTCCCCGCTGAAAGTACTTTACAACCCGAAGGCCTTCTTCATACACGCGGCATGGCTGCATCAGGCTTGCGCCCATTGTGCAATATTCCCCACTGCTGCCTCCCGTAGGAGTCTGGACCGTGTCTCAGTTCCAGTGTGGCTGGTCATCCTCTCAGACCAGCTAGGGATCGTCGCCTAGGTGAGCCGTTACCCCACCTACTAGCTAATCCCATCTGGGCACATCCGATGGCAAGAGGCCCGAAGGTCCCCCTCTTTGGTCTTGCGACGTTATGCGGTATTAGCTACCGTTTCCAGTAGTTATCCCCCTCCATCGGGCAGTTTCCCAGACATTACTCACCCGTCCGCCGCTCGTCACCCGAGAGCAAGCTCTCTGTGCTACCGCTCGACTTGCATGTGTTAGGCCTGCCGCCAGCGTTCAATCTGAGCCATGATCAAACTCTTCAATTTAAGTTTGATGCTCGTGAATTAAACTTCGTAATGAATTACGTGTTCACTCAGAGACTTGGTATTCATTTATTGTCCGAAGACATTAAGAATCCATGTCACTTTGAGT
>NZ_QBJD02000038.1 GCF_003057745.1 Enterobacter sp. RIT418
GCATTATAAATTAACACAATGCCAACAACGCTTTTTGGGTCTTTTCAATTCGTTCTTGCAACCCATTGAAGCCACCGTTGATACGCCGTGTCAGACCTTTCAGATCCCTTTTATCTGCGAATGAATTGCAATTATTTGATTTCCAGAACCAACCGGCAGAGCAGGCAGCATTGATATCCTCAAGCAATAAATCGGGATTATTCTCTAAATCAATTCCAAGTGCCTCACCACAAGCAATATAATTCCAACGAAATGTAATTTGTTTTAATCCACGCCCCCGATATTTCCAGCCATCATTCGGAGAATTGTTGCCATAGCGCCCACCATATACAAGATCTGCAATCGTAGCCTGTCGTTCTTTTGAAAGCACAGCCTCTCCAGGTTTGCGTCCATATTCTGCACGTTGCTTATCAGTTATTCGTGAACCAAATATCAACAAGCCTTCAACCGAATAATTAAAAGACTCCTCAAGAAACTTAAATCCTCCTGATTCGACACCGATCTGAGCTAAAAAATAAGCTTGCCGGATAGGGGTATCAATTCCACAACTCTCCATACTCACCATTACAGGATGATACCAACGTTCTGTTAGTTCCGGGGTCAATCCAGTAGCATGCATAAACATATCTTTTGTCATAAATATACCTTTTATTAACTTAGTAAAAGTGAAGATATAAATACTCAATGGTTTTAGTTTCAATTATCGAGTCGATTCTCAACCCCAAAATAGTGGCATTACTTTTTATCCTGATTAATCATATCGGACTTTAGGCGAGAAAATTTCATTATGCTGGAGATTCCTACGTACCCTAAGAAAACAGACGCTGGGAATGCCAGCTCAGGTTGTAAATCCAAAGCTGTTAAAATTTCACTAATTCCAAATGCAACCAGAGCGCACATTCCACCTTCAGCACAAGTATTTTTAAACGATTCACCACGATAAATACAACGAAGAACTGCCATTGTGCCCCCAGTGAAAGCATAGCCTAAAGCAGTTTTATTTTCTTTAATCCACGGCATTAATTCAGTTAACAGTGTTTTTGAAATCTCCATCTTAGCCTCTAACTTAAAATATCTACG
>NZ_QBJD02000039.1 GCF_003057745.1 Enterobacter sp. RIT418
CACGTTGAATATGACACCCCGACTCGCCACTACGCACACGTAGACTGCCCGGGCCACGCCGACTATGTTAAAAACATGATCACCGGTGCTGCGCAGATGGACGGCGCGATCCTGGTTGTTGCTGCGACTGACGGCCCAATGCCTCAGACCCGTGAGCACATCCTGCTGGGTCGTCAGGTAGGCGTTCCTTTCATCATCGTGTTCCTGAACAAGTGCGACATGGTTGATGACGAAGAGCTGCTGGAACTGGTAGAGATGGAAGTTCGTGAACTGCTGTCTCAGTACGATTTCCCAGGCGACGACACCCCAATCGTTCGTGGTTCCGCGCTGAAAGCGCTGGAAGGCGAAGCAGAGTGGGAAGCGAAAATCATCGAACTGGCTGGCTTCCTGGATTCTTACATCCCAGAACCAGAGCGTGCGATTGACAAGCCGTTCCTGCTGCCAATCGAAGACGTATTCTCCATCTCCGGTCGTGGTACCGTTGTTACTGGTCGTGTAGAGCGCGGTATCATCAAAGTTGGCGAAGAAGTTGAAATCGTTGGTATCAAAGAGACTGCGAAGTCTACCTGTACTGGCGTTGAAATGTTCCGCAAACTGCTGGACGAAGGCCGTGCTGGTGAGAACGTTGGTGTTCTGCTGCGTGGTATCAAACGTGAAGAAATCGAACGTGGTCAGGTACTGGCGAAGCCAGGCTCAATCAAGCCACACACCAAGTTCGAATCTGAAGTGTACATCCTGTCCAAAGACGAAGGCGGCCGTCATACTCCGTTCTTCAAAGGCTACCGTCCACAGTTCTACTTCCGTACAACTGACGTGACCGGTACCATCGAACTGCCAGAAGGCGTAGAGATGGTAATGCCAGGCGACAACATCAAGATGGTTGTGACGCTGATCCACCCAATCGCGATGGACGACGGTCT
>NZ_QBJD02000004.1 GCF_003057745.1 Enterobacter sp. RIT418
GGGTCTCCCCATGTGAGAGTAGGGAACTGCCAGGCATCAATTAAGAAGAACCCCGTACCGTAAGGTGCGGGGTTTTTTGCTTTGCGCTAAGAATCCCACTTAGCCTTTCTCTTAATCACTTATCCTGCTAATGAAATGTGTGATCGTGGTCTCAATGTATAATATAACAAAATTATAACATTTAATTTACGAAGCAATTGAGCCCTGTGGAGTCTACACGCGGCTGTTTATGGCAGGAGCATAGTCACAATGACAGACAGTATTACATCGAACGGGGCGCTGGATCACAGCGACACCCGGAGAAGGGTATGGGCAATCGTCAGTGCCTCTTCAGGAAATCTGGTCGAATGGTTCGACTTTTATGTCTACTCGTTTTGTTCACTCTACTTCGCACACATCTTTTTTCCCTCTGGAAACTCGACGACTCAGCTACTTCAGACTGCCGGCGTTTTTGCCGCTGGATTTTTAATGCGTCCGATTGGTGGCTGGCTGTTTGGCCGTATTGCCGATCGACGCGGACGTAAAACATCCATGCTGATCTCGGTATGCATGATGTGCTTTGGTTCGCTGGTTATTGCTTGCCTACCCGGCTATGCCACTATTGGAACCTGGGCACCGGCCCTGCTACTGCTCGCCCGTTTATTCCAGGGGCTGTCCGTCGGCGGAGAATACGGAACAAGTGCGACCTATATGAGTGAAATTGCCGTTGAGGGCCGTAAAGGATTTTACGCCTCTTTCCAGTACGTCACGCTCATTGGGGGTCAACTATTGGCAATCCTCGTGGTGGTGATCCTACAGCAGATCCTGACAGACGAGCAGCTTCATAGCTGGGGTTGGCGCATTCCGTTTGCGATGGGGGCCGTGCTCGCCATTGTGGCGCTATGGCTGCGTCGCCAGCTGGATGAAACGTCGAAAAAAGACGTTATGGCGCTGAAGGAGGCCGGGACATTCAAAGGTCTATGGCGCAACCGCAAAGCGTTTTTGATGGTCCTGGGATTCACTGCGGGGGGATCGCTCAGCTTTTATACCTTCACCACCTATATGCAAAAGTATCTGGTCAATACCACCGGAATGCATGCGAATGTCGCCAGCATTGTTATGACCGTTGCACTGTTTGTTTTCATGCTGATACAACCGGTCATTGGCGCACTTTCAGATAAGATTGGCCGACGCACCTCAATGCTGATTTTTGGCGGTCTATCTGCGCTCTGTACGGTACCGATTCTGTCCGCGCTTCAGCATGTGTCCTCCCCCTATGCAGCGTTTGCGCTGGTGATGCTCGCAATGGTTATTGTGAGTTTCTATACCTCAATCAGCGGAATATTGAAGGCCGAAATGTTTCCTGCGCAGGTACGCGCGCTGGGCGTTGGGCTTTCTTATGCGGTGGCAAACGCGCTATTCGGTGGTTCTGCTGAATATGTTGCGCTGACGCTCAAATCATGGGGGAGCGAAACCACCTTCTTCTGGTACGTCACCGTGATGGGGGCATTGGCATTTATCGTGTCGCTGATGCTGCATCGCAAAGGAAAAGGGATTCGTCTTTAGCGTTGCGCCATCTGCCAAACGGCGTAGCCGGTTGTCGCTCCGGCTACGTCCCAGGCGAAATCTTTCCAGCTCCAGCCGCTCCCGGAAGGGCGGCTATCCCACAATTCTTTCGATGCACCAAGGCTCACCGAAAACATAAAACCAATCGCCGCGCTGCGGTCCTGACTATAGCCCTGATGCTGAGCAACCTCATTACCGGCTGCGGACAGCATTGCTGATGCGAGAAAGTGTTGCGCTTTATCCTGACCGGACCAGCTATCGTTCGCCATATGGCTGCATCCGGTGAGTAAAAGAGTCGTAAGAAGGAGAGGGATACGCATCAGCAGGCTCCATAAAAAAGCCCTGTCGATGCAGGGCCAGAGAATTACAGAATACGGCTGATAAGCCGGTCGATACGGATACGGCGTAAACGACGAATAAGCTTGCGGACTTTTACCGGGTAATCGGCAATGCTTTGCAGATCTCGGTAGTGACGAACCACGGTAGTATGCGTGCGAATAAGCTCAAGTTCGCGTTCACGCTTAGCCGCAAGCTCGTGCTTCGGATCGTGGATCAGAATGGCATTTTCCAGATCCAGGCGCCAGGCGCGCGGGTTCAGGTTGTTGCCCGTCAGCAGCATCCACTCGTCATCTACCCACATCCCTTTCAGATGGTAGCTGTTGTCTTCATCTTTCCAGAGCCGCACAACCAACTGATCCGTGTTGACGTAGTACTGCAAACGACTCAGGAAACGGCGCAGGTTAATTTCATAAAGATACGGCAGCGCGCCGATGATCTTAAACGGCTGATCTTCTGGAATAAAGAAATCATTCGCCGTTTTGTCGCCAACGATAATTTCGACTTTCTTACCGTCGCGCAGCAGCTGAATAATGTTGCGAACCAGAATGGCTGGAAGGTTGAAATATGGCGTGCAGATGGTGAGCTTATGCTCTGCGCACGGCATCAGGTGGAAAATCGTTTTATTCAGCAGGCTCGATTTACCTAAACCGACCAGCGGAGTAACGGATAACTCTTCGTTATTGGCATCGCCCTGGAAGTGGTAAACCGCGTCACGCAGCTCCTGGCGGAAAGAACGAATATCGTTTTTAATTTCCGGGCTTTTAGGACGCTGAGGATCGTCAAGTCGATTCACACCACGACCGTGCACCAGGTTTTTATCAACCCAGTTAAACATGATATCGGCCATCTGCGGATTGCGAATCAGGTGGTAACGGTCGTAGCGGTATTTATCGAGCTGATGCAGGTAAACGTCATTCAGGCTTGCGCCGCTATAAAGCACGCTGTCATCAATAATGAAGCCTTTGAAATGGAGAACGCCAAGCGCTTCTCGCGTATTAACAGGTACACCGTATACCGGAACATCAACGCCCGGGTTTTCCTGTGCCGTGCGGCAATACCAGTCTGCATTGGTGTTCGACGCGGCAGCGCCGATGCGTCCGCGCTGGCCGCGATGCCAGTCAACCAGCACGCGTACATCCAGTTCAGGACGATGGCGTTTAGCTTCATAGAGCGCGTTCAGGATCGCACGCCCACCTTCATCCTGTTCAAGATACAGCGCCACAATGCAGATGCGTCGCGTCGCGCTGGCAATCTTTTCCAGAAGCGTCTCCCGAAAATGAGCGGGAGCGTAAAAGAACTCTACATCATCAACTGACTGAGAAATCTTCGGTAGTTGAGCAAGGTGTTGTTGATGTTTATTGCGCTTAAATTTTGACAACATCACAGTGCGTTTCTTCTCTGTTCATTGAAGGGTTGTCTGTACCATGCAAACAACATAAGCGGACAATGATACCACCAGTGCCGACCAAAGTGGTTAACATTTCCAGTAGCTTACTCGCGTTTATCGAAAGCGTTCAGCCGCAGAGTCAGGGAAACAATGCCTTCATCCAGCTGAATATCAACGTCAAATCCGAGTTTTCGCGCAAGGGTTACCATACCGCGGTTGTTTGGCATCGTAATGCCGTTCAGGCGTCGCAATCCGTGATCGCGCGTATAACTGATGAGTTTTTCGAGTAGCCGTCTGCCCAGCCCCAATCCTTTAAGATCGGAACGCACCAGCACCGCAAATTCGGCATCAACGTTATCCGGGTCAGAAATCGCCCGGGTCACGCCGAGGATCTCATCTCCCCGATTGGAACGACGAACGGCCACAAACGCCATTTCTCGATCGTAGTCGATCTGGGTCATGTTGGCTAAATCATCATGGGTAAACTCGTTGATTTCGCTAAAGTAGCGATAATAAAGATCTTCTTTGGTGACTTTTGAAATAAACGTTCTCAGCTGCGGTTCATCCTCCGGAAGGATGGGGCGAAACAGCGCGCGTTCTCCGTTCTTCATCTCTACCCACTCTTCAAGCTGCAGCGGGTAGGGGCGAATCGCCAGCCGGCTTTCGCGGTCGCCTTCGAATGGGGCAATATCAAGCGTCACGTCCAGCGCGGTAAATTCACTGCCGGAGGCGAGAAGGGGGTGAATATCCAGCCGCTGGATCTCCGCGCAATCGACGACCAGGTTAGACACCTGTACCAGAAACTGGCTCAGGCCTGCGATATCTAGCGGGCGTAGCGCGCTGCGGCCGCGGATCTTTTTACTTTTTATTGCCTGAATGATCAGGTATCGCGCCAGGTTCATGTTAAGCGGCGGAAGCGCCACGACGGCCTGCTCCTCAGGTCGCCACTCTATGCCGCCTTCGCCCAGCATGATTAGCGGGCCAAACACCGGGTCATGCTCCACCACCACCCGCAGCTCCTGAGCGCCCGCACGATTAGCCATGCTTTGCACCAGCAGCCCGTGAACCCTTGCCTGCGGCCATGCCATCTTCACGCGATCGATAATAGCATTGGCCGCCTGCTGAACTTCCGCCGCGGTACGCAAGTAAAGCATGACGCCCTGGACATCTGATTTATGTGGAATATCCGGCGAGCGAAGCTTAAGGGCGACCGGATAGCCGATTTGTTCAGCAATATGAACAGCCTCCGCGCTGTCGCTGGCAATCCAGGTTGGCAGCGTCTGCATGCCGTAGCTGCCCAGAATGGACTGAACCTCATGGGTGTCCAGCGAGGTTGCCCCCTCATCAAGCGCCTGCTGTAAAAGGCGGTGGGCGTCGAGCGTGTTGGCCGTGAGATTTCCGGGCAGGGCGGGCGTTTCGCGCAGCTGTTTCTGATTGCGGCGGTATTCCACCATATGCATAAAGGCGGTGATGGTACCTTCCGGTGTGCGATAAGTCGGTAACCCCGCCTCGCTGAATAGGCGTCGGGCCTCCTGCGAAGAAAACTCGCCGCACCAGTTCGTTAAGAGCGTGACGTATTTCCCGCGCGGATGGTTTTTTACCGCCTCAATGAGCGCCCGCGCGCTTTCGCTACCGGGCGCAACGGCGCTGGGTGAGTGGATAATAAGCAGCGCGTCAAAATCCTGGCTGTCGAGCAAGATGGATATCGCCTTAACGTAGCGCTCGCTGCTGGCATCATCGCGCAGGTCCAGCGGATTGCCGGGGGAAACGCTTGCAGGCAGCGCCTCTTGCAGATGCTGGAGCGTTTCTTCACCCAGCGCGGCGAGTTTCCCGTTGCGTAGCCACAGCTCGTCCAGCGCAAGCGCGGCAGGCGCAGCGCCGTTGCTGACGATCATCAGCTTCTCTCCGCGCAGCGGGCGCATATGGCTTAGCGTCTCTACGGCTGAAAAAAGCTCATGCGTATCCTGAACGCGCAGCAGGCCAGCGCGCTGTATCGCCGCGTCCCAGGCCGGGTCCATGCCGGAGTGAGAATGGAGAAGGCGCTGCGCCGCCGGGCTGCGCCCGCTTTTGATGACCAGGATCGGTTTATTTCGGGAGGCGCTGCGCGAGGCGGAAACGAAGCGGCGCGCATCGCCAAGGTGTTCTAAATAGAGAAGAATGGCGCTGGTTTTGCCGTCTCGGGCCAGAAAATCGAGCAGCTCGTCGACGTCAATGTCCAGGCTATCGCCGAGGGCGATGAAGTAAGAGAAGCCCATTTCCCGCTGCTGGGCCCAGTCGAGAATAGTGTTCGATACGGCAGCGGACTGGGAGATAAAAGCCAGCTTGCCTTTGCGAATCGGTACGGGGGAAAAGCTGGCGTTTAACCCCTGCCACGGCGCCAGCAGGCCCAGACTGTTAGGGCCTAAAATTCGCATCTGGTACAGCCTGGCACACGCCAGCAGCTCGGCCTGCTGTTCAGGGGGCGACGAAAGAATGATGCAGGTTTTACAGCCTTTCTGCCCGAGTGATTCCAGCAGTTCCAGATTCCGCTTTGCGTGCGTACAGAGGATGGCTAAATCGGGCTCGAAGGGCAGGCTTTGTACGTCCGGCCAGGCAAGCACGCCCTGAACCGCCTTGTAAGCGGGCGTGACGGGCATCACGGGGCCATTGAATCCACCGGCCAAAAGGTTACGCATCATCAGATAACCGGCGCGATCCGGCTTCATTGATGCGGCAATAACGGCTATGGATTTCGGACGTAGTAGCGCTTCTAACCCTCGCTGGCTCATGCAGATCTCCTGTTAATGCAAGCGACCTGATGATTTTAAACGCTTTCTGCCTCGCTTGCTGTGACGTTGCCCTTATGAACGGTTTTTCCCGCCAGATAGCGTTCGCGGAAGCAGGTAAAATGGTTGCCCAGCGCGGCGGCGGCCTGCGTGTCACCTGCCAGGTCGAGAAGCGCGATCGCCACTTCTGCGGTGCAATATTGTCCGTCGGCATGCGCTTCGCGCAGGCGGTAGGCCGAGACGCGAGACAAATCGACGGAAATGACCGGCAGTGCGTCAAGGTACGGACTTTTACGAAACATCTTGCGCGCTTCCGTCCAGGTGCCGTCAAGCATAATAAACAGCGGCGGCTTACCGGAAGGGGGGGCGGAGAATACCTGACGATGCTCTCCCGCGTAGGAGGCCGGGAAAACGACCATTGGCTGGTAGGCCTCGGTTCTGACCAGGTCGAGCAGCCCCTGTGGAGGCTCGGTTCGTGACCACTGAAACGCGGCGGTATCGGGGAGGATATCGGCAATTAAGCGTCCCGTATTGCTCGGCTTCATTGGCTCGGTATCGAACATCACCAGGCAAAAACGGCTCTCTGCACTGCTCGGCGCAAGCGTTTCACACAGGCAAACCTTATGCGGCAGCAGGCAGCGCTGACACCGGCGGATGCGGTTACCGCGGGCGAGAAAAGGACGAGTCGCGCGGGCAAGGCGTTCGGCGCGGAGTTGAAGAACGGCATTATCAGTCATGGGCGGAATGCGGGAAAAAGCCTATTTTCGCAGAGGTGAGAACGGGGCACAAGATGTGCCCCGTGATTGTTACACGGACTCGTTAAGCCAGCTCTCGAACGGGGCCTTAGGCACCGCGCCGTTGAGCATGTCGATAACCTCACCATTTTTGAAAATCATGATGGTCGGGATGCTGCGAATGCGATAGCGGGCGCTGAGCTCGCGCTCCGCTTCGGTGTTCACTTTCACAAAGCGCATTTTGCCGCTGCGCTCTTCGGCCACATCCTCAAAAATAGGCGCGAAGCTGCGGCAGGGGCCACACCACGGCGCCCAGAAATCAACAACCACCGGGAGATCGTCCTTGAGGAGTTTGTCCAGCGTAGCACCGGTAGCGTTAATGACGTCACCATCAAACAGCTCATGGCCACAACGCCCGCATTTCGCACCATCGTCAATCCGATCTTCCGGAATGCGATTAAGAGCCTGACAGTTGGCACATACGGTATTCATAACTAACCTCTGATAAAGCCGTGGGACAGCGGCAGAATGCCGATAATGTTTCTGATATGTTACATATTATCAATGAGGCTGTTTAAAACGACAATGCGTTTTATTCAATGAGAACAATAGTCACAGGCTTTTGTACGAAATTATGGCTATGCGCTGGCACATCGGGTAATCTGCGCGCTTCGCGCAGCGCTGGTGGAGAAAAGCATGAACGACGAAATGAAAAACAAAAGCGGCAAGGTCAAAGTGATGTATGTCCGCAGTGATGATGACTCTGATAAACGCACCCAAAATCCGCGTACCGGAAAAGGTGGCGGGCGTCCGGCGTCCTCTCGTGCAGACGGTGGCCGTCGCCCCGCCCGCGATGACAGAAATACCCGTGGTGATGACCGCAAACGTGATGACCGTAAGCGTGACGATCGCAAACGCGACGACTTCTCGCGCGAGGCGTCATCTCCGTGGCGCACCGTTTCCCGCGCCCCTGGCGATGACGCGCCGGAAAAAGCCGATCACGGCGGCATTAGTGGTAAAAGCTTTATCGATCCGGAAGTTCTGCGCCGCCAGCGTGCAGAAGAGACCCGCGTGTACGGTGAAAATGCCTGCCAGGCCCTGTTCCAGAGCCGTCCAGAGTGTATCGTTCGCGCCTGGTTTATCCAGAGCGTTACGCCACGCTTTAAAGAAGCGCTTCGCTGGATGGCGGCAAACCGCAAAGCGTACCACGTGGTTGACGATGCCGAGCTGACCAAAGCGTCCGGCACCGAGCACCACGGCGGCGTTTGCTTCCTGATCAAAAAGCGTAACGGCACCACCGTTCAGCAGTGGGTCAGCCAGGCGGAAGCCGATGATTGCGTGCTGGCGCTGGAGGATGTGGGCAACCCGCATAACCTGGGTGCAATGATGCGCAGCTGCGCGCACTTCGGCGTGAAGGGCGTTCTGCTGCAGGATGCGGCTCTGCTTGAGTCTGGTGCGGCTATCCGTACCGCAGAAGGCGGTGCCGAGCACGTTCAGCCGATCACTGGTGATAGCGTTCTGGACGCGATCGAGCAGTTCCGCAAAGCGGGCTATTCCATTGTGACCACGTCAAGCCACGCCGGCACGCCGCTGTTCAAAGCAACGCTGCCGCGCAAGATGGTGCTGGTGCTGGGTCAGGAACGTGATGGTCTGTCAGATGCCGCGCTGTCCAGCGCCGATCTGAGCGTCTCTATTGACGGGACGGGCAATGTAGAAAGCCTCAACGTTTCCGTTGCAACCGGCGTCCTGCTGGCTGAATGGTGGCGTCAGAACAAAGCATAAGCCTTTATGCTTTGTGTATGCCCGGCAAGCCGGGCATACATACTCAATTTATTCACTCTCTGCCGGTATCACGGGCATCCAGTCAATCGGCTTTTCGCCACGCTTTTCCAGCCACTCATTTGCCAGAACAAAATGGTTACTGCCGAAGAAGCCGCGATGCGCGGAGAGCGGTGATGGGTGCGGCGCTTTCAGTACGTGATGGCGCTGGCGGTCGATAATCGCCCCTTTTTTCTGCGCATGTGATCCCCACAGTAAAAACACAACCCCTTCGCGATGCTCGTTGATAAGGCTAATTACCTTGTCAGTAAAGGTTTCCCATCCCAGGCTAGCGTGGGAATGCGCCTGACCTGCACGCACGGTCAGCACGGTGTTTAACAACAGCACCCCCTGATGCGCCCAGCTTTCAAGATAGCCGTGTTTGGGACGAACAAAGCCTGGTATCGTGCCTTCAAGCTCTTTATACATATTTAACAAAGAGGGCGGAATGGCGATCCCTGGACGTACGGAAAAGGCAAGGCCGTGCGCCTGCCCCGGCCCGTGATAAGGATCCTGGCCGAGGATAACGACCTTAACATCGCTCAGTTCGGTATAGCGAAACGCGTTGAAAACATCCTTCTGCGGGGGATAGATCGTCTGGCCGGCCTGACGTTCTGCCGCAACGGTGCTCAGCGTGTTAATGAAGTAGGGCTGCTGCTTTTCATCTGCCAGCACGTCATGCCATGTCAACGGTGTGCTCATCTCGCTCTCCTGCGAATTTCAAAACTGCGCCTAGCTTACCCGTTAACGCGTGATGAGCAAAACGTGACGACAAGATTCGTCTCTAAGTCCTTAAATTTTATTTTAAAAAGTGTGTAATGATTTGAATTGGTAAGGAGTTTAAATTGATTTAAAACAATAAATTCAGACCGCACTCTTTATGTGGTTGGTGTTTTTGTTGATTTAAATCAACAAATCACCCGAGCCTGGGTGATATATATACACACAAGCAACAATGGTTTTACCAATTGGCCGCGAGCGGCCGAATCCAGATAATGTAGCCTAAGGGAGGCAACACATGATTACGGGTATCCAGATCACTAAAGCGGCAAACGACGACCTGATGAACTCTTTCTGGCTGCTGGACAGCGAGAAAGGCGAAGCGCGCTGCGTTGTAGCAAAAGCGGGTTTTGCGGAAGATGAAATCGTACCGGTCAGCAAGCTGGGCGAAATCGAATATCGTGAAATTCCAATGGAAGTGAAGCCGGAAGTTCGCGTTGAAGGCGGTCAGCACCTGAACGTTAACGTTCTGCGTCGCGAAACGCTGATGGATGCCGTTGAGCACCCGGAAAAATACCCACAGCTGACCATTCGCGTGTCCGGCTATGCGGTACGCTTCAACTCTTTGACCCCAGAACAGCAGCGTGACGTCATCGCTCGTACCTTTACTGAAAGCCTGTAAGGTTTTTAGCCACGGGGGTGGAATAAAAAAGCCGGGATAATCCCGGCTTTTTTTTACTCTTCGCTTTTAGATTCTGGCGCAGCAGCAGCGCTTGGCTTACGGCGCTTGCCCTTGTTCTTGGTGTCGCGGTGGCGCAGCTTCACGCGCGGCTTCTCTTTTTCTTTCTCTTTTCTTTCTGCGCGTTTTGCCAGCGCTTTCTTGGACGGCTTGCCCGTCATCTTTTCGCTAGGGGCGCGGGTCGTCGGGCGAAGCTCATTGATCACGCGGGCCTTCAAAGGCTCATCGACATAGCGGCCAATTTTTTGCAGCAGCAGGTAGTCGTGCGCCTCGACCAGAGAGATCGCAACACCCTTGCGGCCAGCGCGACCGGTACGGCCAATGCGGTGCAGGTAGGTATCCCCGCTGCGCGGCATATCGAAGTTGATCACGTGACTTACGTCAGGAATATCGATCCCGCGTGCGGCAACGTCGGTGGCGACCAGAACATTCACGCGGCCATCGGTCAAACGCTTGATGCCTTCGGTACGCTTCACCTGCGCCATCTCGCCTTCAAGGTAGCAGTTGTTGATCCCGGCATTGCGCAACATTTCCGCCAGCTCGTGCACGCGCTCGCGCTTACGTACGAAGACGATGGTGCGGGTCGCATCTTCCTGCTTCAGCAGGTGCTTAAGCAGCTCAACCTTGTGCTCAAGGTTATCCGCACGGTAGTACCACTGGTGAATTTTTTTACGTTCGCGGGTTGACGGCGTAGCGGACACCTCCGCGGGATCTTCCAGCAGACGCTCTGCGAAGTCTTTAATCGCTTCCCCTTCAAGGGTGGCAGAGAACAGCATCGTTTGGTTGCGCCAGCGCGTTTCACCCGCGATATGTTCGATATCCTGTGCAAAGCCCATGTCCAGCATGCGGTCCGCTTCGTCGAGGATCAGCGTTTCAACCGCGCGGCAGTCAAAGTTCTCTTCTTTGATGTACTGCAGCAGTCGGCCCGTCGTCGCCACGACGATGTCCTGGTTTTCACTAAACACTTCGGCGTGGTTCATGTACGCAACGCCGCCGGTGATCGTGGCGATATCCAGGTGAGTATTTGCCGCAAGTTCGCGCGCGTGTTCGGCAACCTGCATTGCCAGCTCGCGCGTTGGCGTTAAGATCAAAATGCGCGGCGGGCCAGATTTTTTACGTGGGAAATCGAGCAGATGCTGCAAGACAGGCAGCAAGTAGGCTGCTGTTTTCCCCGTGCCGGTTGGCGCAGAACCGAGCACATCGCGTCCTTCCAGCGCAGGCGGAATGGCCGCGGCCTGAATGGCGGTCGGGCGTGTGAAGCCTTTGCTCTCAAGTGCATTGAGCAGGCTTTCATCGAGTTCAAGTTCGGAAAAAGTCGTTACAGTCATGTTCTACCTCTGTGTGGGGCGCTGATTATAGACGTTACGGCTGTAATCTTCATCTGTTTGTATGGATATCGCTTTTCGACCACTTCGCTTTCCCCTATGCTACCCCGGTTTCGTTTAGAAGGTTGCCCCGTCATGTCTCAACTCAAAGCGCAATTGCGCCGCGATGGTTTCACATTCAAACAGTTCTTTATTGCTCACGATCGCTGTGCGATGAAAGTAGGTACAGACGGTATCTTACTGGGCGCGTGGGCACCTGTCGCAGGTGCAAAACGCATTCTTGATATTGGCACCGGCAGCGGGCTGCTGGCGTTAATGCTGGCGCAACGCACGGACGAACATGTCACCATCGATGCCGTGGAACTGGATGCCGGGGCGGCGCGGCAGGCGGCCGAAAATGCGTCCGAATCCCCCTGGGCGAACCGCGTAAAAGTGGAATGTGCCGATGTGCTGGCCTGGGCACCAGAGCAAACGGCGCGTTACGATCTTATCGTCAGCAATCCACCTTATTATGCGCCGGGCGTAGAGTGTGCGACGCCGGCGCGCGAGCAGGCGCGCTATACCGGATCGCTCGATCACCGTGCGCTATTAACCAGTGCGGCAGAGCTCATCACGGAAGAGGGGTTTTTCTGCGTGGTGTTACCGGAAAGTACAGGCAATACCTTTATAGCGATCGCGCAGGAGATCGGCTGGAACTTGCGCTTGCGCACCGATATTGCCGATACCGAAAGCCGTTTGCCGCACCGCGTGCTGCTGGCGCTCTCACCCAAAGAGGGGGAGTGCTTTAATGACAGGATGGTGATCCGCGGGCCAGACCAGCGATATTCCGAAGACTACACTGCTCTGACCCAGGCGTTCTATCTGTTTATGTGAACGTGCGGGGACAGTACCGACGGGCCGGATTCTGCCAGCGCGTCGGGAAAGTCCAGGGTGTAGTGCAGGCCGCGGCTCTCTTTACGCATCATCGCGCAGCGAACGATCAGCTCAGCGACCTGCACCAGATTGCGCAGCTCCAGCAGATTGTTGGACACGCGGAAGTTTGCGTAATACTCATCAATCTCCTGCTGCAGCATCGTAATCCGACGCAGGGCGCGCTCGAGACGTTTCGTGGTACGCACAATCCCAACGTAATCCCACATCAAGAGCCTCAGCTCATGCCAGTTATGCTGGATAACGACCCGCTCATCCGGATTGTCCACGCGGCTTTCATCCCATTCTGGCAAATGTTCCGCCAGGCGGGCGTAGGGCATGCGTTTGGTAATATCTTCAGCGGCTGACCAGCCGTAAACCAGACACTCCAGCAGCGAGTTGGACGCCATTCGATTTGCGCCGTGCAGGCCGGTGTAGCTCACCTCACCGATGGCATACAGCCCATCTACGTCGGTACGCCCGTGCTCGTCAACCATCACGCCGCCGCAGGTATAATGGGCGGCGGGCACAATCGGCACCGGGTCGCGGGTCAGATCGATGCCCAGGCTCAGCAGCTTTTCGTAAATCATTGGAAAGTGCTGGCGAATAAATCCGGCGGGCTTATGGCTAATATCCAGATACATGCAATCCACGCCCAGGCGCTTCATCTCGTGGTCAATGGCGCGGGCCACGATATCGCGCGGCGCGAGCTCGCCCCTGTCGTCAAAATCAGGCATAAATCGAGAGCCGTCCGGGCGCTTGAGATAAGCTCCTTCGCCGCGGAGGGCTTCCGTGAGCAGAAAGTTTCGCGCCTGAGGATGGAACAGGGCGGTGGGGTGGAACTGGTTAAACTCGAGGTTAGCCACGCGGCAGCCTGCGCGCCAGGCCATCGCAATGCCGTCGCCAGAGGAAATATCCGGGTTGGTCGTATATTGATAAACCTTTGACGCACCGCCTGTGGCCAGCACCACGGCCTTCGCGCGGCAGGTTTCCACCGCTTCTTTATTACGATTCCATACCCAGGCTCCAACAACGCGGCGCGTGCCGGGCAGGCCAATCTTGTCGGAGACGATCAGGTCGACCGCATTGCTGCGCTCCAGAACCTGTATGTTGGGATGTCCCAGCGCCTTGCCGACCAGCGTGGTCTCCACCGCTTTCCCGGTGGCGTCTGCGGCGTGCAGAATGCGACGATGGCTGTGTCCGCCTTCACGCGTCAGGTGATAGCTCTCTTCACCGTTTGGCTGAACGTGGGTATCAAACAAAACCCCCTGATCGATAAGCCACTGAACGCAGTGTCGGGCATTGCTGGCGACAAACTCTGCGGCGCGTGCGTCCACGATGCCGGCTCCGGCAACCAGCGTGTCTTCAACGTGTGAGGCGATACTGTCCGTTTCATCAAACACGGCGGCAATGCCGCCCTGCGCGTAAAAGGTTGAGCCTTCGCTTATTGGCCCTTTACTC
Organism: Enterobacter sp. RIT418; assembly: GCF_003057745.1. GTDB lineage: Bacteria > Pseudomonadota > Gammaproteobacteria > Enterobacterales > Enterobacteriaceae > Enterobacter. The sequence goes on from NZ_QBJD02000004.1 coordinate 13,743, forward strand.
AGCACAATAACCTTTTGATGCTCGGCCAGCCGGAGTGCCAGCGAAAGTCCAGCAGCGCCGCTGCCGATGATAAGGACATCACAATGCAGTTCGGATGATGTAGTCATGATGATTTTGTTTAATTTACTAAACAGTGTTTGGTCAGAGTAGCACTCTAACGGGATATATCGCACGTTTTTTTTGCTTCCCGTTGTGGAGGCTAAACAAGGGCTGGTGCGTTGAAAAGCGATAAATAGGCGAAATTATTTTGCGAAGCAGATCGTTAGCTTCAGATTTTGTAGTGAAATAAACCCGGTGTTGCGTTACTCTTCTGGCGGGAAATGTATTGTTTCTTGTGAGAAAGTGGGTACGTATCGTGAACAGACTTATAATGAGAGAAAATGAACGGTCTGCGACGCGATCAACAAAAACAAAGGCGTGACGGAACTTATTGAAGAACAGACTCTCTAATTCGGTGCTTGCTCAAAGTACGATGTTTTAGAGTGGCGTTTCGATAACGCGTGGAATTTAGGTTTGGGGAGACATTACCTCGGATGAGCGAGCAGTTAACGGACCAGGTCCTGGTTGAACGGGTCCAGAAGGGAGATCAGAAAGCCTTTAACTTACTGGTGGTGCGCTACCAGCATAAGATGGCGAGTCTGGTTTCCCGCTATGTACCATCGGGTGATGTGCCTGATGTCGTACAAGAGTCTTTTATTAAGGCCTATCGTGCGCTGGATTCTTTCCGGGGAGATAGTGCTTTTTATACCTGGCTGTATCGTATTGCTGTCAATACAGCTAAAAACTACCTGGTCGCTCAGGGCCGACGTCCACCATCAACCGACGTGGACGCCATTGACGCCGAAAACTTCGAAAGTGGCGGCGCATTGAAAGAAATTTCGAACCCTGAGAACTTAATGTTGTCAGAAGAACTGAGACAAATAGTTTTTCGTACGATTGAGTCGCTCCCGGAAGATTTACGCATGGCAATTACGTTGCGGGAGCTGGATGGACTTAGCTATGAAGAGATAGCCGCCATCATGGATTGCCCGGTCGGTACGGTTCGCTCACGTATTTTCCGTGCGCGAGAAGCTATTGATAATAAAGTTCAACCGCTTATCAGGCGTTGACGATAGCGGGATACTGGAAAAGGTATTAGGCATGCAGAAAGAAAAACTTTCCGCTTTAATGGATGGGGAAACGCTGGATAGTGAGCTGCTCAACGAGCTGTCTCATTCTCCCGAAATGCAAGAGACCTGGCAGAGCTATCACCTCATCCGCGATACGATGCGCGGTGATACCGGCGACGTTCTCCATTTCGATATCTCAGCACGCGTCATGGCGGCTATCGAAAATGAGCCTGTTCATAAAACCACTCCGCTGATCCCTGAAGCGCAACCGGCTCCTCACCAGTGGCAGAAAATGCCGTTTTGGCAGAAGGTGCGTCCGTGGGCCAGCCAGCTCACGCAAATGGGTGTGGCTGCATGCGTATCGCTTGCAGTTATCGTTGGCGTCCAGCACTATAATACGCAGTCTGAAGCCAGCCAGCAGCCTGAAGCGCCTGTGTTTAACACCATGCCGATGATGGGCAAAGCCAGCCCGGTCAGTCTGGGCGTTCCGGCTGATGCCTCCGCAAGCGGCGGACAGCAACAGCAGGTTCAAGAGCAGCGCCGTCGCATTAATGCGATGCTCCAGGATTATGAGCTGCAGCGTCGTCTGCACTCTGAGCAGCTTCAGTTTGAGCAGGCCCAAACGCAGCAGGCCGCTGTGCAGGTGCCAGGAAACCAAACTCTAGGAACGCAATCGCAGTAATGAAGCAACTTTGGTTCGCCATGTCTTTGGTGGCAGGTGGCCTGTTCTTCTCAGCTAACGCCTCGGCTGATGTTTCATCCGGGGCGTTGTTGCAGCAGATGAACGTGGCCAGCCAGTCACTCAACTACGAGTTGGCATTTATCAGCATCAACAAGCAGGGCGTTGAGTCATTACGCTATCGCCATGCCCGCCTTGATAATCAGCCGCTTGCCCAGCTTTTACAGATGGATGGCCCGCGTCGTGAGGTGGTTCAGCGTGGTAGCGAAATTAGCTATTTCGAACCCGGTCTCGAGCCGTTCACGCTCAATGGCGACTATATCGTTGATTCACTGCCGTCACTCATCTACACCGATTTCAAGCGGCTTGCCCCTTATTACGATTTCATATCGGTAGGGCGAACGCGCATTGCGGATCGGCTTTGTGAAGTGATCCGCGTGGTAGCGCGTGATGGTACGCGCTACAGCTACATCGTCTGGATTGACGCGGAAACCAAGCTTCCCATGCGGGTCGACCTGCTCGATCGCGACGGAGAAACGCTGGAACAGTTCCGCGTAATCTCCTTTAGCGTCAATAATCAGGTTGGGACCAACATGCAGAATCTGGCTAAGGCCAGCCTGCCGCCGCTGCTTTCCGTTCCCCCAGGAGATTCTGTGAACTTCAACTGGGTGCCTTCGTGGATCCCTCAGGGGTTTAGTGAAATTTCCAGCAGCCGTCGCCAGCTTCCAACCATCGAAACGCCGGTTGAATCGCGCCTTTATTCAGATGGTTTGTTTAGCTTCTCTGTGAACATCAACCGTGCCTCGGCAAACAGCTCTGAGCAAATGCTCCGTACCGGACGCCGGACGGTGAGCACTACGGTGCGCGATAACGCAGAGATCACCGTGGTGGGCGAATTGCCGCCGCAAACCGCGAAGCGCATTTCTGACAGCATCAAATTCAGGGCCGCACAATGATCAAAGAGTGGGCTACGGTCGTTTCGTGGAATAACGGAATCGCGCTGGTGAGCTGTGATGTAAAAGCCTCATGCAACAGCTGCGCATCACGAGCCGGGTGCGGAAGCCGCGTACTGAATAAGCTGGGGCCGCAAACCTCGCATACGATTTCAGTACCCAGCGAGCAGCCGCTGGTGAAAGGGCAGAAGGTTGAGCTGGGAATTGCAGAAGGCAGTTTGCTGACTTCCGCGATGCTGGTTTATCTCTCTCCGCTGGTGGGGCTGTTTGTCATGGGCGGTATCTTCCAGATGCTGTTTGGCACCGATTTGTCTGCCATGTTTGGCGCCGCGCTCGGTGGCGTCGGCGGATTTCTGCTTGCCAGGGGCTTGTCGCCTAAGCTTGCAGCCCGCGAGGCGTGGCAGCCCGTGATTCTTAGCGTCGCGCTGGCACCAGACCAGCTTCGCGTTGAGACACTTTCTACTGAAGCCCGGTAATTCACCGGGCTTTATCATTATTTACATCTCAAAAAAGAAAACGCCGTTTCTTCCGGCTATGCTTGGCTCTAAGTGCATTTCCAGGTAACGGAGATGTAGTGTAGAATGCTGCGTTTTCGCACTGAAAAACGTCAGGCTAAGAACAGCGGCCTCCAGGAATTCGTAAGGCATAATTATTTAACTATATGAAGAACATACGTAACTTTTCGATCATTGCTCACATTGACCACGGTAAGTCGACGCTGTCTGACCGTATTATCCAGATTTGCGGTGGCCTGTCTGATCGTGAAATGGCAGCCCAGGTACTGGACTCCATGGACCTGGAACGCGAACGCGGGATCACCATTAAAGCGCAGAGCGTTACGCTCGACTACAAAGCGACTGATGGTGAAACCTATCAGCTGAACTTTATCGACACCCCGGGCCACGTTGACTTCTCCTATGAAGTATCGCGCTCGCTGGCGGCCTGTGAAGGCGCGCTGCTGGTGGTCGATGCCGGGCAGGGCGTAGAAGCTCAAACCCTGGCGAACTGCTATACCGCGATGGAAATGGACCTCGAGGTTGTGCCGGTTCTGAACAAAATCGACCTGCCAGCGGCCGATCCTGAACGCGTGGCGGAAGAGATTGAAGATATCGTCGGTATTGATGCGACCGATGCGGTGCGCTGCTCGGCCAAAACCGGCGTCGGCGTTCCGGACGTGCTCGAACGTCTGGTGCGTGATATTCCGCCGCCGGAAGGCGATCCGGATGCCCCGCTGCAGGCGCTGATCATCGATTCCTGGTTTGATAACTACCTGGGCGTTGTCTCGCTGGTGCGTATTAAAAACGGCACCATGCGTAAAGGTGACAAAATCAAGGTGATGAGCACCGGTCAGGTCTACAACGCTGACCGCCTCGGGATCTTCACCCCTAAACAGGTTGACCGTACCGAGCTGAAATGCGGCGAAGTTGGCTGGCTGGTCTGCGCGATTAAAGACATTCTCGGCGCGCCGGTAGGGGATACCCTCACGCTGGCCCGTAACCCGGCGGAAAAAGCGCTGCCGGGCTTCAAAAAAGTGAAGCCGCAGGTCTACGCAGGTCTTTTCCCGGTCAGCTCTGATGACTATGAGAACTTCCGCGATGCGCTTGGCAAGCTAAGCCTCAACGATGCCTCCCTGTTCTACGAGCCAGAAAGCTCAACGGCGCTGGGCTTCGGCTTCCGCTGTGGCTTCCTCGGCCTGCTGCATATGGAGATCATCCAGGAGCGTCTGGAACGTGAATACGATCTGGATCTGATCACCACGGCGCCGACCGTAGTGTATGAAGTCGAAACCACGTCGAAAGAGATTATCTACGTCGATAGCCCGTCCAAGCTTCCGCCGCTGAATAACATTCAGGAGCTGCGCGAGCCTATCGCAGAGTGTCACATGCTGCTGCCGCAGGAGTTCCTGGGCAACGTGATCACCCTGTGTATCGAAAAGCGCGGCGTACAGACCAACATGGTTTACCACGGTAACCAGGTGGCGCTGACCTACGAAATTCCGATGGCGGAAGTGGTGCTCGACTTCTTCGACCGTCTGAAGTCTACCTCTCGCGGCTACGCGTCGCTGGATTACAACTTCAAACGATTCCAGGCTTCCAACATGGTGCGCGTAGACGTGCTGATCAACGGCGAGCGTGTGGATGCGCTGGCGCTGATCACCCATAACGACAACGCCCCGTACCGCGGCCGCGAGCTGGTTGAAAAGATGAAGGAGCTGATCCCGCGTCAGCAGTTCGACATCGCGATTCAGGCGGCGATTGGCAACCATATCATCGCCCGCTCGACCGTGAAGCAGCTGCGTAAAAACGTTCTGGCGAAATGCTACGGCGGTGACGTTAGCCGTAAGAAAAAGCTGCTGCAGAAGCAGAAAGACGGTAAGAAGCGCATGAAGCAGGTCGGTAACGTTGAGCTGCCGCAGGAAGCATTCCTTGCCATCCTTCATGTTGGCAAAGACGGCAAATAACCCTTAAGGAGTTGGCATGGCGAACATGTTTGCCCTGATCCTGGTCATCGCAACCCTGGTAACAGGGCTGTTGTGGTGCCTGGATAAGTTTATTTTCGCGCCTAAGCGCCGTGAACGTCAGGCTGCCGCGCAGGCGGCCACCGGCGACGGGCTGGACGCGAAAACCCTTAAAAAGGTGGGCCCGAAACCGGGCTGGCTGGAGACGGGCGCATCGGTGTTCCCGGTTCTGGCGATTGTTCTGATCGTCCGTTCGTTTATTTACGAACCGTTCCAGATCCCATCTGGATCGATGATGCCAACGCTGCTGATCGGCGATTTTATTCTGGTGGAGAAGTTTGCCTACGGCATTAAAGATCCTATCTACCAAAAAACGCTGATCGAAACCGGCCATCCGAAACGCGGTGACATCGTGGTCTTTAAATATCCGGAAGATCCGCGTCTGGACTACATCAAGCGTGCGGTGGGTCTGCCGGGTGACAAAGTCACCTACGATCCGGTTGCGAAAGAAGTGACCGTACAGCCGGGCTGCAGCTCCGGTACCGCGTGCGAAAATGCGCTGCCAATCACTTACTCAAACGTTGAGCCAAGCGATTTCGTGCAGACCTTCGCTCGCCGCAACGGCGGCGAAGCGACCAGCGGTTTCTTCCAGGTGCCGAAAGACGAATCCAAAGAGAACGGTATTCGTCTGGTTGAGCGCAAAGAGACGCTGGGCGACGTCACCCACCGTATTCTGACCGTGCCAATCGCGCAGGACCAGGTGGGAATGTACTACCGGCAGCCGGGGCAACAGCTGGCGACCTGGATTGTGCCACCGGGGCACTACTTCATGATGGGTGATAACCGCGACAACTCTGCGGACAGCCGTTACTGGGGCTTTGTGCCGGAAGCGAATCTGGTAGGTAAAGCGACAGCGATCTGGATGAGTTTTGAGAAGCAGGAAGGCGAATGGCCGACCGGCGTTCGCCTGAATCGTATCGGCGGAATCCATTAATTCTCAATAATTGAACGCGTAGCCGCAGTTATTTGCGGCTACGCGAATTATTTCAGCGATAAATCTGTTTGAACTAACGACATCCCCTGTCGTTGTGTATAGAATATTCCCCCGAAGTTTAAGGTTGGCACTGAACAGAAAAGGTGCCACGGCACACGAAACCGCGTTGGTTTTCTCAGGTCGGTTTCGTGTGCTGCATTTTTGACGCATTCATTTATTGGTATCGCATGAACCCCATCGTAATTAATCGGCTTCAACGGAAGCTGGGCTACACTTTTATTCATCAGGAGTTGTTGCAACAGGCATTAACCCACCGCAGTGCCAGCAGCAAACACAATGAACGCCTCGAGTTTTTAGGTGATTCAATTTTAAGTTTTGTTATTGCCAATGCGCTTTATCACCGTTTCCCACGCGTGGACGAAGGTGATATGAGCCGTATGCGCGCAACGCTGGTTCGGGGAAACACGCTGGCGGAAATCGCGCGTGAATTTGAGCTGGGTGAATGTCTGCGTCTTGGACCGGGCGAGCTGAAAAGCGGTGGATTCCGCCGTGAATCCATTCTTGCCGATACGGTCGAAGCATTAATCGGTGGCGTGTTCCTGGACAGCGATATTCAGACCGTAGAAAAACTGATCCTCAACTGGTATCAGACCCGCCTGGACGAAATTAGCCCGGGCGATAAGCAAAAAGATCCAAAAACGCGTTTGCAGGAATACCTGCAGGGCCGTCACCTGCCGCTGCCGTCCTATCTGGTGGTGCAGGTGCGTGGCGAAGCGCACGATCAGGAATTTACCATCCATTGCCAGGTCAGTGGCCTGAGTGAACCGGTGGTGGGCACAGGTTCAAGCCGTCGCAAGGCTGAACAGGCTGCCGCCGAACAGGCGTTAAAAATGCTGGAGCTGGAATGAGCGAAGAAAAAACCTATTGCGGATTTATTGCCATCGTCGGACGTCCGAACGTTGGCAAATCTACCCTGTTGAATAATCTGCTTGGGCAGAAGATCTCCATCACCTCACGCAAGGCGCAGACCACGCGCCACCGCATCGTCGGTATCCATACTGAAGGCGCGTATCAGGCGATTTACGTCGACACCCCCGGCCTGCACATGGAAGAGAAGCGCGCGATCAACCGCCTGATGAACAAAGCGGCGAGCAGCTCAATCGGTGACGTAGAGCTGGTGATTTTCGTTGTCGAAGGCACCCGCTGGACGCCGGATGACGAAATGGTGCTGAACAAGCTGCGCGATGGCAAAACGCCGGTGATCCTCGCGGTCAATAAAGTGGACAACGTACAGGAAAAAGCCGACCTGCTGCCCCACCTGCAGTGGCTGGGTAGCCAGATGAACTTTCTCGACATCGTGCCGCTGTCCGCAGAGACCGGTTTGAACGTCGATACCATCGCGGGCATCGTGCGTAAGCATCTGCCGGAAGCGATTCATCACTTCCCTGAAGATTACATCACCGATCGCTCCCAGCGCTTTATGGCGTCTGAAATCATCCGTGAAAAGCTGATGCGTTTCCTGGGCGCTGAACTGCCGTACTCTGTGACCGTTGAAATCGAACGTTTTCAGACCAACGAGCGCGGCGGCTATGACATCAACGGCCTGATCCTCGTTGAGCGTGAAGGTCAGAAGAAGATGGTAATTGGTAACAAAGGTTCCAAAATCAAAACCATCGGCATTGAAGCCCGTAAGGACATGCAGGACATGTTTGAAGCTCCGGTCCACCTTGAGCTGTGGGTGAAGGTGAAATCTGGCTGGGCCGACGATGAGCGCGCGCTGCGCAGCCTCGGTTACGGCGAAGACCAGTAGTTCTCATACGCTATGGCTTTCGAGGTGCAGGAAGGCGGCAAGGCCGCGAATCCCCGGGAGCTTACCCCAGTAAGTGACTGGGGGGAACGGGCGCAGCCAACGCGCCTGCAGCTTGAAAGACGACGCGTATGATGGAAGGATGGCAGCGCGCCTTCGTCCTGCACAGTCGTCCCTGGAGCGAAACCAGCCTGATGCTGGACGTCTTCACGGAAGAGTCGGGTCGCGTGCGCCTGGTTGCGAAAGGCGCACGTTCCAAACGTTCTAATCTGAAAGGCGCACTGCAGCCTTTCACGCCGCTGCTGGTGCGCTTTGGTGGGCGAGGGGAAGTCAAAACCCTGCGCAGCGCCGAAGCCGTCTCTCTGGCGCTCCCCCTTTCCGGCATCACGCTCTATAGCGGCCTTTACGTGAACGAGCTTATCTCCCGCGTGCTTGAACATGAGACGCGCTTCTCTGAACTTTTCTTCGATTATCTTCACTGTATACAGTCGCTGGCTGGCGCTGCGGGCACGCCTGAACCCGCGCTGCGCCGGTTTGAGCTGGCGCTGCTCGGTCACCTGGGCTACGGCGTAGACTTTCTACACTGCGCGGGGAGCGGAGAAGAAGTTGAGGACACCATGACCTATCGCTATCGCGAAGAGAAAGGCTTTATCGCCAGCGTCGTGGTAGATAACAGCACCTTTACCGGGCGCCATCTGCGGGCGTTGTATGAGCGGGAGTTTCCCGACGCCGACACCCTGCGCGCGGCAAAGCGCTTTACCCGGATCGCCCTCAAGCCTTATCTTGGCGGCAAGCCGTTAAAGAGCCGCGAATTATTCAGGCAGTTTATGCCGAAACGTTAACGTTTTACCCCTCACCCCAGCCCTCTCCCGGAGGGAGAGGGGGGAAGGGAAATGAACCAAAATACCGAGGATTGTCATGGCTGAATTACTGTTAGGCGTCAACATCGACCACATCGCCACTCTGCGTAACGCGCGCGGCACGGCGTATCCCGATCCGGTACAGGCGGCGTTCATTGCCGAGCAGGCTGGCGCAGACGGCATTACCGTTCACCTTCGCGAAGACCGTCGCCACATCACCGATCGTGACGTGCGCATTTTGCGCCAGACGCTGGATACGCGCATGAATCTGGAGATGGCGGTTACGGAAGATATGCTGACGATCGCCTGCGAAACGAAGCCGCACTTCTGCTGCCTGGTGCCGGAGAAGCGTCAGGAAGTGACCACCGAAGGCGGGCTGGACGTGGCGGGCCAACGTGACAAAATGCGCGACGCCTGCAAACGCCTGGCCGATGCCGGTATTCTGGTGTCACTGTTTATTGATGCGGATGCGGAGCAAATCAAAGCCGCAGCGGAAGTGGGCGCACCCTACATTGAAATTCACACCGGCTGCTATGCTGACGCCAAAACCGAAGCAGAGCAGGCGAAAGAGCTGGAGCGTATTGCCAAAGCCGCGACCTATGCCGCAGGCCTGGGGCTGAAGGTTAACGCCGGGCACGGCCTGACCTATCACAACGTGCAGGCGATTGCCGCGCTGCCGGAGATGCACGAGCTGAACATCGGCCACGCCATTATTGGCCGCGCGGTGATGAGCGGTCTGAAAGAGGCGGTCTCGGAAATGAAGCGCCTGATGCTGGAAGCGCGTCGGTAATGGCCATTCTGGGTTTAGGCACGGACATTGTTGAAATCGCCCGCATCGAAGCGGTGATCGCCCGCAGCGGCGATCGCCTTGCGCGACGCGTGCTGAGCGACGGCGAATGGGCCGTCTGGGAAACGCATCAGCAGCCGGTGCGTTTTCTGGCAAAGCGTTTTGCCGTAAAAGAGGCGGCGGCAAAAGCTTTCGGCACGGGGATTCGCAACGGTCTGGCGTTTAACCAGTTTGAGGTATTTAACGATGAGCTGGGAAAACCAAGCCTGCGCTTATGGGGTGAGGCGCAAAAGCTGGCCGAGAAGCTGGGCGTGAATCACATTCATGTGACGATCGCGGATGAGCGCCACTACGCCAGCGCGACGGTGATTATCGAAAGTTAGAGTTTGTCCGCGTGGTGCATCAGGACAAACTTATCCCACAGCTGCTCTTCGCTCTCGACGTGCGCCGGATCTTTCAAAATGGTATTGGGGATCGGGCACACTTTCTGGCAGGTCGGCGTTTCATAGTGGCCAATGCATTCGGTGCAGCGGTCGCTGTTAATCTCATAAATGCTGTCACCCATCGAAATCGCCTCGTTCGGGCATTCGGGTTCGCACATATCGCAATTGATGCATTTTTTGGTGATTAACAGCGCCATCAGGAAATTCTCAGAAACAACACAAACAGGGCGGGCATTATACGCTCATTCGTTGTTCAAACCAGTTTTTTTACCAGCTCTTCACTGTGGCGAATACGCTCCGGCGCGTGCTCCAGGTCCTGTTGCACCAGCGCCATAAACAGCAGATCCGTCAGCATCATTTGCGCGCTCGTTGATGAAATTGCCGCGCTGCGCGTGGCCTGCTCTTCGGCGATGGTATACAGGCAGCGCGTGGCCCGCTGCTGCAGCGCATTGGGCGTAAAGCCGGTTATCGCCAGAATTTTGCCACCCACGCGCAGGGCCTCATCGGTGGCCATATTGATTTCACGCCGTTCCCCGGAGTAGGAGATGGGCAGCAGCAGATCGTCAGGTTCCATCGCCTGAACGGTGGCGAGCAGGGCGTGCATATCGTGTTCAACAATGGCGTTGTAGCCGATTTTCGTCAGCTTCCAGCCAAAATTGCGCGCCACGAGCCCGGATGCGCCTATCCCGGTCAACACGATACGCCGCGCCGCGCGCAGCATCGCCACGCTTTCCAGTAATTTCTCTTCGCTGTTAACGTCCAGCGTGGCGTGCATCGCCGCCACGTTCTCTTTGATCAGCTTTTCTCCGACGAGGCGCATAGGATCATCGCCGCGGATCTGATTATGTACCGGCATCGACTGCGGATTCGGGTTGCTGACCAGCGCCTCGCTGATGGCCAGCTTGAGGGCCGGAAAGCCCTTAAAACCGATCTTCTGAGCGAACTTCACCACGCTCGACTGGCTCACGCCGGCCTCGCTCGCCAGCTGCTGTGAGCTAAGGTGGCGCGCGCGATCGGGCTGCGAAAGAAGGTAATCCGCCAGCTTTTTGTCGCTTTGGGCAAAACCCGGATAACGCTGGCGAATGCGAATTAAACAGTTCATACGGTCTCCTGGCGAAAATGTGATTGCCTGCGCAAATACGGATTTTGCTCGCCTGAATGAATTTTATATTCCATTATAGTGTGATTATTATGAATTAAAAATTCTTGAGGTAAAAAAGATGAATCTAGGCTCCCTTGTTTCCGAAACGCGTAATCCACAAACCATGGATCTGGACGCGCTCTCCACGCTCGAACTGGTAAACCGTTTTAATCAACAGGATACGCTGGTCGCGCAGGCAGTAAAAGAGACATTACCTGAGGTGGCGAAGGCTGTCGATGCCGCGGCAAAAGCGCTGAACGCGGGCGGGCGCATCATTTACATGGGCGCGGGCACCAGCGGGCGTCTCGGCGTGCTGGATGCGTCCGAATGTCCGCCAACGTTCGGCGTGCCGCACGGGCTGGTGGTTGGCCTCATTGCCGGTGGTCCTGGCGCGCTGCTGAAAGCGGTTGAAGGCGCAGAAGACAACAGGCAGCTCGGCGAAGACGACCTGAAGGCGCTGGACCTGAAAGCGGAAGATCTGGTTGTGGGGCTTGCCGCATCCGGGCGTACGCCGTACGTCATCGGCGGCCTTGAGTATGCCAACCAAACCGGCTGCACCACGGTGGCCATTTCCTGTAATCCGGGCTCGCCGATTGCGCAGGTGGCCGCGATTGCAATCTCACCGGTTGTTGGGCCGGAAGCGCTGACCGGCTCCACGCGCCTGAAATCCGGTACGGCGCAAAAGCTGGTGCTCAACATGATTTCCACCGGGGCGATGGTGAAATTCGGCAAGGTCTACCAGAACCTGATGGTGGACATGCAGGCCACTAACGTCAAGCTGGTGGACAGGGCCTGCCGTATGGTGGTTGAAGCCACGGGGGCGAGCCGTGACGAGGCAGAAGCGACCCTTAAACTCACCGATAACGACGTAAAACCGGCGATTCTGATGATTTTAAGCGGGCTGGACGCAGAGGCCGCGCGGGCCAAGCTTGCTGCGCATGATGGATTCTTAAGAGCGGCACTAGAAAACTAACAGAGGCGTTTATGGAAAAGACAGCAGCCCTCGCCAGCGACATCCTTCAGGGAATCGGTGGAGAAAAAAATATTCAGCGTCTGGAAAACTGCATGACGCGCGTGCGCGTTGAGGTGCACGACGACGAACGCCTCGATCTGGCTCGCCTGAAAAAGCTCTCCGGCGTCAGCGGATACGTCAAGCAGGGCCAGCAGCACCAGCTGATTGTGGGGCCGGGCAAGGCGGCGCAGGTCGTTGACGCGATGCGAGCGCTGATGACGGGCGGCGAAGCAGCGACGCCACCTAACGATGCCGACCGCGTTAAAGCGCAGGCAAAGGCGAAATATAAAGCGCCGATGAGCGATGCGCTGCGCCAGCTGGCAAACGTCTTTATTCCGCTTATTCCGGCGTTTATCGCCTCCGGCCTGATCACCGGGATTATCAATATTCTCAAGCGCCCGGATATCGTCGGCGACTTCGCCACGCAGTATCCAAACCTGCTCGGCATACTGGGAATTTTCGGCAGCGCCGTGTTTGCCATTATGAACATTCTGGTGGGGGTTAACGCCGCGAAGGTGTTTGGCGGTTCTCTGGCGATGGGCGGCGTGATGGCCGGTATTCTTTCCAGCCCGCAGCTCGCGCAGATCACGCTGTTCGGCGAGGCGCTTCAGCCTGGGCGAGGCGGCGTCATTGCGGTGCTGCTCGTGGTTATTCTGATGTGTTGGATCGAGAAAAAGCTGCGCGCCGTGCTGCCCGGCTCGATTGAGCTTATTCTCAATCCGCTGCTGACGACGCTGATCACCGGCAGCGTGGCGATTGTGGCGCTGCAGCCTCTGGGCGGCTGGATTTCTGAGGCTATCGCCCACGGCGCGTCTTTAGCTATCGATCGCGGCGGCCTGCTCGTGGGTGCCGTCCTTTCAGGCACCTTCCTGCCGCTGGTGTTGACCGGCCTGCACCAGGGGCTGGTGCCCATTCACGTCGAGCTGGTACAGGCTCACGGCTACAACGCGCTGCTGCCTATTCTGTCGATGGCGGGCGTAGGGCAGGTGGGTGCGGCCATAGCGGTGCTGATGAAAACCCGCAACGCGCGGCTGAAAAAGGTGATCAAAGGCGCGCTGCCGGTCGGATTACTCGGAATTGGCGAGCCGCTCATTTTCGGCGTTACGCTGCCGCTGGGTAAACCGTTCCTCGCCGCCTGTATCGGCGGCGCGGTAGGCGGCGCGCTGATCAGCTACTGGAAGGTAGCGACCGTTATTACCTTTGGCATCTCCGGTTTACCGCTGGCATTAACCATCGTCACCGGAAAAGTTATGCTCTATCTGCTAGGCTATTTGGCTGCGGTAATCGCCGGGTTCTTCTTTACCTGGCTAATAGGGTTCAACGATCCAGAGGAGTAAGGTTTGAATAATAACGAGCGTCGCGTTGTCTTTTTTGACCTGGACGGTACGCTGCATCAGCAGGATATGTTTGGCACGTTCATACGCTATCTGCTGCGGCGTCAGCCCCTCAACGCGCTGCTCGTGTTGCCTCTCTTACCCATCATTGGTGCTGGGCTGCTGATTCAGGGCCGCGCCGCGCGCTGGCCGATGAGCCTATTACTGTGGGGCTGCACCTTTGGCCACAGCGAAGCCCGGCTCAAGCAGCTTGAGCACGATTTTGTCCAGTGGTTTCGCGGTCATGTGACCGCGTTTCCCGTGGTGCAGCAGCGGCTTACTGACTATCTGAATGCGAACGATGCGGACATCTGGCTAATCACCGGCTCGCCGCAGCCGCTGGTGGATCGTGTCTATTTTGATACCCCGTGGCTGCCGCGCGTAAATCTCATCGCCACCCAGATTTCCCGCGCCTACGGCGGCTGGGTGTTGACCCTGCGCTGTCTGGGCCATGAGAAAGTGGTTCAGCTTGAGAAGCGCATCGGCGCGCCTTTGAACCTCTACAGCGGCTACAGCGACAGCAAACAGGACAACCCGCTGCTCAACTTTTGCCAGCACCGCTGGCGCGTCACGCCGATGGGCGATCTTCAGCAGCTCGAATAGTCTTATCCAGAACGGGTGTGTATAATGCCGCCCGCTTTTAACTGGAGTAACAGCCCTTGTCCACCTCTGAATACGATCATGAATACTGGATGCGCCACGCGCTTGCGCTGGCTCAGCGCGCCTGGGAAGAGGGTGAAGTGCCCGTCGGCGCGGTGCTGGTTCATAACAACCAGGTGATTGGCGAAGGCTGGAACCGTCCGATTGGGCGTCACGATCCCACGGCGCATGCCGAAATCATGGCGCTACGTCAGGGCGGGCTGGTGCTGCAAAACTATCGCCTGCTTGATACCACGCTGTACGTCACGCTTGAACCTTGCGTCATGTGCTCCGGTGCGATGGTGCACAGCCGCATCGGTACGCTGGTCTTCGGCGCGCGGGATGAAAAAACCGGCGCGGCCGGCTCGCTGATGGACGTGCTCGGTCACCCGGGGATGAACCACCAGGTGAAGACTATCGGTGGGGTGCTTGCACCAGAGTGTTCGGGGCTATTAAGTGATTTCTTCCGTATGCGTCGGCAGCAGAAAAAGCAACAAAAGGCAGAATTGAAGCGGAAGGACGATTAACCTCGTCCGGCGAGACCACCGGGTAGCTCTGCGCGATCTGCTGCGCCTCGGTGGCCTCTTTTTCCTTCTCGAGCAGATAACCCACCAGGCTAATCTGGTATTTTCGAATATTCTCAACGTAGGCGTAGGCTTCATGCCCGCGCGCGTATCCGTACGTCAGCTTGTTGTACCACGGCTTTTGGCTAAGCAGCGGCAGGCGCTGCTTGACGTCTGACCAGCTATCGGGGTTACCTTTCGTTTTCGCCGTGAGCGCGCGCGCGTCCAGCATGTGCGCGTAGCCCATGTTATAGGCCGCCAGCGCGAACCAGATGCGCTCCTCTTCCGGCACCGTTTCCGGCACTTTTGCCATCATATCCTGCAAATATTGAGCGCCGCCGCTGATGCTCTGTTCCGCATCGGTCCTGTCAATGACGCCGAGGCTCTGCGCGGTGTTTTTGGTCAGCATCATTAGCCCGCGCACGCCGGTTGGGGAGGTGGCCTGGGTATCCCAGTGCGATTCCTGATAGGAGATTGCCGCCAAAAGCCGCCAGTCAATTTTCTCGGCGTACTTCTCGAACAGCGGCTGCAGGTCCGGCAGCACGCTGTCCACCGCGCGCAGGAAGCTGCGGGTATCCACGTAGTCAAAGTCATCCCCGTGGCCGAGGTATTTCTCTTCCAGCCGCGCCAGCGTACCGTCTTCATTGATGGTGTTGAAGAAGTCAAGCATGGCGGCGGAGAGGGTCTGATCGTCGTCCAGCTGGCTAAACCAGGTCACCGGCTGCTCATCGGTCACGTCCAGCGCCACGGCAATTTCCGGGTGAACGCGCTGGAACAGGCTGATCGCCACCGAATCGGCAATCGTGTAGGCCAGCTTCTTGTCTTTCACCTGTTCAAGCAGCTCGTTGGTGCCCAGCTTCGGATCAACCTTCCAGCTCAGATCGGGATATTTCTTTTCCTTGAGGCTGCGCAGATCGTCAATCACTACGTGCCCCGGCGCGATCGTCAGCTGCTGCTCCGTGAGTCCTTCCAGCGAGCGTGGAC
The DNA here is from genome assembly GCF_003057745.1 of Enterobacter sp. RIT418. Classification (GTDB taxonomy): domain Bacteria; phylum Pseudomonadota; class Gammaproteobacteria; order Enterobacterales; family Enterobacteriaceae; genus Enterobacter. The sequence goes on from NZ_QBJD02000004.1 coordinate 29,545, forward strand.
GCTGGTTGCCAACGCGGTAAACCAGCTGCTGGGAAACGGAATAGTAGGTCGGGCCCGGCTGATAGTTCTTGCTGCGCTCGGAGTTATAGACCAGCCCCGCCGCGAGAACGTCCGCTTTGTTGTTGTCCAAATCGTCAAACAGCTGATTAATATTCTGGCGAACGGTGATGTCGAGCTTAACGCCGAGATAGTCAGCGAACTGCTGGGCCAGCTCATAGTCGAGGCCAATCGTTTTGCCGTTAATGTCGCTATAGATGAGTGGAGAGGAGAGGGTACTGACGCGAAGCACTCCCCGCTCCTGAATGGCGGCGATGCGGTTTTCGGGTTTACCGAACCAGGGGATAGAAGGCCAGAGGGCCACTGCCAGCAGCAACGTAACAATGCCGATGAGCAGATAATTAATCTTTAATTTTTTCAATTAGTTAATTCTCTGCGACGTCAATTGCCTCAGTGTGCTGTAGTCATGTGAAAAGTTAGGTTTGCCATTGAATGAGCGGCATTTTGCGTAAACTTGCGCCACTTGGCAACCAATTAGAGAGACAGGTCACATCTATTGCTAAAGGTCTGCGCGGATTTTATTTCGACGCAAACGGTTTCGTCGGCGCTCAGGATTCTCTATAATGACGCCCGTTTTCCCCCCCTTGCGCACACTGTAAGCGCCCCGGCGCTTCGAAGACGAGAGACTTATGATGGAAATTCTGCGTGGTTCGCCTGCACTGTCTGCCTTCCGTATTAACAAACTGCTGGCACGTTTTCAGGCAGCCGACCTTCCGGTAAGCACTATTTACGCTGAGTATGTCCATTTTGCTGACCTGAATGCTCCCCTGAACGCAGAGGAGCGCGTACAGCTGGAGCGTCTGCTCAAATACGGTCCTAGCCTGAGCAGCCACTCGCCAACCGGTAAACTGATCCTTGCGACGCCGCGTCCCGGCACCATCTCCCCCTGGTCTTCTAAAGCGACCGATATCGCACACAACTGCGGCCTGAGCCAGATTAATCGCCTTGAGCGCGGCGTGGCGTACTACGTCGAAGCATCCACCCTGACCGACGCGCAGTGGCAGGCCGTTGCCGCCGAGCTGCACGACCGCATGATGGAGAGCGTGTTTATCTCTCTTGAAGAGGCGCAGCAGCTGTTCTCTCATCACCAGCCCGCGCCGGTGCAAAGCGTGGACCTGCTCGGGCAGGGCCGCCAGGCGCTGATTGACGCCAACCTGCGTCTCGGCCTGGCGCTGGCAGACGACGAGATTGACTACCTGCAGGACGCGTTCGTTAAGCTGAACCGCAATCCGAACGACATCGAACTCTATATGTTTGCGCAGGCGAACTCCGAGCACTGCCGCCATAAAATTTTCAACGCCGACTGGGTTATCGACGGTGAGAAACAGCCTAAATCGCTGTTCAAAATGATCAAAAACACCATGGAGCAAACGCCCGTTCACGTGCTGTCAGCCTATAAGGACAACGCCGCGGTAATGGAAGGCTCCGAAGTGGGACGCTATTTTGCCGACCACGCCACCGGCCGCTACGACTTCCATCAGGAGCCTGCCCACATCCTGATGAAGGTGGAAACCCACAACCACCCGACGGCGATCTCCCCGTGGCCGGGCGCGGCGACCGGTTCTGGCGGTGAAATTCGTGACGAAGGCGCCACCGGACGCGGTGCTAAACCGAAAGCGGGCCTGGTGGGTTTCTCCGTCTCTAACCTGCGCATCCCGGGCTTCGAACAGCCGTGGGAAGAAGACTTCGGCAAGCCGGAGCGCATCGTGACCGCGCTGGACATCATGACCGATGGCCCGCTGGGCGGCGCGGCGTTTAACAACGAATTTGGCCGTCCGGCGCTGAACGGCTACTTCCGTACCTACGAAGAGAAAGTGGACAGCCACAACGGCGAAGAGCTGCGCGGCTACCACAAGCCGATCATGCTGGCGGGCGGGATCGGCAACATCCGTGCCGATCACGTGCAGAAAGGCGAGATCGTCGTCGGCGCGAAGCTGATCGTGCTGGGCGGCCCGGCGATGAACATCGGCCTGGGCGGCGGCGCGGCATCCTCTATGGCGTCCGGCCAGTCTGATGCGGATCTTGATTTTGCCTCCGTGCAGCGCGACAACCCGGAAATGGAGCGTCGCTGTCAGGAAGTGATCGACCGCTGCTGGCAGCTGGGCGATGCCAACCCGATCCTCTTCATCCACGACGTGGGTGCGGGCGGTCTGTCCAACGCCATGCCGGAGCTGGTCAGCGACGGCGGCCGCGGCGGCCGCTTCAACCTGCGCGACATTCTCAGCGATGAGCCGGGCATGAGCCCGCTGGAAATCTGGTGTAACGAATCTCAGGAGCGCTACGTGCTGGCGGTTGCCGCCGACCAGCTGCCGCTGTTTGACGAGCTGTGCCGCCGCGAGCGCGCGCCGTACGCCGTCATTGGCGAAGCGACCGAAGAGCAACACCTCTCCCTAAGCGACACCCATTTCGACAACCAGCCGATCGATCTGCCGCTGGACGTTCTGCTCGGCAAAACGCCGAAAATGACCCGCGACGTGGAAACCCGTCAGGCGGCGGGCAAGGCGCTGGATCGTCAGGGCATCACCGTTGCCGACGCGGTCAACCGCGTGCTGCACCTGCCTGCGGTTGCGGAGAAAACCTTCCTCGTGACCATCGGCGACCGCACCGTGACCGGCATGGTGTCGCGCGACCAGATGGTCGGCCCGTGGCAGGTCCCGGTGGCGAACTGCGCGGTCACCACCGCCAGCCTCGACAGCTACTACGGCGAAGCAATGGCGCTGGGCGAACGTTCGCCGGTGGCGCTGCTGGACTTCGCGGCCTCCGCCCGCCTGGCCGTGGGGGAAGCGCTGACCAACATCGCCGCCACGCAGATTGGCGATATCAAACGCATCAAGCTCTCCGCGAACTGGATGGCCGCAGCCGGCCACCCTGGCGAAGATGCGGGCCTGTATGAGGCGGTGAAAGCCGTCGGTGAAGAGCTCTGCCCCGCGCTCGGCCTGACCATTCCGGTGGGTAAAGACTCGATGTCGATGAAAACCCGCTGGCAGGAAGGCAGCGAGCAGCGCGAGATGACCTCTCCGCTGTCGCTGGTGATTACCGCGTTTGCCCGCGTGGAGGACGTGCGCGGTACCGTCACGCCGCAGCTTTCCACTGAAGATAACGCCCTGCTGCTGATTGACCTGGGCAAAGGCCAAAACGCGCTGGGGGCCACCGCGCTGGCGCAGGTTTACCGTCAGCTTGGCGATAAGCCAGCCGACGTGCGCGACGTGGCGCAGCTGAAGGGCTTCTACGACGCCATTCAGGCGCTGGTCGCCCAGCGCAGGCTGCTGGCCTACCACGACCGTTCCGACGGCGGCCTGCTGGTCACCCTGGCTGAAATGGCCTTTACCGGCCACTGCGGCGTGGAAGCCAACGTTGCCACGCTTGGCGAAGACCGTCTGGCGGCGCTGTTTAATGAAGAGCTGGGCGCGGTGATTCAGGTGCGCGCGGCGGATCGCGAAGCCGTCGAGGCGCTGCTGGCACAGCACGGCCTGGCGGACTGCGTGCACTATCTCGGGAAAGCGGTGCAGGGCGATCGCTTCGTGATTGAAGCCGATGGCCACGCGGTGTTCAGCGAAAGCCGCACCACCCTTCGCATGTGGTGGGCGGAAACCACCTGGCAGATGCAGCGCCTGCGCGATAACCCGGAATGCGCGGATCAGGAACACGACGCCAGGGCGAACGACAACGATCCGGGCCTGAACGTGAAGCTCTCCTTCGACATCAATGAAGACATCGCCGCGCCGTACATTGCGACCGGCGCGCGTCCGAAAGTGGCCGTGCTGCGCGAGCAGGGCGTTAACTCCCACGTTGAGATGGCGGCCGCCTTCCACCGCGCGGGCTTTGACGCTATCGACGTCCACATGAGCGACCTGCTGGCAGGGCGCACCGGGCTGGAAGATTTCCAGGCGCTGGTGGCCTGCGGCGGCTTCTCCTACGGCGACGTGCTGGGCGCGGGCGAAGGCTGGGCGAAGTCCATTCTGTTCAACAGCCGCGTGCGCGACGAGTTCGAAACCTTCTTCCACCGTCCGCAAACGCTGGCGCTGGGCGTCTGTAACGGCTGCCAGATGATGTCTAACCTGCGCGAGCTGATCCCGGGCAGCGAGGCCTGGCCGCGCTTCGTGCGCAACCGGTCTGACCGCTTCGAAGCGCGCTTTAGCCTGGTGGAAGTGACGCAAAGCCCGTCCCTGCTGCTGCAGGGCATGGTGGGTTCGCAGATGCCAATCGCCGTTTCTCACGGAGAAGGGCAGGTCGAGGTCCGCGACGCTGCGCATCTGGCTACGCTTGAAAGCAAAGGCCTGGTGGCGCTGCGCTTTGTCGATAACTTCGGCAAGGTTACCGAAACCTACCCGGCAAACCCGAACGGTTCGGCGAACGGCATTACGGCGGTGACCAGCGAAAGCGGCCGTGCGACGATCATGATGCCGCACCCGGAGCGCGTGTTCCGCACCGTGAGCAACTCCTGGCACCCGGAAAACTGGGGCGAGGACGGCCCGTGGATGCGTATTTTCCGCAACGCGCGTAAGCAGCTGGGCTAAGTTTTAGCGCATTCCGCGTAGGCCCGGTAGGCACGATCGCTACCGGGCTTTTTTATCTCTGTCGCAAAATCGCGACAAATCATATTAGCGCTGTCTCTAAAAGGAGACACATAACAGATTGATTTTTATAGGGTAGGAACGGTTCCCGTTAAGGTGTTGCTTAATAGCGACACTTAGCCTGGAAATCATTCAACCGATAATGAATCGAGAAAATATATAAATTTTATAAATATCAGTAATTTAATCTTTTATTTTGCATTTTGGCACGGGTGTTGCATAATAATAACCAGTGGCTCATTCACCTTCTTATGTCAGCCCCTTCGGGACGTGCTACATAAACTTCGAATGACGCACAACAAGGTGCCTGCCGTCCAACTACTGATCATAGCGTTGCTTTATCAGGCCAGGGCGAAACGTCGAGTTAGGCACCGCCTCATTCCACAACAAAGCCGGGTTTTTACCCGGCTTTGTTGTATCTGAAGGGCAGTCTCAGTTAGGCTCTCATAACACCCACATTAAGAGAGTAACGTGTTGAAACGCTGGCCTGCTTTTCCCCGCTCCCTTCGACAGCTCGTCATGATGGCTTTTCTGCTTATCCTTCTGCCATTGCTGGTGCTGGCCTGGCAGGCGTGGCAAAGCCTGAATGCGCTGAGCGCCCAGGCGGCGTTGACCAACCGGACAACGCTCATCGACGCGCGGCGCAGCGAGGCCATGACCAACGCGGCGCTGGAGATGGAGCGCAGCTACCGCCAGTACTGCGTGCTGGACGACCGGACGCTGGAAAAGGTGTATCAAAATCAACGCAAGCGCTACAGCGACATGCTGGACGCGCACGCGGGCGTGCTGCCGGACGACAAGCTTTATCAGGCGCTGCGACAGGACCTCAACGCGCTGGCCCGTCTGCAGTGTAAAAACAGCGGGCCGGACGCCGCCGCCGCCGCGAGCCTGGAGGCTTTCGCCGCGGCAAATACCGAGATGGTGCAGACCACGCGCACCGTTATTTTTTCCCGCGGGCAGCAGCTCCAGCAGGAGATCGCCGAGCGCGGCCAGTTCTTCGGCTGGCAGGCGCTGGTGCTGTTCCTGGTGAGCCTGGCGCTGGTGCTGCTGTTTACCCGCATGATCATCGGCCCGGTGAAGGGTATCCAGCGAATGATCAATCGCCTGGGGGAAGGTAAATCGCTCGGCGATACGGTCGCGTTTACCGGCCCGCGCGAGCTGCGCTCCGTCGGGCAGCGCATCATCTGGCTCTCTGAGCGTCTGGCGTGGCTCGAATCACAGCGCCATCAGTTTTTACGCCATATCTCCCACGAGCTTAAAACCCCGCTTGCCAGCATGCGCGAAGGCACCGAGCTGCTGGCGGATGAAGTGGCGGGCCCGCTGACGGCGGAACAAAAAGAGATTGTTGATATCCTCGACGACAGCAGCCGTAATCTGCAAAAGCTGATTGAGCAGCTGCTGGACTACAACCGCAGGCTGGCGGACGGTGCCGTGGTGCTGGAAGCGGTCGAAATTGAACCGCTGGTAGAAAGGGTGATCTCCGCCCATAGCTTGCCGGCACGGGCTAAAATGATGCATACCGAGGTTGATCTCACGGCGCAGGTCTGTCGGGCCGAGCCGATGCTGCTCATGAGCGTTCTGGATAATCTTTATTCCAATGCGGTGCACTATGGTACTGAATCCGGTACCATTTATCTTCGAAGCTATGTGAAGGATTCCCGGGTGCTTATCGACGTCGCCAATACCGGCACCCCCATTCCTGATGACGAACAAAAGATGATTTTTGAACCCTTTTACCAGGGAAGCCATCAGCGGAAAGGCGCAGTAAAAGGAAGCGGTCTGGGGCTTAGCATTGCCCGGGACTGCATACAACGCATGCAGGGCGAACTCAGCATCGTTAGCGACGAACGCGCAGACGTCTGTTTTCGCATTGAACTGCCTCTTGAGCCGGAAAAAACAATGAAATGAATCTCTATCTGGTGAATATGTCACACGTCTTTAGCCGCGCGCTGCGCGCGGTATTTTCCAGTAAAAAAATGCGCGCGGGCGTCTCCTGCCTGCTGCTTGCGGGATGCGTATCCCATGCGCCGAAAAGCGCGATTAGCGATAAGCAAGACGACAAATGGCCGGAGAATCAGCTCGCGGATTTCCTGACGACCCGCTGCGACGATCTCTGGAACCTCTCCGGGCATGACGTCGAGTCAAACCCGCTGTACTGGCTGCGCGGTATCGATTGTTCCCAGCGCCTGTCTCCCGCCACCGCCCGCGCGCAGGCGGCGCTGTGGGGCAATGAAACCTGGCAGGAAAACTTCAGGCGCGCCATTTTGCTGGCCGACGCTAAAATCACCCCCGTTGAGCGCCGCGCTAATACCGCGCGCCTGGATGCCGTGAGTGCGAATATCCCTGCGCAGGTGCGCCCGGTATATCAGCTCTGGCGCGACGGGCAGGTGCTGCAGCTGCAGCTGTCAGAGGAGCGCTCGCGCTACAGCAGGCTTCAGCAGTCGTCCGATTCCGAGCTTGACACGCTCCGCCAGCAGCAGCAATTTTTACGCGCGCAGCTCGATACCACGACGCGCAAGCTTGAAAACCTGACCGATATCGAAAGGCAGCTCTCAACGCGCAAGCCGGCGGGCAACTATCTGCCGGACAGTTCAAAGAGCGCGCCCGCCTCCGACGAGCCGGAGCGAGACGGCGATACGCAGAAACAAGAGGATGTTAAGCCATGACAAGCCGCAAACCTGCCCACCTGCTGCTGGTGGATGACGATCCCGGGCTGCTGAAGCTGCTTGGGATGCGCCTCGTCAGCGAAGGCTACAGCGTGGTCACCGCCGAAAGCGGACAGGAGGGGCTGAAGGTCCTTTCCCGCGAGAAAATCGATCTGGTGATAAGCGATCTGCGCATGGACGAGATGGACGGCATGCAGCTGTTCACGGAGATCCAGAAGCAGCAGCCGGGGATGCCGGTCATTATCCTTACCGCCCACGGCTCGATTCCGGATGCCGTGGCCGCTACCCAGCAGGGCGTCTTCAGCTTCCTGACCAAGCCGGTGGACAAGGACGCGCTCTACAAAGCCATCGACAGCGCCCTTGAGCACACGGCGTCGTCAGGCGACGACGCGTGGCGTGAATCGATTGTGACGCGCAGCCCGCTGATGCTGCGCCTGCTGGAGCAGGCGAGAATGGTGGCGCAGTCTGACGTCAGCGTGCTGATTAACGGCCAGAGCGGCACCGGGAAAGAGATCCTCGCGCAGGCTATCCATAACGCCAGCCCGCGCAGTAAAAACGCGTTTATTGCCATCAACTGCGGCGCGCTGCCGGAGCAGCTGCTGGAGTCAGAGCTGTTCGGTCACGCCCGCGGCGCGTTTACCGGCGCGGTGAGCAGCCGGGAAGGGCTGTTCCAGGCGGCGGAAGGCGGCACGCTTTTCCTCGATGAAATTGGCGACATGCCCGCGCCGCTGCAGGTGAAGCTGCTGCGCGTGCTGCAGGAGCGCAAGGTACGCCCGCTTGGCAGCAACCGCGATATCGACATTAACGTGCGCATTATTTCTGCCACCCACCGGGACTTGCCGAAGGTGATGGCGCGCAACGAGTTCCGCGAAGATCTCTACTACCGCCTGAACGTGGTCAACCTCAAGCTTCCGGCGCTGGCCGAGCGTGCGGAAGACATTCCGCTGCTGGCAAACCACCTGCTGCGCCAGTCCGCCGACCGGCACAAGCCGTTCGTGCGCGCGTTTTCTACGGATGCGATGAAGCGCCTGATGACGGCGAGCTGGCCGGGGAACGTGCGCCAGCTGGTGAACGTAATTGAGCAGTGCGTCGCGCTGAGCTCGTCGCCGGTCATCGGCGACGCGCTGGTTGAGCAGGCGCTGGAAGGGGAAAACACCGCGCTGCCGACCTTTGCCGAAGCGCGCAACCAGTTCGAGCTGAACTATCTGCGCAAGCTCCTGCAGATCACCAAGGGCAACGTGACCCACGCGGCGCGCATGGCCGGACGCAACCGCACCGAGTTCTACAAGCTGCTGTCGCGCCACGAGCTGGAAGCGAACGATTTTAAAGAGTAGTACCGCAAAATTTGAATGAATATGATACTGTGAGCAATCGATTACGATCAGCTTACAGGCAAGCGTTTAAGGACCCACCATGAAAAAGATTGATGCGATTATTAAACCTTTCAAACTGGACGATGTGCGTGAAGCGCTCGCGGAAGTGGGCATCACCGGGATGACCGTGACGGAAGTGAAGGGTTTTGGTCGCCAGAAGGGCCACACCGAGCTTTATCGTGGCGCGGAGTACATGGTGGACTTTCTGCCGAAAGTGAAAATCGAAATTGTGGTCAGTGACGATATCGTCGATACCTGCGTGGATACCATTATCCGCACGGCGCAGACGGGAAAAATCGGCGACGGGAAAATCTTCGTCTTCGACGTGGCGCGCGTGATCCGTATCCGTACCGGCGAAGAAGACGACGCGGCGATTTAACATTGCCAACGGTTATGTAGGCCGGGTAAGGCTCAGCCGCCACCCGGCGAAAAAAAAAGCCCCTCGAACGAGGGGCTTTTTGCATTACAACACCTTGTGCGGGCCGAAGCATTCGTAATGAATGTTGTCTTTATTCACGCCCAGCTCAACCAGCTGCTTCGCGGCAAACTGCATAAACGCCACCGGCCCGCAGACGTAGAACTGCATCTCCGGCGCGCTGAACGCCCCTTCATGCTGGCGTAAATCCATCAGCCCTTCGCTGTCGAAGCGCGCCGCGGCGCGGTCGGCCTCTGTCGGCAGGCGATACCATGTATGCGCGCTAAAGCGCGGCAGAGCCGCCGCCAGCGTTTTCACTTCATCAGCGAAGGCATGCACGTCGCCATTCTCGGCGGCGTGGAACCAGTTTACCTGCGCGCTATGGTTTGCTTTCGCCAGGGTGTCCAGCATCGCCAGCATCGGCGTTTGGCCCACGCCCGCGGAGATCAGCGTGACCGGGGTATTGGCGTCCACGGTCATAAAGAAATCGCCGGCAGGCGCGGCCAGATGAACCACGTCGCCTACTTTCGCTTCGTTATGCAGCCAGCTTGATACCTGGCCACTCTCTTCGCGTTTCACCGCAATACGGTAGCCTTTACCGTTCGGCTTACGGGTAAGGGAGTACTGGCGAATTTCCTGATGCGGGAAGCCTTCCGGCTTGAGCCACACGCCCAGATACTGGCCGGGCTGATAGTCCGCCACCGGCTTGCCGTCTACCGGCTCAAACTCAAAGCTGGTAATCAGTGAGCTGCGCGGCGTTTTCTCTACGATGCGGAACGGACGCGTCCCTTCCCAGCCGCCGTTTTTGCTGGCGTTTTCGCTGTAGATCTGCGCTTCACGATTGATAAACACGCCTGCCAGCACGCCGTAGGCTTTACCCCATGCGTCCAGCACTTCCTGGCCCGGGCTGAACATTTCGTCCAGCGTCGCCAGCAGGTGCGCGCCAACGATGTTGTACTGCTCGGGTTGGATCTGGAAGCTGGTATGTTTCTGGGCGATTTTCTCTACCGCAGGCAGCAGGGCCGGCAGGTTTTCAATGTTGCTGGCGTAGGCGGCGATGGCGTTAAACAGCGCTTCACGCTGATCGCCGTTGCGCTGGTTGCTCATGTTAAAAATCTCTTTGAGCTCCGGATTGTGCGCGAACATGCGATCGTAAAAATGGGCGGTCAGCTTAGGACCGGTTTCAACCAGCAGGGGAATGGTAGCCTTAACGGTAGCGATGGTTTGAGCGTCTAACATAGCAACTTCCTTCATATGTTACTTTAATGATGTATTTTGAATGCATCTTATAAAAATAACCCTGTAATGTAAATGGTTCTTTGCATAGTGAAAAATATGCATCACAAAGCTGAAAAGAATTCCGCTGAAACGGACGACCGCTTTATTGCTCAAACCCTTGCGTGGAGCGAAGGGAAACGTTTGCGTAAAATCATTTGTCAAGACCTGTTATCGAAGAACTATTCGGTTATACTGTTGCGCGTTGTCCAACTGGACTGCCTTTTCAGGCCAAAATTTACTTGTTAGCTGAGTCAGGAGATGCGGATGTTAAAGCGTGAAATGAACATTGCCGATTATGATGCCGAACTGTGGCAGGCTATGGAGCAGGAAAAAGTACGTCAGGAAGAGCACATCGAACTGATCGCCTCCGAGAACTACACCAGCCCGCGCGTCATGCAGGCGCAGGGTTCTCAGCTGACCAACAAATACGCTGAAGGTTACCCGGGCAAGCGCTACTACGGCGGTTGCGAGTACGTTGATATCGTTGAGCAGCTGGCGATTGACCGTGCGAAAGAACTCTTTGGCGCAGACTATGCTAACGTGCAGCCGCACTCTGGCTCTCAGGCTAACTTTGCCGTTTACACCGCGCTGCTGCAGCCGGGCGACACCGTTCTCGGTATGAACCTGGCGCAGGGCGGCCACCTGACTCACGGCTCCCCGGTTAACTTCTCCGGCAAACTGTACAACATCATTCCTTACGGCATTGATGAGTCCGGTAAAATTGACTACGAAGACATGGCGAAGCAGGCCAAAGAGCACAAGCCGAAGATGATTATCGGCGGCTTCTCCGCCTACTCCGGCATCGTTGACTGGGCAAAAATGCGTGAAATCGCAGACAGCATCGGCGCGTACCTGTTCGTCGATATGGCGCACGTGGCGGGCCTGATTGCCGCAGGCGTTTACCCTAACCCGGTTCCTCACGCCCACGTTGTCACCACCACCACCCACAAAACCCTGGCGGGTCCGCGCGGCGGCCTGATCCTGGCGAAGGGCGGTGACGAAGAGCTGTATAAGAAACTGAACTCTGCCGTGTTCCCAAGCGCGCAGGGCGGCCCGCTGATGCACGTCATCGCGGCGAAAGCCGTTGCGCTGAAGGAAGCGATGGAGCCAGAGTTTAAGGTTTACCAGCAGCAGGTTGCCAAAAACGCGAAAGCGATGGTGGACGTGTTCCTGAACCGCGGCTACAAAGTGGTCTCCGGCGGCACTGAAAACCACCTGTTCCTGCTGGATCTGGTTGATAAAAACCTGACCGGTAAAGAAGCTGACGCTGCCCTGGGCCGCGCCAACATCACCGTCAACAAAAACAGCGTGCCAAACGATCCGAAGAGCCCGTTCGTGACGTCCGGTATCCGTATCGGTTCTCCGGCGATTACGCGTCGCGGCTTCAAAGAAGCGGAAGCGAAAGAGCTGGCGGGCTGGATGTGTGACGTTCTGGACAATATCAATGACGAAGCGGTAATCGAGCGCGTTAAGGGTAAAGTTCTGGATATCTGCGCGCGCTTCCCAGTGTACGCATAATTCGTCTGCTTCGCAGAAACAAAAAGGCCGCGTACGCGGCCTTTTTTTATGCGTTAACGGCGGTCAAGGGATATCGCCCCCGGACCAACAATCGCCAGCAGCAGGAACGCCCCGGCGATACTGACGTTCTTGTAGAAGTTAATCATGTTAGGCAGCACCGCATCTCCGCTCATGTTCCAGTAGTGGTGGCCAATCACCGCCGTCCCCAGCGTATAGAAGACAAACAGCACGGCGAGAGGGCGGGTGAAAAAGCCGAGCACGATAAGGATCGCGAAAGGGACTTCCATCACCACGGCGATAATGGCGGCCAGCATTGGCATAGGTGCGCCAAGGGAGGTCATGTATTGTATCGTGCCGCTAAATCCCGTCAGCTTCGGAAAGCCAAAGATAATAAACAGCACAACAATGGCGATGCGGGCAATCAGCAGCAGGAAATGACGCGACTGGCCAAAATCGAAATAACGGAGAGTGTTCATAGGTGGCTCGTTTTTGTGGGGATCCCGTTTTAAAACTAATACACAAATCAACACTCTGCCATTCAGCTTTTCTTCATAAATCAGCCTGTAGCATGAGAGCAAACGCGGCGGGGAATCATATTTATGCTGGATGAAACCCTGCAAAGCATAAGTGTTATTTACTTGTTAATCGTTGCTTGCGCTGGCCCCGGTTTAACGCCAGACTATCGCCTCCAATTCGGGAGGGATTCATGGTTTTGCATTCCACGCGCTGGCTGGCGCTCAGCTATTTTACCTACTTCTTTAGCTACGGTATTTTTCTGCCTTTCTGGAGCGTCTGGCTTAAGGGCATTGGGCTTACCCCTGAAACCATTGGCGTTCTGCTCGGCGCCGGGCTGGTGGCGCGTTTTCTGGGCAGCCTGCTGATTGCCCCGCGCGTCAGCGATCCCTCACTGCTGATTAAATCCCTGCGTATTCTCGCGCTGCTCACGCTGGTCTTTTTGGCCTGCTTCTGGGTAAGCCACCAGTTTGCCTGGCTGATGGTGGTGATGGTGGGCTTTAACCTCTTTTTCTCACCGCTGGTGCCGCTTACGGACGCGCTGGCGAACACCTGGCAAAAACAGATCACGATGGACTACGGGCGCGTGCGCCTGTGGGGGTCAATTGCCTTTGTGATTGGCTCAGCGCTGGTGGGAAAACTGGTCAGCCTTTACGATTACCGGGCGATTCTGGCGCTGCTGAGCGCCGGTATCGCCTCGATGCTGCTGGGCATGCTGCTGCGTCCGTCGGTGATGCCGCAGGGCGAAAGCCGCCACCAGGAGCGCGCGGGCTGGCCGGCATGGCGCGCTCTGGTGGCGCAAAGCTGGCGCTTTCTGGCGTGCGTGTGCCTGCTTCAGGGGGCGCATGCGGCCTATTATGGCTTTAGCGCCATTTACTGGCAGGGGGCAGGCTACTCCGCTTCCGCGGTCGGATATCTGTGGTCGCTCGGCGTGGTGGCGGAAGTGATTGTTTTTGCGCTCAGTAAAAAGCTCTTCCGCCGCTTTGGCGCGCGCGATCTGCTGCTGCTTTCCGCCGTTTGCGGCGTGGCGCGCTGGGGGATCATGGGCTGGACGACCGAACTGCCGTGGCTGATCGTGGCGCAGATCCTGCATTGCGGCACATTCACCGTGTGTCATCTTGCGGCGATGCGTTACATAGCGGCGCGAGAGGGCGGGGACGTGATCAGGCTTCAGGCGGTTTACTCTGCGGTGGCGATGGGCGGCAGCATTGCGGTGATGACGGTTTTTGCCGGATTCCTGTATCAACACCTGGGCCACGGCGTGTTCTGGGTAATGGCGCTGGTTGCGCTGCCGGCGATGGTGGTGCGCCCGAAAGTGGTGGCGCGCGCGTAGCTACGCTTCCAGCATGGCGCGGATGTGTTCCTGCTGCTGGGCGTTCAGCGCTTCCACGGCGTGGATCAGCGGCGGTGAGAATAGCGGCAGGGCGGTGGCGTAAGGGGTAATGACCAGCGCCGCCTCGCGCGGAGCCCCCTCTTTCTGAAACGCCTGGAGCGTCAGGTAGCGAATATTGAGCGGCAGCAGGGTAAGCTCGCGCAGCTGCTGCTCGATGACCTCTTCGCAGGCTTTGTCTTCACCCGTCAGCAGGACCACCTGCTTTTCATGCAGGTCGGTTTCCTGCATCAGCCAGGCGCCAAAAATCACCGCCACCAGGCTCATCTCCTCATCGGAAAAACGCAGCCCAAACTCCGCTTCAAGCTCAAACAGGGCGGCTTTGGTGGTGCGCAGCAGGCGCGGGTAAAGGCGGTGGATCTCCTCCGGCAGGCTGTTATCAATACCGATCTCAAACAGCGAGCGATCCAGCGCCTGAGCAAGATGAACATACAGCTGATCGGTCAGCCCCTGCTCGTCGCTGAACTTCATCCCCGTCTGCGTGCGGAACCGCGCCACCATCCGCACAATCGCCCGACGCAGGCGCTGGTCCTGCTGGTGTTTATCCATCGCCGGATCGGGCGTGCGCAGCATCATAAACAGCAGCGCCAGAAATAGCTGCTCGTCGCGGTGGGCGCCCTGCGGGACGCGACGCTTCCAGTGGCGCACGATCTCCTGCGCCGTAAAGTATTCACCTCTCGACTGCGTCCAGCTGCGCTGAACGGGCGAAAACTGCGGAGTATTACCTAGCTGGTGTTGGATAAGGCAATACTGCAGATAGAGCTGTAAAAACTGGACGTCGCGGCAGTCAAACTGGCGCTGAAGCTTGCGGGCACAAAAGCCGATCAGCGCCCGCAGGTTGGCATCGTCATAAAGCGGCCGGGCAATGCCCTGCTGTTTAAGCGCGGTTTTTAACGCCGGGGTAAACTGGTGCGAGACAAACTGTGGGCACAGCCGGAGCGCGCGGCGCAGCCAGTGCAGCAGGCACAGGCGCTGATTGAGGGCCGAGCCTTCAATCCGGTAGCTTCCGTCATGGTGTGTAACAATGTCCAGCCGGTGATAGCGCTGGATTTCATCGCGCGTCTCGGCTATATCTTGCCGTGCCAAGGCGTCATCGACCCCGTTGGCAAGGATAATGCTCTGCGCAGTGACGGCAGCATCGGGCAGGTAAAGCATTAAAAGCACCTGGCAGCGGCGCTGCGAACTGGAAAGCACAGATGGAATTTCAAGCGTCGGCATCATCTGTCGGGTATCCAGTGTGAATGTTAGATAAGAATAGCTAAAGGATGCGCGCTGAAAAGCGCACCGGCGGGCCTTTCACTCAGGATTGCTGGCGAACATCACAGAATTTTTGACGTGAGGAATTGATGCAAATAGTTAAACACAGCGCGATGGCGGTATTTTTGGCGGTTTTCACCTCTGCCGTCAGCGCGCATCCTCATAGTTTCATTAGCCTGAAAACGGAGATCGTCTCGGACGGCAAACAGCTGAACGGCCTTAAAATGCGCTGGACGATGGATGAAATCACCTCGGCGGACCTGCTCTACGATGCGGGAAACGCGAAGCCGGGCGATGAGATCTGGAAAAAACTGGCGGCGGAAGTGATGGCCAACGTGCTTGGTCAGCACTACTTCACCGAGTTCTGGCATAGCGGGCAAAAGGTTAAATTTCTCAATCGTCCAACGGAATACGGTATGACGCGCGAAGGCCACCGGGCGGTGCTGTCGTTCGTGCTCCCGCTGGCGCATCCCCAGCCGCTGGCCGGGCAGACGTATACCTTTTCCACCTTCGACCCGACCTACTACGTCGATATGAGCTACGCCGAGGACGGCGACGTGCAGCTTCCCGCATCGTTACAAAAGGTCTGCAAACTTGCCGTCCATACGCCGAAGCCCAGCGACGAAACGCTGAACTTTGCACTCTCTCTCGATAAAGCCGATGCGCCGCCGGAGGATATGGAGTTGGGTAAACAGTTTGCGCAGGAGGTGACGCTGCAATGTCAGTAATTGCCTCTTCAGCCCGGAAAACGCGCCGCTGGGTGCACTTCTGGCCGCTGGCGCTGTTTATGCTGCTGGCCGCGGGCGGCCTGCTGTGGCTGTGGCATGCCTGGCCGCAGGTGATGATGAAAAGCATCGTCTGGCAGCGCGAGGTTAACCTGCAGATGAGCGGACTATTGAAGGCGGTGGCGGAAAACCCCGCGAAAGCGGGCGGCTCGCTGCTGGCGTTCAGCTTTATCTACGGCGTGCTGCACGCCCTGGGGCCGGGGCACGGCAAAATCGTTATCACCACCTGGCTTGCCACCCATCCTTCTAAGCTGCGATCGAGCATCGGCCTGACGCTGGCGTCATCTTTGCTTCAGGGCGGCGTGGCGATTGCGCTGGTCGTGGTGGTGCTTTCGCTTTTACAGCTTCCCGCGCGTCAGCTTCACATGAGCAGCTTCTGGCTGGAGAAGGGGAGTTATGCGCTGGTCGGCGTGCTCGGGCTGATCCTCTGCTGGCGGGCGGTGAAAAAGCTGCGCGCGCTGCTGCAAAAGCCCAAATTCAAAGCGTTCACTCCTCATCATGTGCATGACGCCCACTGCGGCTGCGGGCATCAGCATCTGCCGACGCAGGAGCAGCTTCAAAGCGGAGACGACTGGCGCGCCCGTACGATGATTGTGCTGTCCATGGGCATGCGCCCGTGCTCGGGGGCGATCATGGTGCTGCTGTTCAGCAAGGTGATTGGCGTGTTCGGCTGGGGCATGCTGTCGGCGCTGGCGATGGCGGCGGGAACATCGCTGACCATTTCATCTCTGGCCGTGCTGGTACACAGCTTCCGTCAGTTGGCGGTAAAGCTCAGCGGCACGAAAACGCCGGTACTGTGGCGACAGGTTGGGTGGATAACGCTCGCACTGGCGGGCGGGGTAATTCTGCTGGTGGCGGCGGTGACGATGTGGATAAGCGCGGTGCCGGTGGGAAGGGGATTGCGGCCATTTTAGCTATAATTCCCTCTCCCACAGGGAGAGGGAATACCGGGATTAACGCTTCAGCGCGTCGCTCAGCTCGTCACGCATGTTTGCCAGCATGGCTTTCACCACGCGTGGGTTACCCGCAACGATGTTGCCGGTAGACATATAGTTATGGCCGCCGGTGAAATCGCACACGATGGCGCCTGCTTCACGCGCGATCAGCTCGCCCGCAGCAAAGTCCCACGGCTTGAGAGACAGCTCGAAGTAACCGTCAACGCGACCGGTCGCCACGTAGGCCAGATCCAGCGCGGCGGAGCCGGTGCGGCGGAAGTCCGCGCACTCGGTGAACAGCTTGCCGAGGATATTCATGTAAGTGGTTGCGTGCTGCTTCGCCTTGAACGGGAAGCCGGTCGCCAGAATGGTGCCGTCCAGATCGCGCGCGTTGCTGCAGCGCAGACGGTAGCCGTTCAGCTGTGCGCCCTGACCGCGAGTCGCGGTAAACAGTTCGTTACGCATTGGATCGTAAACCACGGCGACTTCAGTACGGCCTTTAATGCGTACGGCGATAGACACGGAGAAGTGTGGCAGGCGTTTTACAAAGTTGGTAGTGCCATCCAGCGGATCGATAACCCATTGAACATCCTGATCGGTACCTTCATGTTCACCGCTTTCTTCGGTGATGATGGTGTGCTGCGGGTAAGATTTGCGGATCGTTTCGATAATAATCGCTTCTGCGGCTTTATCGACGTTGGTCACAAAATCATTGCTGCCTTTCTGGCTGGTTTCTACGGAGTCAGGTGTTTCGTAGTGTTTGGCAATTACATTACCCGCCTTGCGCGCTGCGCGCACGGCGATGGTCAGCATCGGATGCATCGGTCTCTCTCACTGGATGTTAAAGAACGGGAAAATCGGCGCAGAGTATAGCAGCGGGATCGGATTATGTCTCTCGTTTATGGTAATATGCCGGAATATTCTTCAGACACAGAATCCAGATACCTAAAACTATGCTGCAAAACATTCGAATCGTGCTGGTCGAAACATCGCACACCGGCAACATGGGCTCCGTGGCCCGCGCTATGAAAACCATGGGCTTAACGAACCTGTGGCTGGTTAACCCGCTGGTGAAACCCGACTCTCAGGCCATCGCGCTGGCCGCCGGTGCCAGCGACGTGATCGGCAACGCGCAAATTGTCGATACGCTGGATGAAGCCCTGGCCGGATGCAGCCTGGTTGTCGGCACCAGCGCGCGCTCCCGCACGCTGCCGTGGCCTATGCTGGATCCGCGCGAGTGCGGTCTGAAAAGCGTGTCGGAAGCCGAGCAGGCGCCGGTTGCGCTGGTGTTTGGCCGCGAGCGCGTTGGTCTGACTAACGACGAGCTGCAGAAGTGCCATTATCACGTCGCCATTGCCGCCAACCCGGAATACAGCTCGCTGAACCTGGCGATGGCGGTGCAGGTTATCGCCTACGAAGTGCGTATGGCGTGGCTGGCCACGCAGGAGAAAGAGGTAGAGCCTAAAGAAGAGACGGCCTATCCGCTGGTGGACGACCTGGAGCGCTTCTACGGCCACCTGGAGCAGACGCTGCTGTCCACCGGCTTTATCCGCGAAGGCCATCCGGGTCAGGTGATGAACAAGCTGCGCCGTCTGTTTACCCGCGCGCGCCCTGAAAGCCAGGAGCTGAACATCCTGCGCGGGATTCTGGCGTCGATTGAGCAGAAGAATAAGGAATAGTGTAGTGTGTTTTCCCCTCTCCCCGTGGGAGAGGGCCGGGGTGAGGGCATCAGGCCGCACCTTTGCTATGAAGGCACAGAAGGTTAAATACCTGACTAAAACAGTCAAGTAAATAGTTGACCATTTTAGTCAGGAATGTCAGACTTGGCCCTGCTATGCAATACCCCCATTTTACAATAAAAAACCCCGGGCAGGGGCGAGTTTGAGGTTAAGTAAGACATGAGACTGACATCTAAAGGGCGTTATGCCGTGACCGCGATGCTGGACGTTGCGCTCAACTCCGAAGCGGGCCCGGTTCCGTTGGCTGATATTTCTGAACGACAAGGGATCTCCCTCTCTTACCTGGAACAGCTGTTCTCCAGACTGCGTAAAAATGGGCTGGTTTCCAGCGTACGCGGCCCGGGCGGCGGTTATCTGCTCGGTAAAGACGCGGGCAGTATTGCGGTTGGCGAAGTGATCAGCGCGGTTGATGAATCCGTTGACGCGACCCGCTGCCAGGGTAAAGGCGGCTGCCAGGGCGGCGATAAGTGCCTGACCCACGCGCTGTGGCGCGACCTGAGCGACCGTCTGACCGGCTTCCTGAACAACATCACTCTCGGTGAACTGGTGAATAACCAGGAAGTTCTGGACGTCTCTGGCCGTCAGCACAGCCATGAATCACAGCGCAGCACCCGCGCGCAGGACGCAATCGACGTCAAATTACGCGCCTAATTTGCCCGTCATATTTCGTGCCGCAACTGCGTTGGCCGCACTTGCTCGCCCCAGTCACTTACTTGATGTAAGCTCCTGGGACTCTCAAGTTTGCCGCCTTGCTGCAACACGAACTATTTAGGGCAAAAAATTATAAGATTTCAGAATCAGGCCGGGGCTTGATGCCCCGCGAACTCGGTCGTACATCCAGCCGGTTGCCTGATTCCTTGCATTGAAGCGATGTACGGAGTTTATAGAGCAATGAAATTACCGATTTATCTCGATTACTCCGCAACCACGCCGGTGGACCCGCGTGTTGCCGAGAAAATGATGCAGTGTCTGACCCTGGACGGAAACTTTGGTAACCCAGCGTCCCGTTCACACCGTTTTGGCTGGCATGCGGAAGAGGCGGTCGATATCGCCCGTAATCAGATTGCTGACCTCGTCGGCGCCGACCCGCGTGAAATTGTTTTCACCTCCGGCGCGACCGAATCCGATAACCTGGCGATCAAAGGTGCAGCCAACTTTTATCAGAAAAAAGGCAAGCACATCATCACCAGCAAAACCGAACACAAAGCCGTGCTGGATACCTGCCGTCAGCTGGAGCGCGAAGGGTTTGAAGTGACCTACCTGGCGCCACAGAGCAACGGTATCATCGACCTGAAAGAGCTCGAAGCCGCCATGCGCGACGACACCATTCTGGTCTCCATCATGCACGTTAACAACGAAATCGGCGTGGTGCAGGACATCGCCACCATCGGCGAAATGTGCCGTGCGCGCGGTATCATCTACCACGTGGATGCGACCCAGAGCGTGGGCAAACTGCCTATCGACCTGAGCCAGCTGAAAGTGGACCTGATGTCCTTCTCCGGCCACAAAATCTATGGCCCGAAAGGCATCGGCGCGCTGTACGTTCGTCGTAAGCCACGTATCCGCATCGAAGCACAGATGCACGGCGGCGGTCACGAGCGCGGCATGCGTTCCGGCACCCTGCCTGTTCACCAGATCGTGGGCATGGGCGAAGCGTATCGCATCGCGAAAGAAGAGATGGAAACCGAGATGGCGCGCCTGCGCACGCTGCGTAACCGTCTGTGGGACGGCGTGAAGGATATGGAAGAAGTGTATCTGAACGGCGATCTCGAGCAGGGCGCACCGAACATCCTCAACGTCAGCTTCAACTACGTTGAAGGCGAATCGCTGATCATGGCGCTGAAAGACCTGGCCGTTTCTTCCGGTTCTGCCTGTACGTCTGCAAGCCTCGAGCCATCCTACGTGCTGCGCGCGCTGGGCATGACCGACGAGCTGGCACACAGCTCTATCCGTTTCTCTTTAGGTCGTTTCACTACCGAAGAAGAGATTGACTACACCATCAAGCTGGTACGCAACTCCATTGGCCGCCTGCGCGACCTTTCTCCACTGTGGGAAATGTTTAAGCAGGGCGTGGATCTGAACAGCATTGAATGGTCACATCACTAATCGGTACATAAGGAGAATTTAACATGGCATACAGCGAAAAAGTCATCGATCATTACGAGAACCCGCGCAACGTTGGCTCTTTTGACAACAGCGACGATAGCGTAGGCAGCGGCATGGTTGGCGCTCCGGCGTGTGGCGACGTGATGAAGCTGCAGATTAAGGTCAACAATGAAGGTATCATTGAGGACGCGCGCTTTAAAACCTACGGCTGCGGTTCTGCTATTGCATCCAGCTCCCTGGTCACCGAGTGGGTGAAGGGCAAGTCTCTGGACGAAGCACAGGCAATCAAGAACACCGATATTGCTGAAGAGCTCGAACTGCCGCCGGTGAAAATTCACTGCTCTATCCTGGCAGAAGACGCGATCAAAGCCGCCATTGCGGACTATAAAAGCAAACGTGAAGCAAAATAATTGAGGTTTGAGTATGTCGATTACCCTTAGCGACAGCGCTGCCGCGCGAGTAAGCTCTTTTCTGGCGAACCGTGGTAAAGGCTTTGGCCTGCGGCTGGGCGTACGTACCTCCGGCTGTTCCGGTATGGCTTACGTACTGGAGTTTGTTGATGAACCGGCGTCTGACGACACCGTGTTTGAAGACAAGGGCGTGAAGGTGGTGGTCGATGGCAAAAGCCTGCAGTTCCTCAACGGCACTCAGCTGGACTTCGTTAAAGAAGGCCTGAACGAAGGGTTCAAATTCACGAACCCGAACGTCAAAGACGAGTGTGGTTGCGGCGAAAGCTTCCACGTTTAACCGCGCGTCATCCGAAACCCCACCGTGGCTCTACCGCTGCGCGTGGGGTTTGTTCTAACTGGCTACCCCTGAGATTGTTATGGATTACTTCACTCTCTTCGGACTACCCGCGCAATATCCGATCGATCTCCAGGCGCTGACGATCCGTTTCCAGGATATGCAGCGTCAGTATCATCCGGATAAATTCGCCAGCGGCACGCAGGCTGAACAGCTGGCGGCGGTCTCACACTCTGCGACCATCAACCAGGCCTGGCAGACGCTGCGCCATCCGCTGACGCGCGCGGAATATCTGCTCTCGCTCCACGGTTTCGACCTGGCGAGCGAACAGCACACCGTGCGCGACACGGCGTTTCTGATGGAACAGCTGGAGCTGCGCGAAGAGCTGGATGAGATTGAACAGGCCAAAGACGAAGCGCGTCTGGAAACCTTTATCAAGCGCGTGAAGGGCATGTTCGATACTCGCCATCAGCAGATGGTGACGCAACTGAACGACGAGAGCTGGGATCTGGCGGCGGACACCGTGCGCAAGCTCCGTTTTCTCGATAAACTGCGAAGCAGCGCTGAACAACTCGAAGAAAAGCTGCTCGACTTTTAATTTCGGAAGCAAATTATGGCCTTATTACAAATTAGTGAGCCTGGCTTAAGTGCCGCACCGCACCAGCGTCGTCTGGCGGTCGGTATTGATCTTGGCACCACCAATTCCCTCGTGGCGACCGTGCGCAGCGGCCAGGCGGAAACGCTGGCTGACGAGCAGGGCCGCCATCTGCTGCCTTCCGTCGTCCACTACCAGCAGCAGGGGCACGCGGTAGGCTATGACGCCCGCGCGAACGCCGCGCGCGATCCGGCCAACACCATCAGCTCCGTTAAGCGCATGATGGGCCGCTCGCTGGCCGACATTCAGGCCCGCTACCCGCATCTGCCGTATCAGCTTCAGGCCAGTGAAAACGGCCTGCCGATGATCGCAACCGCGGCAGGTCTGCTGAACCCGATTCGCGTTTCCGCTGACATCCTCAAAGCGCTGGCGGCCCGCGCGACGGCGACGCTCGGCGGCGATCTGGACGGCGTGGTGATCACCGTTCCGGCCTACTTTGACGACGCGCAGCGCCAGGGCACCAAGGACGCCGCGCGTCTGGCGGGCCTGCACGTGCTGCGCCTGCTGAACGAGCCGACGGCGGCGGCGATTGCCTACGGCCTCGACTCCGGTCAGGAAGGGGTGATTGCGGTTTACGATCTCGGCGGCGGTACTTTTGATATCTCTATCCTGCGCCTGAGCCGCGGCGTGTTTGAAGTGCTGGCCACCGGCGGCGATTCCGCGCTGGGCGGCGATGACTTCGACCACCTTCTGGCGGACTACATCCGCGAGCAGGCAGGGGTTGCCGATCGCAGCGACAACCGCGTACAGCGTGAACTGCTTGATGCCGCGATTGCAGCGAAAATCGCGCTCAGCGATGCCGATTCTGTGACGGTTAACGTGGCGGGATGGCAGGGTGAAATCACCCGTGCAACCTTTAATGAACTCATTTCCCCGCTGGTTAAGCGTACCCTGCTGGCCTGCCGCCGCGCGTTGAAAGATGCGGGCGTTGAGGCCGACGAGGTGCTGGAAGTGGTTATGGTCGGCGGCTCGACGCGCGTGCCGCTGGTGCGCGAGCGCGTGGGCGACTTCTTTGGCCGCACGCCGCTGACCTCCATCGATCCGGACAAAGTGGTGGCCGTGGGTGCTGCTATCCAGGCCGATATTCTGGTTGGCAACAAGCCGGACAGCGAAATGCTGCTGCTGGACGTCATCCCGCTGTCTCTCGGTTTAGAAACCATGGGCGGCCTGGTGGAGAAAGTGATCCCGCGTAATACCACCATCCCGGTGGCGCGCGCGCAGGAGTTCACCACCTTTAAAGACGGCCAGACCGCAATGTCCATCCACGTGATGCAGGGCGAGCGCGAGCTGGTGCAGGACTGCCGCTCCCTGGCGCGCTTCGCGCTGCGCGGTATTCCGGCGCTGCCTGCGGGCGGGGCGCATATTCGCGTCACCTTCCAGGTGGACGCCGACGGCCTGCTGAGCGTCACGGCGATGGAAAAATCGACCGGCGTCGAATCGTCCATTCAGGTGAAGCCGTCCTATGGCCTGACCGATGGCGAAATCGCCTCCATGATTCAGGATTCAATGAGCTACGCCGAACAGGACGTGAAGGCGCGCATGCTGGCCGAACAGAAAGTCGAAGCCGCACGCGTGCTGGAGAGCTTGACCGGCGCGCTCACTGCCGATGCCGCGCTGTTAAGCGCCGCTGAGCGTCAGGTCATTGACCAGGCAGCCGCGCACTTAAGCCTGGTCGCCATGGGCAATGACGCTGACGCAATAGAAGAAGCCATTAAAAACGTTGATAAACAAACCCAGGACTTCGCCGCTCGCCGCATGGACAAATCCGTCCGCGTCGCGCTGAAAGGCCAGTCCGTGGACGAGGTTTAATATGCCAAAGATTGTTATTTTGCCTCATGCGGACCTGTGTCCGGATGGCGCTGTTCTGGAAGCGAAGACCGGTGAGACCATTCTCGATGTTGCCCTGCGCGCAGGTATCGAAGTGGAACACGCCTGCGAAAAATCCTGTGCCTGCACCACCTGCCACTGCATCGTGCGTGAAGGTTTTGACTCGCTGGCCGAGAGCACCGAAGACGAAGACGACATGCTGGATAAAGCATGGGGTCTGGAACCGGACAGCCGCTTAAGCTGCCAGGCGGCAGTCACCGATGAAGATCTGGTCGTTGAGTTCCCGCGCTACACCATCAACCACGCACGCGAGCATTGATATGGGACTGAAGTGGACAGACAGCCGTGAAATCGGCGAAGCGCTGTACGACGCTAACCCGGATCTCGATCCGAAAACCGTACGCTTCACCGATATGCACCAGTGGATTTGCGATCTGGAGGATTTTGACGACGATCCCAACGCATCCAATGAAAAAATTCTGGAGGCGATTCTGTTAGTCTGGTTAGATGAAGCAGAGTAAATCACTTAACGGGCTGCCTTCAGGCGGCCCGTTTGCTAATAAGGATAAATAAAATGACCGAAGCGATGAAGATTACGCTCTCTACGCAGCCAGCCGACGCGCGCTGGGGCGAGAAAGCCACCTACAGCATCAATAACGACGGCATTACCCTGCACCTGACGGGCAAAGACGATTTGGGCCTGATCCAGCGCGCCGCGCGCAAAATTGACGGCCTTGGCATTAAGCATGTCTCTCTGGAAGGCGAAGGCTGGGACACCGACCGCAGCTGGGCGTTCTGGGCGGGCTACAAAGGGCCAAAAGGCACCCGCAAAATTGAGTGGGCCAGCCTTGATGAAGCCGGTCAGAAAGAGCTGGAAAGCCGCCTAAAGATTATCGACTGGGTGCGTGACACCATCAACGCCCCGGCGGAAGATCTCGGTCCGGAGCAGCTGGCGCAGCGTGCCGTTGACCTGCTGTGCGGCGTGGCGGGCGATAAAATGTCCTACCGCATCACCAAAGGCGAAGACCTTCGCGAGCAGAATTACATGGGCCTCCACACCGTAGGCCGTGGCTCCGAGCGTCCGCCGGTGCTGCTGGCGCTAGACTTCAACCCAACCGGTGATAAAGAAGCGCCCGTATTTGCCTGCCTGGTCGGCAAAGGCATCACCTTTGATACCGGCGGCTACAGCCTGAAGCAGAGCGCGTTCATGGACTCCATGAAGTCCGATATGGGCGGCGCGGCAACCATTACCGGCGCGCTGGCGTTTGCCATCACCCGCGGTCTGAACAAGCGCGTGAAGCTGTACCTGTGCTGCGCGGACAACATGGTCAGCGGCAACGCCTTCAAGCTGGGCGACATCATTCGCTACCGCAACGGTAAAAATGTCGAAGTGATGAACACCGACGCCGAAGGCCGCCTGGTGCTGGCCGATGGCCTGATCGACGCTTCTGCCCAGAAGCCGGAGCTGATCATCGACATGGCGACCCTGACGGGCGCGGCGAAAACCGCGCTGGGCAATGACTACCACGCGCTGTTCAGCTTTGACGACAGGCTGGCCGCCCGCGTGCTGGCAAGCGCTGCCGAGGAGAACGAGCCGTTCTGGCGCCTGCCGCTGGCCGAGTTCCACCGCAGCCAGCTGCCGTCTAACTTTGCCGAGCTGAATAACACCGCAAGCGCCGCGTACTCGGCGGGGGCAAGCACCGCGGCGGGCTTCCTGTCACACTTCGTTGAGAACTATCACGAAGGCTGGCTGCACGTTGACTGCTCCGCAACCTACCGTAAAGCGGCGGTTGAGCAGTGGTCCGCAGGCGCGACCGGTCTTGGCGTGCGCACGATTGCGAACCTGCTGACGGCTGAGTAATTATTGCCCTCTCACCCCAGCCCTCTCCCCAAAAGGGAGAGGGCGTTCAAATTCCCTCTCCCCAAAGGGGAGAGGGTTAGGGTGAGGGGAGGAATGCACCATCTGGAATCATTATGTCAGAAACCAAAAACGAATTAGAAACCCTGCTGGAGCAGGCGGCGACCGAGCCCGCCCACCGTCCGGCATTTTTCCGCACGCTGCTGGAATCCACCGTCTGGGTGCCGGGAACGGCGGCCGAAGGGGATCAGGTTGTCGAAGACAGCGCCCTGGATCTGCTGCACTGGGAGAAAGACGACGGCGCGTCGGTGATCCCGTTCTTCACCTCGCTGGAGGCGCTGCAGAAGGCAGTGGAAGACGAACAGGCGTTCGTGGTGATGCCCGTTCGCACGCTGTTCGAAATGACGCTCGGCCAGACGCTGTTCCTGAACGCCAAACTGCCGACCGGCAAAGAGTTTACGCCGCGTGAAATCAGCCATCTGATTGGCGAAGAGGGTAACCCGCTTAGCACTCAGGAAGTGCTGGAAGGGGGCGAAACGCTGCTGCTGTCAGAGGTGGCTGAACCGCCCGCGCAGATGATCGACTCGCTGACCACGCTGTTTAAAACCCTCAAGCCGGTGAAGCGGGCGTTCCTGTGCTCCATCAAAGAAGGCGCGGACGAGCAGCCCGTGCTGCTGATTGGCATCGAAGCCGACGGGGATATCGAAGAGATTATTCAGGCGGCGGGAAGCGTGGCGACCGACACGCTGCCGGGCGACGAGCCCATTGATATCTGCCAGGTGAAGAAAGGCGAGAAGGGCATCAGCCACTTTATTACCGAGCACATCACGCCGTTCTACGAGCGTCGCTGGGGCGGCTTCCTGCGCGACCTGAAAACTAACCGTATTCTCTAAACACAGCGGGGTGAGTCTTCACCCCGCTGCGCTATCAGGCGGGTTCGACGGGCAGATCGCTGCGCGCGCCCCATTCGCTCCACGCCCCGTCGTACAGCGTCACGTCGTTTACGCCAAGCGTCGCCAGCGCCAGGATCGCTACGCAGGCCGTTACGCCGGAACCACAGCTGGCGACGATGGGACGCGTAAGATCAACGCCCTGACGCGCGAAAATCTCCCGCAGTTCGTCAGTGGTTTTCAATTCGCCTTCAAATACCAGGTCGCCCCACGGCACGTTCAGCGCGCCGGGAATATGGCCGCGCCTCAGGCCCGCTCGCGGCTCGTCGGCTTCGGCGTTAAAGCGCGGGGCGGGGCGGGCATCGACGATTTGCGCCGTTTTTTCATGGCTGATGACCAGCACGTCGGTCAGGCGTTTAACCACGTCCGGGTTAAACTCAGCGTCAAAATCGCCTTCCGGCAGCGCCACGTCGCCCTGCTGTAGCGGCAGATTGTCGCGCTTCCAGCCGGCCAGGCCGCCCGCCAGAATTGACACTTTCTCCACGCCAAAATTTTTCAGCATCCACCACGCGCGCGGCGCAGAGAAGAGATTGCCCTCATCGTATACCACCAGGTGCTTATCACGGCTAACGCCAAGCTCGCGCATCGCCACCGAAAACGCTTCCGGGCGCGGCAGCATGTGCGGCAGGGGGGAGGTATGATCGGAGAGCGCTTCGATATCAAAAAAGACCGCGCCAGGCAGGTGTCCGGCGCGATATTCCGCCGGGACGTCGCGATGTTCCTGCCCGGGAGGGGCCATCCGCGCGTCAATAATCTGAACTTCCGGGTCGTCGCCGTGTTCAACCAGCCAGTCGGCCGCGACGAAGTATGAGGTAGACATGATTGCCTCCGTTTTTATCCGTAAAGCTGAATTGTCGGCGTTTTTGCGAATACCCACAAGCCGGCCTTTTCCAACGTGCGAGCAACGCCTTATTTTCACTCTCTTTCTCCAAATCGTAATTTGGACTTTTGGTATTAATCAAACATGGCGATAATACTTATCCGGACGATGACCAACAGGCTCTTTGGGCCAGGGACACAGGATGAAACCGTTTCGCTTAGCCGCGCTCTCACTCGCGCTGCTCACCACCTTTACGCTTGTCGGCTGCGACAATAGCGACGAAAAAACGCAGGCTGCGGTACCCGCGGCTTCCTCTACGACGCAACAGAAAACGCCGGATAAGCCGAATGCGGATACGCTGGCGAAGCTGGCCGCGCAGAGCGAGGGCAAAACGCTGACCCTGCTGGACGCCTCGGAAGTCCAGCTTGACGGTGCGGCTACGCTGGTGCTGACGTTCTCCATTCCGCTCAATCCCGACCAGGATTTTGCGAAAACGGTACACGTAGTGGATAAAAAAAGCGGCAAAGTCGACGGGGCATGGGAGCTTGCGCCGAATCTGAAGGAGCTGCGCCTGCGCCATCTGGAGCCAAACCGTAATCTGGTCGTCACCGTTGAACGCGATCTGCAGGCGCTGAACAAAGCGACGTTTGGTATTGATTATGAAAAAGCACTGACTACCCGGGACGTTGAACCGACGGTCGGCTTTGCCAGCCGCGGCTCGCTGCTGCCGGGCAAGGTCGTGGAAGGGCTGCCGGTAATGGCGCTCAACGTGAACAACGTTGACGTGAACTTCTACCGCGTGAAGCCGGAGTCGCTGGCCGCCTTTGTCAGCCAGTGGGAATACCGCAACGCCCTGACCAACTGGGAATCGGACAATCTGCTTAAAATGGCGGAGCTGGTTTATACCGGGCGTTTCGATCTTAACCCGGCGCGCAACACGCGTGAAAAGCTGCTCCTGCCGCTGCGCGATATCGCGCCGCTGCAGCAGTCCGGCGTCTACATCGCGGTGATGAATCAGGCCGGGCACTATAGCTACAGCAATGCCGCCACGCTCTTTACCCTGAGCGATATTGGGGTGTCCGCTCACCGTTATCATAACCGTCTGGATATCTTTACCCAGAGCCTGGAGAACGGCGCGGCGCAGGCTGGCGTGAAGGTCACGCTGCTGAATGATAAAGGGCAGACGCTTGCCGAGGCGAACAGCGACGCGGACGGCCATGCGAAGCTGGAAACGGATAAAGAGGCGGCGCTGATCCTCGCCAGCAAAGACGGACAGACCACGCTGCTTGACCTCAAGCTGCCGGCGCTCGACCTGGCGGAGTTCAATATTGCCGGTAGCCCTGGCTACAGCAAACAGTTCTTTATGTTTGGCCCGCGCGATCTCTATCGTCCGGGCGAAACGGTGATCCTCAACGGCCTGCTGCGCGACAGCGATGGCAAACCGCTGCCCGCGCAGCCGGTTAAGCTCGACGTGCTTCGCCCGGACGGGCAGGTGGCGCGCACCGTTGTGGTTCAGCCTGAAAACGGCCTCTACCGCTTCAACTATCCGCTCGATAGCGGTGCCCAGACGGGCATGTGGCACATCCGCGCCAACGCGGGCGATAACCTGCAGCGGCTGTGGGACTTCCACGTAGAAGACTTTATGCCGGAACGCATGGCGCTGAACCTGACGGGGCAAAAAGCGCCGGTGTCGCCCGAAGATAAGGTGAGTTTCGACGTTGTGGGATATTACCTGTACGGCGCGCCGGCCAACGGTAATTCTCTGCAGGGCCAGCTGTTCCTGCGTCCGCTCCGCGAGGCCGTCGCCGCGCTGCCCGGCTTCCAGTTTGGCGATATCGCCGAGGAAAACCTGAGCCGCAGCCTGGACGAAGTTCAGCTGACGCTTAACGAGCAGGGCCGCGGGCAGGTATCTGCCGAAAGCCAGTGGAAAGACGCGCATTCGCCGCTGCAGCTTATCCTGCAGGCCAGCCTGCTGGAGTCCGGCGGACGTCCGGTGACGCGCCGCGCCGAACAGGCGATCTGGCCCGCCGCCGCGCTGCCCGGTATTCGCCCGCAGTTCGCCAGCAAGGCGGTTTACGATTACCGCACCGATACCACCGTCAACCAGCCGATCGTTGATGAAAATAGCAACGCCAGCTTTGATGTTGTGTATGCCGACGCCAGCGGCGCGAAAAAAGCCGTTTCAGGGCTGAAGGTGCGCCTGATCCGCGAGCGTCGCGACTACTTCTGGAACTGGTCCGAAAGCGACGGCTGGCAGTCGCAGTTCGATCAAAAAGATCTGGTTGAGGGTGAGCAGGAACTCAGCCTCAAGGCCGATGAAACGGGCAAGGTCACCTTCCCCGTGGAGTGGGGCTCCTATCGTCTGGAAGTGAAAGCGCCTGACGATACGGTCAGCAGCGTGCGCTTCTGGGCGGGCTACAGCTGGCAGGACAACAGCGACGGCACGGGGGCGGCGCGTCCCGACCGCGTAACCCTGAAGCTCGACAAGCCGGCATACCAGCCTGGCGACACCATCCAGCTGCATATCGCCGCGCCTGCCGCAGGGAAAGGCTACGCGATGATCGAGTCCAGCGAAGGGCCGCTGTGGTGGAAAGAGATCGACGTCCCGGCAGCCGGGCTTGATATTTCTATTCCCGTGGATAACGCCTGGAAGCGCCACGATCTCTATCTCAGCACGCTGGTGGTTCGCCCTGGCGACAAGTCTAAATCCGCCACGCCGAAACGCGCCGTAGGCCTGTTGCATCTGCCGATGGGTGACGAAAACCGCCGACTGAACCTCGCGCTGGATGCTCCGCAAAAAATGCGCCCTAACCAGCCCCTCTCCGTGAAGGTCAAAGCCAGCGTGAAAGAGGGCGCGGTGCCGCAGAAGGTGAACGTGCTGGTCTCTGCGGTGGACAGCGGCGTGCTGAACATTACGGATTACGTCACCCCCGATCCGTGGCAGGCCTTCTTTGGCCAGAAGCGCTACGGCGCGGATATTTATGACATCTACGGCCAGGTCATCGAAGGGCAGGGGCGTATGGCCGCGCTGCGCTTCGGCGGCGACGGCGACGAGCTGAAGCGCGGCGGCAAGCCGCCGGTGAATCACGTCACGATTATTGCCCAGCAGGCGCAGCCGGTAGAGCTGGATGCCAACGGCGAAGGTACGATTACGCTGCCGATTGGTGATTTTAACGGCGAGCTGCGCCTGATGGCCCAGGCCTGGACGGAAGACGATTTCGGCAGCAGCGAGAGCAAGGTGGTCGTTGCCGCGCCGATTATTACGGAGCTCAACGCGCCGCGTTTCCTGGCGAGCGGAGATACCTCAAGGCTCACGCTGGATCTCACTAACCTGACGGATCAGCCGCAAACGCTGAACGTGGCGCTAACGGCCTCCGGCAAACTGTCGCTCGAAGGCGCCCAGCCGCAGCCAATTCAGCTGCCGCCGGGGGCGCGCACGACGATGTTTATTCCTGTGCGCGCGCTGGACGGCTACGGTGACGGTGACGTGACGGCGCAGGTGACCGGCCTTCAGCTGCCGGGCGAGACCTTTGCGCCGCAGCAGAAGAGCTGGAAAATCGGCGTGCGTCCGGCCTTCCCGGCCCAGACGGTTAATACCGGCGCGATGCTGAATCCGGGCGAATCCTGGACCGCACCGGCCCAGCATATCAACGGTTTCTCTCCTGCGAACTTGCAGGGGCAGCTGCTGCTGAGCGGCAAGCCGCCGCTGAACCTGGCGCGCTACATTCGCGAGCTGCAGGCCTATCCGTACGGCTGCCTGGAGCAAACCGCCAGCGGCCTGTTCCCGTCGCTCTATACCAACGCCGCGCAGCTGGCGGCGCTCGACATTAAGGGCGATACGGACGACAAGCGCCGCGGGGCGATTGACGTGGGGATCGCCCGCCTGCTGCAAATGCAGCGCGACGACGGCGGCTTTGCGCTGTGGGATAAAAACGGGCCGGAAGAGTACTGGCTGACGGCCTACGTAACGGACTTCCTGGTGCGCGCGGGCGAGCAGGGCTACAGCGTGCCGACGGACGCGGTGAATAACGCCAATACCCGGCTGCTGCGCTACCTGCAGGACCCGGGCATGATGTCTATTCGCTACAGCGACGACGCGCAGGCAAGCCGCTTTGCCGTGCAGGCCTACGCCGCGCTGGTGCTGGCGCGACAGCAGAAAGCGCCGCTGGGCGCGCTGCGTGAAATCTGGGATCGCCATGCGCAGGCGGCGTCCGGGCTGCCGCTGATGCAGCTCGGCATGGCGCTTAAGCTGATGGGCGATGCGCCGCGCAGCCAGCAGGCGCTGGATCTGGCGCTCAAAACCCCGCGCAGCGACGCAAAAAGCTGGATGGCGGATTACGGCAGCGCGCTTCGCGACAACGCGCTGATGCTCTCCCTGCTGGAAGAGTACCAGCTGCTGCCGGATGCGCAGAACGCGCTGCTCAATACCCTTTCTGAGCAGGCGTTCAGCCAGCGCTGGCTGTCGACGCAGGAAAGTAACGCCCTGTTCCTGGCCGGGCGCTCGCTGCAAACCCTGAGCGGCGCGTGGCAGGCGAAATCGTCTACGTCTGAAGCCCCATTAAGCGGCGATAAGGCGCAGGTTGAAAACCTGAATGGCGACCAGCTTGGCGCGCTCCAGGTGACCAATACCGGCACCGCTCCGCTGTGGGTGCGGCTCGACAGTACGGGTTACCCTGAGTATGCCCCTCAGCCCGCGTCGAACGTTTTGCAAATCGAACGTCAAATCCTGGCGACGGACGGCAGCAGCAAATCCCTCTCTTCGCTGAAGAGCGGCGAGCTGGTGCTGGTATGGCTTGAAATCAACGCCAGCCAGAACGTGCCGGACGCGCTGGTGGTTGATCTGCTCCCGGCGGGGCTTGAGCTGGAAAACCAAAATCTGGCCAGCAGCAGCGCCAGCCTGCAGGACAGCGGCAGCGAGGTGCAAAACCTGCTGAACCAGATGCAGCAGGCGGATATTCAGCATATGGAGTTCCGCGACGATCGCTTCGTGGCCGCCGTGCCGGTCAACGAAGGCCAGCCGGTGACGCTGGTCTATCTGGCGCGCGCCGTCACGCCGGGAACCTATCAGGTGCCAGTGCCGATGGTGGAATCCATGTACGTGCCGCAGTGGCGCGCAACCGGAGCGGCCAGCGGCCCGCTGATCGTTGTTCCGTAAGATGCAGATTGCGCGTCTCTTACGCTCCCGCTGGCTTTGGCTGGCGGGAGCGCTTCTCGTTTTATGGGGGCTGATCCTTGCGGCCGACCGCCTGTGGCCGCTGCCGCTGAAAGAGGTCAACCCCGCAAGGGTCGTCGTGGATGAGAACGGAACCCCGCTCTGGCGCTTTGCCGACGGCGAAGGCATCTGGCGCTATCCGGTCACCCTGGAAGACGTTTCTCCCCGCTATCTCGACGCCCTGATCCAGTATGAGGACCGCTGGTTTTGGGAGCATCCCGGCGTCAACCCGTTCTCCGTACTGCGCGCGGCCTGGCAGGACGTGACCTCCGGCAAAGTCGTCTCCGGGGGCAGCACGCTCACCATGCAGGTGGCGCGCCTTCTGGACCCGCACCCGCGCACCTTCGGCGGAAAAATCCGCCAGCTGTGGCGGGCGCTGCAGCTGGAGTGGCACCTTTCCAAGCGCGATATCCTTACGCTCTATCTCAACCGCGCCCCCTTCGGCGGCACGCTGCAGGGCGTCGGGGCCGCAAGCTGGACCTATCTCGGCAAACCGCCGTCGCAGCTGAGCTATTCTGAAGCGGCGCTGCTTGCGGTTCTGCCGCAGGCTCCCAGCCGCCTGCGGCCGGACCGCTGGCCGGAGCGCGCAGAAGCCGCGCGCAATAAGGTGCTTGAGAGGATGGTGACCCAGGGCGTCTGGTCCGCAAAGCAGGTCAAGGAATCCCGCGAGGAGCCGGTTTGGCTCGCCCCGCGTCAGATGCCGCAGCTCGCGCCGCTCTTTTCACGGATGATGCTCGGCAAAAGCCGCGAGACGAAAATTATCACCACCCTCGACGCCGCCCTGCAGCGGCAGCTTGAAGAGCTGGCGATGAACTGGAAAACCCGCCTGCCGGCCCGCAGCTCGCTGGCCATGATCGTCATCGATCATACCGACATGAAGGTGCGCGGCTGGGTGGGATCGGTGGACATTAACGACGATAGCCGCTTTAGCCACGTCGATATGGTCAACGCGATCCGATCCCCCGGATCGGTGCTTAAGCCTTTCGTTTACGGCATGGCGCTGGACGAGGGGCTGATCCATCCGGCGTCGCTGCTGCAGGACGTGCCGCGAAAAACCGGTGATTATCGTCCCGGCAACTTCGACAGCGGGTTTCACGGCCCGGTAAGCATGAGCGAGGCGCTGGTGCGATCGCTCAATCTGCCAGCCGTTCAGGTGCTGGAAGCCTACGGGCCGAAACGCTTTGCGGGCATGCTGAGCAACGCGGGGCTACCGCTTATGTTGCCCGCCGGGGCGCAGCCGAATTTATCCCTGATCCTCGGCGGCGCGGGCGCCCGGCTCGCGGACATCGCCGCCGCGTACAGCGCGTTTGCCCGCCACGGCAGGGCGGGACGATTGCGCCTGCAGCCCGGCGATCCGCTGGTCGAGCGGCCGCTGCTGTCGCCGGGCGCGGCGTGGATTATTCGCCGCATTCTCGCCAACGAGGCGCAGCCGCTGCCGGACAGCGCGCTGCCCCAGGTTGCGCCGCTGGCGTGGAAAACGGGCACCAGCTACGGCTACCGCGACGCCTGGGCCATCGGGCTCAACGCCCGCTACGTGATTGGCATCTGGACCGGGCGGCCCGACGGTACGCCCGTTGCCGGGCAGTTCGGCTACGCCAGCGCTATTCCGCTGTTAAATCAGGTTAATAATCTGCTGCAGGCGCGTTCGACGATCGACGAGGCGCGCCTCCCGCGCGATCCGCGTCCCGCCAGCGTCGGGCGGGGCACAATCTGCTGGCCGGGCGGCCAGTCGCTGCCGGAAGGCAGTGAAAACTGTCGACGCCGTCTCTCGACCTGGCTGCTGGACGGGAGCGAGCCGCCTACGCTGCTGCTGCCGGAGCAGGAGGGCATTCGCGGGATCCGATTCCCAGTCTGGCTGGATAAAAGCGGAAAGCGGGTGGCTGCGGACTGCCCGGATGCGACAGAGAAGGTGCTGGACGTCTGGCCGCTTCCGCTTGAGCCGTGGCTGCCGCCGTCGGAAAGAAGGGCAGCGCGCCTGCCCGCGGCGTCCACCGTCTGCCCGCCGCTGGACAATCATAATGCCGCGCCGCTGATGCTGTCCGGCGTCAGGGAGGGCGCGGTCATCCGCCGCCTGCCGGGTCAGGAGGCCATGACGCTATCGGTGACGGCCAGCGGCGGAGAAGGGGAACGCTGGTGGTTTTTAAACGGCGAGCCGCTTTCGGGAAGTAGCAGCTATTTGTCGCTTGGATTAAGCAAGCCGGGCGACTATCAGCTGGTTGTAATGGATGGCTCAGGGCAGGTTGCGGCGGTAAATTTTTCGCTGATTCGTTAGGAATTGTTTAAATGTGTTAAATCCTTACGCACTTAAAAATTGAATAATTATCATTAACTTACAATTAGGCTAATCCCAACGGATTATCTTGATACTCATCAAAAGTAGGGTCCCCTAAAACCGCGAGAATGCGCTTTTATTTTAAGGACCCAATGATGAAAAAAATAACAGACCAGGGAGAGGGGTTATTACCTTCGGTGTCCCGGCGCAATTTCATCCAGGCCAGCTCGGCGCTGGTTGCGCTCCCCTTTATCACCTCGGCAGGAAAAGTTCAGGCGCAGGCCGCTGATGCCGCGGACAGTGTCTCCCCGGAAAAGGTCGTTCAGACCTGCAGCACCTTCGACTGCGGCGGCAAATGCGATATTCGCGCGCACGTCAGCGACGGGGTTGTCACCCGCATCTCCACGCGCCCCGATGACGCACTCGATCCTGACATGCCGATTATGCGCGCCTGCGTTCGAGGCCGTGCATACCGCAAATTCGTCTACCATCCCGACCGCCTGAAATACCCTATGAAGCGCGTGGGCAAGCGCGGTGAAGGGAAATTTGAGCGTATTTCGTGGGATGAAGCGACCACGCTGATTGCCAATAACGTAAAAACGATCACCGAAAAATATGGCGCCGCGTCGCGCTATGTTCACGTGGGGACGGCGGTGTCAGGCGGCACCTTCTCCGGGGATAAAATGGTCCGTCGCCTGCTGAATCTGACCGGCGGCTATCTGGAAAGCTACCATTCGGTGAGCATGGGCAACACCGCGGCGGCGACGCCGTATACCTACGGTACCGCCGCCAGCGGCAGCTCGCTGGACACGCTGCTGGATACAAAGCTGGTGATCCTGTGGGGGCATAACCCGACGGAAACCATTTTTGGCCACTCCAACTACTACTTCCAGAAAATGAAGCAAAACGGCACCCGCTTCATCGTTGTCGATCCGCGCTATTCCGATACCGTGTCGTCGCTTGCCGACCAGTGGATCCCGCTGCTGCCGACCACGGATAACGCGCTGATGGACGCCATGATGTATACCATCGTGACGGAGAATCTGCACGACCGCGACTTCCTGTCGCGCCACGCGATCGGCTTTGACGAGGCGTCAATGCCTGAAGGCGTGCCGGCGAACGAATCGCTGATGGCCTACCTGACCGGCGCAAAAGACGGCCAGGCGAAAACGCCGGAATGGGCGGAGAAGATCACCCACGTGCCCGCACAGACGATCCGCCAGCTGGCGCGCGACTACGCCAACACCAAACCCGCGGCGCTGATCCAGGGCTGGGGCCCGCAGCGTCATAACTGCGGCGAACGCACCGCGCGCGGCTCAACAATCCTGGCGACGCTGACGGGCAACGTGGGCGTGAAGGGCGGCTGGGCGGCTGGCTACGGCGGCTGCGGTAACCGTAAATTTGCCGCCGGACCGGAAATGCCGGACAACCCGGTACAGGCCAAGATCTCGGTAATGAACTGGGTGCAGGCGGCGGATGATGCTTCTCAGGTGACGCCGGAAGATGGGCTGAAGAACGCGGATAAGCTGGACAGCAATATTCGCATTCTCTTCTCTCTTGCCGGTAACTACCTTGCGAACCAGAACCCGGACCTGCACCAGGCCACGCGCGTGCTGGAGGATGAATCCAAAATCCAGTTCATCGTGGCAAGCGATCTGTTTATGACCCCAAGCGCGAAATACGCCGATCTCCTGCTGCCGGAAACGAGCTTTATGGAGCGCTGGAACATCGGCGAAACCTGGGGTACGGCAAGCTATCTGATCCTCTCCGAAAAGCTGATCGAGCCGGAGTTTGAGCGCCGCTCGGACTACGACTGGCTGCGCGAGGTGGCCGCGAAGCTCGGCGTCGAGCAGGCGTTTAGCGAAGGTCGCGATGAAAAAGCGTGGATCGAACACATCTGGGAGCAGACGCGCCTGGCGATGCCGGATGAAAACCTGCCGGACTTTGCGACGCTGCAAAAGACCCGCCAGCACCTGTTCAAGAGCGCGCCTTACGTCGCCTTTGAAGAAAACGTGCGCGATCCGGAAAACCATCCTTTCCCAACGCCGTCTGGAAAAATTGAGATCTTTTCGAAGCGTTTGTACGACATGCACCATCCGGAGATCCCGGCGCTGTCGCACTATGTTCCCGCTCATGAAGGCCCGGAAGATGCGCTGGCGAAATCCTTCCCGCTGCAGCTGATTACCTGGAAAGGGAAAAACCGCGCCAACTCAACGCAGTACGCCAACCCTTGGCTGATTGAAGCGCAGCAGCAAAAGCTGTGGATCAACCCGCAGGACGCGCAGCGCCGCGGCATTGCGCAAGGAGATACCGTCCGTATCCATAACCAGCGCGGTATTTGCGAAGTTCCGGCGGAAGTGACGCCGCGCATTATTCCGGGCGTTGTGGCGATGCAGGCGGGTGCCTGGTGGCAGCCCGACGAACGCGGCGTCGATAAAGGCGGCTGCGCAAACGTGCTTAGCTCGGCGCGCATTACCGCGCTGGCGAAAGGGAATTCCCATCAAACCATGCTGGTGGAGGTAGCAAAAGCATGAGTCAGTTTAAAGAGTATCCGCCGGTGAGCGACAAACAGCTGGGGTTCTTCATCGACTCCTCACGCTGCTCCGGCTGCAAGGCGTGCCAGGTGGCATGCAAAGATAAAAACAACCTTGAGGTGGGGCGTCGTTTTCGCCGCGTGTATGAGGTCAACGGCGGGAATTTCATCCCAACCGGGCAGGGCGGCGTGAGCAACAACGTTTTTGCCTACACGCTCTCTATCTCCTGCAACCACTGTGCGGACCCAATTTGCACCAAAAACTGCCCGACGACCGCGATGCACAAGCGTCCGGGTGACGGCATCGTGCGCGTCGACACCGACAAATGCGTCGGCTGCGGCTACTGCGCGTGGTCCTGTCCTTACGGCGCGCCGCAGCTCAACGAGGAGACCGGTCAAATGTCAAAATGCGACTTCTGCGTCGATCTGCAGGCGAAGGGCGAGCAGCCCGTTTGCGTGGCGACCTGTCCGCTGGAGGCCATCAAGTTTGGCCCGATTGACGAACTGCGCGCCAAATATGGTTCGCTGTGCGACGTAAAAGGGCTGCCTGATTCGTCCATTACGAAACCTAATCTGGTGATTAAGGCCCATCAGGGCGCGGAGAAAGAGGGCAAACGTCATGCATGAGCTACCGCTGCTGATCTTTACGCTTTTCCTGCAGGGTTCCGTGGGCGTTACGCTCTGGCTCGGGTTTGGCTGCAAGCCGGTGATGGGGGCGCAGGCCTCTGGTCGCAGCATTGCCATTGCGGCCGCTGGCGCGTTCGTGCTGGCGAGCCTCGGGCTTCTCGCGTCTGCCCTGCATATGGGCTATCCGCTGAACGCCCTTAACGCGCTGCGCCACGTTGCCAGCTCCTGGCTCAGCCGCGAGATCGTGTTTGCCAGCCTTTATCTGGCGGCGCTCGGCCTTGCGGTGCTCCTGCTGTTCTTCAATAAACCTGGCGGAAAAGCGCTGCTGGCGCTGGCGGGCATCGTTGGCCTGGTTGACGTGTTCTGCATGGCGCAGATTTACATGCATGCATCGGTCATGACCTGGCAGCACGTGAACACGCTGGTTCTGTTCATCGGCTCGGTGGGCATTCTCGGCTCCGCCGTGGTGGCGCTCGGGGCGCAAACGCGCAGCGCCCTGCGCGTGGCGGCGATCGTCGTTACCCTGCTGGTGCTGATTCGCCTGCTGATGCAGCCGGTCTGGCTGGCGGATATCGCGGCGCTGGACCACACCGTTGTGACCTTCCCTCATGACCCGCTTCACGCGCTTGAGCAGCTGCGCGGCGTGCACCTTCTGGGCTGGTGCGTCTCCGCCGTTGGGATGCTGGGCTTCGCCGCTGGCGCGCTGAAGCAGACGCGCGGCCTGCTGCTGGTGGGCTCCGCGCTGCTGGTGTTCGGCGAAGTGCTGCTGCGCTTTGTCTTCTTCAGTATTGGCTGATGGAGATTCTGTTCGCTCAAGCGGTGGACGTGACGCAAAACTGCGTCCGTCGCCGCTTTCGCAGCGCCTCCTGCCATGCCTGCGCGGACGTATGCCCCGCGCGGGCATTTTCCATGACTGACGGAAAAATTTCCGTTGATGCTTCTCTTTGCATTGAATGCGGGGACTGTCTTTTTGTCTGCCCCACGGACGCCATTTCGGGCATCAGTCCACAAAAACGTTATCTGCATGACGACGCGCTGGTGGGGCCTTTTAGCCCGATAGCGCCGACGGTTAATGAGCTTCTGCTCTGGCACGTTCAGCGCGGGGTTCGCTCAATCAGCCTGGACGCCGAACGGTTTACGGCATGGATGGTGGCGCTGGCGGGGCTTAATCTTGCCCTGCGCGAGTACGGTGAACCCGTCTGGACCTTCAGGCCCGTGCAGCAG
This sequence comes from Enterobacter sp. RIT418, assembly GCF_003057745.1. Lineage (GTDB taxonomy): Bacteria > Pseudomonadota > Gammaproteobacteria > Enterobacterales > Enterobacteriaceae > Enterobacter. The sequence continues at coordinate 68,873 of NZ_QBJD02000004.1, forward strand.
AAGGAGATCAGCGTGACTCGTCGAACGCTGATGCACGTCCCTCGAGAAGAGGTGAACGCGTGCGCCGTCCTGCCGGGTATGCGGCAGCTCAGGCAGGCCTTTATACATTTCAGCGAATACGATCCCGATATTGATCCTGGAAAATGCGTCCTGTGCGGTGCCTGCTGGCGAAGCTGCACCGAGGGCGCCCTGAGCTTTGAGGAGGGGAGGTTAGCGATCGAGCCGGGGCGCTGCACCGGATGCGGCGGATGCGAAAGCGTGTGTCATCATCAGGCGGTTAAGCTCGCACCTTATAAAGGCGAGGCGCAGCGGCGCGTGATGAAAGCACATGCATCCACCTGTAAAGAATGCAGCCGTTCGTTCTGGACGTTCAGCCGTGAAGAAGCGCGCTGCTACCTCTGTAAACCCCATCACCACGGTATGCGTCGCTAAGTCTGTTGCTAATCTTCGTCTCATTTTAAAAAAATGTTACCCGAATCCATAGGCAACGGCGCTATAGCTCATTATAATCCGCGCCACACCATACTTCGGTATGCAAAACAACAGAACATTGACAGAGGTTATCATGGCTATTGAACGTACTTTTTCCATCATCAAACCAAACGCGGTGGCAAAAAACGTTATTGGCAGCATCTTCTCTCGCTTTGAATCAGCAGGGTTTAAGATCGTTGGCACCAAAATGCTGCACCTGACCGTTGAACAGGCTCGCGGTTTCTACGCTGAGCACGACGGCCGCCCATTCTTTGATGGTCTGGTTGAGTTCATGACCTCAGGCCCGATCGTCGTTTCCGTGCTGGAAGGTGAAAACGCGGTACAGCGTCACCGCGATCTGCTGGGTGCAACCAACCCGGAGAACGCGCTGGCAGGGACCCTGCGTGCAGATTACGCTGACAGCTTCACCGAGAATGGCACCCACGGTTCCGACTCTGTTGAATCTGCTAAGCGCGAAATCGCGTTCTTCTTCGCAGAAGGCGAAGTGTGCCCACGCACTCGCTAATTCTCATCGTATTTCACGCCACAGGTGCGTTGGCTTCGCTTACTCACCCCAGTCACATAGCCTTCTGTGCTCCTGGGGATTCGTAAGCTTGCCGCCTTCCTGTGACGCGAACTACTTGGGAATGCATTAATTTCGTAAATGCCGCGTGCAAACGTGGCATCCCTGCGTCAGACTTTGTACAATGCAACGCCCCGGATGAGCCGATGCTTTCCGGGGCGTTTCTTTTCAACCCTCCACGGGCCATAACGTGTAACAACGAGGCCGGAATATATTATGTCTGAACTAGTGAATACCTCCGAAGTCGCCATTCCTGCGGTTCCAAATAAAAATGGAAAAATCAACCTGTTGGACCTGAACCGTCAGCAGATGCGCGAGTTCTTTAAAGAGATGGGCGAAAAGCCGTTTCGTGCCGATCAGGTTATGAAATGGATGTACCACTATTGCAGTGACAACTTTGATGACATGACGGACATCAACAAAGTGCTGCGCAACAAGCTCAAAGAAGTGGCTGAAATCCGCGCGCCGGAAGTGGTCGAAGAGCAGCGCTCTTCCGACGGCACCATCAAATGGGCGATTGCCGTAGGCGATCAGCGCGTTGAAACGGTGTATATCCCGGAAGATGACCGCGCCACGCTGTGCGTCTCTTCGCAGGTTGGCTGTGCGCTGGAGTGTAAATTCTGCTCTACGGCGCAGCAGGGCTTTAACCGCAACCTGCGGGTGTCCGAAATCATCGGCCAGGTGTGGCGCGCAGCGAAAATCGTCGGTGCGGCAAAAATTACCGGTACGCGTCCTATTACCAACGTGGTGATGATGGGCATGGGCGAGCCGCTGCTGAACCTGACGAACGTAGTGCCCGCGATGGAAATCATGCTCGATGACTTCGGTTTTGGTCTCTCCAAGCGCCGCGTAACGCTCTCTACCTCAGGTGTGGTGCCTGCGCTGGACAAGCTGGGCGACATGATTGACGTGGCGCTGGCGATCTCCCTGCACGCGCCGAACGATGAAATTCGTGACGAAATTGTGCCAATCAACAAAAAGTACAACATCGAAACTTTCCTCGCCGCCGTGCGCCGCTATCTGGAAAAATCCAATGCGAATCAGGGCCGCGTGACCATCGAATACGTGATGCTCGATCACGTCAACGACGGTACCGAGCATGCGCATCAGCTGGCGGAACTGCTGAAAGATACGCCGTGCAAGATTAACCTGATTCCGTGGAACCCGTTCCCGGGCGCCCCGTATGGGCGTAGCTCAAACAGCCGTATCGATCGTTTCTCCAAAGTGCTGATGGAGTATGGTTTTACCACTATCGTGCGTAAAACCCGCGGTGATGATATCGATGCCGCCTGTGGTCAGCTGGCAGGTGACGTTATCGACCGTACCAAGCGCACGCTGCGTAAACGTATGCAGGGCGAAACCATCGCGGTGAAATCTGTGTGATAATGATGCGTTGCGGCACGTTTTATGCGCCGTAACGCATAATCTGACTGAATAAACAGTCATATTCATGTTGATTGATTAATAATTACGGTGCGTTTCATATGACTTTCGGGCAGTATGTAACGACGTAACAACAGTTTAGCTTCACGGGCAGGACTGCACTGTCATCTCAGACGTGACAGTCTTATACTGTCTGTTCATGGTTAACTGACCAGAAGTTTCGCGGTGCGGGCGGCATTGTGACTCACCGGCACCTGAACCCTTATTTTTCACGTACCAGTAGTTGTAGCGAATGAATACTGAAGCCACTCACGACCAACATGAAGCACTCTCCACTGGCGTTCGTCTTCGCAACGCCCGTGAACAACTCGGACTCAGCCAGCAAGCCGTTGCAGAACGCTTGTGCCTGAAGGTTTCCACGGTTCGCGATATTGAAGAAGATAAGGCACCTGCCGATCTGGCTTCAACGTTCCTGCGCGGCTATATCCGCTCTTACGCAAAACTGGTTCATATCCCCGAAGAAGAATTACTGCCAATGATGGAGAAGCAGGCACCGGTCCGTGCAGCGAAAGTTGCGCCGATGCAGAGCTTCTCACTGGGTAAACGTCGCAAAAAACGTGACGGCTGGCTGATGAGCTTTACCTGGCTGGTGCTGTTTGTAGTGGTCGGCCTGACGGGCGCATGGTGGTGGCAAAACCACAAAGCGCAGCAGGAAGAGATCACTACGATGGCCGATCAGTCTTCTGCCGAACTGAACCAGTCCGGTAACGACGGCGCGCAGAGCGTGCCGCTGAACACCGACGGTGCGGCGTCCTCAAGCGAACCGCAGACTGCGGTTAATACTCCGGCCACCGATGCGCCAGCCGCAACGGCGAATACTGCGCCAGCAGCACAGGATCAGAGCGCGGTTGTTGCGCCTTCTCAGGCTAACGTTGATGCTGCTCCGGCAACTGCCGCACCGGCAGATAACGCGGCTGCACCTCTGCCAACCGACCAGGCGGGCGTTGCGACGCCAGCAGCCGATCCCAACGCGCTGGTGATGAATTTCAGTGCCGACTGCTGGCTGGAAGTGACTGACGCAACGGGTAAAAAGCTGTTTAGCGGCCTGCAGCGTAAAGACGGCACGTTAAACCTAACCGGTCAGGCACCGTATAAACTTAAAATCGGCGCTCCGGCCGCGGTACAGATCCAGTATCAAGGAAAACCTGTCGATCTGAGCCGCTTTATCAGAACTAACCAGGTTGCACGTCTTACCGTTAATGCCGAACAATCAGCAGCACAGTAACAGACGGGCAACGCGGGAGATTTTTCATGCATAACCAGGCTCCGATTCAACGTAGAAAATCGAAAAGGATTTACGTTGGGAATGTGCCAATCGGCGATGGTGCACCTATCGCCGTTCAGTCGATGACCAATACGCGCACGACGGATGTGGAAGCGACGGTCAATCAGATTAAAGCGTTAGAACGCGTGGGCGCGGACATTGTTCGCGTCTCCGTGCCAACGATGGATGCCGCCGAGGCGTTCAAGCTGATCAAACAGCAGGTTAGCGTTCCGCTGGTTGCCGATATCCACTTTGATTACCGCATTGCGCTGAAGGTTGCCGAATATGGCGTCGACTGCCTGCGCATCAACCCGGGCAACATCGGTAACGAAGAGCGTATCCGCATGGTGGTGGATTGCGCCCGTGACAAGAATATTCCAATCCGTATCGGCGTTAACGCCGGCTCCCTGGAAAAAGATCTGCAGGAAAAGTACGGCGAGCCAACCCCGCAGGCGCTGCTTGAGTCCGCCATGCGCCACGTCGATCATCTGGATCGTCTCAACTTCGATCAGTTCAAAGTCAGCGTAAAAGCGTCTGACGTGTTCCTCGCGGTGGAGTCCTATCGCCTGCTGGCAAAACAGATCGAGCAGCCGCTGCACCTCGGGATCACCGAAGCGGGCGGCCTGCGCAGCGGTTCCGTTAAATCGGCGATCGGGTTGGGTCTGCTCCTTTCTGAAGGGATCGGCGATACGCTGCGCGTCTCTCTTGCAGCCGATCCGGTGGAGGAGATCAAAGTCGGTTTCGATATCTTGAAATCACTGCGGATCCGCGCCCGCGGGATCAACTTCATTGCCTGCCCAACCTGCTCGCGTCAGGAGTTTGACGTGATCGGCACCGTGAACGCGCTGGAGCAGCGTCTGGAAGACATCATCACGCCGATGGACGTCTCTATTATCGGCTGCGTGGTGAACGGTCCGGGCGAGGCGCTGGTCTCCACTCTCGGCGTAACCGGCGGTAACAAGAAAAGTGGTCTCTATGAAGATGGCGTTCGTAAAGATCGTCTGGATAATAGTGACATGATCGACCAGCTCGAAGCCCGCATTCGTGCCAAAGCCAGCATGATGGATGAAGCGCAGCGCATCAGCGTTCAGCAGGTTGAAAAATAACGTGTTGGGAAGCCGCGAGCTTCCCATGTATGATTGAACCCATTCTTTGGGTTCTTTTTTGTATATAGAAAGAGAATAAACGTGGCAAAAAACATTCAAGCCATCCGCGGCATGAACGATTATCTGCCTGGCGAAACCGCCATTTGGCAGCGCATTGAAGGCACTTTAAAACAGGTGCTCGGCAGCTACGGTTACAGCGAAATCCGTTTGCCGATTGTAGAGCAGACCCCGTTATTCAAGCGCGCGATCGGCGAAGTGACCGACGTGGTTGAAAAAGAGATGTACACCTTCGAGGACCGCAACGGCGACAGCCTGACCCTGCGTCCTGAAGGGACGGCGGGCTGTGTGCGCGCCGGCATCGAACATGGTCTTCTGTACAATCAGGAGCAACGCCTGTGGTATATCGGCCCAATGTTCCGCCACGAGCGTCCGCAGAAAGGGCGTTACCGCCAGTTCAACCAGCTGGGTGTGGAAGTTTTTGGCCTGCAGGGCCCGGACATTGACGCCGAGCTGATTATGCTGACCGCCCGCTGGTGGCGAGCGCTCGGCATCGCTGACCACGTTTCTCTGGAGCTGAACTCTATTGGTTCTCTCGAAGCGCGCGCTAACTACCGCGATGCGCTGGTGGCGTTCCTGGAACAGCATAAAGACAAGCTCGACGAAGACTGCAAGCGTCGTATGTACAGCAACCCGCTGCGCGTGCTGGATTCCAAAAATCCGGACGTGCAGGCGCTGCTGAACGACGCCCCTGCGCTGGGTGATTACCTGGACGAAGAGTCTCGCGAACACTTTGCAGGCCTGTGTAAACTGCTTGAAGCGGCGGGCATTGCCTATACCGTCAACCAGCGTCTGGTGCGCGGTTTGGACTACTACAACCGCACCGTCTTTGAGTGGGTCACCACCAGCCTCGGCTCACAGGGTACCGTGTGTGCCGGCGGTCGTTACGACGGTCTGGTCGAGCAGCTGGGTGGCCGTGCCGCGCCTGCTGTAGGCTTCGCGATGGGCCTTGAGCGACTTGTTTTGCTGGTTCAGGCAGTTAATACGGAATTTAAAGCAGATTCCGTTGTCGATATATACCTGGTGGCCTCAGGTGCGGATACGCAACCTGCGGCAATGCAGCTTGCCGAACGCGTGCGCGATGCGCTGCCGGGCGTGAAGCTGATGACCAACCATGGCGGCGGCAACTTTAAAAAACAGTTTGCTCGTGCCGATAAGTGGGGCGCATCGATTGCACTGGTTCTGGGTGAGTCCGAAGTGGCGAACGCGGAAGTGGTGGTAAAAGATCTGCGCTCTGGTGAGCAAACAACGGTAACGCAGGACGGCGTTGCGGCGCACTTGCGCACTTTATTGGGCTAAGGAGAAGGACTGCGTGGAAATTTACGAAAACGAACACGACCAGGTCGACGCGATCAAACGCTTCTTTGCTGAAAACGGCAAAGCGCTGGTAGTCGGTGTCATTTTAGGCGTTGGTGCGCTGGTGGGCTGGCGCTACTGGAATAATCATCAGGCTGACTCCGCTCGCGGTTCGTCCCTGAACTACGAAAACACGATCGCCGCAATTCGCGCTGACCAGCCGCAAACGCTGGTTGCTGCAGAGAAATTTGCGGCTGACAACAAAAATACCTACGGTGCGCTGGCTGCGCTGGAAGTTGCCCAGCAGTACGTAGATAAAAACGAGCTGGATAAAGCGGCTGCCCAGCTGTCTCAGGGGCTTGCTGCTGCTAAAGATGAAAATCTGAAAGCGGTGATTAACCTGCGCCTGGCGCGTATCCAGGTTCAGCAGAAGAAAGCTGATGACGCGCTGAAAACGCTCGACACCGTTAAAGGTGAGGGCTTTGCTGCCATCGTTGCCGATCTGCGCGGTGAAGCACTGCTGAGCAAGGGCGATAAAGAGGGCGCGCGTAAAGCGTGGCAAGCTGGCGTAGAAAGCAAAGCTTCCCCTGCGCTGAGCGAAATGATGCAGATGAAAATAAATAATTTGTCCGTCTGAGAGGGACCCGATGCAATTGCGTAAATTACTTCTGCCAGGACTGCTTTCCGTTACGTTATTGAGTGGCTGTTCACTGTTCAGTGGCGAAGAAGATGTTGTCAAAATGTCCCCGCTGCCGACGGTTGAAAACCAATTCACTCCGTCAACCGCCTGGAGCTCATCCGTAGGTGATGGGATCGGCGATTTCTATTCCAACCTGCATCCAGCGTACGCTGACAGCGTCGTCTATGCGGCTGACCGCAAAGGCACGGTGAAAGCCGTTAACGCCGATGACGGTAAAGAAGTCTGGTCCGTGAATCTGGCTGAAAAAGACGGCTGGTTCTCCCGCAAACCTGCACTGCTTTCAGGCGGCCTGACCGTTGCTGGCGGCCATGTTTACGTGGGAAGTGAAAAGGCTCAGGTGTATGCCCTGAACGCCAGCGATGGTTCCATCGCCTGGCAAACCGCCGTTGCCGGTGAAGCCCTTTCTCGTCCTGTTGTGAGCGACGGCCTGGTGCTGATCCATACCAGCAATGGCCAGCTGCAGGCGCTGAACGAGGCCGACGGCCTGGTGAAATGGACCGTTAACCTGGATATGCCAGCGCTGTCTCTGCGCGGTGAATCTGCGCCTGCCACCGCGTTTGGCGCTGCCATTGTCGGCGGCGACAACGGTCGCGTGAGCGCGGTTCTGATGCAGCAGGGCCAGATGATTTGGCAGCAGCGCATCTCTCAGGCAACCGGTTCAACCGAAATTGACCGTCTGAGCGACGTTGACACCACCCCGGTTATCGTTGATGGCGTGGTTTACACGCTGGCGTACAACGGCAACCTGACCGCGCTGGACCTGCGCAGCGGCCAGATTATGTGGAAGCGTGAACTGGGCTCCGTGAACGACTTCATCGTAGACGGCAACCGCATCTATATGGTCGATCAGAATGACCGTCTGCTGGCGCTGAGCACCGAAGGCGGCGTCACGCTGTGGACCCAAAGCGATCTGCTGCACCGTCTGCTGACCGCACCGGCACTTTACAACGGCAGCCTGGTGGTAGGCGATAGCGAAGGCTATATGCACTGGATCGATCCGCAAAACGGACGCTTCACCGCCCAGCAGAAAGTCGATAGCTCCGGCTTCCTGACGGACCCGGTGGTTGCCGACGGTAAACTGCTGATTCAGGCAAAAGTCGGCACGCTGTACGCGATCACGCGTTAATTACACAGCGGTTGTAGTATACTCAACGGCTCCTGTTCGCTCAGGGGCCGTTTTGACTTTTTGAAAAACGCCGCGATAGCGACGTGATATTGAATTTTATGAGGCTTCAAACATGGTACCTGTGGTCGCGCTTGTCGGGCGCCCTAACGTTGGAAAATCCACTCTTTTTAACCGTTTAACACGCACCCGTGATGCGCTGGTTGCGGATTTCCCGGGGCTGACGCGTGACCGTAAGTACGGTCGTGCAGAGGTGGAAGGTCGCGAGTTTATCTGTATCGATACCGGCGGTATTGATGGAACAGAAGACGGCGTTGAAACCCGCATGGCGGAACAATCACTGCTGGCTATCGAAGAAGCAGACGTGGTTCTGTTTATGGTGGATGCCCGCGCTGGCCTGATGCCAGCTGACTCGGCGATCGCTAAACATCTGCGCTCGCGTGAAAAGCCAACTTTCCTGGTGGCGAACAAAACTGACGGCATTGATGCCGATCAGGCCGTGGCTGACTTCTGGTCTTTAGGCTTGGGTGACATCTACCCTATCGCGGCGTCTCACGGCCGCGGCGTGACCAGCCTGCTTGAAACCGTACTGCTGCCGTGGGTTGACGAAGTGAACCCGCCGGAAGAAGTGGACGAAGACGCAGAGTACTGGGCGCAGTTCGAGGCCGGTGAAGAGGGCGAGGAAGAGCCTGAAGACACCTTTAACCCGCAGGATCTGCCGATCAAGCTGGCGATTGTTGGTCGTCCAAACGTAGGTAAGTCTACGCTTACTAACCGTATTCTCGGCGAAGACCGCGTCGTGGTGTACGACATGCCGGGCACCACGCGTGACAGCATCTACATTCCAATGCAGCGCGATGAGCGTGAATACGTGCTTATCGACACCGCGGGCGTGCGTAAGCGCGGGAAAATCACCGACGTGGTGGAAAAATTCTCCGTTATTAAAACCCTGCAGGCGATTGAAGATGCCAACGTAGTGATGCTGGTTATCGACGCGCGTGAAGGTATCTCCGATCAGGATCTCTCTCTGCTCGGCTTTATCCTTAATAGTGGGCGCTCACTGGTTATCGTCGTCAACAAGTGGGACGGCCTGAGCAACGAAGTGAGAGAGCAGGTAAAAGAGACGCTGGACTTCCGTCTGGGCTTTATCGACTTTGCCCGCGTGCACTTCATCTCTGCGCTGCACGGCAGCGGCGTCGGCAACCTGTTTGAATCCGTCCGTGAAGCCTATGACAGCTCCACCCGTCGTCAGAGCACCGCGATGTTAACGCGCATCATGAACATGGCCGCAGAAGACCACCAGCCGCCTCTGGTGCGCGGTCGCCGCGTGAAGCTGAAATACGCTCACGCCGGAGGTTATAACCCGCCAATCGTCGTGATCCACGGTAACCAGGTTAAGGATCTGCCGGATTCCTATAAGCGTTACCTGATGAACTACTTCCGCAAGTCGCTGGACGTGATGGGTACGCCTATCCGCATCCAGTTCAAGGAAGGGGAAAACCCGTTTGCCAACAAGCGCAATACCCTGACGCCAAACCAGATGCGTAAGCGTAAGCGTTTGATTAAGCACATTAAGAAAAGCAAATAATCATTGCTGACTTCCCTAAAACCCGCGCATGTCGCGGGTTTTTTTTGTCTCTCACGCCGCCGATTTTCTCTGTGTGATGTCAATCACTATTCATTTTTAACCATGTTTAAATCTAAGAAAGTAGACAATCGTCGAATTTTCGTCTTAAAGTCCAGGGTCCGGTACTAGACAAAACTAGCGTCCGGTTATCAAATGGTTAACCAATTTTCGCCGCATGTAAAAAAATCGATCAGATACGTAACTGATCGGCGTACATGCCGGTGTTTACAAGCACGACACATACCTTCGGGAGAATTATGCAATCCTCTGTTAATCAAAAAGAAAGCCGAACGTTCTTCGGCCATCCGTATCCCCTCGGTTCGCTGTTCTTTACCGAAATGTGGGAGCGTTTCTCGTTTTACGGCATTCGCCCGCTGCTGATCCTGTTTATGGCGGCCACCGTGTATGACGGCGGGATGGGGCTGGCGCGTGAAAACGCTTCGGCGATTGTCGGTATCTTCGCGGGTACGATGTACCTCGCGGCGCTGCCGGGCGGCTGGCTGGCGGACAACTGGCTTGGACAGCAGAAGGCGGTCTGGTACGGCTCGATTCTGATCGCGCTCGGCCACCTGTCGATTGCGCTCTCGGCCTTCATGGGCGACAACCTGTTCTTCATCGGGCTGATGTTTATCGTGCTCGGTTCCGGCCTGTTCAAAACCTGTATCTCGGTCATGGTGGGCACGCTGTACAAAAAAGGCGATGCGCGTCGCGACGGCGGTTTCTCGCTGTTTTACATGGGCATCAACATGGGGTCTTTCATTGCGCCGCTGATCTCCGGCTGGCTGATTAAAACCCACGGCTGGCACTGGGGCTTTGGTATCGGCGGCATCGGGATGCTGGTGGCGCTGATCATCTTCCGCGTGTTTGCCGTTCCGTCGATGAAGCGCTACGACAGCGAAGTGGGCCTGGACTCCACCTGGAACAGCCCGGTTGTGAAGCGCCGCGGCGTGGGTGCCTGGCTGCTGGCGCTGGCCGCGGGCGTGGCCATTATCGTTACGCTGATCGCACAGGGCGTGATTGTGATAAACCCGGTTGCGGTTGCCAGCGTGCTGGTTTATGTGATTGCGGGCTCCGTTGCCCTCTATTTTGTCTATCTGTTTATTTTTGCTGGCCTGAACCGCAAAGAGCGCGCCAGGCTGCTGGTCTGCTTTATCCTGCTGATTTCCGCCGCGTTCTTCTGGTCCGCGTTCGAGCAGAAGCCGACCTCGTTCAACCTGTTCGCCAACGACTACACTAACCGCATGATTGGCGATTTTGAAATCCCTGCCGTATGGTTCCAGTCGATCAACGCGCTGTTCATCATCCTGCTGGCGCCGGTATTCAGCTGGGCCTGGCCGAAGCTGGCGACCATGAACATTCGCCCAAGCAGCATTACCAAGTTCGTCATCGGCATTCTGTGCGCGGCCGCGGGCTTTGGCATCATGATGATGGCTGCCCAGAACGTGCTGGCTAACGGCGGCGCGGGCGTTTCGCCGTTCTGGCTGGTGGGTAGTATCCTGATGCTGACGCTCGGCGAGCTGTGCCTGAGCCCGATTGGTCTGGCGACCATGACCCTGCTGGCGCCGGAAAGAATGCGCGGCCAGATGATGGGGCTATGGTTCTGCGCAAGCGCGCTGGGCAACCTGGCCGCTGGCCTGATTGGCGGCCATGTTAAGGCGGACCAGCTGGATATGCTGCCGGATCTCTTCGCGCGCTGCTCCATCGCGCTGCTGATCTGTGCGGCCGTCCTGATCGTCCTCATTGTTCCGGTTCGCCGCATGCTGGAAAATGTGCAGACGAAGCCGGTAGCTAACGCCTGATAAACCTCGGCATTGCCGGGGCGGGCATGATTCTCCGGCAATGCAATCTCCGAGGTGGAATATGCTGACAGGATTTATTGGGCTTGGCGCGGTGGTCGAAACCGCATACCTGCCCGCCCTGAGAACGATTTTTGGCGACGCGCTACGCTGTACGGGCTTCGACGTTCAGCCCGCGCGGCAGCCTGCAGGCATCGCGCGCTGCGCTTCACTCCCCGAGCTGCTCGCTCAACCGCTTGATATCCTCTTTATCACCACCGCATCCCTTCAGCATCTTGGCGTCCTGGAGCAGGTGCTACAATCCGCTGTTCCGCGCATCGTGGTGGAGAAACCCGTCGTCGCCACGCTTTCCCAGATCCAGCGGCTTAAACTGCTGCTGGCTGCGCCGGGCGCGGCATCCCGCGTGCTGGCGCTCGACCACTGGATGGCCCGAACGCAGGCGGCGACCTATATCGATGGGGCGTCAGATATCGTCAAAATCGACGGATTTCTGCAGGAGCCGAGCGGGCTTAACGCTGCGGGAGAACCCGTTGCGCTCAACTTTGCCACCGGCGAGCCGGACACGCGCACGCTTCGTCACCCAGATGGCGTCATTCTGGATGTTGGCACCCACGTGCTGGCAATGCTGCGGGAAACGCTGCATCTCATCGGCGGCAGTGACGACATGGCGCTGCGTGCTGTGGCCGCCAAAGACAGGTTGGGACGTGAGATTGCAAAAGGGGATGTCGTCACCGCAGAGGGCGAGGCGCATCTTCAGGGGCAGATTAGCGGCGTGCCCGTGAACATCTGGCTTAATAAATATGCGGGGCCGGCCGGCGGGCAAAAGGGGCTGCGAATATACCTGCGCAGCGGGGACATCATTAATTACGATCGGCGTGGTACAGAGGACCTGCTCGAGCATAGCGCGGACGGTAAACTCCAACGCAGGTCTATTCCAGGAACGATTTATGCGCGCTGCCTGACCGAGGCTGTTTTTGGGAACCATAGCCTTTTCGAGCGTGGTCCTCATGAGGTGAGCAGGGCGACGCAGCGCAGGATTCAGGAGGTCGAGCTGCTGCTCACCCTGCAGCAACAGCTTCGTGGTCCGCACTGAGCACAGCGTGTTAAGATCGGCGCATTACAGCTAAGCAAAGGAGCTTCCATGGCCATCACCTGCCCGGAATGCCGCGCAGCGCTTGAGCCTCAAAACGGCGCGGCGCACTGCGAACGGTGCAACAACGATTATGCGCTTGAAGCGCGCTGTCCGGAGTGCCACCAGCCGCTTCAGGTGCTAAAAGCCTGCGGCGCGGTGGACTATTTCTGCCAGAACGGCCACGGGCTGATCTCTAAGAAACGCGTAGAGTTTGCGCTGCCCGACGCCTAATCGCAGACGCAGCCTTCGCCTTTTTGCCACAGCTCGACCAGCGACTCGGGTGCTTCCTGCTCCGGCACCAGCACGATGATATCGGCATAATGAGCCTGATTCTGCCCGGTCCAGATAATCTGGATGCGGTAATAGCGCTGGTCACCGCTGCCGGGTGACGTCGCTTGCCCGGGCGTCTGGCCGCGTGGAAACGCCTGCTCCAGGATGCTCACCAGGCGCTGGCGCTGGGCCTCATTGAGCGAGGACAGCGCGATGGTGCGCTGACCGCTCAGCTTAGGAATAAACGCGACGCCGCCTTCCCGGGCCAGCTCAACCACGGCGTCATCCGTCAGTTCTGGAACTTGCATTTAAAGCACTCCCACCTGTTCCCAGGCGTGTTTTATGGCCGCCCCAACGTCGCTACCGGAGCGTTTCTCTCCGTGCGCTATCGTCAGTTTTGCGAAGGCATCAAAATCCGCATCCTGCGCCAGATTGCGATCGCAAACCGTGTCGTACCAGGCATAACCGGCTTTTTCCCAGGCGTAGCCGCCGATCGCCGTCGCGGCGAGATAAAATGCCCGGTTGGGGATGCCGGAGTTCAGATGCACGCCGCCGTTGTCCTCGCGCGTTTTAATAAAGTCCTTCATATGCCCCGGCTGCGGGTCTTTGCCAAGCAGCGGATCGTCGTAGGCGGTGCCGGGCTCAGACATCGAGCGCAGCCCTTTGCCGTTAATTCCCGCGGCCAGCAGCCCTTCACCAATCAGCCAGTCGGCCTTATCGGCGGTTTGCTTGAGATGGTACTGCTTGACCAGCGAGCCAAACACGTCCGACAGCGATTCGTTCAGCGCGCCAGACTGTTCGAAATAGATTAGCCCGGCTTCCGTCTCGGTGACGCCGTGGCTTAGCTCATGCGCGACAACGTCGATAGCGATCGTAAAGCGGTTAAAAATCTCACCGTCTCCGTCGCCGAACACCATCTGCTGGCCGTTCCAGAAGGCGTTCTGGTACTCGCGCCCGTAGTGGACGGTGCCGGTCAGAATCAGCCCCTTATTGTCGAGTGAATCGCGCTGGTATTCTTTCCAGAAAAAATCGTGCGTAATGCCCAGATAGTCGTAGGCTTCATCCACCGCCACGTCGCCGCTGGACGGCTGGCCCTCATAGCGCACCTGCGTGCCCGGCAGTTCCTGGGTTTGCTTCGCATCGTAGATGTCGCGCTCCAGCTGGCCGGCTTTGTTGACGTGCGGCGCGGCGGGTTTGCCCGGCATATGGGCCATCAGGGTCTGAACGTGGGTTAAGGTCTGGCGCGCGCAGCGCTGCTGCGGCTCTGAGCCGGCTTCAATGATTCGACGAAGAATATAGGGGGGGATAACGCTGTGAAGATGGGGCATGCTGCTCTCCTTATTAAAAAAGGGAATAGCAGCAGTATAGTAATTAACCGGCGAAGTATTATCCGGTTTTACGCTGACGCGTCTTTTTTACCGGTTTAATTGATTTTACTTCGCTTTCCACCCAGCCGTCCGACAGGCGCGTGGTGAGCAGGTCACCCGCTTTAACCTGCTTCGTTTGCTTCAGCACGTTGCCGTCCGTCGCCGTGGTCACGCTATAGCCGCGCGCCAGGGTGGAGAGGGGGCTGACGGCCTCCAGATGGGTTACCGCATTGCCAAAGCGTTCGCGGGTGGTGCTCAACCGGGCGCGGATATTTTCCGCCAGGCGGTACTCGAGCTGCTGAATGCGCGTCTGGGCGCGATAAATTTTCGGCTGAGGGTTCTGCTGGTTTAGGCGCTGCGTCACGCGCTGCTGGCGCGAGGCCGCGCGCTTAAGCTGGCTGTCCAGCGCGAAGTTCATCCGCTGACGCAGGCGCTCCAGCACGGTTTGCTGGCGGGCCAGGCGCAGCTGCGGGTGCTGCTGCTGAAGGCGATGATGAAGCTGGGTAAAGCGGCGGGTGCGGTTGGCGAGGAAATAGTCCATCGCCATTTCAAGACGCTGCTGGCCGTTTTGCATCTGGCGCAGCAGCTCCAGCTGGTTGCGGCTGACCACTTCAGCCGCCGCGGACGGCGTTGGCGCGCGCTGGTCCGCGACAAAGTCCGCGATCGTCACGTCCGTTTCATGCCCGACGGCGCTCACCACGGGGATCTGACTTGCAAAGATCGCCCGCGCCACGCGCTCGTCGTTGAAGCTCCACAGGTCTTCCAGCGAACCGCCGCCGCGCCCGACGATTAACACGTCGCACTCCTGGCGGGCGTTAGCCAGTTCGATGGCTCGCACGATCTGGCCCGGCGCATCGTCGCCCTGGACGGCAGTCGGGTAGATGATGACGGGCAGGGAAGGATCGCGACGCTTGAGGACGTGCAAAATATCATGCAGTGCCGCACCGGTTTTTGAGGTGATAACCCCAACGCAGTGGGCAGGAGAGGGCAGGGGCTTTTTATACTGCTGGTCGAACAAGCCCTCTTGGAAGAGCTTCGCTTTCAGCTGTTCATACTTCTGCTGCAGCAGGCCTTCGCCCGCAGGCTGCATGCTCTCGATGATGATTTGATAATCGCCGCGCGGTTCATACAGAGTGATATTGGCGCGAACCAGAACCTGCTGGCCGTGCTGGGGGCGAAACGTCACGCGGCGGTTGCTGTTGCGGAACATGGCGCAGCGTACCTGGGCGGTGTCGTCTTTTAAGGTAAAGTACCAGTGCCCGGACGAGGGCTGCGTGAAGTTTGAAATCTCACCGCTGATCCAGACCTGCCCCATTTCCTGCTCAAGCAGCAAACGCACCGTCTGGTTAAGGCGGCTAACGGTATAAATTGAGGGGGATTGAGAGGGTAACATGTGAGCGAGATCAAATTCTAAATCAGCAGGTTATTCAGTCGATAGTAACCTGCCCTGAGGGGAGCGCAAGCATTTTTTGCAAAAAAGTGTAGATGCAATCGGTTACGCTCTGTATAATGCCACGGCAATATTTAACCACCCAGGTCAGAGATATTGCCCATGCTACGTATCGCTAAAGAAGCACTGACGTTTGACGACGTCCTCCTCGTTCCCGCTCACTCCACCGTTCTGCCGAATACTGCCGATCTCAGCACGCAGTTGACGAAAACCATTCGCCTGAACATTCCTATGCTCTCTGCGGCAATGGACACCGTGACCGAAGCGCGCCTGGCGATTGCCCTGGCACAGGAAGGTGGCATCGGCTTTATTCACAAAAACATGTCTATCGAGCGCCAGGCGGAAGAAGTCCGCCGCGTGAAAAAACATGAATCCGGCATCGTGTCCGACCCGCAGACCGTTCTGCCAACCACTACCCTGCACGAAGTGAAGGCCCTGACCGAGCGTAACGGCTTTGCCGGCTACCCGGTTGTGACCGAAGAGAACGAGCTGGTGGGCATCATCACCGGCCGCGACGTGCGTTTCGTGACCGACCTGAACCAGCCGGTCAGCGTCTACATGACCCCGAAAGAGCGTCTGGTGACCGTTCGCGAAGGCGAAACCCGCGACGTGGTGCTGGCCAAAATGCACGAAAAACGCGTTGAGAAGGCGCTGGTTGTCGACAGCAGCTTCCACCTGCGCGGCATGATCACCGTTAAAGATTTCCAGAAAGCAGAACGTAAGCCGAACGCCTGTAAAGACGAGCATGGACGTCTGCGCGTGGGCGCGGCGGTTGGTGCGGGCGCAGGTAACGAAGAGCGTGTAGACGCGCTGGTTGCGGCGGGCGTTGACGTGCTGCTGATTGACTCCTCTCACGGCCACTCCGAAGGCGTACTGCAGCGCATTCGTGAAACCCGCGCAAAATATCCTGACCTGCAAATTATCGGCGGCAACGTGGCGACGGGCGCAGGCGCGCGCGCGCTGGCGGAAGCCGGCTGCAGCGCGGTGAAGGTGGGTATCGGCCCTGGCTCTATCTGTACCACCCGTATCGTCACCGGCGTAGGCGTTCCGCAGATCACCGCCGTGTCTGACGCGGTAGAAGCGCTGGAAGGCACCGGCATTCCAGTTATCGCTGACGGCGGGATTCGCTTCTCAGGTGATATCGCTAAGGCTATCGCCGCAGGCGCAGCGGCCGTGATGGTAGGCTCCATGCTGGCCGGTACTGAAGAATCCCCGGGCGAAATCGAACTCTATCAGGGGCGTTCTTATAAATCTTACCGCGGCATGGGCTCCCTGGGCGCGATGTCCAAAGGCTCCTCCGACCGTTACTTCCAGACCGATAACGCTGCCGACAAGCTGGTGCCGGAAGGTATCGAAGGCCGCGTTGCCTATAAAGGCCGCCTGAAGGAGATCATCCACCAGCAGATGGGCGGCCTGCGCTCCTGCATGGGCCTGACCGGCTGTGGTACCATTGACCTGCTGCGTACTAAAGCGGAGTTCGTACGCATCAGCGGTGCGGGTATCCAGGAAAGCCACGTTCACGACGTGACGATCACCAAAGAGTCCCCGAACTATCGTTTGGGCTCCTGATTTTCTTCGCCCGACCTCGCGTCGGGCGATTTATTTAATCTGTTTCACTTGCCTCGGAATTAGCGTCAATGACGGAAAACATTCATAAACATCGCATCCTCATCCTTGATTTCGGTTCTCAATACACTCAGCTGGTGGCGCGCCGCGTGCGTGAGCTGGGCGTTTACTGCGAGCTGTGGGCGTGGGATGTCACGGAAGCTCAGATCCGCGAATTTAATCCAAGCGGTATTATCCTTTCCGGCGGCCCGGAAAGCACCACCGAAGAGAACAGCCCGCGCGCGCCGCAGTACGTTTTCGAAGCGGGCGTGCCGGTCTTCGGCGTGTGCTACGGCATGCAGACCATGGCGATGCAGCTCGGCGGCCACGTAGAAGGCTCTAACGAACGCGAGTTCGGCTATGCGCAGGTTGAGGTGGTGACCGACAGCGCGCTGGTGCGCGGCATCGAAGACTCCCTGACCGCAGACGGCAAACCGCTGCTGGACGTGTGGATGAGCCACGGCGACAAAGTCACCGCCATCCCGTCTGACTTCGTAACCGTTGCCAGCACCGAGAGCTGCCCGTTTGCCATCATGGCGAACGAAGAAAAACGCTTCTACGGCGTGCAGTTCCACCCGGAAGTGACCCACACCCGCCAGGGCATGCGCATGCTGGAGCGCTTCGTGCGCGACATCTGCCAGTGTGAAGCCCTGTGGACTCCGGCAAAAATCATCGACGACGCCGTTGAGCGCATCCGCCAGCAGGTTGGCAATGACAAAGTGATCCTCGGCCTCTCCGGCGGCGTGGACTCTTCCGTCACCGCGATGCTGCTGCACCGCGCCATCGGCAAAAACCTGACCTGCGTCTTCGTGGACAACGGCCTGCTGCGCCTCAATGAAGCTCAGCAGGTCATGGACATGTTCGGCGACCACTTCGGTCTGAACATCGTTCACGTGGAAGGCGAAAAGCGCTTCCTGGACGCGCTGGCGGGCGAGAACGATCCTGAAGCCAAACGTAAAATCATCGGCCGCGTGTTCGTGGAAGTGTTCGACGAAGAAGCGCTGAAGCTGGAAGACGTGAAGTGGCTGGCGCAGGGCACCATCTACCCGGACGTGATCGAATCCGCGGCTTCTGCCACCGGTAAAGCACACGTCATTAAATCTCACCACAACGTGGGCGGCCTGCCGAAAGAGATGAAGATGGGTCTGGTTGAACCGCTGCGCGAGCTGTTCAAAGACGAAGTGCGCAAGATCGGCCTGGAGCTGGGTCTGCCGTACGACATGCTCTACCGCCATCCGTTCCCGGGCCCGGGTCTGGGCGTGCGCGTGCTCGGCGAAGTGAAGAAAGAGTACTGTGACCTGCTGCGTCGCGCGGACGCGATCTTCATCGAAGAGCTGCACAAGGCTGACCTGTACAACAAGGTGAGCCAGGCGTTCACCGTGTTCCTGCCGGTTCGCTCCGTTGGCGTGATGGGCGATGGCCGTAAGTACGACTGGGTTGTCTCCCTGCGCGCGGTCGAAACCATCGACTTCATGACCGCCCACTGGGCGCACCTGCCGTATGACTTCCTGGGCCGCGTGTCCAACCGCATCATCAACGAAGTGAACGGTATCTCCCGCGTGGTGTATGACATCAGCGGTAAGCCACCGGCAACGATTGAGTGGGAATAAGCCGATAACCCTTCCTGAGTTTTCATGAACAGGTAAAACTGCAATCAACCCTCTGTTTTTACAGAGGGTTTTTATTTATGTGCATTCATGAATTTTCTATGTGGCGCACAGTTCCTGACGGTGAATTTGACGTGGTCGTTGAAAAAGTAGACGTTCTTTTATAGTCAATGCGTACAATAATTAGTCAATTCTGACGGTGTTTCCGGAGAGCGTATGCTTACCGATATCCAGCTAAAGCCACGGATCAGGGTTCCCCATTACTTATTCTAAGATGATGCTTTTTCAACCAAGGTACTATATTCTGGTTGAACTCCTTTTGGTGGGTATCATCATGATAGCAGTAGAGAAATCAGATCCATTTTCTTTAGAATCTCATCGATTAATCGAGATGCTGTCTGCAGAACTTGCCGCTATTACTGGCGATAGTGGCAAAACCAACTTCACCATTGAAGCTATGAACAATGACAAAGCAATATGGGCATTGGCAAAAAATGCACATGGCGATGCAATAGGATGCGGTGCAATCCGCCCATTAACGCAAAACATAGCTGAACTTAAAAGAATGTTTTCAGATCGAAGTGAGCCTGGCGTGGGTAGTGCATTACTTACTTTTCTGGAAACCTCTGCAAAGCAAATGGGATATCGAGAACTGAAACTGGAAACCCGACATATCAACCACCGGGCCGTTAGCTTTTATGAGAAAAATGGGTATGTGCGTATTGATAACTATGGCCCATACGCAGGAAGAGAAGAAGCCGTCTGTTTCTCAAAAACATTGTATTGATTGCATTTAACGGAAGGAACGTCCTCTTCTGGCATAAAGCGGAGAAGCTAACTGGGTTGAAGATCCGGACGTAACATTATCGTTCGGTATTAGGTGATCAATGTGAGCGATTAATTTCAGTAAGCAACCAGCCTTTAAAGCTTTCCAGCGCAACCTCATTTATTCCCGTTTCCGTCGGTTGTACTAAACAAAATCTTTTGTTTAGCCTGTCTGAAGCTGGCCAGGGCGAAGCAAGCTGGCCGCAGCTTAATTCATTCTCGACATACATGCGTGGTATCAATGCCACGCCTTGTCCCGCCATAACGGCAGCGATGGCCATTTCATGAAGATCGTACCGTACTCCCTGAGCCGGATTCTCGAGTAGAATTCCACTCTCCTGGGCATAGTGATGCCAGGCATCAGGGTTCTGTCGACGGTGAATCCGCGGCAGTTCGTTTAACTGTTGAGTGACGTCGTTACTGGTTAGCAGTGCAGGATGACAAACAGGCACCAGATTTTCCTGAAACAGAAATTGCGTACGCATACCTGCCCAAGCGGAATGTTCAAAATGAATGACGGCGTCAAATCCGCTTCCAGGCAAAATAAAAGGATCCGTTCTGGCCGCAATATTTAACGTTATCTCCGGGAATAAAGTGGCAAAACCGTTAAGGCGAGGAATAAGCCAACGGCTGGAAAAGGTTGGCAGGACGGCGATGTCCAGACTTGTACTACCCTCCGGCATTCCCATTATGTACTGCGTATCTCTTTCGAGCCTGTCGAGCGTTTCACGTACGTGGTGTGCATAGCGCGCGCCGACAGGGTTTAGTTTTACCCTGCTTCCTACACGATCGAACAATTTACAGTTCAGCAAAGCCTCAAGTCGCGCAATCTGACGGCTAATAGCCCCTTCCGTTAATGATAATTCCTCTGCAGCGCGGGCAAAATTACCGTGCCTTGCAGCGGCTTCAAAAGCCTGAATTGACGTACTGCTGGGTATTTTTCTGCGCATGAAACCTGTTCCTTGTTCTAGGTCTTTAGCCTGTCATCATTGACTTAATGTCACTAATCCGTGATTTATTATCGATTTTAAGCCGTATAGCTAGCTTGTAGCATGATGAAAAATCATTGAGCAACTATTTTTGCTTGCGTCTATGTCTCATGTGGAGATGAACTAATGTGGTACACCGTGGAATGTTCGTATAACGATTCTGAAAGCGAGGCAGAATGGAATGCTTTTTACAACCAGCTTAAATTACCGGCACTGATATCTGTTACTGGATTCACAACATCTCAACGCTTTCGTGCCGTCACATCCGGCTGCCCTGTTTACCTTGCCATTCATACTGTTAAAGATGCAGATACTCTCAACAGTGATGATTACCGTTTAAAAGGAGGTGGTAATTTTGCTCGTTGGCAGGACTGCATTACTGACTGGCATCGTAACCTGTATGAAGCTAAGGGCCTTGCTCCAGACATCTCTTCTGATGAAATTCTGCTATTGAGCTCAACGCCAATAGACTTTTTAGATAAAGAAATGGGATACCGTGGGCTGGAAATACGTGCGGTGGGGCTGGATAAATTCCCTGAATATCGCGTTGCCTATATTTTGCCAGTTGAAATTAGCGCGCTAATCGCGAATATGCCTAAGGTGTACCTCTACGAGCCTCTTACACCGCAGTTGCAGAGTGCTTTAAAAGGGGAGGCATAATATCATGCCTAATCTGACCTTTTATATTTCTGAAAATCACTCTGACAAGTTCAGAAATCTTAACAATTTTACCCATAAATGCAGTGCCCTCTGCTGTGACATCCTTGGTGCGGAACTTAAAAACGTCCATATCATTTTTGTCAATGTAAAGCCGGGATGCGGGCAACCGGTATATGCCGAACTCTTTTATCGTCTGACAACATCACGAACACAGGAGGTGATGGAAAACTTTATTCGTGAACTGGATCTCGCCACTCACCAGACCTCCGGCCTGACAACACGTATTCGCTGCTTCGGATACCCAGCAGAACGCATATTCGCCCGCAACTAATCCCGAGGTATTGATGAGCCATTCCCTTCCGTTCCGGCAGATTGGAGATTTTCAGATAACGGCGCTGAGTGACGGTACGATGTCAGCCAGCCTGGATTTACTGTCAGGCATTGAAAAAACTGATGCGGACGTCATTCAATATGACGCCGGGCTCGATGAGCCCGGCGATATCCATATAAACTGCTACCTGATCCGCGGTCAGGGTCGGATCATTTTGGTCGACGCTGGCGCAGGGCCGCTGAGCAATAAAGGGGGACAACTCAACATAAACCTTGCAGCAGCGGGGGTAAGCCCTGACGAGGTCGATACTGTTTTATTGACGCACTGCCATCCGGACCATATTGGCGGCCTGCTGGATCCTGAAAAACAGCCAGTTTTTCAGCACGCTGAAATTATGCTTCATCCTCTTGAAGCGCAATACTGGCAGGATGATAAAAAACTAAAAATGGCGAATGAGCGCGGGCAACGTAATTTTTGGCTGGCCCGCCAAACGTTACACGCTTATGCGCAAAACCTGCGTTTTTTTGACGGGGATAACATTGCAGAAGGTATTCTCCCAGTCTGGTTACCAGGCCATACGCCCGGGCATACAGGGTTTCGCATTGATGCGGATGATAAATGCTTATTAATATGGGGAGACATCGTCCATTATCCTCAGATTCAGTCAGCGCACCCGAATGTTTCTATTTTATTCGACACCGATCCTGCTCAGGCCGAGGAAATAAGGAAGAAAATTATGGAAGAAGCTGTCAGCAAAAAAATGCTTATTGCAGGTATGCACCTAGGTGAGGCAGGGTTTGGCAGTATTCTCAGGGTAGGTAGTGGATACCGCATTTCATTCTCTGAGAATTGAATGGAAATACCCGATGGGCTTGTTATCGATCAGCACCATTCAACGTCGCACTCAACCCTCTGTCAATGCAGAGGGCTTTTTATTTTCTACTCCGCTTGTTCAATCACTCTCGCAATCGCGTCCGCCTGGCTCACCATTGAGACATGGCTTGCCGCAACCTCCGACGTTTTTGCATTGATCTTCTGCGCCATCGCGCGCTCAAGCTCCGGATTGATCATCCGATCGTTCTTGCTGACCACAAACCAGCTCGGCTTATCATGCCAGGCCGCATGGGTAATTTTCTCTACGAACGCATCGGCTTTAATCGGCCCCTGCGTCGCTGCGATCGCGCGCTGCTCATCCGTATTCGCATCGGGCGCAAAATCCTCGCGGACCGCTTTTGGCGGCAGGTACAGATATCCGTCCGCGGTTTTAGCAATGCCCGCGCTGCCCGGCGGTGCGGGATAGCTTCCGGCCAGATCCGCCGTCGATTGGCCCGAATCCGGCGCAAAAGCGGCAACGTACACCAGCGATTTCACCCGCGCAGCGTTACCCGCCTCGCTAATCACCGTGCCGCCCCAGGAGTGGCCCACCAGCACCACGTCGCTGTGCGCGCGGGCGATGGCGCGCCGGGTGGCGGCTACGTCATCTTCTAGTGAGGTGAGGGGAAGCTGTACGGCAATTACCTCCGTATGCTGTTTTTGTAATTGGGCAATCACTTTATTCCAGCTGCTGCCGTCGGCGAACGCGCCGTGTACCAGCACGACGCTGGTTTTATTCTCCGCAAAGGCGCTGGCCGAAAGCGCCAGCAGGCCTGCTGTCAGTACAGACAGTGCTTTCATTTTCATTCTCCTTAGAAATGATGGATCGCCGCATGGGGCGGCACGGTAAATTCAACGGTTTTGTGATCGAGGGGTTTGTGCGTCGGGTCGGCCATGATAACCGTCACCTTGTGCTTACCTGCGGGCAGACCCACCAGAATCACCGGTTCGCCGCTGGTATCGGCCCAGTGCCACGGATTATCGTCAACGACGACGTGAATATGGCCAATTCTCGGGGATACCTTTAACGCCTCGGGGCCAAACACCGGCTCAATGCGTAGGTTTTCCGTGCGGTACTGAATAAAGACGGCCCCTTTGCTCAGCGGGCCCGCCAGCGGCGGGTCGACAATCAGCTTCGCGGGCGGCTGCGGGTGTTCCAGCGGGGCGACGGCTGCCGGGCCGTTAATATCCGCGGCGCTGAGCCCATTTAACGATGAAGCTGTAGCGCTGGCTACCGATGCCAGCGCCAGTAAAGGCAGCAGTAAATATCCACGTCTCATCTGCGTATCTCCTCTGTGATTAATCCTGCGACAGCCACAGAAGACCATTTCTATGTGTCCGGGCTGTTTGCCGCACGCGCCTTTTTGTACCGACGTGTCAGCATCGCGTTTGGGATACGTTGCGATACATTTTGCCTGACGGTACCGCGCGCGAGGGCGATGGCTAACCCCGCAATCAACAGCGTCAGACCCAATGAAACCCACATGGCTTCGGCAATACCCAGCGTTTTATTGAGCCACGCATAGGCAAACGGCGACATTGCCGCCATCAGCTGTCCTGGGATAAATAACCAGCCCGTGAGGCTGGCGTAGCGCCCGGCGCTGAACAGCTCAAGCGGCAGCGTCGCTTTGACGATGGTCATCAAACCGTTAATCGCCCCATAGCCGAGCACAAACCCGGCTGCGCTCCAGGCACACGCGGAGCTGCTCAGGCCGATAAGAAAACAGACCGGCATGGCGAGGGCGGTAAAAAGCGTCAGCCTAATCGGCGTTAAGTGCCCGCCTGCCAGCACCTCCATCAGCCGGGCGCGGCATCAAGGCGACGCCAGCGGGTCTCACCTTGCTGGTGCAGGCTGAACGCATTGAGCAGACCGTGGAGGAAACCATACGCGCCGTGAGCGCGCTCAGCCATGAGGTGAGCGGTACGGTTACCCTGGGCACGGGCGCAACGGCGTGCATTCATCTTCTGCCGCCTTTACTGCAGCAGTTGCGCAGCGATTATCCGCTGCTGAGCGTCGGCGTAACGACCGGCAACACGCGCGACATTGTCCGCGCCGTGGAGGAAAACCGTCTTGATATGGGGCTGGTGACGCTGCCCGTGGCCGGACGGGCGCTTAACGTCATGCCGGTGATTCAGGAAGAGTTTGTCTTTATCGCCTCGCAGCAGGCTGATTTTGCTGGTCTGACGCCCGAGCGGGCTTTCCATCGTGCCGGTAATGGAGCGTGGCAGTATTGAAGCGATCAAGCGAATGGTGCGTGCAGGCCTGGGCTACAGCATTGTGCCAGGCATGTCGGTGGCGCATCCCTCCGACCGCGAGGGGCTAAGCGTGCGTTCACTCACACCGGTACTTGCGCGGCAGTTAGCCGTCGTGATGCGACAGGATAAAATCCTCAGCAGAGGGATTGCGGGTATTGTACGGCTGCTGCTGCACCGCGACGCGGGCTAGCGCTCAGGGGGTTCGACGGTCAGGCTGGTTTGCTGAGACTGAATTTTGTCCTGATGGTGATACCAGGCACCAATGGAGGAATAAACGAAGCGGCCAAAGAAAAACAGAAAGCTGATGAGCAGTATGATGCGTGTCATCCGAGTGTTAAATCGATGTCGTTTGCGCATAGGCGTGGTCTGGCTCACTCTGTTTTCCTGGGTATACCCTTCCGGGCGATGCGGCTATTAAGGCACAGCATGGGGGAAGGGTCAATTCCAGAATGTGTAAAAAACCGTCAATCCAAACTATTTGATTATTTTATTAGTGATTTATATATATTGACCGCTCTGATGGATATGAAAAAGAGCATAA
This sequence comes from Enterobacter sp. RIT418, assembly GCF_003057745.1. GTDB lineage: Bacteria > Pseudomonadota > Gammaproteobacteria > Enterobacterales > Enterobacteriaceae > Enterobacter. Next base: position 94,245 of record NZ_QBJD02000004.1, read on the forward strand.
AAAAAGCGAAATAAAGCGTTAAGCGATTAGCCTAATTTGATTTAGGTCAACGGATTCCCGCCACCAATAACTAAAATCCTTCCTCCTGCATGGTTGGGCACATTCCTCTGCACCGCATGCGCGTCAGGATGGATGCCTGTCTTTAATTACTCTCTGGAGAGAAAAGGCTAATCCGGGCATCTATGACTATTATCTCTTTTCTGCAACGCAACAAAAATTGCTGGTGGGCGCTTCCTCTTGTTTTGCCCGTCATGCTACTACCAATACTTAGCGAGGCGAATACCTACACCCGCCTGGGCGAAGGTACCGTCATCCTCTATTATTTTCCGCTCTCGTTTCTGCTGACGATGATGCTGATTTTTGACTTCGCGGCGCTGCCGGGGATTGTCATTTCGCTGCTCTGTCGTTATTACCCGGCCGTCAGCCTGTTTGAAACGCTGGCAAGCGTGCTTCACTTCGTTGTCCCCGTGGTGCTCAGCTGGGGAGGGTATCGCGTCTTTGCCCCGAAACGCAGCCGGGTGTCTTACGGTGACGCGCGCCTTATGGGGCAGCGTATTTTCTGGCAGGTGCTCTGCCCTGCAACGATGTTCTTGCTCTTTTTCCAGTTCGCGGCCTATCTGGGCATCTATGACAGCCGCCGGAGCCTGCAGGGACTGAACCCCATGAACATTTATACCCTGATCAACTATCAGGCGCTGTTGGTGAGCGGATTGACGGCGGTCCCGCTGAGCTATTTACTCATCCGCCTGATTCGCCATCCGCGTTATCTTAAAGCGGTTGTGTCGCAGATTCGGGCGCAGATAGACAAAAAAGTCACGGTAGCGGAATTTCTGATTTGGACCGCGATTTTGGGCGGATTGCTGTCGCTGCTGCTGCTCCCGATGAATGAAAATAGCTCGATTTTCAGCACCAACTACACGCTGTCGCTTCTCATGCCCGTTATGCTTTGGGGCGCGATGCGCTTTGGCTATAGGCTGATGTCGCTTATCTGGACGCCGGTGCTGCTGGTGACGATCCACTATTTTTATCGCTATATTCCTGTCAATCAGGGATACGACATTCAGCTCGCGATAACCTCGTCCAGCTACCTGGTCTTTTCGTTCGTGATCATTTTTATGTCCATGCTGGCGACGCGCCAGCGCGCGGTAAATATTCGCTTCCGTAACCTGGCGCTGCTTGACCCGGTATTGCATATGCCTAACCTGCGGGCGCTAACTCGTTCGCTGAGCAAATCGCCCTGGTCAGCCCTGTGCGTGCTGCGCATTCCCGAGCTGGAAGTGCTGGGGCATAACTATGGCGTCCTGCTGCGCATCCATTACAAGCAAAAGCTGGCGGAGTGGATAAACAAAACGCTGCGGCCGGACGAGGGGGTTTACAACCTGACCGGGTACGACCTGGCAATTCGCATGACGTCCGAAGCGCACCAGGAGCGGATTGAGGTGCTGGACGCGCACATTAAACAGTTTCGTTTTATCTGGGACGGCATGCCGCTCCAGCCGCAGGTCGGCGTGAGCTATTGCTATGTACGTTCGCCGGTGAAGCACCTTCACCTGCTGCTGGGCGAGCTGAGCGTGATTGCCGACCTGTCGCTTTTCACCCATCATCCGGAAAACTTGCAGCAGCGCGGCGCCATGCACCTGCAGCGCTCGCTTAAGAGCAAAATCGAGATGATGAATCGCCTGCAGTGGGCGCTGGACCAGGATGCATTCACCCTCAAGGTTCAGCCCGTCAGCGGGTTACGTGGCGATCGTTATTATGAGGTGCTGCTGCGGATGCCGGACGAGCAGGGCGAACTTCTCTCGCCCGATCGCTTTCTGCCCGTAGCCCAGGAGTTTGGCCTATCGTCTCGCGTGGATCTGTGGGTGATAGCGCGCGCGCTGCAGTTCCTGGCAACGCACCGCGAACGTCTGCCCGCGCAGCGTTTCGCGATCAATCTGGCTCCGTCAACGGTTTGTCGGTCACAGTTCCCGCAGGAGGTGGCGCGGCTTTTGACGAAGTACGGCATTGAAGCCTGGCAGATCATTTTTGAAATAACGGAGTGCGGCTCTTTTGGCGGCACTGAGCAGGTGACGCAGACGCTAAAACAGTTGCAAAAAATGGGCGTGCTTATCGCGATTGATGATTTTGGCACCGGCTATGCCAGCTACGCGCGGTTGAAAAGCGTGGATGCCGATATTCTCAAGATTGACGGCTGCTTTATCCGCAATATCGTGAGCAACAGCCTGGATTACCAGATCGTGGCGTCTATTTGCCATCTGGCGCGAATGAAGAAAATGCTGGTGGTGGCAGAGCACGTTGAAAGCGAAGAGATACGCAGCGCGGTGAATGCGCTGGGTATCGACTATGTGCAGGGATATCTGATCGGCGAGCCGGTTGAGCTGGAGTCGCTTCTCGAAGAACAGGTGCCGCGGGTGGACGCTTGAGCCGTTAAGCCGCCACCTCCGGCGAGCTTTCTTCTTCGATTTTTAGCATCCAGCCGGTCACCGCTTCCCAGTACTGCTGCTCTTTTTCCAGATCCAGCAGGACCAGCGCGTTCTGGCTGAACCAGTCGTGCGGGAAGCTCAGCGTCCAGTGGTGGTCGTCCGTTTTCAGCCTGAGCGTCGGCGGCGTGGTCGTGGCCTGACGCTGGTTGTTAAGCAGCACGCCGAGGCGCAGTAGCTGAATGAGCGGCAGGAACTGTTTTTTCTTGAACAGCGTGAAGCGCGGCAGGTCATCGAGCTTGATGGCCTTGCGGTGGTAGCGCACCAGGGTGGCCATCATGGTCTGCTGTTCCTGATTAAAGCCCGGCAGGTCGCTGTTTTGCAGGATATACGCCGAATGGCGGTGCATCCCGCTGTGGTTGATGTTCAGGCCAACCTCATGCAGCATGGCTGCCCATTTGAGCAGGGCGGCAAGCTGCGGATGGTCAAGCTTGGGGTTCTGCGCCTGCCACTGCTCGTACATTTGCACCGTGGTTTCCAGCACGCGCTTCGCCTGTTCGCGGTCGATATTGTACTGGTTCGCCAGGCTTTGCGCCGTGCGGCTGCGAATGTCCTGATGGCGGAAGCGGCCTTCCATCTCATACAGCACGCCCTCACGCAGCGCGCCGTCGGAGAGGCGCAGCTCCTTGATGGCCAGCGCGTCAAACACGCCGCAGAGGATCGCCAGCCCCGGTACGAATACGGATTTACGCTCTTCGGAAAGCCCCGGCAGGCTCAGCGAATCGAAGCTTTTATGCTTGAGCACTTCTTCGGTAAGCAGCACCAGGCGTTCAGGGGTAATGATCCCGTCCTTTTCGCCCATCGCCAGCAGCACTTCATGCGCAGCCTTAATGGAGCCCGATGCGCCCAGCGCGACGTTCCAACCCTGAATGCGGTACTGCCAGGCCAGATTTTCCAGTTTCTGGATCGCGGCCATGCGCGCGCGCTGGAAGTTTTCGCGGGTGATTGCGCCGCCCGGGAAGTACATTTGCGCGAAGCTGACGCAGCCCATGCGGCGGCTTTCCACCAGCCGCGGCTCGAAGTCTTCGCCAATCACCAACTCCGTCGATCCGCCTCCAATGTCGATCACCAGCTTGCGGCCTTTTTCAGGCTGAGTATGTTCAACGCCCATAAAGATCAGGCGCGCTTCCTCGTTGCCGGAGATGATCTCAATCGGGTAGGGGATAACCTTTTCCGCGCGCTTGAGAAACTCGGCAGCGTTCAGCGCCTGGCGCAGGCTGTGCGTGCCGACGATGCAAACGCTGGACGGTGAGAACCCCTGCAGGCGCTCGGCAAACAGCGAGAGGCAGTTTAAGCCGCGCTCCATCGCCTCTTCGCTGAGCATGCCGCGCGCGTCCAGGCCATCGGCCAGGTGGACGCGCTGCTTCAGGCGGCCGATGATCTGCATGGCGCCATCCACCTCACGGGCGATGACCATGTGGAAGCTGTTAGAACCTAGATCGACCGCAGCAAACTCCTGCGGGCGGGGTGCGTTATCATTTATCGGCATAGGTTAATCAGGTTGCTCGAGTGATTTGATATAGTCGTAAATCGCCAGCTGCGACCGCACTTTACGGCGATTGCCGCGCGGCACGTAGCGATTACTGAGTTCTTTGTCGATATAGCGTGCTTTCACCGTATCGCTAAACAAAATCTCGATAATGTCGAGAATTTGCTGTTTCAGGCGCGGATCGAGAAGCGGAGCCGCGACTTCAATTCGGTAGTCGATGTTGCGCGTCATCCAGTCTGCGGATGAGAGGTACACCTGCTTATCACCCGCGTTGTCGAAGATATAGACCCGGTCGTGCTCCAGGTAACGGTCCACGATGCTGATGACGCGAATGTTGTCGCTAATGCCTTCCAGCTCTGGGATCAGGGAGCACATGCCGCGAATAAGCAGGTTGACCGGCACGCCGGAGCTGGACGCCGCATACAGGCGATCGACAAGCCCTTTGTCGACCAGGTTGTTGAGCTTCAGCGTGATCCCGGACGATAAACCCTGCTGCGCGTTCGCAATCTCCTTATCGATCATCTGGTACAGCAGGCGCCGCGAGTTCTGCGGGGACACCAGCAGATAGTCGAAGCTCACCGGACGATACGGGTTCTCAATAAAGTTGAACACCCGGCGCACCTCGTTGGTGATCCGCGCATCGGCGGTCAGCAGCGAGTAGTCGGTATAAATACGCGCGGTTTTCTCGTTAAAGTTGCCGGTGCCGATGTGGGCGTAGCGCACCACGTCGTCGCCCTCTTTACGGGAGATCAGGAACAGCTTGGCGTGAATTTTCAGCCCCGGCGCGGAGAAGATCACGTGTACGCCCGCTTCCGTCAGGCGTCGCGCCCAGTGGATGTTGGCTTCTTCGTCGAAGCGCGCCTGCAGCTCCACCACCACGGTCACTTTTTTACCGTTGTGCGCCGCGTGGATCATCGCGTCGATGATGCGTGAATCTTTCGCCACGCGGTAGATGTTGATTTTGATCGCCAGCACGTTCGGGTCGAACGACGCCTGGCGGAGCAGTTCAAGCACGTGCTCGAACGTGTGGTATGGATAGTAGAGCAGGACGTCGCGCTCGCGGATGGCGTCAAACCCGTTACGGAACTTATCGAACCAGATATGGCGCAGGCGCGGCAGCGGCTTGTTCACCAGGTTGGCTTTGCCCACGTTCGGGAAACCAATGAAGTCTTTAAAGTTGTGATAGCGCCCGCCGGGGATAATAGAGTCGTAGCGGGAGATGGTCAGCTTATCGCGCAGCATTTCCACCATCGCATCGGGCATGTCGCGCTGATAGACGAAACGCACCGGTTCGGCGGTCAGGCGCTGCTTGAGGCTGGAGGACATCAGCTCCATCAGGCTGGCTTCCATCTCGTGCACCAGGTCATATTCGGCGTCGCGGGTCATCTTCATCGAGTAGGCGTTAAGCGCGTCGTAATCGAAGAAGCCCTTGAAGATATCGTCCAGGCAGTAGCGAAGAATGTTGTCCAGCAGGATCATCGGCTTGCGTCGGCGCGGCGTTTCCGGCGGCAGGTTCACAAAGCGCGGAACCTTATCGGACGGAATTTCCAGCAGCGCGTAGCTGATGCTCTCGCCGCGAATAATCTCCACCGCCAGATAGGTGTAATCATCCTTCAGGAACTGCACCAGGTCGGTTTCGCGGTTGATTAAAATCGGCGTAATGTGCTGGCGCAGATAGTGTTTGAAGTAATGACGCAGCCAGGTTTGCTGGTTGACGGAGAGCTGTCGCTCGTTGATCAGGAAGATTTGGTTGCGCGCCATTTCCAGCAATAGCTCGTTATAAAGGCCATCAAATTCCTGATCGGCCTTCATGACGCGGGACTGAATTTTGCCGAGCAGATGGCGCGAGTGCGAGTTCAAACCCTGCTCTTCGCTGATGATGATTCGCCGCTTCAGTTCGGCAAAGCGAACCTTATAAAATTCATCCAGGTTATTCGAGTAGATGCCCAGGAAGCGCATACGCTCAATCAGCGGGTTGGTTTTGTCCGCCGCTTCCTGGAGTACGCGCTCGTTAAAGGCTAACCAGCTAAGCTCTTTCTCAATGTATAACTTTTCCTGACCCATTACAGCTCACACTCCAGTTCAATCACAGGACGTGGTAAATCCGTCTCGTCCTTATTATGGCGAGCATTTCCACGATATGTCCAACAGTGCCAGAAAAGTATGACAGTTATTTTTTTTGTTGGGGATTTTAGGGGGTTGGGGAAGGGACTATCGGGTAATGCACGCTGTAGGTCGGGCAAGCGCAGCGCCACCCGACATAACAAACTACTCTTCTGCCGCATAACCCTGCGGGGGCAGCTTCACGCCGTCCAGCCAGGCGGCGCCGTCGCGCATCTCCAGACGCCCGTCGACAAACCAGCTTACCACCAGCGGGTAGATAGCGTGTTCCTGCGTCTGTACGCGTTCCGTCACGTCATCTTCGCTGTCGCCGTCAAAGACCGGGACTTTCGCCTGCAGGATCACCGGCCCGCCGTCCAGCTCGTCGGTAACGAAATGCACGGAGGTGCCGTGCTCCTCATCGCCATTTTCCAGCACCTGACGGTGCGTGTGCAGGCCGGGGTATTTCGGCAGGAGAGAAGGGTGAATGTTCAGCAGACGCCCCGCGTAGTGCGCAACAAAAGCCGGGCTGAGGATGCGCATATAGCCGGCCAGTACCACGACGTCGGGCGCATAGGCATCAATCTCCTGCACCAGCTCGCGGTCGAACGCTTCGCGGCCAGCGAACTGGCTGGCCTCCAGCGCATGGGCGGGAATGTTCGTTTCCCGCGCCCGCTCAAGGCCGAACGCGTCGGCCTTATTGCTGAACACTGCCCGAATGGTGCCATTGATTTTCTTCTGCCTGCAGGCGTCTATGATGGCCTGCAAATTGCTTCCGTTACCGGAAATGAGCACCACGATGTTTTTCATTCAATGACCACACGCTGTTCGGAATCGGAAGCTTTAATCGTACCGATTTTCCACGCGTTTTCACCTTTCTCGTTCAGCAGCTTAACCGCGCTATCCGCTTCGCTCGCTGGCAATGCGATAACCATGCCCACGCCGCAGTTGAACGTGCGGTACATTTCGTGGTCGCTCACGTTACCGGCCGTTTGCAGCCAGTTAAAGACGGACGGCCACTGCCAGGAGGATTCGTCGATAACGGCCTGAGTGTTATCCGGCAGCACGCGCGGAATGTTTTCCCAGAAGCCGCCGCCGGTCAGGTGGGCAATGGCGTGCACGTCCACATTCTCGATAAGCTCAAGGATGTTTTTCACGTAGATGCGGGTTGGCGCCAGCAGGTGGTCGGCCAGCGGTTTGCCGTCGAGCTCGGTGGTTTGCGGGTCGCAGCCGCTGACGTCGAGGATTTTGCGCACCAGAGAGTAGCCGTTAGAGTGCGGTCCGCTGGACGCCAGGGCAACCAGCACGTCGCCGTCAGCCACTTTGCTGCCGTCGATGATTTCTGATTTTTCTACTACGCCGACGCAAAAGCCCGCGACGTCATAATCTTCACCGTGATACATGCCCGGCATTTCTGCGGTCTCGCCACCCACCAGCGCACAGCCCGACTGCAGGCAGCCCTCGGCGATGCCGTTGATCACGCTGGCAGCGGTATCCACGTCCAGCTTGCCGGTCGCGTAGTAGTCGAGGAAGAACAGCGGCTCCGCGCCCTGTACCACCAGGTCGTTTACGCACATCGCCACCAGGTCGATGCCGATGGTGTCGTGACGCTTAAGATCCATCGCCAGGCGCAGTTTTGTCCCTACGCCGTCAGTACCCGAGACCAGCACAGGTTCACGATATTTTTGCGGCAGCGCGCACAGTGCGCCGAATCCACCCAGGCCACCCATTACTTCAGGGCGACGGGTTTTTTTCACCACACCTTTGATTCGGTCAACCAGCGCATTACCTGCGTCAATATCAACACCGGCATCTTTGTAGCTGAGAGAAGTTTTGTTGGTCACGGCTAAAGTCCCCACGCGATTGCATAGCTTGTAAGAAAAATCGGCGCAATTCTAACAGTCCAGGCAAACGTTTGCGAGCCTATTATGGGAAGGCGTTATTTTTTTTCTGAGCGCGTTGTTACGGCTGCCAAAGTTGACTCCGTTCACGGAAATGAAACCGGTTTCGGTATTCTGCTTGCAACCTGTTATCCCTTTGAACATCATCATCCTGAAACCGGTTTCTGTAGCTGTTTTTGCAGAAAATAACGCAGAATGAGGGAATGAGAATGTCAGGATTCAAAGCAGGTTTTCTTTGGGGCGGCGCCGTTGCCGCGCATCAGCTTGAAGGCGGCTGGAAAGAGGGCGGCAAGGGCGTCAGCGTTGCCGACGTGATGACGGCGGGCGCACACGGCGTGCCGCGCGAAATCACCGCGGGCGTGCTGGAAGGGAAAAATTACCCGAATCACGAAGCCATCGACTTCTACCATCGCTATAAGGAAGATATCCAGCTTTTTGCCGAGATGGGATTCAAATGCTTCCGCACCTCTATCGCATGGACGCGCATCTTCCCGAAAGGGGATGAGCAGGAGCCAAACGAAGCGGGCCTGCAATTCTACGACGATCTGTTCGACGAGTGCCTGAAGCACGGCATTGAGCCGGTTATTACCCTGTCTCACTTCGAAATGCCTTTCCATCTGGTCACCGAATACGGCGGCTGGCGCAACCGCAAGCTGATCGACTTCTTCGTTCGCTTCGCAAAAGTGGTTTTCCAGCGCTATCAGCACAAGGTGAAGTACTGGATGACCTTCAACGAAATCAATAACCAGGCCAACTTCCACGAAGATTTTGCGCCGTTTACCAACTCCGGACTGAAGTACGCGCCGGGTGAAGACCGCGAGCCGGTCATGTTCCAGGCGGCGCACTACGAGCTGGTCGCCAGCGCGCTGGCCGTGAAGGCAGGGCGCGAGATTAACCCCTCGCTGCAAATCGGCTGCATGATCGCCATGTGCCCCATCTACCCGCTGACCTGCGCGCCGGACGATATGATGATGGCGATGAACGCCATGCACCGCCGCTACTGGTTCACCGACGTTCACGTGCGCGGCGCGTATCCGCAGCACCTGCTCAACTATTTCGACCGCCGCGGCTTTGCGCTGGATATCACCGAAGAGGATAAAGCCGCGCTGAAGCAGGGCTGCGTGGACTACATCGGCTTTAGCTATTACATGTCCTTCACCACAAAAGCGACGGCGGACAACCCGCAGCTCGACTACGACGAGAGCAAAAGCCTGGTCTCCAACCCGTACGTGCAGAAATCCGACTGGGGATGGCAGATTGACCCGGTTGGCCTGCGCTACTCGCTGAACTGGTTCTGGGATCACTACCAGCTGCCGCTGTTCATCGTTGAAAACGGCTTTGGCGCCATCGACGTGCAGGAGAGCGACGGCACGGTGAACGACCAGTACCGCATTGATTATCTTGCGGCGCACATCCGCGAGATGAAAAAAGCGGTGGTGGAAGACGGCGTTGATCTGATGGGCTACACCCCGTGGGGCTGTATCGACCTCGTTTCTGCCGGCACGGGCGAAATGAAAAAGCGCTACGGCTTTATCTTTGTCGATAAAGATAACGAGGGCAACGGCACGCTGAACCGCAGCAAGAAGAAGTCGTTCGACTGGTATAAGCAGGTGATAGCCAGCAACGGCGAGCAGCTATAATTGCCCGCTGGCGCTGCGCTTACCGGGCCTGTCGAGATTGTAGGTCGGGTAAGCGTCAGCGCCAACCGACAAAAACGTACACGAGGCCGGAGCTTGCCCTCCGGTTTTTTTACGTCTAAACCATTTTGATTGATCGCCGTCAAGCAACATGGGTATGGCCTAATCAGAAAAAAGCGGTATAATCCCGCGATTTTTTTGCGGATGCCACCTCAGAGGAGAAAGAGAATGAAGATTGTGGAAGTGAAACACCCACTCGTTAAACACAAGTTGGGCCTGATGCGTGAGCATGACATCAGCACGAAGCGTTTTCGCGAACTGGCTTCTGAAGTGGGCAGCCTGCTGACCTACGAAGCAACCTCCGATCTGGAAACCGAAAAAGTGACCATCGAAGGCTGGAACGGTCCGGTACAGGTTGAGCAGATTAAGGGTAAGAAAATCACCGTTGTGCCAATCCTGCGCGCGGGTCTGGGCATGATGGAAGGCGTGCTGGAGCACGTGCCGAGCGCGCGCATCAGCGTGGTCGGGATCTACCGTGACGAAGAAACCCTCGAGCCGGTCCCGTACTTCCAAAAGCTGGTCTCTAACATCGACGAGCGTATGGCGCTGGTGGTTGACCCAATGCTGGCAACCGGTGGCTCAATGATCGCCACCATCGACCTGCTGAAAAAAGCGGGCTGCAGCAGCATCAAGGTGCTGGTGCTGGTTGCGGCGCCTGAAGGTATCGCGGCGCTGGAAAAAGCGCACCCGGACGTAGAGCTGTATACCGCCTCCGTCGACCAGGGGCTAAACGAGCACGGGTACATTATCCCGGGGCTTGGCGATGCCGGCGATAAGATCTTTGGTACTAAATAATCGAATAACGATAAATAAGCCGACTTTGAGAGTCGGCTTTTTTTTGAATAAAACACACATAACTAACCATCTCAGAGGAAAACACTATGACGCGCCGTGCTATCGGGGTGAGTGAAAGACCGCCGCTTTTACAGACGATCCCGCTTAGTTTGCAGCACCTGTTCGCCATGTTTGGCGCAACCGTGCTGGTGCCAATCCTGTTTCACATCAACCCGGCCACCGTTCTGCTGTTCAACGGCGTCGGCACGCTGCTTTACCTCTTTATCTGCAAGGGCAAAATTCCGGCCTATCTCGGCTCAAGCTTCGCCTTTATCTCGCCGGTGCTGCTGCTGCTGCCGCTGGGTTATGAAGTGGCGCTGGGCGGCTTTATTATGTGTGGCGTGTTGTTCTGCCTGGTCTCCTTCATCGTGAAGAAAGCCGGTACGGGCTGGCTGGACGTGATGTTTCCCCCTGCGGCGATGGGCGCAATCGTTGCCGTTATCGGCCTCGAGCTTGCAGGCGTAGCCGCAAATATGGCCGGACTGCTGCCCGCAGACGGACAATCACCGGATTCCAAAACCATCATCATCTCGCTGGTGACGCTGGGCGTGACGGTATTCGGCTCGGTCCTGTTCCGCGGCTTTATGGCGATTATCCCGATCCTAATCGGCGTGCTGGCGGGCTATGCGCTCTCCTTCGCCATGGGCGTTGTTGATACCACGCCGATTGCAGAAGCGCACTGGTTTGCGCTGCCAACCTTCTATACCCCGCGCTTCGAATGGTTCGCTATTTTCACCATCCTGCCCGCCGCGCTGGTGGTGATTGCCGAGCACGTCGGCCACCTGGTGGTGACGGCGAACATCGTGAAGCGTGACCTGATCCGCGATCCGGGCCTGCACCGCTCTATGTTTGCCAACGGCCTCTCTACCATTATCTCCGGCTTCTTTGGCTCAACCCCCAATACCACCTACGGCGAGAATATCGGCGTGATGGCAATTACCCGCGTCTACAGCACCTGGGTTATTGGCGGCGCGGCGATCATTGCCATTCTGCTCTCCTGCGTGGGCAAGCTGGCGGCAGCGATTCAGATCATCCCGGTCCCGGTAATGGGCGGCGTCTCCCTGCTGCTGTACGGGGTGATCGGCGCCTCAGGTATCCGCGTGCTGATCGAATCGAAAGTGGATTACAGCAAAGCGCAAAACCTGATCCTCACCTCGGTCATTCTGATTATCGGCGTGAGCGGCGCGAAGGTGCACATCGGTGCGGCGGAGCTGAAAGGCATGGCGCTGGCGACCATCGTCGGCGTGGGCCTGAGCCTGATTTTCAAGCTGATCTCGGTGATCCGCCCGGAAGAGGTGGTACTGGACGCTGACGAAAGCGAAAAAGCGCCACATTGATCGGATATACACTAAATCATTCAAGCTGCATCAAGGCGGCAAGTCTGAGAAATCCCCGGGAGCTTACTCAAGAAAGTGACTGGGGTGAGCGGACGCAGCCAACGCAGAGACAGCTTGAAGGATGACGTGTAAACCGGGTGGACGATCCGCCCGGTTCTCTCCTTGCGGGTTCCGTGTTAAACTCGTTGCCGATTTTTAGTCAGATCTGGTTGAGGTATTTCTGAACGGACCGGCACAGCTCTCTCTGCCACTTTATCTCCCTGACGATGAAACTTTCTCAAGTTTCTGGCCGGGCGATAACCCCTCTTTACTGGCTGCACTGCAAAACGTGCTGCGCCAGGATCACAGCGGATACATCTACATCTGGTCACGCGAAGGCGCGGGGCGCAGCCACCTGCTGCATGCCGCCTGCGCGGAGCTTTCCGCTCGCGGTGACGCGGTGGGCTATGTGCCGCTGGACAAGCGTACCTGGTTCGTGCCGGAGGTGCTTGAGGGAATGGAACATCTCTCACTGGTCTGCATCGATAATATCGAGTGCGTGGCGGGGGATGAGCCGTGGGAAATGGCGATCTTCAACCTGTACAACCGCATCCTGGAGTCGGGCAAAACCCGGCTGCTGATCACCGGCGATCGTCCGCCGCGCCAGCTTAACCTTGGGCTACCGGATCTGGCCTCTCGCCTGGACTGGGGGCAAATCTACAAGCTACAGCCGCTCTCCGACGAAGATAAGCTCCAGGCGCTGCAGCTGCGCGCAAAGCAGCGCGGATTTGAGCTGCCCGAGGACGTGGGGCGCTTCCTGCTGAAGCGCCTGGATCGCGAGATGCGCACGCTGTTTGATACGCTCGATCAGCTCGATCGCGCCTCAATAACCGCCCAGCGCAAGCTGACCATTCCGTTTGTGAAAGATATCCTTAAGCTTTAAGTTTTTTGCCGGGTAGCGGCTGCGCCTTACCCGGCCTGCATAGTGCCCCACCAGGCCCGGTAAGCATAGCGCCGCCGGGCTTAAAGATCCCCCATCAGATGCTCTACCAGCAGCGGAATCGGCCGGCCCGACGCCACGCTTCTGCCGCCTTCCCGCCACAGCGCCGTGCCGCTGATGTCCAGATGCGCCCACGGGATCGTCGGCGGGCAGAAATGGTGCAGCAGCCAGGCCGCCGAGGCGCTGATCGCCGCGTTATTGGTCGGCGTATTGCACAGATCGGCAATCGCGCTCTCGGTCTGCTTTTTCAGCCTCGCGTCCAGCGGCAGGGACCACACCTCGTCGCCGCAGCGCTTCCCTGCCTCGACGAGCGCCTGGCGCAGCGGCTCGTCCTGGGTCATCAGGCCGCTCAGCTCATACCCCAGCGCTTTCACCACCGCGCCCGTTAAGGTTGCCATATCAATGATATAGCGCGCCTGCGGATGGCGCTGGCTGGCCCAGGCGATGGCGTCGGCCAGCACCAGCCGCCCTTCGGCATCGGTGTTATTGATTTCAACGGTCAGGCCGTTGCAGGCGCGCGCAACCGTGCCCGGCTGCATGGCGTCCGGGCCGATGGCATTTTCCGCCAGCGCCAGCACGCCCATGATGCGCACCGGCAGGCCCAGCCCGGCGACGGTGAGCATCAATCCCAGAACGTTCGCCGCGCCGCACATGTCGTACTTCATGGTGTACATGCCCGCGCCTTCCTTCAGCCACAGTCCGCCGGTGTCGAAGGTAATGCCTTTGCCCACGTAGCAGCGCACCTGACCCTCAGTCGCTCCGTCATAATGAATAGCGAGCAGCCGGGGCGGGCAGGTCGCCCCTTTACCCACGGCGTGCAGCAGCCCAAGGCTTCCATCGACGATCTGCTTTTCATCCAGCACCTCGCAGCGCAGGGTAGGGAATGCCGCGCACAGCCGCTGTGCTTCTTCGACAACAAACTGGGGCGTGCAGCGGTCGGACGGCAGATCCGCCAGCTGCCTGGCGGCAATCATGCCTTCGGCGATGGCGTGCTGATGCCTGAAAACGTCCGTCAGCCTCTCCCGCTGCTCGGGCAGGCAAAGCGCCGAGATATGGCGAAGGCGCACGGTGGAGGCATCTGCTTTTTTCAGCTGAAGGTCCGCAAGGCGATGCGCCTGATTGAAGAGAAAGCGCAGCAGCTGCGCCAGCACGGTGTCGTCAACGTTCGTCACGTCAATCACCACGCTCTCGCTGGCGGGGGAGGCCAGCAGCGGGCGCAGCGCGGTGAGTAATCCCTCGGTCAGGCTATCGTGCCAGAGCACGTCCGGCAGCAGCGTGATGCGGGCAAAAGGCGCGCAGCCAAACCGGGCGTCGGCGACGCTTCCCTGCTGGCGCATTTCGGCGACGAGCGGCGTCTCCGGCAGCTGCGCCGAGTCCGCACGGGCAATCAGATGGCTGTGCGCTTCGGCGTCTGAAAGTTCGGTAATCAGTTGCCAGTTCATCATTATTGCTCCTCGATGGGCGCGCGGATGCGCTCGGCGTAGGCCTGCATCCACTCATCATCCACGGGCTGATAGTGCGTTTTTTCTCGCTGGCGTTCGGCGCGAAACACGGTCAGCGGCTGGCGCGCGCTGGCGACGACGAATGAAAAGGTTTTGATGTTAGTCGCCGCGCCGAACTCGCCCTGCCTGTTCATGCAGACGACGGAGAGATCCCCCGCGCGGCCGAAGCGCGACATCAGCTTATCTTCCAGCTCAAACACCACCGAGTCTGCCGCCTGCTGAGGGGACATGCCTCCGGCCATTCGGCGGACGATCTCATAGCTGGTGCAGCCTTTCATCAGGTCTTCGCCGACGCCCGTGGCGGTGGCGGCCCCGGTTTCGCTGTCGCAGTAAAAGCCCGATCCGATAATCGGCGAATCGCCAATGCGGCCACGCTTTTTCATAAACAGGCCGCTGGTGGAGGTGGCGACGCTCATCGACCCCCGCTTATCAAGGCCGATAATCCCGACCGTGTCGTGGCCGTCATACGGGCTCAAGCCCTTATCGAGCGTTTCCCGGCAGCGCTTGCGGTAGTGCTGCATGGCGCGGTCGGTAAGCATGGTTTTATCGGCAAAGCCCTGGCTCAGCGCCCATTCGCGCGCACCCTGGCCGACCAGCAGGCTGTTGTAGCGCTGGCGGCTTAGCGCGTGCGCCACGCGCACCGGGTTGGCGATATCCACCAGATCCCCCACGGCGCCAAACGCGAGTGTGTCGCCGTCCATATAGGCCGCGTCCAGCTCCACCTCGCCGTTCTCGGTGGGCAGGCCGCCGTAGCCGACGGATTTATAAAACGGAAAGTCTTCTACCGCCGCGACGGCGTCAACCACCGCGTCGGCGACCGGCTTCCCTGCTGAAAGGGCAGACGCGGATTCCGTGACGCCTTCCAGCGCCATTCGCCAGGTGGCGATAATTCCCCACATGCTTTACTCCTGTTTTGCAAGGGTGGTATCGGGCTGCGTCACGGTGGCAATCTCCGCGGCGCGGTACTGTTTATCCAGAATGCGCATGAAAGGCAGGTACAGCATGGCGCCAATCAGCAGGTTGATGAGCTGCATAACGCTGCCGCTCAGATGGCCGGTAACGATAAAGCCGCTGATGACGGGCGGCAGCGTCCACGGGATAAAGACCCCGGTGGTGACGGCGACCGCGCCAATTTTCATTGCGGCGTACTGCACGCTGACCAGCACCAGCGGCACCAGGTTGAACGGGATGAGCATGATCGGGTTCATGATCACCGGCAGGCCGAAGAGAATTGGCTCGTTGATGTTGAACACCGACGCGCCCGCGCCGAGGCGAGCCACTTCGCGCATGTTCTTACTGCGGGCGAAAATCAGCATCGCAATCACCAGCGACAGCGTTGCGCCCGCGCCGCCCATCCAGATCATGTCAAAAAACTGCTCGGTGATAATGTGCGGCGGCGTGACGCCCGCCTGAATAGCGGCGATGTTGTCGGTCTGATTTTCCATCCACAGCGGACGGATAATGCCGTTGATCATCGACCCTGAGTTAATGCCCACTGACCACAGGATCGTGATGCTGAACACCGTCATCAGCGCGCCGAAATAGGAGGTGCCATAGTGGCGCACCGGCGTAGCGACCACTTCATAAATAAACTGATGGATGGTGTGGTAATGGGTGTTTTCAAAGACGATGCGGATTAACAGCACCAGAATCATCACCAGCAGCGCCGGGATCAGCGCGGCGAAAGATTCCTGCACCGCAGGCGGCACGCCGTCCGGCATGCTGATCACCAGGTTTTTGCGCTTTAGCCAGCAGAACAGCTCCGTCCAAAGAAGCGACCCGATCATCGCGACGAATAGCCCTTTGCTGCCAATCCATTCAACGGGGATCACGGTGATGCCGCCGTTCTCCGCCATCTTGATGAACGGCGTCAGGATCAGGAAAGCGACCAGCGACAGAATGCCGCAGGAGATGCGGTCCTCGCCGTAGTGTTCCGCCAGGCGAAACGCCACCAGGAAGCTGATGAACAGCGACATGGTGGAGAATACCGCGTTAAACGGAATTTCGATGATGGCGCTCCAGCTCGCGCCAAAGGCCTGAGACATAAACTGCTGGTAGGCCTGATTTGGAAACGAGGAGATCACCAGCAGTATCGAGCCGACGATGATAAACGGCATGAATGAAACGTAGGCGCCGCGAATGGCCCCCAGATGACGCTGCTGGGCCGTTTTGGCCGCCAGGGGCATCAGTTTTGCTTCTAGAAATCCCAGAACATTGTTCATTGTGAACTCCGTACAAGATTGAGTGGCGTTGTTTGTGTTATGTCTGTGGATTATCAGTGAAGCGCGGCGGGCGAAAGGTGAAATCGGTCACAAAGCATTCGCCTTAACACTGTAAATCTCACAAGATTAGTTAACGGAATTTACCGATGGAAATTAAACTGCACGCCAATGCCACCACCACGCCGCGGGTCCGGCGCTACCTTCAGCAGTCGGATAAAAGCGACAGAGAGCTTGCCGTCGAGCTGGGGATCTCCGTAACGACGGTGCGGCGCTGGCGCAACCGCAGGCAGGTTTCTGATAATCAGACTACGCCCAGGGTGATACACAAAGCGCTGAGACAAGAACAGGTGATGCTGATCAATGCCCTGCGCGACGCGACCGGCGCGCCGCTGGACGAGCTGCTGCATCTGGTCAACGACGGGCTAGGGATTGCCGTTTCGCGGGCGACGCTTAACCGCTACCTGAAGCCCGCGGCGGTGAAACAGAAGGGGGCACCGCTGCAGGGCGTGAAGGCGTTAAAGGCCGGCGTCAGGCCGCATGCGCTGGCGTTGCACCACGTGCCGCTGTCGCTGCACATGGATGACGGTGGTGAGCAGCATCTGCTATGGGCGCGCGAGCCGATCAGCGGCTGGTGCTATGCCCGATTGTATGCGGGCGTATCGCAGCCGCTGCTGGATAACTGGACGAAGGCGCTGCTGGAGGCCTGTCCGGCTGATATACAATCTCTTGAGACTTTCGGTTTTGAAGTCACTCTGGCGGAGCGAAGCGTCGCCGTGAACGCGCATCCGGAAAAGCGGAGAACCGTTCAGGTGGCGCTGCCGTTAGCCGAGATTGTTCCGCACGTGAATGCGCAGGCGCTCGGATCGCTGCTGATAAACCTGTGCGAATGCTACAACCGGGGAAAAGCGCAGAAAAAGCTGGGAGAGAGAACGCCGCAGGCCTTTCTGGAGGCGCTGCGGCGCGGGGATTAATCAGAGGATCTCAAGCACGCTTTCCGGCGGGCGACCAATGCGCGCCTGGCCGTTTGCCACCACGATAGGGCGCTCGATCAGCTTTGGATTATCAATCATCGCCTGAACCAGCTGCGCTTCGGTCAGATGGGCATCGCTCAGGTTAAGCTCCTTGTACAGGTCCTCTTTCTGGCGCATCAGCTCGCGCGCGCTGCCCATGCCCAGCATGTGCAGGAGCTGCTGAATTGTCTGCGCGTCCGGCGGTGTCTCAAGGTACAGCACCACGTCAGGATCAACGCCGTTAGACTTCAGCAGGCTGAGCGTGTCGCGGCTCTTTGAGCAGCGTGGATTGTGGTAGATTTTTACCGCGTCTGTCATGACTAAACGTCTCCTTTATTACATCTTTTCGTACGGCTTGAAGCGCTGCTGCAAGCCGCGCAGCTGATCGATTCGCGCGTCGTAGCGCGCCTGCTGCAGGCTGCCGAGCTTGACCTGCGAGCTGGCGCTGCTCAGCAGGGAAATGGCCTGATCCAGCCGTCCGGCCAGGGCTAACCCTTCTGCGCGCGCGGCCAGCTCCTGATCGCGATTGCCCAGCTGCCCCTCGGCCTGCGCCAGCAGATCCCAACCGTTCTGATCGTCTTTATTGTTAAAGGTGTAGCGGTTCAGGATGGTGACCGCCTCGTTGGGCTGCCCGCCCTGTAGGTAAGCATTCGCCAGGTTGAGCTGAAGCACCGGATTATTGCGAAGATCTTTCGCCCCTTTCAGACGATTAATCGCGTCGGCGGCTTTTTTCTGCCCCAGATCGATATCGGTGGAAAGATCGAGATACCACGGGTTGTTTGGCTCGGCGGAGAGCAGCGGCTGTAGCGCTTTGCGCGCTTCGTCGTACCTGCTGGCCTCCATTGCCTGAAGCGCCTGGCCGTACTGCGCGGCGTTCTTCTCGCGCACGTTACCCTTGGCCAGCGCGTCAAGCAGGTCGCTGGTGAGCTGGTTACGCCCGGAGTTATACATGCCGAGGGTGCGGACCTTGGCGAGGAAGAAATCCTGCGAGGATTGCACGACAACCGGGCGCATCTGGTTGGCGCGGTTGCGCGCGTCCGACAGGCGGCTTTCCGGCAGCGGGTGCGTCAGCAAAATCTCCGGGGGACGCGTGGAGTACCGCGCCTGATCGAGCAGCTTTTCAAGGAAGCTCGGCATCGCCTGCGGGTCGAAGCCCGAACGCTGTAAGACCTGAATGCCGATGCGGTCCGCTTCCTGTTCGTTTTGCTGGGTAAAGCTGATCATGCCCTGGCGCGTACCTGCCAGGGTGCCGGTCAGCGCCGCCATTCCCGCCTGCGGGCTGGCCATCGCCAGCAAAATCGATCCCAGCGCGCCGACCCAGGTCAGGGGAGCGTTGCGCTTCTGGTCTTCCATGGCGCGCGCCAAGTGGCGCTGCGTCACGTGCGAAATTTCGTGCGCCATTACCGACGCCAGCTGGCTTTCGTTATCGGAATAGCGGAATAGCGCCGAATGCAGCACCACGTTGCCGCCGAAGAAGGCAAAGGCGTTGATTTCGTCGTTATTGATTAAGTAGAAGTGGAAGGGGGTTTTCACCGAGTCGGCGTGGGCGACAAGGCGCATGCCGAGGCCGTTAATGTACTGTACCAGCAGCGGATCGTTGATCAGCGGCGCGCTGCCGCGCAGCTGGCGAACGTAGTAATCACCCATCTGCATCTCCTGGCCAATGGAGAGCGTGCTTCCTGCCGTGGTGCCCATATCCGGCAATGAATCGGCCGAGTCCGCAAAGGCGGGCATCGCCTGACCCACCGTCAGTGCGGCGATAAGTGTTGCAACCAGCGTTTTTTTCAACTGCCTGAACATAACCACTGTCCTGTATTTTGGATGTGCTAATTTGACCGACGAACCCGTCGAACGTTCATCTCCACTGCCCTGCGAGTGTAGCCGTGTTGGGGCGTGAAGAAAATCCCGATGATCGGGGTTTTGCAATTCGTGACGCATCGTTAAAAAGGAAAGGCATTTCTGTGACAGTTAGATACAATTCCTTCTTTCCATTCCGCCGTCAGTTCAGGGAAGGGTTGCATGCTCGAAATGTTAATGCAGTGGTATCGCCGCCGGTTTAGCGACCCGGAAGCCATTGCTCTGCTGGTTATTCTGGTTGCCGGTTTCGGCATTCTCTTCTTCTTTAGCGGCCTGCTGGCTCCGCTGCTGGTGGCGATTGTGCTGGCGTATCTGCTGGAGTGGCCAACGGCGAGGCTTGAGCGTGTCGGCTGCTCCCGCCGCTGGGCGACCAGCATCGTGCTGGTGCTGTTCGTCGGGATTTTACTGCTGATGTCATTCGTCGTGATGCCCGTTGCCTGGCAGCAGGGGATTTACCTGATCCGCGACATGCCAGGCATGCTGAACAAGCTCTCTGACTTTGCCGCCACGCTGCCGCGCCGCTATCCCGCGCTGATGGACGCCGGGATTATCGACGCGATGGCGGAAAACATGCGCGCCCGCATTATGACGATGGGCGACTCGGTCGTGAAATACTCTCTGGCCTCGCTGGTGGGGCTGCTGACGCTGGCGGTTTATCTGGTGCTGGTGCCGCTGATGGTCTTTTTCCTCGTCAAGGATAAAGAGCAGATGCTTAACGCCGTGCGCCGCGTTTTGCCGCGCAACCGAGGCCTGGCGGGGCAGGTGTGGGAAGAGATGAACCAGCAGATCACCAACTACATTCGCGGTAAGGTGCTGGAGATGATTGTGGTCGGCGTGGCGACGTGGATTGGCTTCCTGATCTTCGGGCTTAACTATTCGCTGCTGCTGGCGGTGCTGGTGGGGCTGTCGGTCCTGATTCCGTACATCGGCGCCTTTGTGGTGACCATTCCGGTGGTGGGCGTCGCGCTGTTCCAGTTCGGTCTTGGCACCGAGTTCTGGAGCTGCTTTGCGGTGTATCTGATCATTCAGGGGCTGGACGGCAACCTGCTGGTGCCGGTGCTGTTTTCCGAGGCGGTGAACCTGCATCCGCTGGTGATTATTTTATCCGTGGTGATTTTTGGCGGGCTGTGGGGATTCTGGGGCGTGTTCTTCGCCATTCCGCTGGCAACGCTTATCAAAGCCGTGGTTCACGCGTGGCCGGATGTTCCTGCGGTGGAAGAGAAGTAGAGCGTGTGTGGCCTGATGCCCTCACCCCGGCCCTCTCCCACAGGGCTGAGGGCGAAAACATGAAAAACGGCAACCTGGGTTGCCGTTTTGCTGTTTATCAGGCGCTTTGTTTCAGCCAGTTCAACACCACGTCGTGGTGGTTGCTGGTTTTGAAGTCGTCAAACACGTGTTCAACCTTGCCGTCAGCGTCAATCAGGAAGCTGATGCGGTGAATGCCGTCGTAGGTTTTGCCCATGAAGGTCTTTTCGCCCCAGACGCCAAACTGCTCGCAGACCTGATGATCTTCGTCAGAGAGAAGCGTGAAGTTAAGCAGCTCCTTTTCAGCAAAGCGGGACAGCTTTTCAGGTTTGTCGGTGCTGATGCCCAGCACTTCCACACCCACTTTTTTCAACTCATCCATGTTGTCGCGTAAGCCGCAGGCCTGCACGGTGCAGCCTGGGGTCATGGCTTTCGGGTAGAAATAGACCAGAACACGCTGTCCCTGGAAGTCGGTCAAATTTACTTGCTCGCCGTCTTGGTCCGGCAGGCTAAATTTCGGTGCGATGTCACCGGCTTTCAGTGGGTTCATTACTCAACTCCATCCTGTTCATGCTGCGAATAATTTACGACGTTTATACTGCCCTGCGCGTTTAATTCTGTACAGAGGGCTTTGAACGCTTGTTCGATATTTGATGCATCCTGTGAGGCAGGACTGTGAGCGGTAATTTGAATAAACAGCGTGGGAATCGCGTTTTCATCACCCGGCTGCGTTCGGGAAACCAGCTCGGCGATATTCATCTCGTGGCCATCAAACAGTGCGGTAAAGCGTTCAATGAGATGCGGAGAGTCAGGCACTTCAACCTGCACCCAGACGGTAGAAGGCATCGCCGGACGCGGTCGCGCGGTGGTGCGCTTCATTACGATCAGCAAATCCAGCTCTGCGCCTTTCAGGGGCAGGGTCGATTCAATCAGCGTGATGGCGTTCCATGTTCCGGAAAGCAGCATGATAAAGGTGAACTCTTCGCCAAGCATAGCCAGACGGCTGTCTTCAATGTTGCAGCCGCAGCTGCTTACGTGGCGGGTAATGGTGTTCACGATACCCGGCCTGTCGGCACCCAGCGCGGTGATAACCAGGTAATGTTGTGATGAGGTTGTCAAACCCGTTCTTCCTTTGCTTGGTTAAGTCTTCCTAAGGAAAGCATAAAAAAAACATGCATACAACCGCCTGAGGGCCTCAGGTCGCTTGCTTTTATTACAGTGACAAACGTAACATTGAGGCTCTTGTTCGCACAGAGGATGGCCCATGTTCACGGGAAGTATTGTCGCGCTTGTTACACCGATGGATGAAAAAGGTAATGTCTGCCGGTCAAGCATGAAGAAGCTCATTGATTACCATGTCGCCAACGGAACCTCGGCGATCGTTTCGGTAGGGACTACCGGTGAATCTGCAACGCTGAGCCACGAAGAACACGGTGACGTGGTGATGCTGACCCTGGAACTGGCTGACGGACGTATTCCTGTCATCGCCGGAACGGGCGCTAACGCCACCGCAGAAGCCATTAGCCTGACTCAACGTTTTAACGACAGCGGCATTGTTGGCTGCCTGACGGTAACCCCTTATTACAACCGTCCTACTCAGGAAGGTCTGTTCCAGCATTTCAAAGCCATCGCTGAACATACTGACTTGCCACAAATCCTGTATAATGTGCCGTCCCGCACCGGCTGCGATATGCTGCCGGAAACCGTTGGCCGTCTCTCGAAAGTAAAAAATATTATCGGGATTAAAGAGGCGACAGGGAACTTAAGCCGCGTTCATCAGATCAAAGAGCTGGTTTCAGACGACTTTATCCTGCTGAGCGGCGACGATGCGACTGCGCTGGACTTCATGCAGTTAGGCGGTCACGGCGTAATCTCCGTCACTGCCAACGTTGCAGCGCGTGATATGGCCGAGATGTGCAAGCTCGCGGCGGCCGGTCACTTTGATGACGCTCGCGTGATTAATCAGCGTCTGATGCCGCTGCACAATAAATTATTTGTCGAACCCAATCCGATCCCAGTGAAATGGGCATGTAAGGAGTTGGGACTTGTAGCAACCGATACGCTGCGCCTGCCAATGACGCCGATTACCGACCACGGTCGCGACATCGTCACTGGCGCGCTGAAACATGCCGGTTTGCTGTAAAGTTTAGGGAGATTTGATGGCTTATTCAGTACAGAAGTCGCGCCTGGCGAAGGTTGCGGGTGTTTCGCTTATTATGCTGCTCGCTGCCTGTAGTTCAGACTCGCGCTACAAGCGCCAGGTGAGCGGTGACGAATCCTATCTGGATGCGACGCCGCTTGCTGAACTTCACGCCCCTGCTGGCATGATCCTGCCGATTCAGAACGGCGACTACAACATCCCCGTGACCAACGGCAGCGGTCCGGTCGGAAAAGCGCTTGATATTCGTCCACCGGCACAGCCTCTGGCGCTGGTGAGCGGAGCGCGCACCCAGTTCACCGGTGACACGGCGTCTCTGATGGTCGAAAGCGCGCGCGGCACCTCGCTGTGGCCGCAGGTTGTCAGCGTGATTCAATCGAAAAATTACGCGATTGATAAACGTGACGACGCCAGCCAGACGTTAACCACGGACTGGATCGACTGGAACCGTCTGGATGAAGACCAGCAGTACCGAGGTCGCTATCAGGTCTCCGTTAAGCCACAGGGCTACCAGCAGGCGGTAACCGTCAAGCTGTTGAACCTTGAGCAGGCGGGTAAACCGGTTGCCGACGCGTCCGCTATGCAGCGCTACAGCACTGAAATGCTGAACGTCATTGCCGCCGGTCTCGATAAAAACGCAACCGACGCCGCGAACGCGGCCCAGAACCGCAGCGGGACAACGTTTGATGTCCAGAGCGCGGCCGACGATACCGGTCTGCCAATGCTGGTAGTGCGCGCACCGTTTAACCAGACCTGGCAGAAGCTGCCTGCAACGCTGGAAAAAGTGGGCATGAAGGTGTCCGACAGCACCCGTTCTACGGGTAGCATGACGGCCACCTACAAGCCGCTGTCCGACAGCGCGTGGCAGGAGCTGGGCGCAAGCGATCCAGAACTGGCCGCTGGTGACTACAAAATTCAGGTCGGCGACCTTGATAACCGCAGTAGCCTGCAGTTCATCGATCCGAAAGGTCACACGTTGACCCAGTCGCAGAACGATGCGCTGGTGGCGGTCTTCCAGGCTGCGTTCAACAAATAAATGTGAGGGCTGGTTAATCCAGCCCTTTTTATTTTCGTGCTACGCAAACGTGTGCGTGGCATAATATGCCCAGTTTTGAACACAAATCATCACACCAGGAGTAATGAAGATGCAGAAGCAAGCTGAGTTGTATCGTGGCAAAGCGAAAACCGTTTACAGCACGGAGAACCCGGATCTGTTGGTGCTCGAGTTCCGCAATGATACGTCAGCAGGGGACGGCGCGCGCATTGAACAGTTCGATCGTAAAGGGATGGTGAACAATAAGTTCAACCACTTCATTATGACGAAGCTGGCCGAAGCGGGTATCCCAACCCAGATGGAAGCATTGCTGTCCGATACGGAATGTCTGGTGAAAAAGCTGGATATGGTGCCGGTGGAATGCGTCATTCGTAACCGCGCCGCGGGCTCCCTGGTGAAGCGTCTGGGTATCGAAGAAGGGATCGAGCTCAACCCGCCGCTGTTCGATCTGTTCCTGAAAAACGACGCCATGCATGACCCGATGGTCAACGAATCCTACTGCGAAACCTTCGGCTGGGTGAGCAAAGAGAACCTGGCGCGCATGCAGGAGCTGACCTACAAGGCAAACGACGTGCTGAAAAAGCTGTTTGATGATGCGGGCCTGATCCTGGTGGACTTTAAGCTGGAGTTCGGCCTGTACAAAGGCGAAGTGGTGCTGGGCGACGAGTTCTCTCCGGACGGCAGCCGCCTGTGGGATAAAGAAACGCTGGATAAAATGGACAAAGACCGTTTCCGCCAGAGCCTGGGCGGGCTGATTGAAGCCTATGAAGCCGTTGCTCACCGTTTAGGCGTTAAGCTCGACTAACGCACTCCGGCGCCTGAGGACAATCGAATCCTCGGGCGTTTTACCGTTGTTTACTATGGTAATCTTGTCGTTAACCGCCTACGATCATAGCTATTAATAATGTAATCGTTTCGAGGTGGTTATGCGCTGGCAAGGGCGTCGTGAAAGTGACAATGTAGAAGACAGACGCAGCAGTAGCGGCGGCGGCCCGTCAATGGGCGGCCCGGGCTTTCGGTTACCGAGCGGAAAGGGCGGTATCATTCTGCTGATCGTGGTGCTGGTGGCGGGCTACTACGGCGTCGATTTAACCGGCCTGATGACAGGTCAACCGCTGCAACAGCAGCAGCAATCCCCGCGCTCCATCAGCCCGAATGAAGATGAAGCGGCCAAATTCACCTCCGTCATTCTCGCGACCACGGAAGATACCTGGGGCCAGCAGTTCGAGAAAATGGGGCGTACCTATCAGCAGCCTAAGCTTGTAATGTACCGCGGCGCGACGCGCACGGGCTGCGGCACCGGGCAGTCGGTGATGGGGCCATTTTACTGCCCGGCTGACGGCACCGTTTATATCGATCTCTCTTTCTATGATGACATGAAGCACAAGCTGGGCGCCGACGGCGATTTTGCCCAGGGCTACGTCATCGCTCATGAAGTGGGCCACCACGTGCAAAAGCTGCTGGGCATCGAGCCAAAAGTGCGCCAGATGCAGCAGAACGCCTCTCAGGCGGAGGTCAACCGCCTCTCCGTGCGCATGGAGCTCCAGGCAGACTGCTTCGCGGGCGTCTGGGGTAACAGCATGCAGAAGCAGGGCGTGCTGGAGGCCGGCGATCTGGAAGAGGCGCTAAACGCCGCAGAAGCAATTGGTGACGATCGGCTTCAGCAGCAGAGCCAGGGGCGCGTGGTGCCGGACAGCTTCACGCACGGGACGTCCGAACAGCGCTACACGTGGTTCAAGCGCGGCTTCGACAGCGGAGACCCGGCGCAGTGTAATACCTTCGGCAAAGCCATGTGATGGCGTCGTTTGAACGCCTGGCGGATTTTCTGCTGCGCAAAGGCCATCGCAGGCTGATTGTTCTCTGCGGCGATGGCGCGTGGGGGGATTCACAGGCGCAGGCGCTGCGCGATAGCGTGCCGGGGGACTGGCACTGGCTGGATGGCAACGCGCCAAAAAACCTCAGCGGTCTGCTGGGGCACGAATTTACCCACGCCGTTTTCGACGCGCGCATCGGGTTTGACGTCGCTGCCTTCGCCGCGCTGAGCGGCACGCTGCGCGCCGGAAGCCTGCTGGTGCTGCTGGTCCCGCCGCTCTCAGAATGGGCGCAGCGGCCAGACGCGGACTCCGTGCGCTGGAGCGACAGCGCGGAACCGATCGCCACACCCCATTTTGTTCACCACTTTTGTCGGACGATCGCTGCCGATCCGGATGCGATCGTGTGGCAACAGCATCAGGATCGGCCTTCTTTTTCCTCCTCTGACGCGCCCGACTGGCATCCGGCGACGGGCGAGCCCCTGCGCGAACAGGCTGCCATTCTGGATGCGCTGTTGAGCATGCCGCCCGGTATTGCTGCCGTGACGGCACCGCGCGGGCGCGGGAAGTCGGCGCTTGCCGGCATGTTGCTGAACCGCACGCGGCGCAGCGCTATCGTCACCGGTCCGGCAAAGGGGGCGACGGACGTGATTGCCCATTTTGCCGGCGATAAATACCGCTTTATGGCTCCGGACGCGCTGCTGGCTTCTTCGCAGACGGCCGACTGGCTGATTGTCGATGAAGCGGCAGCGATCCCCGGTCCGCTGCTTGAGCAGCTGGTCCAGCGCTTTCCGCGCGTGCTGCTCACCACGACCGTTCAGGGCTATGAAGGGACGGGCAGAGGGTTCCTGCTGAAGTTCTGCGCCCGCTTCGAGGGCCTGCGGCGCTATAGCTTGTCCGCGCCCGTGCGCTGGGCGGCAGGCTGTCCGCTTGAGCGGGTAGTAAGCAATGCGCTGCTCTTCGACGATACGCTGATTGACCATCGGCCTGAGGGCGTGGTGCAGTTCACCGCGCTGGAGCAGCAGGCGTGGCAAAGCGACCCCGCGCGTATCGCCAGCGTTTATGAACTGCTTTGCGCGGCGCATTACCGGACGTCGCCGCTGGATTTACGCCGGATGATGGACGCGCCGGGCCAGCACTTTTCCATCGCACAGGCGCAAACGTCGCTTGCGGGCGCGCTGTGGCTGGTGGATGAGGGCGGCTTAAGCGCAGGGCTTAGCCGCGCGGTGTGGGCAGGTTTCCGGCGCCCGCGCGGCAACCTGGTGGCGCAGTCCCTGGCCGCGCACGGCGGGTCTCCCCTGGCGGCGACGCTCCGGGGGCGCAGGGTGACGCGTATTGCCGTTCATCCTCACCGTCAGCGGGAGGGAATCGGTCAGGCGCTGATAAGCAACGCCCGCGGCGAGGATTACCTCTCGGTCAGCTTTGGCTACACCGACGCGCTGTGGCATTTCTGGCGGCGGTGCGGTTTTGTGATGGTGCGCATGGGCAGCCACCGCGAGGCCAGCAGCGGCTGCTTTACGGCGATGGCGCTGCTGCCGCTCAGCGAGGCGGGGCAGGCGCTGTGCGAGCAGGCGCATCGCCGCCTGTGCCGCGATGCGCGCGTACTGTCTGCGTGGAACGACGAAAAGATCCCCGTCGACGACGCCTGGGAAGCTACCCTTAATGATGATGACTGGCTGGAGCTTGCCGGGTTCGCCTGGGCGCATCGGCCGTTTTCAACGTCCGTCGCGGCGCTGACGCGCCTGCTGCTTGCGGTTAGCCTGCCGCTGCCCGCGCTGCGGGGTAAAGCCGAAGCGCGAAAGGACGATGTTCACCTCTGCGCGAAGCTTGGGCTCTCGGGGCGAAAAGCCCTGCTCGCCGCGCTTCGCCAGGAGGCGCGTGAGGCGCTGGAAACCCTGGACGCGAAGCGCAGCCGTCAGCTCAACGCCGACATTTTGCAATGGCAATTTTTTCAATGACTTCTTCAGTAAAGTGGCATGGTCATTACCCTCCAGAGGCGTAGAATCCAGGTCATCAATTAAGGAGACCGCCATGAAACACGACCATTTTGTTGTTCAAAGCCCCGACAAACCGGCAAAACAGCTGCTGCTGCTGTTTCATGGCGTTGGCGATAATGCCGTGAACATGGGCCAGATTGGCAGCTGGTTTGCGCCCATCTTTCCGGACGCGCTGATCGTCAGCATCGGCGGCGTAGAGCCCTGCGGCCCAAACGGGCGGCAGTGGTTTTCCGTGCAGGGCGTGACGGAAGAGACCCGTCAGGCGCGCATCGATGCCGTTATGCCCGCGTTTATCGACACGGTTCGCTACTGGCAGCAGCAGAGCGGCGTAGGCGCTGATGCCACCGCGCTGATTGGCTTTTCGCAGGGATCAATCATGTCTCTTGAGAGCGTGAAAGCGCAGCCAGGCCTGGTCTCCCGCGTGATTGCCTTTAACGGCCGCTTTGGGACGCTACCGACGAGCGCCACCACTCAGACCACGATCCACCTGATCCACGGGGGCGAGGACCGGGTGATTGAGCTGTCGCATGCGGTTGCCGCTCAGGAGGCGCTGTTACGCGCCGGAGGAGACGTGACGCTGGATATCGTTGAGGATCTGGGCCACGCGATTGACGATCGCAGCATGCAGTTCGCGCTCGACCATCTGCGCTATACCGTGCCGAAGCATTACTTCGACGAGGCGCTCAGCGGCGGAAAGCCGAATGATGATGATATCGTTGAGTTTATGTGAGGAAAATATGCCCCTCACCCTGACCCTCTCCCCAAAGGGGAGAGGGAACAAAGCTCCCCTCGCCCCTTTGGGGAGAGGGGCTGGGGGTGAGGGGATGGAAATTACTTCTTCTGGTCCTTATTCGGCCAGTCGTCGTCATCGTCCCACTTGTCGTTGAAATCACGGTGCGGAGGCAGATCCGGCTTGTTGGCGAGAAACTTTTTGTGGTCAACGCGCTTAAGGTCTTTAATCACGTTAAGCAGTACGCCTACCAGAAATACCAACACCAGAATCCACCAGTATTTTGTCAGCCAATCCATTCGCTATTCCTTCTCAGAGCAGTCGTCAGGCGACGAGCTGCTCCATTATACGTTGATACATGCGGGCCAGGAGTTGTAAATCCGCCGCGTTGACGCACTCATTGATTTTATGAATGGTGGCGTTTACCGGACCCAGTTCGACAACCTGTGCGCCCATGCGGGCGATAAAGCGTCCGTCTGAGGTGCCGCCGGTTGTCAGCAGCTGTGGCTTAATTTCATTATAGTGCGCGATAGCGTTCACCACCGCATCAACCAGCTTGCCGCGCTGCGTCAGGAACGGCTGGCCGGAAAGCCACCAGTCCACGGTGTAGCGCAGCTGGTATTTTTCCAGCAGCGCAACGACGCGCGCTTTGATCGTTTCGTCGGTCAGCTCGGTGCTGAAGCGGAAGTTGAACTGAACGAACAAATCGCCTGGGATCACGTTGTTGCTGCCGGTCCCGGCCTTCACGTTGGCGATTTGCATGCTGGTTGGCGGGAAGAATTCATTGCCTTTGTCCCACTCGATGCCCACCAGCTCGCTGAGCATCGGTGCCGCGCGGTGAACCGGGTTATCCGCCAGATGGGGATAAGCAACGTGCCCCTGCACGCCGTGAACGGTGAGATTACAGGTCAGCGAGCCGCGACGACCGTTTTTCACCACGTCACCCACCACTTCGGTGCTGGACGGCTCGCCTACCAGGCAGTAGTCCAGGCGTTCGTTACGCGCCATCAGGGCTTCTACAACCTTCACCGTGCCGTTGTGCGCGCTGGCCTCTTCATCGGAGGTGATCAGAAACGCGAGGCGGTTCTTATGGTTGGGATGCTGGGCCACAAAACGCTCGGCCGCCACGACCATCGCCGCCAGCGAGCCTTTCATGTCGGCCGCGCCGCGGCCAAACAGCATGCCGTCGCGGATGGTAGGTTCGAAAGGCGGGTTAATCCAGCGGTCCGCGTCGCCAGCCGGAACCACGTCGGTGTGCCCGGCAAACGCGAGCGTTTCGCCCTGGCCGCGCCATGCCCAGAAGTTCTGCGTGTCGCCAAAATCCATGCGCTCTACGGTAAAGCCGGTGGCGCGCAGGCGCTCAATCATGAGTGCCTGACAACCCGCGTCGTCCGGGCTAAGGGAAGGGCGGCGAATAAGCTGCTGAGTCAGCTCAATGACCGGGCATGACATACACTACACCTCAACAAAATAGTCTGAATAAAGGGTTTCACTAAAACCCAGCAGCATAGGACGCCCCGGCGCGCAGAGCAATGGGCGTTTGATGATTGCCGGCATTTCACGCATGAGGTTTGCCGCGCTGTCCGCATCATTAATGCCGGAACGCAGGGATTCGTCCAGCTTGCGCCAGGTGGTGCCGCGGGTGTTCAGCAGCGCTTCCCAGCCCAGCTCGCCGATCGCGTTATGCAGAAATTCTGCATCCAGATCGTCGGCGCGATAATCATGAAAACGATACTCAACGTTGTGGGCTTCAAGCCAGCGGCGGGCTTTTTTGATGGTGTCGCAATTTTTAATGCCGTACATCACAACCATGATGAATCCTTTTGTTCCTGTGGGGCCCGAATGTTCAATAATTTCGAGGATATATCCTTAAGTGAAATATAACACACTCAGGATTGTGCTTAATTTATTCCGTACATTAATTCAGCATACATATGTACGCCGAATAAGCTGTCACTATTTAAGCATAGATGTCCAAAATGTTTAAAGGGTGCGTAAAGTTTGCGGAAAATAAAAACTCGCCTCCCCGCGTGGCTATTTCAAAATATTGCTATGCGTCACATAAAGTTTAAAGGCTTACGCGCATATTTAGCGCAACAGCCGCGTTGCAGCCGAGAGGAATCACAGCGATTGGTCAAATTGTCTTCACAATGATGATGGGGTTTTGTAGAATGCGCATAATAATAAGAGAGGTTGTTATGATTGAACGTGAACTGGGGAACTGGAAAGATTTTATCGAAGACATGCTTCGTAAATGACATTCAGCAAGAATTGCAAAAGCACTTAAATAAGTAAAATAACCATAGTGTGAAACCATCACACAGTAAAAAGGCGGCCATCAAAGCCGCCTTTTTTATTTCACGCGATTATTCCGGTTTTGGCTTCAGCGGGAAGCGGCGGCGCACCAGCACAAAGAACAGCGGAACGAAATAGATGGCGAGGATCGTTGCGGAGATCATGCCCCCCATTACGCCCGTCCCTACGGCATGCTGGCTGCTGGAGCCCGCCCCGGTGCTGGTCGCCATCGGCAATACGCCGAAGACAAACGCCAGCGAGGTCATCAGAATCGGGCGCAGGCGCTGACGGCAGGCGTGCAGCGTGGCGGCCATCAGATCGTGTCCTTTGGCGTTCATCTCGTTGGCAAATTCGACGATCAAAATCGCGTTCTTCGCCGACAGGCCAATAACGGTAAGCAGCCCCACCTGGAAGTAAACGTCGTTTTCCAGGCCGCGCATCCAGGTGGCGAGCAGCGCCCCGATGACGCCAAGCGGCACTACCAGCATGACCGAGAACGGCACGGACCAGCTCTCATACAGCGCGGCCAGGCAGAGGAACACCACCAGCAGCGATAGCGCGTACAGCGCCGGTGCCTGAGCGCCGGAGAGCCGCTCCTGATAGGACATTGCCGTCCACTCCAGGCCGAACCCTGTCGGCAGCTGCTGGACCAGCTTTTCCATAATGTCCATCGCCGTACCGGTACTCACGCCGGGCGCGGCCTCACCCACGATTTCTAGCGCCGAGTAGCCGTTGTAGCGCTCCAGCCGCGGCGAGCCGGTTTCCCAGCGGGACGTGGCAAACGCGGAGAACGGCACCATGCCGCCGGCGTTATTTCGCACGTACCAGCGGTTGATATCGTCCGGCAGCATGCGGTACTTCGCCGCGGACTGCACGTACACCTTCTTCACGCGGCCGCGATCCATAAAGTCATTCACGTAGCTTGAGCCCCAGGCCGTTTGCAGCGTGTCGTTAATATCGTCGATGGACACGCCCAGCGCCTGGGCCTTTCGCTGGTCGATATCTACCTGCAGCTGGGGGCTATCGTCCAGGCCGTTGTGGCGCACGCGGGTCAACTGCGGTTCTTTCCCCGCCAGGCCGAGCAGCTTGTCGCGCGCGGCCATGAGCGCATCATGCCCGGCTCCCGCGTGATCCTGTAGCTCCATGTCGAACCCGGCCGAGCTGCCCATGCCGCTGATCGCCGGAGGGCTGCTGGCAAAGACGCGCGCTTCCTTAATCTGGCTGAAGGCTTTGGTGGCGCGCTCGATAATGGCAAATGAAGAGCCCGTATCGCTGTCGCGCTGATCCCAATCCTTCAGGCGCACGAACATGCGCGCCACGTTTTGTCCGTTGCCCCCGGGGCCGGAGCCGACGGTGGAGAACACGGAGACCACGTTATCCTTTTCCTGGGTATGGAAGTAGTTTTCGACCTTCTGCACCACCTTCAGCGTCTGCTGCTGGGTTGAGCCGCTCGGCAGCTGGACGGAGGTGATAAACATGCCGCGGTCCTCCAGCGGCAGGAACGACGTGGGCAGGCGCAGGAACAGGAAGACCATGCCGCCCAGCAGCAGCACGTAAACCACCATCCAGCGCACGCTGCGGTGAAGCACTTTGCCCACGCCCGCTTCGTAGCGCGCGGCGTTGCGGTTGAACATGCGGTTGAACCAGCCGAAGAACCCCTTCTGGCCGTGGTGCTCGCCCTTGTGCAGCGGTTTGAGAAGGGTTGAGCACAGGGCGGGGGTGAGGATCATCGCCACCAGCACGGAGAGCACCATTGCGGAGACGATGGTGATGGAAAACTGGCGGTAAATCGCGCCGGTGGTGCCGCCAAAGAACGCCATCGGGATAAACACGGCGGAGAGCACCATCGCGATGCCGACCAGCGCGCCCTGTATCTGCCCCATCGATTTTCGCGTCGCCTCGCGCGGCGAAAGCCCTTCCTCGCTCATGATGCGCTCGACGTTTTCCACCACTACGATCGCATCATCCACCAGCAGGCCGATGGCCAGCACCATGGCGAACATGGTCAGGGTGTTAATGCTGTAGCCAAACGCATACAGCACGGCGAAGGTGCCGAGTAGCACAACCGGAACGGCGATGGTGGGGATAAGCGTTGCGCGGAAGTTTTGCAGGAACAGGTACATGACCAGGAACACCAGCGCAATCGCTTCGAGCAGGGTTTTCACCACGTCCTCAATGGAGGCTTTGACGAAGGAGGTGGTTTCGTAGGCGACTTTGTACTCCAGCCCGTGCGGGAAGAAGTGCGACAGCTCGTCCAGCCGGCTCAGCACGCGCTCGGCGGTGGCCATTTCGTTGGCGCCGGAGGCCAGTTTCACCCCCAGCCCGGACGCGGCATTGCCGTTAAAGCGGCTCAGGTAGTCATATTTTTCCGCCCCCATTTCCACGGTGGCGACATCGCCCAGACGCACTTCCGAACCGTCCTGATTCACGCGCAGGGTGATATTGCGGAACTGTTCCGGCGTCTGGAGCAGCGACTGCGAGTTAATGGTGGCGTTCAGCGCCTGGTTATCCACTGACGGCGTGCCGCCCAGCTGGCCCACGGCGATCTGCGCGTTCTGGGATTCTATGGCATCGGTGACGTCTTTGGCCGTCATCTGCACGCTGTTCAGCTTGTTGGGATCAAGCCAGATGCGCATGGAGTACTGCGAGCCGTAGGCGTCGATATCCCCTACGCCGTTAATGCGGCTGAGCGGGTCCTGAATGTTACTGGCGACGTAGTCCGAAATGTCCTGCTTATCCATTGATCCGTCGGTGGAGACGAACGCGATGGTCAGAATGTTGGTATCGCCGGTTTTGCGCACCGTCACGCCCTGATTCTGCACCGCCTGCGGCAGCTTGCGCAGCGCGGACTGAAGCTGGTTTTGCACCTGCTGGACGGCCTCGTCAGGATCCGTACCCGCAGTGAAGCTCAGCGTGACCGTCGCCTGGCCGGTCGCGCTGCTCTGCGAGGACATATACATCAGGTTATCGAGCCCGGTCATGTTCTGCTCGATGACCTGCGTAACGGTGTTTTCCAGCGTCTGCGCCGAGGCGCCGGGGTAGTTTGCCGTGATCCGCACGTTTGGCGGTGCCAGATCGGGATATTGCTCAACGGGAAGAGACGTAATTGCCAGGACGCCCGTCAGGCACAACAGGATGGCCAGCACCCAGGCAAAAATGGGGCGATCGATGAAGAAATTCGCCATGTAAAAGTGACCTCGTTTTGCTGCATATCGTTGTTGTCTATTGCTCGCCTAACTTTAGCGGCAAGATCAAGGCCAAACGTGGAGAAATAAAGGAGATAATGTAAATTATCACACTATTCCCCCCTCCGGCACTGGCGTGCGGAACGTTACGCTGACTTCCGTTCCGCCCGCTTTCGGCTGCGAAAAGCGCAGGGTGCCGCCAAGCCGCTCCGCGCGTTCGCGCATGATGTTCAGCCCGTAGTGCCCCGGCGGCTCGCTGGCCTCACCGATGCCAATGCCGTCATCGCGGATGGACACCGTGTGCGTGCCGTCGGCAGAGGTGATCCCGCTGACGGTGATTTCGCTCGCACCGGCGTGCTTGATGGCATTAAGCACCGCCTCCCGCACAATCTGTAACAGATGTACCTGCTTTTGCGCATCCAGCGCCAGCGACGACAGGCGGCAGTCGAGGCGAAGGATCGCCTGCGTCTGGCTTTGCAGATTATCGAGCGACTCCTGCAGCGCGGCCGGAAGGTTGGCGTGGTTGAGCGTCAGGCGGAAGGTGGTCAGCAGCTCGCGAAGCTGACGCCAGGCGTTGTTCAGCTCGCGGGAAAAGTCGGTGATGATGGCCTGCGCCGGGGCGTTATCCTCCGGCACGGCGCGCTTGAGCAGCGTAAGCTGAATGCGCAGATACGACAGCACCTGCGCCAGGGAATCGTGCAGCTCGCGGGCAATCGTGGCACGCTCCTCCATTAGCAGCAGCTGCTGGAAGTGCTTCTGTCCTTCGTTGAAATAGAGCCCGCGCCCCAGCATGGTCGCCACGCTTTTCATCAGCGGCTGCAGGGCTTCGCCCGTTTCGCTCTGCCAGCGCAGCTCGCCGTACAGAGTATCCTGCATCAGCACCGGCAGGCTGTGCATCGGCGCGCCGGGCTGCGCGGCGCCTTCCGCGATCCGCCAGTCGTCGCGGGTGCGCAGCTCCAGATAGTTCATCCGGGTGTATTCATGGACAATCTGCAGGATATGCCGGAAGCAGTGGCCGTCTATCTGGCCGGTATTGAGCGCCTGCGAACAGGTAAAAAGCATTTCCAGCTGCTGGTGCGCCTCATGCAGGTGCTGCGTTTTTTCAGCAACTGACTGCTCTAGCGAGCGGTAGAGCGTGTGGAGCTCGGAGGACATATGGTTGAACGCGCGGGAAAGCTGGCCCAGCTCGTTGGGGAGCGCGGTGTCCGGCGCGGGCGTGTCGAACTGCCCCTGCTCAATACGCTCGCTGGCCGCGACCAGGTGATTGAGCGGCGCCACCACCGTGCGGCGTATCGCCCGCAGCGTGAGAAGCGTAAGCAGTAAAATGCCCGCGCCTCCCGCCAGGGAGATCAGGAGCACGCGCTGCATTTTATGCTCGGAGTAGTGCTGCAGCGCCAGAACGAAGGCGTCAATGCGGCCCACAAAATCCTCAATGTGGTTCTGATACCAGCCGATATCCCCGCGGGCGATATGCGTGTCCATCTCCTGCCAGGCCAGATGCAGCTGCTGGTAGCGCTGCTTGACGTCCTCCGGCACGTACCAGCGGTTCAGCCCCCGCAGCGCCGGGGCGCTCAGGGCCTGCTGCCAGCTTTCCCGGTGCGACGCAATGGCCGGGCTGGCGCGCTGCATTTCATATCCCAGGCGGTAGCTTTGCATGCGCAGCGAGCCCGCTATGTTAATCGCTTCCGCATCGCGCTGGCTGCTGGCAAGCGTGAGCAGCGCAACGGCGCTGGTCAGAATCGACAACACAATAATCGAAAAGAAAGCCCGAGCCAGGCTTCCCGATACGGGTCGTTTAACGGTCACAAACGGCTTCCTGAATAAAATTGATCTGCCACAGGTTCACTGCGAAAAGTGGGCCATTCTGGGCATGTGAACATTGCCAGAGGAGGTCACCCCGGTTTAATACGGTATTCATACAAAGAATAAGGTTATTGAACCAAAAACAGGTGTCATTATGAATCGTTTTATTATGGCTGATAGTGAGCAATGCATCGGATGTCGCGCCTGCGAGGTCGCCTGCGTGATGGCGCACAACGGCGAGGAGCATGTTCTGAGCGAGCGCCACTATCATCCACGCATTATGGTCATGAAATCCGGGGCTAACGCGCGTCCCGTGACCTGCCGCCACTGCGAAAATGCCCCCTGCGTACAAAGCTGCCCTAACGGCGCCATCGCCAGGCGCGATGACAGCGTACAGGTGAATCAGCAGAAATGCATTGGCTGCAAGGCCTGCGCGGTGGCGTGCCCGTTCGGCACTCTGGAGATCATCGTCACGCCGGTGGAAAACGGCAGCGTGAAGGCCACGGCGCACAAGTGCGATCTGTGCCTGACGCGCCCGCAGGGGCCCGCCTGCATCGAAAATTGCCCGGCGGACGTCCTTACGCTGGCCACCCCCGCGGCGCTGGACGCGCTGGCAAAATCCCGCCGCCAGCGCACGGCCTGTTCAGAAGCGCAGCCCTGGCACGCTTCGGTGGTGAAGCATGATGCACCGCAAACCAGGCGGCAGCAGATGCGCTTAACCCCGCCGCGCGGCGAGCCGGACAAGCTGAAGGCCGCAGAGCGCGCCTGCCATTTCAACGAAATTTACCTGCCGTTTCGCGCTGAGCAGGCCCAGCGCGAAGCCTCGCGCTGCCTGACGTGCGGCGAGCACAGCATCTGCGAGTGGACCTGTCCGCTGCATAACCACATTCCGCAGTGGATCGCGCGCGTGAAGGCGGGCGACATCGCGGGCGCGGTCGAGCTGTCTCACCAGACCAACTGTTTGCCTGAAATTACCGGGCGCGTCTGCCCGCAGGACCGATTATGCGAAGGGGCCTGCACGCTTCGCGATGCCTCCGGCTCGGTGACCATCGGCAATATTGAGCGCTATATCTCCGGTCGGGCGCTGGCGAGCGGCTGGATGCCGGACATGACCGGCGTCCGGCCGGTGGATAAAAAGGTGGCCATCGTCGGGGCGGGCCCCGCCGGGCTGGCGTGTGCCGACCTGCTGGTGCGCCACGGCGTGAGCGTGACGGTTTACGATCGCCATCCGGAGATTGGCGGCCTGCTGACGTTCGGCATTCCGGCCTTTAAGCTGGATAAATCCCTGCTGGCGCGGCGCAGGGAAATCTTTACCGCCATGGGCATCAACTTTGCGCTGAGCTGCGAGGTCGGCAAAGACGTGCCGCTCTCTCAGCTGCGGCGCGACTACGACGCCCTGTTTATTGGCGTCGGCACGTACCGCTCCATGAAGGCCGGCATTCCAAACGAGGACGCGCCGGGCGTGTACGACGCGCTGCCGTTCCTGGCGGCGAACACGCGAAACGTTATGGGGCTTGCGCCCGCTGACGGAGAGCCGTTTATCAATACCCAAGGGCTGAACGTGGTGGTGCTGGGCGGAGGTGATACCGCCATGGACTGCGTGCGCACCGCGCTGCGCCACGGCGCGGCGAACGTGACCTGCGCCTACCGCCGGGACGAGGCCAACATGCCCGGCTCGAAGAAAGAGGTGAAAAATGCGAAAGAGGAGGGCGCGAGCTTTGAGTTTAACGTTCAGCCCGTAGAGATCGTCCTTGCCCCGGACGGGCGGGTTAGCGGCATTCGGATGCTGCGCACCGAGCTGGGCGAACCGGATGCGCAGGGGCGGCGGCGTCCGGTTCCGGTGGCGGGCAGCGAGTTTGTGATGCCTGCGGATGCGGTGATTATGGCGTTTGGCTTTAACCCGCACGCGATGCCCTGGCTTCAGGCCGAGGGCGTGGATACCGACGCGTGGGGGCGGATTATTGCCTCCGTGGAAAGCCGCTATCGCTACCAGACGACCAACCCGCAAATTTTCGCGGGCGGCGACGCGGTGCGCGGCGCGGATCTGGTGGTGACCGCAATGGCGGAAGGTCGCCACGCCGCGCGGGGCATGATGGACTGGCTCGGAGTAGAGCAGCCGAAAGGGCACTAGCGCCTCGACGGGCGACAAGGCGGGCTTCACGGCGTAGACTACAGGCACTCATTTTGCCGTGGAGCCCGTATGACCCTGAAAATTGACGTAATCAAAGACAAAATCCTCTCCGAAAACTACTTTGTCCTGCGCAACATTACCTATGATTTAACGCGTCAGAACGGCGAGGTCATTCGCCACAGGCGTGAGGTTTACGACCGCGGAAACGGGGCCACCATCCTGCTCTACAATCGCGAAAAGCAGAGCGTGGTGCTGATTCGTCAGTTTCGCATTGCGACGTGGGTGAACGGCAATCCCGACGGCCGGCTGATTGAAACCTGCGCGGGCCTGCTCGACGACGATGAGCCGGAAGTGTGTATCCGCAAAGAGGCCGTGGAAGAGACCGGCTTTGAAGTGGGCGAGGTTAAAAAAGTCTTCGAGCTGTTTATGTCCCCCGGCGGCGTGACGGAGATTGTGCACTTCTTTATTGCCGAGTATCACGACGCCCAGCGTATTCATCGCGGCGGTGGCGTAGAGGATGAAGATATCGAGGTGCTGGAGCTTCCCTTCGCCCGCGCGCTGGAGATGGTGAAAAACGGTGAAATCAGGGACGGTAAGGCGGTGATCTTACTGCAGTATCTCCAGACCATCGGGCTGATGAACGGCGCTTTCGAACGATAAGAGAATATATTTCAGATAAATCTATCCGATAAATCCGATTGAGCGGGCCGGGATGGTCCATGAAGATACCGCCCAGATTTGCATTTTCGTTTCCGGGACCGTGCCATCCATGCGCTACAGCCTCTTTTTTCTCCTGCTTTCCTGCCTGTTCCCCGCCCCGTGGGCGCAGGCCGCGCCTGCCCAGCAGGCGTTCACCGACTGGCAGGTCACCTGCAATAACCAGAATTTTTGCGTTGCCCGCAACACCGGCGAGCATCACGGTCTGGTGATGTCGCTCAGCCGAAGCGCCGGGGCGAAAACGGACGCAACGCTGCGTATCGACCTGGACGGGCTTTCCGCGCCGCTTGTCAAAGAGCCCGCTATCGCGCCGCGCCTTCTGCTGGATAACACTCCCCTAAAGCTCGATCCGAAGCGCTGGCAAATCACCCCGTGGCATGTAAAAACGGATGACGCGGTGACCATCGGCGCGTTTCTGAAAACGATTCAGGAAGGGCAGGCGCTGACCCTGCGAGGCGGCAGGCAAATCGTTTCGCTGAACGGCCTGAAGGCCGCGCTGCTGTTTATCGACGCGCAGCAAAAGCGCGTCGGCAGCGAAACGGCGTGGATTAAAAAAGGCGATGAGCCGCCCCTGAGCGTGCCGCCGGCCCCGGCGCTGAAAAAGGTCGCTGTTGTTAACCCGACGCCCACGCCGCTCACCCACGAGGAGCTTAACGCGCTGCTGGATTACGGCACCGGGCGGATGAACAGCAGCCAGTGCTCGCTCGATCCGAACCGTCGGGAAGTGCGCGTGACCGCGCTAACGGACGACAAGGCGCTGCTGATCGTCAGCTGCGAGGCGGGAGCCTACAACACCGTCGATCTGGGCTGGGTGGTGTCGCGTAAAAAGCCCTTCTCGGCACGCAGCGTCAGGCTGCGCCTGCCCTTTACGCCCGCCAGCGGGGAGAGTGAGATGGAGCTGATGAACGCCAGCTTTGATGAGAAAACGCGTGAGTTAACCACGCTTGCGCTCGGGCGCGGCATTGGTGACTGCGGCATCCA
This sequence comes from Enterobacter sp. RIT418, assembly GCF_003057745.1. Classification (GTDB taxonomy): domain Bacteria; phylum Pseudomonadota; class Gammaproteobacteria; order Enterobacterales; family Enterobacteriaceae; genus Enterobacter. The sequence continues at coordinate 133,760 of NZ_QBJD02000004.1, forward strand.
GACGCGCTGGCGTTTTGACGGCCAGCGCTTTCGCCTGGTGCGCTATGCGGAAGAGCCAAGCTGCGATAGCTGGAACGGGCCAGACGCGTGGCCCACGCTGTGGATCACGCGGTAGTTTTTTTGCCGGGTGGCGCTATCGCTTACCCGGCAACGAAGACCGCACTAAAGCACGCTCAACGCCTTCTCAACCACGTTCTCAACCGTAAAGCCGAAATAGGGGAACAGCTTATCGGCAGGGGCCGACTCACCGTAACCGCGCATCCCGACAATCGCCCCTTTCAGGCCAACGTATTTGTACCAGTAGTCGGCAATGCCCGCCTCAACCGCCACGCGCGCCACGACGTTGGATGGCAGAACCGATTCGCGGTAGGCCTCGTCCTGCGCGTCAAAGATATCCGTAGAGGGCAGGGAAACCACGCGCACGGCGTGGCCTTCGGCGGTCAGCTTCTCGGCGGCCTTCACCGTAATCTCGATTTCTGAACCGGTGGCAATCAGGATCACGTCCGGCTTGCCGCCGCTGTCCTTCAGAACGTACCCGCCGCGGGCGATGTTTTTCACCTGCTCCGGCGTACGCTCAATCTGCGCCAGGTTCTGACGCGACAGGATCAGCGCCGTCGGCCCGTTATGCCGTTCAACCGCCAGCTTCCAGCCGACGGCGGCTTCCACCTGATCGCACGGTCGCCAGGTGCTGAAGTTTGGCGTCAGGCGCAGGCTCGCCAGCTGCTCGACCGCCTGGTGCGTGGGCCCATCTTCGCCAAGGCCAATCGAATCGTGGGTGTAGACCATAATCTGCCGCGCCTTCATCAGCGCCGCCATGCGCGCCGCGTTGCGGGCGTATTCCACAAACATCAGGAAGGTGGCGGTGTAGGGTACAAAGCCGCCGTGGTGGGCGATGCCGTTGGCAATGGCGGTCATCCCGAACTCGCGCACGCCGTAGTGAATGTAGTTTCCGGCCACGTCCTCCTTCAGGGACTTAGAGCCGGACCAGATGGTCAGGTTGCTTGGCGCCAGGTCCGCCGAGCCGCCCAGCAGCTCGGGCAGGAGCGGCCCGATGGCGTTCAGGGTATTTTGCGACGCCTTGCGGGTGGCGATCTTCGCCGGGTTAGACTGCAGCTCTTCAATCAGCGCCTGGGTTTTCGTCTCCCAGTCTTCCGGCAGGCCGCCGCTCATGCGGCGGGTAAACTCGGCGGCGAGCTCGGGATATGCTTTTTTATACGCGGCAAACTTCTCGTTCCAGGCGTGCTGTGCTTCTTCACCCGCTTCGCGCGCGTCCCACGCCCGATAGATCTCTTTAGGGATCTCGAACGCCGGGTATTTCCAGCCCAGCTTCTGGCGGGTCAGCGCCACCTCTTCTTCGCCCAGCGCCGCGCCGTGCGCCTCTTCTTTACCCGCCTTGTTCGGCGAGCCGAAGCCGATGGTGGTGCGGCAGATAATCAGCGACGGCTTATCCTTCACGCTCTGGGCTTCCTGAATCGCTTTTTTCACCGCCTCCGGATCGTGGCCGTCAATTTCGTGGACCACGTGCCAGCGGTAGGCCTCGAAGCGCTTCGCCGTATCGTCGGTAAACCAGCCCTTGGTCTCCCCGTCGATGGAAATACCGTTGTGATCGTAAAAACCGATCAGCTTGCCGAGCCCCAGCGTGCCCGCCAGCGAGCAGACCTCGTGGGAGATCCCTTCCATCAGGCAGCCGTCGCCCATAAACACGTACGTGTAGTGATCGACGATGTCGTGGTCCGGCTGGTTGAACTGCGCGCCCAGCGTGCGTTCGGCAATAGCCAGGCCGACGGCGTTGGCCAGCCCCTGGCCGAGCGGCCCGGTGGTGGTTTCCACGCCCGGCGTGTAGCCAATCTCCGGGTGGCCAGGCGTTTTTGAGTGCAGCTGGCGGAAGTTTTTGATCTCCTCAAGCGGCAAATCGTAGCCGGTGAGGTGCAGCAGGCTGTAGAGCAGCATCGAGGCGTGGCCGTTCGAGAGAATAAAGCGGTCGCGGTCGTACCACGTCGGGTCGTTTGGGTTGTGCTTGAGGAAGTCGTTCCACAGCACTTCGGCAATATCGGCCATGCCCATCGGTGCGCCGGGATGGCCGGAATTGGCTTTTTGTACAGCATCCATGCTCAGGGCGCGGATGGCGTTGGCGAGCTCTTTACGGGACATAGTTCACTCCGTGGCAAGGTTAAAGTTTGGCGGCAAGGAGATCTTCGAGTTTGCGCTGGTCAACGGCGAACTGGCGGATGCCGTCCGCCAGCTTCTCGACGGCCATTGCGTCCTGGTTGTGCTCCCAGCGGAACTCCGCTTCCGTCATGGCTTTGGGTTTCGGTAACACGGTTGAGGTCGGGACCAGCTTGCGGATCACCGTTTCTTCGCTCTCCTGCAGTTTTTTCAGCAGGTCAGGTGAGATGGTCAGTCGGTCGCAGCCCGCCAGGGCGAGGATCTGCTCGGTGCGGCGGAAGCTGGCGCCCATCACGATGGTTTCGTAGCGGTGCTGTTTGAAATAATCGTAGATGTTGCGCACCGACTTCACGCCCGGATCTTCCTCCACCACGTACGGGTCCATCGGCTGCTTCGCCTGATACCAGTCGTAGATGCGCCCGACGAACGGTGAGATGAGGAACACGCCCGCTTCGGCGCAGGCGCGCGCCTGAGCAAAGGAGAACAGCAGGGTCAGGTTGCACTTGATGCCCTCTTTCTCCAGCACCTCGGCGGCGCGTATCCCTTCCCAGGTGGAGGCGAGCTTGATCAGGATGCGCGCTTTGTCGATTCCCTGCTCTTGGTAAAGCTCAACCAGGCGGCGCGCCTTGGCGATGCTTTTTTCCTTGTCGAACGAGAGGCGAGCGTCAACCTCGGTTGAGACGCGTCCCGGTATGCTTTTCAGAATTTCCGCACCGAAGTTGACCGCCAGCTTGTCGCTCGCCTCGGCGACCTGCTGCTCCTGCGTCTTCCCGCGCTGCTTGCCGTACGCGATGGCGTCGTCTATCAGGTGGCTGAAATGGGAAAGCCCTGCCGCCTTCAGCAGCAGCGAAGGGTTGGTGGTCGCGTCTTCAGGCTGATAGTGGCGAATCGACTCGATATCGCCGCTGTCTGCGACCACGGTGGTGAATTGTTTGATGCCGTCAAGTTGGTTCATACGTCATTACTCCTTGGAAATAAAAGAGTTAGCCGAGTGCGTTAGTTCACACTTCTGGAAAAATCATGATGGACTTAACAAAAAAGCATAGCAGACGGGGGAGGCATTGCTTTCTGAGACGGGTAACATGCTTGTTATAAATTGATAACAATTTTTGTTTCGCAATGGTGAGAGTTTGGCAGCCTTCAAAGTTTAGGAGGTCGCCTGCGGCGATACTAGGCGGCACTCCAGGGTGTACATCAGGATCGCAAACCTCACCCTTTTTGACCGATACGAGAAAGGAATAACAAGATGGATGAGCAGTTGAAGCAAAGTGCCCTCGATTTTCACGAGTTTCCTGTCCCGGGCAAAATTCAGGTATCCCCGACCAAACCGCTGGCAACCCAGCGCGACCTGGCGCTGGCCTATTCGCCGGGCGTCGCGGCTCCGTGTCTTGAGATCGAAAAAGATCCGCTGGCGGCCTATAAATACACCGCGCGCGGCAACCTGGTGGCCGTGATTTCCAACGGTACGGCGGTGCTGGGCCTGGGCAACATCGGCGCGCTTGCCGGCAAGCCGGTGATGGAAGGGAAGGGCGTTCTGTTCAAGAAATTCGCCGGTATCGACGTGTTCGATATCGAAGTGGACGAGCTTGATCCCGATAAATTCATTAACGTGGTGGCCGCGCTGGAGCCGACGTTCGGCGGCATCAACCTGGAAGACATCAAAGCGCCGGAATGTTTCTACATCGAGCAGAAGCTGCGCGAGCGTATGAACATTCCCGTGTTCCATGACGACCAGCACGGTACGGCGATCATCAGCACGGCGGCCATTCTGAACGGCCTGCGCGTGGTAGAGAAAAACCTCTCCGACGTGCGGATGGTGGTCTCCGGCGCGGGCGCGGCGGCCATCGCCTGTATGAACCTGCTGGTGGCGCTCGGCATGCAGAAGCACAACATTGTGGTCTGCGACTCCAAGGGCGTTATTTACAAAGACCGCGAGCCAAATATGGCGGAAACCAAAGCGGCCTATGCGGTGGAGGACGATGGCAAACGCACGCTTGAGGACGTCATCGACGGTGCGGATATTTTCCTCGGCTGCTCTGGCCCGAAAGTGCTGACCCAGGAGATGGTGAAAAAGATGGCGCGCGCGCCGATGATCCTGGCGCTGGCGAACCCGGAGCCGGAGATTCTGCCGCCGCTGGCGAAAGCGGTGCGTGAAGACGCGATCATCTGTACCGGGCGTTCGGACTACCCGAACCAGGTCAACAACGTGCTCTGCTTCCCGTTCATCTTCCGCGGCGCGCTGGACGTGGGCGCAACGGCAATTAACGAAGAGATGAAGCTGGCGGCGGTGCACGCGATTGCCGAGCTGGCCCACGCCGAGCAGAGCGAAGTGGTGGCGTCCGCGTATGGCGATCAGGATCTGAGCTTCGGCCCGGACTACATCATTCCAAAACCATTCGACCCGCGCCTGATTGTGAAGATCGCGCCCGCGGTGGCGAAAGCGGCGATGGACTCCGGCGTGGCGACGAGGCCGATTGAGGATTTCGACGCCTACGTCGATAAGCTCACCGAGTTTGTCTACAAAACCAACCTGTTTATGAAGCCGATCTTCTCCCAGGCGCGCGCCGACGCGAAGTGCGTGGTGCTGGCGGAAGGGGAAGAGGCGCGCGTGCTGCATGCGACCCAGGAGCTGGTGAGCCTGGGGCTGGCGAAGCCGATCCTGATCGGTCGTCCGAGCGTGATCGAGATGCGCATCCAGAAGCTGGGCCTGCAGATTAAGCCGGGCGTCGACTTTGAGATCGTCAATAACGAATCCGATCCGCGCTTCAAAGAGTACTGGAACGAATACTACGCGATCATGAAGCGTCGCGGGATCACCCAGGAGCAGGCGCAGAAGGCGGTTATCAGCAACACCACGGTGATCGGCGCGATCATGGTTCATCGCGGCGAGGCGGATGCGCTGATCTGCGGCACCATCGGTGACTATCACGAGCACTTCAGCGTGGTGCAGGAGATTTTCGGCTATCGCGACGGCGTGCATACCGCCGGGGCGATGAATGCCCTGCTGCTGCCGAGCGGCAACACCTTTATCGCCGATACCTACGTTAACGACGACCCGACGCCGGAACAGCTGGCGGAGATTACCGTAATGGCGGCGGAAACCGTGCGCCGCTTTGGCATCGAGCCGAAGGTGGCGCTGCTGTCGCACTCTAACTTCGGATCGTCTAAATCACCTGCGGCCTGCAAAATGCGCCAGACGCTGGAGCTGGTGCGCGAGCGCGCGCCGGAGCTGATGATTGACGGCGAGATGCACGGAGATGCCGCGCTGGTGGAGAGCATCCGCAGCGAGCGTATGCCGGACAGCCCGCTGAAGGGGTCGGCCAACATACTGATTATGCCAAATGTAGAAGCGGCGCGTATCAGCTACAACCTGCTGCGCGTCTCCAGCTCTGAAGGGGTGACCGTGGGGCCGGTGCTGATGGGCGTGGCGAAACCGGTGCATGTGTTAACGCCGATTGCCTCCGTGCGCCGCATTGTGAACATGGTGGCGCTGGCGGTGGTGGAGGCGCAGACGCAGCCGCTGTAATTAAACCCACCCCTCACCCCGGCCCTCTCCCCAAAGGGGCGAGGGTGAAAAGACGGCTCGGAGCTGTCCCCTCTCCCCTCAGGGGAGAGGGTTAGGGTTAGGGTGAGGGGGGGGGTTACACCCAGTCCCGAACCTTAATAAACTCACTCAGGGCAGCCTCCGGGCTGCCTTCTTTTGGCTCGTAGCAGTACTCCCAGCGCACCAGCGGCGGCATCGACATTAAAATCGACTCCGTGCGCCCGCCGGTCTGCAGGCCGAACAGCGTGCCGCGATCCCACACCAGGTTGAATTCCACGTAGCGCCCGCGGCGATAGAGCTGAAACTCGCGCTCGCGCACGCCGTAGTCGGTATTTTTACGACGCTCGACAATTGGCAGGTAGGCGTCGGTAAAACCTTCACCCACCGCCCGCATAAAGCGGAACGCGGTATCAAAATCCGGGGTATTCAGATCGTCGAAGAAGAGCCCGCCGATGCCGCGCTGCTCGTCGCGGTGCCTGAGGTAGAAATAGTCGTCGCACCACTTTTTGTATTTCGGGTAAACGTCTTCACCGAACGGCAGGCAGAGGTCGCGCGCGGTGGCGTGCCAGTGCACCGCGTCCTCTTCAAAGCCGTAGTAGGGCGTGAGGTCGAACCCGCCGCCAAACCACCAGACCGGATCGGCCCCTGGTTTTTCGGCAATAAAGAAGCGCACGTTGGCGTGGCTGGTGGGCACGAACGGGTTGTGAGGATGCACCACCAGCGAAACGCCCATCGCCTCGAAGCTGCGGCCCGCAAGTTCGGGCCGATGGGCGGTCGCCGACGCAGGCATGGCGTCGCCGTGAACGTGAGAGAAGTTAACGCCGGCCTGCTCAAAGACGCCGCCGTTGCGCAGCACACGGCTGCGCCCGCCGCCGCCCGCTTCGCGCTGCCAGCTGTCCTCCTGAAACTCACCGCCGTCCAGCGCGGTCAGCTTTTGGCAAATCTCATCCTGCAGCTGAAGCAAGAACGCTTTTACCCGCTGTGCATTCGGTTTCATTAACGTTTCCTGGAGTGCGCTTTTTGGTTATCGAACCAGTTGAAATAGCTGATTACCCCGGAGGCAATCGCGTTGGCAATCTTCTGGCGGAAGGCGGTCGTGCCGAGCAGACGCTCTTCTTCAGGATTGGTGATAAACGACGTTTCCACCAGTACCGACGGAATCGACGGCGATTTCAGCACCACAAACGCGGCCTGCTCGGTGCTTTTACTGTGCAGACGGTGAACGGGCTTGATGCGCTTCAGGATATGCGAGCCGAGCGTGAGGCTATTCTTGATGGTGTCGGTCTGAACGAGGTCGAACAGCACCTGCTGCAGCAGATGATCTTTGTCGGTGGTCTTTTTCCCGGCCACCTCATCCGCGCGGTTTTCACGGTCGGAGAGGTATTTCGCCATGGCGCTACTGGCCCCGCGGTTGGAGAGCGCAAACACCGATGCGCCCGCTGCGGAAGGGTTGGTAAAGCCGTCGGCATGGATCGACATAAACAGATCCGCGCCGTGCTGGTGAGCGATTTCTACGCGGTCGTAAAGGGGAATGAACGTATCGCCGGAGCGCGTCAGGCGGGCGTCAATGCCGTTGCTGCGTAAAATCGACCGGACATTTTTTGCAATCGCCAGCACGACGTGTTTTTCTTTTGAGCCGTTGCGCCCGATAGCACCCGTATCGATCCCGCCGTGGCCCGGATCGAGCATGACAATCCGCTTTGCGCCCGCTTTTTTGGCTTTGGGCTTGCTGTGTCCGTTGCTGGTTTTTAGCGTCGCCTCTTCCTTAGCCTGCGCCTGCTGTGCGATGCCCGTTAACGTTAAGGCCGCCAGCCCCGCTTTGAGAACCTGACGACGCGATGTGAGTGCTTTTAATGGTTTGAATGTGCTCATGCGGCCTGAATTGTAAAAATTGGGGTCCTGGTGTTATATCGTATCGCGTTTGGCGTTACGACAGTCCTTATTGAGAATTGTTTTACTTTTCATTTCAATACGTGACAAAGTGACATTATGCCAAATTTTGGCGAGTTTTTCCCCGGATATTGGCGAAACGCGCCGTTCACGCCATAATCACTGTTTTTAAACCCGAAAAGGCGGTTAAGACCATGGAGATACGCGTTTTTCGCCAGGAAGATTTCGAAGAGGTGATCACCCTTTGGGAGCGCTGCGATCTGCTGCGTCCGTGGAGCGATCCGGAGATGGATATTGAGCGCAAGCTGAACCACGACGTCAGCCTGTTCCTGGTCGCCGAGGTCAACGGCGAAGTGGTGGGGACGGTGATGGGGGGCTACGACGGCCATCGCGGATCGGCCTATTATCTGGGCGTGCATCCGGAATTTCGCGGGCGTGGCATCGCCAACGCGCTGCTTAACCGTCTGGAGAAGAAGCTGATTGCCCGCGGCTGCCCGAAAATTCAGATCATGGTGCGCGAAGATAACGACGTAGTGCTGGGCATGTATGAACGCCTGGGCTACGAGCATTCTGACGTGCTGAGTTTAGGAAAGCGCCTGATCGAAGATGAAGAGTACTGAGTTTCACCCCGGCGATTATGACGGCCACGGCCGTCTTCGCCTGCCGCTTTTATTCTGGTGCGTCCTCCTGCTGCAGGCGCGAACCTGGGTGCTGTTCGTGATGGCCGGCGCGTCGCGCGGGCAGGGCGATACCCTGCTCAATCTGTTTTACCCCGATCATGACGCGTTTTGGCTGGGCCTGCTGCCGGGCGTCCCGGCGGTGCTGGCGTTTCTTTGCAGCGGTCGGCGGCAGGTCATTCCACGTCTGTGGGCCGCGCTGCGCTGGCTGCTGATCCTTGCCCAGATTGCGCTACTCATCTGGCAGCCGGTGCTTTGGTGGTACGGTGAACCGCTTACGGGCATCGGTATCGCGCTGGTGGTGGCGGATATCGTTGCGCTGCTGTGGCTGCTGACGAATCCTCGTCTTCGCGCCTGTTTTAGGCATCAGGATGATTAATCCGGCACTTTTTGCCGATGCCGCACTCCAACAAGCGTTGAATTAACAAGAAAGGACGTTTCAATGAAATCGCTGCGTTTAGTTTTATGCGCGCTTCCGCTGGCGCTAACCGGCTGTTCCACGCTTTCCTCCATCAACTGGTCTGCCGCGTATCCGTGGAACTGGTTTGGTTCCTCAACGGAAGTCACCGAGCAGGGCGTGGGCAACATCACCGCCGCCACCGCGCTGGATCAGGACGCTATCCAGGAAGCTCTGGGCAGCGACTACCGCCTGCGCAGCGGCATGAAAACCGAGAGCGGCAACATTGTGCGCTATTTTGAAGCGCTGAAAGGCGACAAGCTGGCGCTGGTGATTAACGGCGATAAGGGCACGGTAAACCGCGTGGCGGTGATGGATGAAGAGATCCCGACGGCGAGCGGCGTGAAGGTCGGTACGCCGTTTAGCGAGCTTTATCAAAAGGCCTTCGGGAACTGCACCAGCGTCCCTTCCGCCGAGAGCGTGGCGGTGGAGTGTAAGGCGCAAGGGAGCCAGCATATTCGCTATCTCTTCACAGGCGAGTGGAGCGGGCCGGAAGGTCTAATGCCGTCTGACGACACGTTAAAGAGCTGGAAAGTGAGCAAGATTATCTGGCAGCAGTAATTTGCGCCTGAACAAACTGCCCTGCTGAAATCCGGGTATAATAGCCGCCATCAATGCCACGCTGACGTGGCATCTTTATTTCAGGAGGAGCGATGTCTCAGGTTCAGAGCGGCATTTTGCCAGAACATTGCCGCGCGGCGATTTGGATTGAAGCCAATCTTAAAGGGGATGTGGATGCCCTGCGTGCGGCCAGTAGGGTGTTTATTGATAAGCTGGCGACGTTCCAGGCCAAATTCCCGGACGCGCATCTCGGCGCGGTTGTCGCCTTCGGCAACACCGTCTGGCGCCAGCTGAGCGGCGGCGAAGGCGCTGAAGAGCTGAAGGACTTTATCCCTTACGGTAAAGGCCTGGCGCCTGCAACGCAGTACGACGTGCTGATCCACATTCTCTCCCTGCGCCATGACGTGAACTTTTCCGTGGCCCAGGCGGCGGTTGAGGCATTTGGCGACAGCATCGACGTGCAGGAAGAGGTTCACGGCTTCCGCTGGGTGGAAGAGCGCGATCTGAGCGGCTTTGTTGACGGGACTGAAAACCCGGCGGGCGAAGCAATCCGTCGCGACGTGGCGGTGATCAAAGACGGCGTGGACGCGGGCGGCAGCTACGTGTTCGTGCAGCGCTGGGAGCATAACCTCAAGCAGCTTAACCGCATGAGCGTGCATGACCAGGAGATGATGATTGGCCGTACCAAAGAGGCTAACGAAGAGATCGACGGCGACGATCGTCCGGTCACGTCTCACCTGAGCCGCGTTGACCTTAAAGAGGACGGCAAGGGGCTGAAAATCGTTCGTCAGAGCCTGCCGTACGGCACCGCGAGCGGCACGCATGGCCTCTACTTCTGCGCCTACTGCGCGCGCCTGTACAACATCGAACAGCAGCTGCTGAGCATGTTTGGCGATACCGACGGCAAGCGCGATGCCATGCTGCGCTTCACCAAACCGGTGACCGGTGGTTACTACTTCGCGCCGTCAGTGGAGCGCCTGCTGGCGCTGTAATGGCTTTACTCCCTCTCCCTGTGGGAGAGGGGCGGGGTGAGGGCATCAGGCCGCACCCCTTATTCTCTTTTCTGCTTCTAAATCACCAAACGGTATATAAAACCGTTACTCCTTTCACGCTCGTTATAAATATTATGACCATAAGATAGTCATCATATTTATAAGGGTGCGCAATGGCCGTTACTGTACTGAAAAAAGGATCGCTGGCGCTGGCTGGCTTACTGCTGGTGGCGCAGGCGCAGGCAACCGAGCTGCTGAACAGCTCCTATGACGTTTCCCGCGAGCTTTTTTCCGCGCTTAACCCGGCGTTTGAACAGCAGTGGGCGAAAGACAATAACGGCGACAAGCTGACCATTAAGCAATCTCACGCGGGCTCCTCGAAGCAGGCGCTGGCGATCCTGCAGGGGCTGAAGGCGGATGTGGTGACCTACAACCAGGTGACTGACGTGCAGATCCTGCACGACAAGGGCAAGCTGATCCCGGCGGACTGGCAAAGCCGCCTGCCGAACAACAGCTCGCCGTTCTACTCCACCATGGGCTTCCTGGTGCGCAAGGGCAACCCGAAGAATATCCACGACTGGAACGACCTCGTGCGTTCTGACGTAAAGCTGATTTTCCCGAACCCAAAAACCTCCGGCAACGCCCGCTATACCTATCTGGCGGCGTGGGGCGCGGCGGATAAAGCTGACGGTAACGACAAAGCGAAAACCGAGCAGTTCATGACCCAGTTCCTGAGAAACGTCGAAGTGTTTGATACCGGCGGGCGCGGCGCGACCACCACCTTCGCCGAGCGCGGGCTGGGCGATGTGCTGATCAGCTTTGAATCGGAAGTGAACAACATCCGCAAGCAGTACGACGCGCAGGGCTTTGAGGTGGTCATTCCGAAAACCAATATTCTGGCGGAGTTCCCGGTGGCGTGGGTCGATAAAAACGTGCAGGCCAACGGTACCGAGAAGGCGGCGAAAGCCTACCTCAACTATCTGTATAGCCCGCAGGCGCAAACCATCATCACGGATTACTACTACCGCGTGAATAATCCGGACGTGATGAACGCGCTGAAGGACAAATTCCCACAGACCGACCTGTTCCGCGTGGAAGACCATTTCGGCGCGTGGCCTGAGGTGATGAAAACCCATTTTGCCAGCGGCGGTGAGCTAGACAAACTGCTGGCGGCGGGGCGTAAGTAATGTTTGCTGTTTCTTCCAGACGCGTGCTGCCGGGCTTTACCCTGAGCCTCGGCACCAGCCTGCTGTTTGTCTGCCTGATTTTACTGCTGCCGCTCAGCGCGCTGGTGATGCAGCTTTCCGAGATGAGCTGGTCCCAGTACTGGGAAGTGATTACCAACCCGCAAGTGGTGGCGGCCTATAAGGTTACGCTGCTGTCGGCGTTCGTGGCCTCCATTTTTAACGGCGTATTCGGCCTGCTGATGGCGTGGATTTTAACCCGCTACCGTTTCCCGGGCCGCACGCTGCTCGACGCGCTGATGGACCTGCCGTTTGCGCTGCCGACCGCCGTTGCCGGCCTGACGCTGGCGTCGCTTTTCTCGGTCAACGGGTTTTACGGCGAATGGCTGGCGAAGTTTGATATCAAAGTGACCTATACCTGGCTCGGGATCGCGGTGGCGATGGCCTTTACCAGCATCCCGTTCGTGGTGCGTACCGTGCAGCCGGTGCTGGAAGAGCTAGGCCCGGAATACGAAGAGGCGGCGGAAACGCTTGGCGCCACGCGCTGGCAGAGCTTCCGTAAAGTGGTGCTGCCGGAGCTGTCTCCCGCGCTGCTGGCGGGCGTAGCGCTGTCGTTTACCCGCAGCCTCGGCGAGTTCGGCGCGGTGATCTTCATCGCCGGGAACATTGCGTGGAAAACGGAAGTGACCTCGCTGATGATTTTTGTACGCCTGCAGGAGTTCGACTATCCGGCCGCGAGCGCGATTGCGTCGGTGATCCTGGCGGCGTCCCTGCTGCTGCTGTTCTCAATTAACACCCTGCAAAGTCGCTTTGGTCGACGCGTGGTAGGTCACTGATGGCGGAAATTACGCAATTGAAACGCTATGACGCTCCCCGCATTAACTGGGGAAAATGGTTTCTGATCGGAACGGGCGTGCTGGTCTCGGCGTTCATTCTCGTTGTGCCGATGATTTATATTTTCGTTCAGGCGTTCAGCAAGGGGCTGATGCCCGCGCTGGAAAACCTGGCGAACCCGGATATGCTGCACGCCATCTGGCTGACCGTGCTGATCGCGCTGATTACCGTTCCGGTAAACCTGGTGTTCGGCACGCTGCTGGCCTGGCTGGTGACGCGCTTTAACTTCCCGGGGCGCCAGCTGCTGCTGACCCTGCTGGATATCCCCTTTGCGGTTTCGCCGGTGGTGGCGGGCCTGGTTTACCTGCTGTTTTACGGCTCCAACGGCCCGCTCGGCGGCTGGCTGGATGAGCATAACCTGCAGATCATGTTCGCCTGGCCGGGCATGGTGCTGGTGACGGTCTTTGTTACCTGTCCGTTTGTCGTGCGCGAGCTGGTGCCGGTGATGCTAAGTCAGGGCAGCCACGAGGACGAAGCGGCGGTGCTGCTGGGCGCCTCCGGCTGGCAGATGTTCCGTCGCGTCACGCTGCCAAACATTCGCTGGGCGCTGCTCTACGGCGTGGTGCTGACCAACGCCCGCGCGATCGGCGAGTTCGGTGCGGTGTCGGTGGTATCCGGCTCGATCCGCGGCGAAACACTGTCGCTGCCGCTACAGATTGAATTACTGGAACAGGATTACAACACCGTCGGTTCCTTTACTGCCGCAGCGCTGCTGACGCTGATGGCGATTCTGACCCTGTTTTTGAAGAGTGTGGTGCAGTGGCGTTTAGAGAATCAGGAAAAACGTCAGCATCAGGAGGGAAATCATGAGCATTGAGATTGCCAATATTAAGAAGTCTTTTGGTCGCACCCAGGTGCTGAATGATATCTCGCTGGATATCCCTTCCGGACAGATGGTGGCGCTGCTGGGGCCGTCTGGCTCCGGTAAAACGACGCTGCTGCGCATTATCGCCGGGCTTGAGCATCAGACCAGCGGGCACATCCGCTTTCACGGCACCGACGTCAGCCGCCTGCACGCCCGCGACCGCAAGGTGGGCTTTGTGTTCCAGCACTACGCGCTGTTCCGCCACATGACCGTATTCGACAACATCGCCTTTGGCCTGACCGTGCTGCCGCGTCGCGAGCGCCCGAACGCGGCCGCGATCAAAGCGAAAGTGACGAAACTGCTGGAGATGGTGCAGCTGGCGCATCTGGCGGATCGTTTCCCGGCGCAGCTCTCCGGCGGTCAGAAGCAGCGCGTGGCGCTGGCGCGCGCCCTGGCCGTAGAGCCGCAAATTCTGCTGCTGGACGAACCGTTCGGCGCGCTGGACGCACAGGTGCGTAAAGAGCTTCGCCGCTGGCTGCGCCAGCTGCACGAAGAGCTGAAGTTTACCAGCGTCTTCGTGACTCACGACCAGGAAGAGGCAATGGAAGTGGCCGACCGCGTGGTGGTGATGAGCCAGGGGAATATCGAGCAGGTTGACGAGCCGGAGCAGCTTTGGCGCGAACCGGCAACCCGCTTCGTGCTGGAGTTTATGGGCGAAGTAAACCGCCTGCAGGGCACCATACGCGGCGGGCAGTTCCACGTGGGCGCGCACCGCTGGCCGCTGGGCTACACCTCCGCGCACCAGGGGCCTGTCGATCTGTTCCTGCGCCCGTGGGAAGTGGACGTCAGCCGTCGTACCAGCCTGGATTCACCGCTGCCGGTGCAGGTTCTTGAGGCTAGCCCTAAAGGTCACTACACTCAATTGGTGGTACAGCCGCTGGGCTGGTACACCGAGCCGCTGACGGTGGTGATGCGCGATGACGTGCCGCCGCACCGGGGTGAACGCCTGTTTGTGGGCCTGCAGCATGCCCGTATTTATCATGGCAACGAGCGCATCGAGACGCGCGAGGATATTGCTCTGGCGGAGTCGGCCTGATAGGTTATTAGAATGTCTATCGCCCGGCGGCTCAGCGCTTGCCGGGACTACAGTTATCACTGCGTCTTGTAGGCCGGGATCGCTGCGCGCGCCCGGCTTTTTATTGAGTAAAAATCGTGAATACACTCGAACACACCATCGGCAATACCCCTCTGGTCAAACTGCAGCGCATGGGGCCGGACAACGGCAGCGAAATCTGGGTCAAGCTTGAGGGCAATAACCCGGCAGGCTCGGTGAAAGACCGCGCGGCGCTGTCGATGATTGTCCAGGCCGAAAAGCGCGGTGAGATTAAGCCCGGTGACGTGCTGATTGAAGCGACCAGCGGCAACACGGGCATTGCGCTGGCGATGATTGCCGCCCTGAAGGGCTACCGCATGAAGCTGCTGATGCCGGAAAACATGAGCCAGGAGCGCCGCGCGGCCATGCGCGCCTACGGCGCAGAGCTGATTCTGGTGACCAAAGAACAGGGAATGGAAGGCGCGCGCGACCTGGCGCTTGAGATGGCCGAACGCGGCGAAGGCAAGCTGCTCGACCAGTTCAACAATCCGGATAATCCGTACGCACACTACACCACCACTGGCCCGGAAATCTGGCAGCAGACCAACGGGCGCATCACTCATTTTGTCTCCAGCATGGGCACGACCGGCACCATTACCGGCGTGTCGCGTTTTCTGCGCGAGCAGGATAAGAAAGTAACCATTGTCGGCCTGCAGCCGGAAGAGGGCAGCAGCATTCCCGGCATTCGCCGCTGGCCTGCTGAATACATGCCGGGCATCTTTAATGCGCAGCTTGTGGACCAGGTGCTGGATATACATCAGCGCGAGGCGGAGAATACTATGCGCGAGCTGGCCGTACGCGAAGGCATCTTCTGCGGCGTCAGTTCGGGCGGTGCCGTAGCGGGTGCGATTCGGGTGGCGCAGTCCACGCCGGGCGCGGTAGTGGTCGCTATAATTTGCGATCGCGGCGATCGTTATCTGTCTACCGGCGTGTTTGGTGAAGAGAGCTATTCGCAGGGGGCGGGGATTTAAGCGTCATGGAGATGATTTTATTTCGGGATAAAACCCGAGCGCAGCAAACCGATATTGTCGCGGTGCAGTCGCAGGTGGTGTACGGCAGCGTGGGAAACAGCATTGCGGTGCCCAACATCAGAACGCACCGTCTGAACGTGACGGCGGTGCCGACGGTGCTGTTTAGCAACACGCCGCACTACGACACCTTTTACGGCGGCGTTATACCCGACGAGTGGTTTAGCGGCTACCTGAAGGCGCTGGAAGAGCGCGAGATCTTACGCGAGCTGAAGGCGGTGACTACCGGCTATATGGGCAGCGCCAGCCAGATTGCTTTGCTGGCGCAGTGGCTGAAGGCGGTTAAAGCGCAGCATCCCGATCTGCTGGTGCTGGTCGACCCGGTTATCGGCGATATTGACAGCGGAACGTACGTGAAGCCCGAGATCCCCGAAGCGTATCGGGAGCACCTGCTGCCGCTGGCGCAGGGGATTACGCCGAACGTCTATGAGCTGGAGGTGTTAAGCGGCAAGCCGTGCCGCACGCCGGAAAGCGCCATCGCGGCGGCACAGGGATTGCTTTCTGACAGCCTGAAATGGGTGGCGATCACCAGCGCCCCGGTGGCTGACGACCCGCAAAACATCCACGTGGTGCTCGTGAAGCATGAGGGCGTGACCGTCAGCGCGCATCCGCGCGTAGAAACCGACCTGAAAGGGACGGGCGACCTGTTCTGTTCAGAGCTGGTGAGCGGCATTGTAGAGGGGAAAACCGTTGCCGATGCGATCCGCATGGCTGGCGACCGGGTGACTGACGTGATGCTTTATACCCAGTCTAAAGGCTACGACGAGCTTATCCTGCCGGCATAAACAAAAATGGCGCACGAAGGCGCCATTTTTCCGTGCGGCAAGAATTACTTCTTGATGCGGATAACCGGGGTTTCACCCACGGTCACGCTGCCGGACAGTTTGATCAGCTCTTTGATTTCGTCCATGTTGGAGATAACAACCGGAGTCAGGGTAGACTTCGCTTTTTCTTCCAGCAGTGGCAGATCGAATTCAATCACCGGGTCGCCAACTTTTACACGCTGGCCTTCTTCGGCGATACGCTTGAAGCCTTCGCCTTTCAGCTCAACGGTATCGATACCGAAGTGAACGAACAGCTCGATACCGCTATCAGATTCGATAGAGAACGCATGGTTGGTTTCAAAAATTTTACCGATGGTGCCGTCAACTGGAGCAACCATTTTGTTGCCAGTTGGTTTGATAGCAATGCCATCACCAACGATTTTCTCAGCAAACACTACATCCGGCACGTCTTCGATGTTGACGATCTCGCCGGAGAGCGGAGCAACAATCTCAATAGTTCCGGAGTCTTTCTTGTCATCAGAAACCAGAGATTTCAGTTTATCGAACAAACCCATGATCTTCTCCTAAGCAGTAAATTGGGCCGCATCTCGTGGATTAGCAGATTGTTTTTTCTTCAATGAACTTGTTAACCAGCGTCATTAACTCGTCCGTTGTCGGTTGAGCAAGAGCCTGCTCTGCTAATACCTTCGCATCTTCGAAGTTCGTGTTACGGATAATCTTCTTAATGCGAGGGATGGAAATGGCGCTCATAGAGAATTCGTCCAGACCCATACCCAGCAACAGAAGTGTAGCACGTTCGTCGCCTGCAAGCTCACCGCACATGCCAGTCCATTTACCTTCTGCATGAGAAGCATCAATAACTTGCTTGATCAAGTTCAGTACGGACGGTGACATTGGCTGGTAGAGATGTGAAATCATATCATTACCACGGTCAACTGCCAGGGTGTACTGCGTTAAATCATTGGTGCCGATACTAAAGAAATCAACTTCTTTGGCTAAGTGACGCGCAATTGTCGCCGCCGCAGGGGTTTCCACCATCACGCCGATCTCGATTGACTCGTCAAACGCTTTCCCTTCGTCGCGCAGTTCCTGTTTGTAGATTTCGATCTCTTTCTTCAGTGCACGCACTTCTTCAACAGAGATGATCATCGGGAACATGATGCGCAGTTTACCGAAAGCAGACGCGCGCAGGATAGCGCGTACCTGGTCGCGCAGGATCTCTTTACGATCCATCGCGATACGCACCGCACGCCAGCCCAGGAACGGGTTCTCTTCTTTCGGGAAGTTCATGTACGGCAGCTCTTTGTCGCCACCGATGTCCATGGTACGGACGATGACCGCCTGAGAGCCGCAGGCTTCAGCAACGGCTTTGTACGCAGCAAACTGTTCTTCTTCAGTTGGCAGCGCGTCGCGGTCCATGAACAGGAATTCAGTACGATACAGACCTACACCTTCCGCGCCGTTGCGCTCAGCGCCTTCAACGTCACGAACGGTACCGATGTTTGCGCACACTTCAACCTGGTGACCGTCCAGCGTGATGGCCGGCAGGTCTTTCAGCTTAGCGAGTTCTGCTTTTTCAGAAGCAACCTGCTCCTGAACGGCGCGCAGCTGATCGATCTCTTCGTTAGTTGGGTTGACGTAAACCACGTTGTTTACGGCATCCAGAATCAGATAATCGTCGTTTTTCACCTGAGAGGTGACGCTACCGGTACCCACGATGGCTGGCAGTTCCAGAGAACGCGCCATGATTGAGGTGTGGGAAGTACGGCCACCCGCGTCAGTGATGAAACCCAGCACCTTGTTGAGGTTCAGCTGTGCGGTTTCAGACGGGGTCAGGTCAGCAGCAACCAGGATAACTTCGTCCTGAATGGCGCTCAGGTCAATAATGGCCAGACCCAGGATGTTGCGCAGCAGGCGCTTACCGATGTCGCGTACGTCCGCCGCACGTTCCTTCAGGTATTCATCATCCAGTTCTTCCAGGGCAGTTGCCTGACCTTCGATAACTTCATGCGCAGCCGCGTCGGCCGTCATGCCTTTATCTTTAATCAGGGCTATGATTTCCTGCTCCAGCTCCTCATCTTCGAGCAACATGATGTGCCCTTCGAAGATGGCTTCTTTTTCTTCACCGAAAGTTTCGCCAGCTTTAGTTTTGATCGCTTCCAGTTGCGCAGATGCCTTGGCACGACCGCTCAGAAAACGTTCAACTTCCTGATCAACCTTGTCGGCAGAAATTTTTTTCCGGTCAATGACGATTTCGTCTTCCTTCAGCAGAAGTGCTTTGCCGAAAGCGATACCCGGGGATGCTAAAATGCCTGAAATCATAACCCTACCTTACTTGTGACTGATATTGAAAAGAACCCGGATACTTACTCGAGCTCAGCCATCAGTTTTACCAGATGCTCAACTGCTTTCTGCTCGTCTTCACCTTCTGCAGAGATGGTAACAACGGTACCCTGAGTCAGACCCAGAGTTTGCAGTTTGAACAGGCTTTTCGCGCTCGCGCTTTTGCCGTTGGAAGTCACAGTGATTTCAGAAGTGAAGCCTTTCGCTTCTTTAACAAACTGAGCAGCAGGGCGGGTGTGCAGACCGTTCGGAGCGGTAATGGTAACTTCTTGCTGGAACATTGTATTTCCCCAACTTATAGGTTTAGTGTTGTGGAACTAAAGTCTAGCCTGGCGACTGAACTTTAGCCTGTATTGTTAGCGCTGACGTTTCGATCGTCATTAAACATTATGCAGCGAAAGCAAGACTTGAACCAAATCATAAAATCGATTCAGCATGGCTATTTCGTGATCTGATTAATTTCGCGCTTCAAAATAATTGCTGGTTTAAATACCAGACCCAACGGGGTGAATCAATGCCAGGTGGAGTAAAACTTTGAAGCAGGCCACAAAAAAGCACCTGAAAAGGTGCTTTTTTACGCGTTTTTAACATGCTGGCATCACTGTTGCAGTTCTTTCTCAGTGAAGAGATCGGCAAACAGCGCAGTGCTTAAGTAACGCTCACCTGAGGACGGTAGGATAACCACAATATTCTTATTGGTAAAGGTCTCTTCTTCCTGCAGTTTAAGCGCCGCAGCAACGGCGGCACCGGAGGAAATGCCCGCCAAAATACCCTCTTCGTCCATCAGACGACGCGCGGTGGAAATTGCTTCTTCGTTGGTAATGGCCACGACCTTGTCGATCAGCTTCAGATCCAGGTTACCCGGGATGAAGCCTGCGCCGATGCCCTGAATTTTGTGCGGGCCAGGCTTAAGCTCTTCGCCTGCCAGCGCCTGAGCAATGACAGGGGAATCGGTCGGCTCAACGGCAACGGTGATCAGGTCTTTTTTACCTTTTGTGCCTTTAATGTAGCGGCTCACGCCGGTCAGCGTACCGCCGGTACCCACGCCGGAGATGAACACGTCAACCTGTCCGTCGGTATCTTCCCAGATCTCAGGACCAGTGGTTTTTTCGTGAATTTCCGGGTTGGCCGGGTTGCTAAATTGCTGAAGGAGCAGGTATTTCGCCGGATCGCTGGCGACAATTTCCTCTGCTTTCTGGATCGCACCCTTCATGCCCTTCGCACCTTCGGTCAGCACCAGGTTCGCACCCAGCGCCTTGAGCAGCTTACGGCGTTCGATGCTCATGGTTTCAGGCATGGTCAGCGTCAATTTATAGCCACGTGCGGCGGCCACATAGGCCAGTGCGATACCGGTGTTACCGCTGGTAGGTTCAACCAGCTCAACGCCCGGCTTCAGAACGCCGCGTTTTTCAGCATCCCAAATCATATTTGCACCGATGCGGCATTTCACGCTGAAGCTAGGGTTACGGGATTCGACCTTCGCCAGAATGCGTCCATTACCGATACGGTTCAGTCGAACCAGGGGCGTATGACCGATAGTCAGCGAGTTGTCTTCATAAATCTTACTCATGGCCTGTCCTTAACTGTATGAAATTGGGATACCGCCCCAGCATACCTGCTAAGCAGGGAGGGGGAAGTAAGGAATTCGCATATCTATATACTGCAAGGAAATAATGGGGATCAGTATGGAATAAGGGAGAGCATAAGCTACTCCCTCTTTACACATTTTTGCATTATTTCCATAACGCGTGCTTAGCACGGTAGCAGTCGACCCACATTGCCGTCGCGCCGCAGACGGCCACCGGCATGATGAATAAATTAAGGAAAGGGATCATCGTGAACAGGCTGGTCAGCGCACCGAACTGCATATTGGCCATCTTCTGCGTACGAAGCGCCGTGCGCATCTCTTTAAACGGCACCTTATGGTTGTCGAAAGGGTAGTCGCAATACTGAATCGCCAGCATCCAGGCGCTGAACAGGAACCACAGCACCGGCGCTACCGTTTGTCCAATACCGGGGATAAAGTAGAGCACCAGCAGCACAATCGCGCGCGGCAAATACCAGGCAAACTTCTGCCATTCGCGCTTCATAATGCGAGGGAGATCTTTCATTATGCCCAGCACACCGGTATCGGGAGGCGTCGCCCCGGTAAGGCGCGCCTCCAGCTGCTCCGCCAGTAGCCCGTTAAACGGTGCGGCGATCCAGTTGGCGATCGTCGAGAAGAAATAGCCAAAGACCAGCAGCAAAGAAATGACCGCAATCGGCCACAGCAGGTAGCTTAGCCACTGCAGCCAGTCAGGCACGTGGCTCATTAAGGAAGGAACCCAGCTTTCCAGCCTGGTGAAGAGCCACCAGAAGGCGCCGCCCATCAGGAGAATATTGATGAGCAGAGGCAGAATGACAAAGCGACGGATGCCCGGCAGGGAAACAAGCTTCCAGCCCTGAGAAAAATACCAGACGCCGCTGCGCGGGGCCGATGAAGAGGATGAAACCATAACCAGGCTGTACTCCTTTTTACACAACCAGTGGATTTGCTCGCCTATATTATCCAGTTGCGGGCGAATGACCAGTTAGGAAATGTTCGAAAAAACAGCAAAAAGCACGATTTCGTTCATCTTTATGCTGTGAATGCTCTGCACGCACTTGCACTTGACGTCAACGGCAAATACTCTTAGTGAGTAAATGTTTGCCGTGGTGGCAAGGTGTTAGAACAACAGAGAATATAATGATGCAGGATTTGCGTCTGATATTAATCATTGTTGGCGCGATCGCCATAATCGCTTTACTGGTACATGGTTTCTGGACCAGCCGTAAAGAGCGCTCTTCTATGTTTCGCGATCGCCCACTGAAGCGCATGAAGTCCAGTCGAGACGACGATGACGGCGAAGACGACATCGAAGGGTACGACGACGAAGGCGTGGGTGAAGTTCGTGTTCATCGGGTCAATACTGCGCCCGTCGCAGGCCATGGGGAGCATGAAGCCCCCCGTCCTCCGCAGCACCAGTATCAGCCGCCGTATGCTTCCGCCCAGCCGCGCCAGCCAGCGCCTCAGCCAGTGGAAGAACCGGTGCGCCAGCCGCCTCAGCAGCCTGTGCATCAGCAGCCTGCTGCGCCACAGCCCGTTCAACAGCCTGTTCAACAGCCTGTTCAGCAGCCGGCACACCAGCCTGTGCAGCAGCCAGAACAGACAGTAAATCAGCCGCAGCCACAGCCCGTTCAGGCACAGCCTGCGCCTGAGCCTGCTCCAGCCCCGCGCGTTGAGCCAGAGCCCGTTGCTGAGCCAGAGCCGGTAGTCGAAAAACCGCAGCGCAAAGAAGCGGTGATTATCATGAACGTGGCCGCGCATCATGGCACGCATCTGAACGGCGACGTGCTGCTTAACAGTATCCAGCAGGCCGGCTTTAAGTTTGGCGATATGAACATTTTCCATCGCCATCTTAGCCCGGACGGAAGTGGTCCGGCGCTGTTCAGCCTGGCGAACATGGTTAACCCTGGCACGTTCGACCCTGAAATGACCGGTGATTTCGTGACGCCGGGCGTGACAATCTTTATGCAGGTGCCGTCCTACGGTGATGAGCTGCAGAACTTCAAGCTGATGCTGCAGTCTGCTCAGCACATTGCTGACGAAGTGGGCGGCGTGGTGCTCGACGATCAGCGTCGAATGATGACGCCGCAAAAGCTGCGTGAGTATCAGGACCGCATCCGCGAAGTTAAGGAAGCTAACGCGTAATCGTCGCGTGACTTTCAACTCCTCCTCAACCCCCGCCTGTCGGGGGTTTTTTCTCATTGATGGTGTGATATGGACTCAATCGAACAACAACTCACTGAACTGCGAACCACGCTTCGCCATCATGAATATCTGTATCATGTTATGGACGCGCCGGAAGTGCCGGATGCGGAGTACGACCGTCTGATGCGCGAGCTGCGCGAGCTGGAGGCGCAGCATCCTGAGCTCATTACCCCTGATTCACCGACCCAGCGCGTTGGCGCTGAGCCGCTGGGCGCGTTCAGCCAGGTGCGCCATGAAGTGCCGATGCTCTCGCTGGACAACGTTTTTGACGAAGAGAGCTTCCTGGCGTTCAACAAGCGCGTGCAGGATCGCCTGAAAAGCAGCGAGTCGCTGAGCTGGTGCTGCGAGCTGAAGCTGGACGGTCTTGCGGTCAGTATTCTTTACGAAAACGGCGTGCTGGTGCGCGCCGCAACGCGCGGCGATGGCACCACGGGAGAGGATATAACCACCAACGTGCGTACCATTCGCGCTATCCCGCTGAAGCTGAGCGGAGACAACATTCCTGCGCGTCTGGAAGTGCGCGGTGAGGTGTTCCTGCCGCAGGCGGGCTTTGAGAAAATCAACGAGGAAGCGCGCCGCACCGGCGGAAAAGTATTCGCTAACCCGCGAAACGCGGCGGCGGGCTCCCTGCGCCAGCTCGATCCGCGCATTACCGCGAAGCGACCGCTTACTTTCTTCTGCTACGGCGTGGGTATTCTGGAGGGCGGCGAGCTGCCGGATACGCACCTGGGCCGCCTGCTGCAGTTTAAGGCGTGGGGATTACCGGTCAGTAACCGCGTCCAGCTTTGCGACTCACCGGAGGCCGTGCTGGCGTTCTATCGTAAGGTCGAGGAGGACCGCCCGACGCTCGGTTTTGATATCGACGGCGTGGTGATAAAGGTCAATTCCCTTGCGCTGCAGGAGCAGCTTGGCTTCGTCGCGCGCGCGCCGCGCTGGGCGGTGGCGTTTAAGTTCCCGGCGCAGGAGCAGATGACCTTCGTACGCGACGTGGAGTTTCAGGTAGGCCGCACGGGGGCCATAACGCCCGTTGCGCGCCTTGAGCCTGTGCAGGTCGCTGGCGTGCTGGTGAGTAATGCCACGTTGCACAACGCTGATGAAATCGCGCGTCTGGGCCTGCGCATCGGCGATAAGGTCGTGATTCGCCGCGCGGGTGACGTGATCCCGCAGGTGGTGAACGTGGTGGAATCCGAACGCCCTGAAGAGACGCGCGAAATCGTCTTCCCGGCCCACTGTCCGGTGTGCGGCTCTGACGTTGAGCGTGTTGAAGGTGAAGCGGTGACCCGCTGTACGGGCGGCTTAATCTGCGGTGCGCAGCGTAAAGAGTCGCTTAAGCACTTCGTTTCCCGCCGCGCCATGGACGTTGACGGCATGGGGGACAAAATTATCGATCAGCTGGTCGAGAAAGAGTACGTACACACGCCAGCGGATTTGTTCAGGCTGACGGCAGGTAAGCTCACGGGCCTTGACCGCATGGGGCCGAAGTCGGCGCAAAACGTGGTGAACGCGCTGGAGGTGGCCAAAGAAACCACCTTTGCCCGTTTCCTCTATGCGCTGGGCATTCGTGAAGTCGGGGAAGCGACGGCGGCAGGTTTAGCTGCTTACTTTGGCTCGCTGGAGGCGCTTGAGAAAGCGAGCATCGACGAGCTGCAGAAAGTCCCGGACGTGGGCATTGTGGTCGCTACGCACGTTTTTAACTTCTTTGCGGAAGAGAGCAACCGCGAGGTCATCGGCCAGCTCCTGGCTGAAGGTGTCAAATGGCCTGCGCCGGTTGTGGTGAACGCCGAAGAGATCGACAGCCCGTTTGCGGGTAAAACGGTGGTGCTGACCGGCAGCCTGAGCCAGCTTTCACGAGATGATGCGAAGGCGCGTCTGGTGGCGCTAGGCGCTAAGGTGGCGGGAAGCGTGTCGAAGAAAACTGACCTGGTGATTGCCGGTGAAGCGGCGGGCTCCAAGCTGGCTAAAGCGCAGGAGCTGGGCATTGAGGTTATTGACGAAGCGGAAATGCTGCGCCTGCTGGGGGATTAACGTGGAAAAAGAACAGCTTGTTGCAATTGCCAACACGGAAATGCCCTTCGGTAAGTACAAAGGCCGCAGGCTGATCGATCTGCCGGAGGAGTATCTGCTGTGGTTCGCCCGAAAGGATGAATTTCCCGCCGGGCGGCTTGGCGAGCTGATGGCAATTACGCTATTGATCAAAACAGAAGGGCTGACCCAGCTGGTTCAGCCCCTGAAACGCCCTTAGACTTTTGCGGCGCGGGTCTCTTCCTGCGCCCGCTTTTCCGTCTGCGCTTTGTAGCGACGCGCCAGCACGGCGCACACCATTAGCTGGATCTGATGGAAAATCATCAGCGGCAGCACCATCATGCCTATCACCGACGTCGGGAACAGAATGTTGGCCATCGGGATGCCGTTCGCCAGGCTTTTCTTCGACCCGCAGAACACAATCGTAATTTCGTCGGCTTTGTTAAAGCCGCATTTGCGCGCCACAAACACGTTAACGGCAATCACGATCGCCAGCAGGACAATGCTGACCACCACGATGAACAGCAGCGAGCCTGCGCCTACCTTATGCCATATGCCGTTGACCACCGCCTCGCTGAATGCGGAATAAACGACCAGCAGAATCGACGTCTGGTCGGTTTTCGAGATCCATTTCTTGTGTTTAGCCACAAACGCGCCGGTCCACGGACGCGAGAGATGCCCCAGCACAAACGGCAGCAGCAGCTGCAGACAGATTTTCCCCACCTGTTCCAGGCTGCCTTCCGCGCCGTGCATATTCATCAGCATCCCGACCAGCAGCGGTGAGACGAATATCCCGAGCAGGCTGGACGCCGAGGCAGAGCAGACGGCCGCCGCGACGTTTCCTCCCGCCAGCGACGTGAATGCAATCGCAGACTGCACGGTCGCGGGCAAAATGCACAGATACAGGAAACCATCATAAAGCGTCCGATCGACGTTGACCGGTGCCCACCAGGCGAACAGCACGCCGAGCGTTGGGAAAAGAATGAATGTACTGCACATCACCCACAGGTGAAGCCGCCAGTGGCTACCGCCCGCAATGATGGCCTCTCGCGAGAGCTTTGCGCCATGCATAAAGAACAGCAGCGCGATAGCCGCCGTGGTCAGCCCCTCAAAAAACGGTACAAAACCGCCCTGGGCTGGGAAGAAAGAGGCCAGCAGAACGGTGACGATGAGCGTGAGCGTAAAAGGATCAAGGATGCGAAAGAGTTTCATAATGACTCCTGAAATCAGATATCGCTATTGTGCTTTCTTACGTTTGAGAAATAAAATTGATTTATTGCATTCATTCATGAATTAAACAGATGAATTACTCGCTACGCCAGCTTCGAATTTTTGTCACCGTCGCCCATGCCCGCAGCTTTAGCCGGGCAGGGGAGATGATCGGTCTGAGCCAGTCGGCCGTCAGCCACAGCGTTAAAGAGCTGGAAAACCAGACGGGCGTGAGGCTCCTTGACCGCACCACGCGCGAAGTGGCGCTCACCGAGGCGGGCCAGCAGCTGGCTGCGCGGCTTGAAAGACTGCTTGATGAACTACATATCACCCTGCGGGACGTGGGGCGTATTGGGCAACAGCTTTCCGGCACCGTGCGCGTGGCGGCCAGCCAGACGATTTCCGCGCACCTCATTCCACAGTGCATTGCTGAAAGCAACCATCGTTTTCCGGAGATCGATTTCGTCCTGCACGACCGGCCGCAGCAGTGGGTACTGGAGAGTATTCGCCAGGGCGATGTGGATTTCGGTATTGTTATCGATCCGGGACCGGTCAGCGATCTGGCGAGCGAGATCGTGCTTTCAGAGCCGTTTTTGCTGCTATGTCGTGAGGACGACCCGCTGGCGGCGCTTGCGGAGGTACCGTGGCAGGCGCTGCAGGGAATGAATCTTGTGCTGCAGGACTATGCGTCGGGCAGCCGTCCGCTGATTGACGCCGCGCTTGCCGCGCAGAATATCAGCGCCCAGATTGTGCAGGAGATTGGCCATCCGGCGACCCTCTTTCCGATGGTGGAGGCGGGTATTGGTATCAGCGTATTGCCGGCGCTGGCGTTACCGCTGCCGCAGGGAAGTCACCTGACGGTGAAGCGTTTTACTCCCGCTATTGAGAGAAAGCTGATGCTGGTGCGACGTAAAAACCGTTCGCTATCGGGCGCGGCGCAGGCAATCTGGGACGTGGTGCGTATCCAGGCTCAGAGGCTTACCGAAGCCCGCATACGCGACCCGTTGTTTAATGCGTTTGATCGTTAGATATAGACGTCAACCTGACGATCGTCAGAGGGCATATTCACGCCCTCAATTTTACCCTGCTTCTGATCCTGCTTTTTCTGCGCTTCCTCGGCCTGCTGGCGCTGAAGCTGCGCCAGCTGTGCCTGCAGCACTTTGAGCTGCGTCTGGATTAACTCCTGCTGTTTTTTCTTTTCATCAACGCTGATGGGGCTATTCACCAGCTCTTTTAGCTGCTGCGTGAGCTTTGTGATTTTCGCCATGATGCGGCTAATCTGCGACGGGATATCGTTGCCGCTGCTGGCGCCACTGCCGCCGGTTTGAATTTGGGTGGTTGAAGCCTGAATGGTAGTCATGCGATTTCCTTTTGCCGTAAAACAGAGGTATCGGCAGATCGGGAATTAGCTTGAGTAATGAAAAGGAGTGTGGGGGAGAAGTTCGAATCACTAATTTTATTGCAGATAGCAAAAAAGCGCCTTTAGGGCGCTTTTTTACATTGGTGGGTCGTGCAGGATTCGAACCTGCGACCAATTGATTAAAAGTCAACTGCTCTACCAACTGAGCTAACGACCCGAAATGGTGGGCGATGACGGGCTCGAACCGCCGACCCCCTCCGTGTAAAGGAGATGCTCTACCAACTGAGCTAATCGCCCATTTCGGAACTGCTTTTGATAAGGTGAGAATGGTGGGCGATGACGGGCTCGAACCGCCGACCCCCTCCGTGTAAAGGAGATGCTCTACCAACTGAGCTAATCGCCCAATCTCAATTCTTATCTACACTGCGAGCCTACCGAAGTAGATGGTGGGTGATGACGGGCTCGAACCGCCGACCCCCTCCGTGTAAAGGAGATGCTCTACCAACTGAGCTAATCACCCCCGCTGTGTGGAGTCGCATTATAGGGAGAGTTGAAAATGAGTCAACGCATTTTCTAAAGTTTTTATTCGTTCGTCGTAAAATTAAACAAAACGATCGCGGAATGGGCTGTCGCGCATGATTTCTAAACAAATTTAGTAAACTCTTTCCTGATAAAGGGAACAACATTGAGGAATCGCCGCACGGTGATAGAATATTGCCCATTGTTTTTTCCCCCGGATTTGCCGGTGAGCGGCATCTGTATAACGTAAGGCCATTTCATGAAAATCAAAACTCGCTTCGCGCCCAGCCCGACAGGCTATCTGCACGTTGGTGGAGCACGTACTGCTCTCTATTCCTGGCTTTTTGCTCGTCATAATAAAGGTGAGTTCGTGCTGCGCATCGAAGATACCGATCTTGAGCGCTCCACGCCGGAAGCAATCGAAGCCATTATGGATGGTATGAACTGGCTGAATCTGGAGTGGGATGAAGGCCCGTACTTCCAGACCAAACGTTTTGACCGCTACAACGCCGTCATCGACGACATGCTGGTAGCGGGTACGGCCTATAAATGCTACTGCTCGAAAGAGCGTCTGGATGCGCTGCGTGAAGAGCAGATGGCAAACGGTGAAAAGCCGCGCTATGACGGCCGCTGCCGACACGATCACAGCGAACACGCGGCGGACGAGCCTTGCGTTGTGCGTTTTGCCAACCCGCAGGACGGCTCCGTTATCTTTGATGACCAGATCCGCGGCCCGATCGAATTCAGCAACCAGGAGCTGGATGACCTGATCATCCGCCGTACCGACGGTTCCCCGACCTATAACTTCTGCGTTGTCGTGGATGACTGGGATATGGAAATCACCCACGTTGTGCGTGGCGAAGACCATATCAATAACACGCCGCGTCAAATTAACATCCTGAAAGCGCTGAATGCGCCAGTGCCTGTTTACGCGCACGTTTCCATGATCAACGGCGATGACGGCAAAAAGCTGTCTAAGCGCCACGGCGCGGTGAGCGTGATGCAGTACCGCGACGATGGCTATCTGCCTGAAGCGCTGCTGAACTACCTAGTACGTTTGGGCTGGGCTCATGGAGATCAGGAAATCTTCAGCCGGGAAGAGATGATCGCGCTGTTCTCTCTGAGCTCTGTAAGCAAATCAGCCAGTGCGTTTAACACCGAAAAACTGCAGTGGCTGAACCACCATTACATCAACACCATGCCGCCAGAATACGTGGCAACCTATCTGCAGTGGCACATTGAGCAGGCAAACATTGATACGCGCACCGGTCCTGAACTGGCGGATTTGGTGAAACTGCTAGGCGAGCGTTGCAAAACGTTGAAAGAGATTGCCGATAGCTGCCGCTACTTCTATGAGGAGTTTGAAGAGTTCGATGCCGATGCGGCGAAAAAACATCTGCGTCCGGTAGCGCGTCAGCCGCTGGAAGTGGTTCGCGACAAGCTGGCTGCTCTGACGGAGTGGACCGCAGAAAATGTGCATCACGCTATTCAGGCTACCGCAGATGAACTGGAGGTTGGCATGGGTAAAGTGGGCATGCCGCTGCGCGTTGCCGTTACCGGTGCAGGTCAGTCTCCAGCGCTGGATGTTACCGTTCATGCAATCGGTAAATCCCGCAGCGTGGCGCGTATCAATAAGGCACTGGATTTTATTGCCCAGCGTGAAAGCCAGCAGTAATCAAGCTTGAGATGGCAAAACGGCAGGGGAAAAACCTGCCGTTTTTTTATGCGTCTAATTCAGCGATGCCGAGACGCGAAAGAAAGCCCCGAATGCCCTCGCGGGTCAGCAGGACATGGAGGCGCTCCTGTTCTGCAGGCGTCATGATTTCCAGCGCATCAATAATTTGCGTAAGCAGGGAAGGGGACGCCTGCTCTCCGTATAAAGACGGCGTTTCTGCCAGCTGGTAAACCGCCTGGCGATTACGTACGGCGGGAAGGCTCATGATGTGTTTCTTTACCCGCGCATCAAGATGAATCCAACGTGCGCGCCCGCCTTTCACGCCATTAATCTTTTCGGTTTTCCATTTCTGCTGGCGTATCCAGCGGTTAACGGTTTGCTTGGTTACACCTAAACTTTCCGCCAGCTCTTCTGTGGTCATTTTGCTGCGTAATCTGTTCATATCAGTTCTGGTCGCGTATGTCTAAGCGTTGTAACAATCCGGTTATCCCTTCCCGCAGCAGCAGAGATGTCATTTGCTTTTGCTCATCCGGCGTCATTTCATTGGCCAGCGTCAGAAGCAAAGTATGAAGCGTGCCGTCTTGATAAGCACCTTCAGGCATATCTGGAGATTCTGTCGCCCTGCGTGCGCTGCAGATAAATTCTCTTACCTTTGCATTCACATGCACCAGGCGCGCTTTACCCCCCTGAACGCCGGGCTTGGGCGACGTGATCCAACCCTCTTTTCGGACCCATTTATTGATGGTTTGGCGGCTATAGCCAGTGAGCAGGGCTAACTCTTCTGGTGTCATTCGTTCCTTGATCATGCCATTTCCTGAGTCTTCGTGTGGTTAATTAGTGGTTCATTTTATAGCACCGTTTTACATGAAAACGTGACAGGCTTAACTCCTGACTGCGAGCACCCTCGCAAAGTGATTCATTTGCATGAATTTTCGGCGGTTGAGCGGCTGGCGTTGATTTTGCCGTTGACACTCAGCGGCGGAATTCATATTATGCCGCCCGTCAACATGACAGCTTTACGACGGGGCTATAGCTCAGCTGGGAGAGCGCCTGCATGGCATGCAGGAGGTCAGCGGTTCGATCCCGCTTAGCTCCACCAAACTCTGAACCCAACAGAGTGCGGTGTGTAAAGTAACATGTGGGGCTATAGCTCAGCTGGGAGAGCGCCTGCATGGCATGCAGGAGGTCAGCGGTTCGATCCCGCTTAGCTCCACCAAAATTTAAACCCTCGTCGAAAGACGGGGGTTTTTTTTATGTCGCTGTTACATCCTTCAACACTTTTTGTTATTGAACCGTTTTTTTTCTATACTCTTCATAAACTCAAATCAATAAAACGATCTCTTTCTGGACTTCAACTTGCTTCGCGCAAATAATGAACTTATTATCCTTGACGTCAATGATTTAAATGAGTTAATAGATTATTAATCTTAATGAAAAGAAAATATGGTAATAATGTAAAAGTATTTATAATTGCCCTGCTGTTATGCATGTTTGCGGTTCCTTTTTCACGTTATATTTCACCGCGCGCAATCGTAAATGGTAATGAGGTCTATCTTGCATGGTTGCCCTTGAGCGTGATGCTGGCCATGATGTTATTGTTTGGCCGCCGGGCAATTATTCCTGTTTTGCTAAGTTTCATTATTACTAATGTTTATTATTTCCAGTTAACTCTTTTACAGCATGTCGTCATGCTCATGTGCCAGACTTTCGCGGTCTTCGCGATGTGTGGCGTTGCCCGCGTGCTGATTGGCAGGCGCTGGCGGCACAGCGTGCCTAATAAGTACATTGGCATCCGTATTTTCTGGCTGGGTTTCATGGTGCCGTTCGGCATCAAGCTTTCAATGTATCTTGCCGGCTATTTATTCGATTTCCCTGTTTCGCTTTCGACATTCTTTGGTGAAGGTACGGCTATATATAATGTAGTAGATATTCAAAGTCTAATCTGTGCTGCACTGATTTTCACGATGATATTCTATTACCCACTAAGAATGATTGTGAATCCCCGCTATGCCAGAACCTTTTGGCTGCGGAGCCTGAAGCCTTTCATTTTCAACAAGAAACCCTTTTTTATATTAGGATGGCTCATGCTTCTGGTCATCCTGGTGGCGATTTTATGCGTTCCCTTCAGGTCAACGATTATTGCCGGTTATTTAATGCCGCTCATCTTCATCCTGTTCACGCTTGGGATCAGTCGTATGAGCTATGCGCTCATCTCCCTTCTGTGGGCAGCATCGGCGTTTTTACTGTTAACCTATAACAACAATTTCCTCAGCGGCGTGGAGTCGGGTTATACCCTCGCATTCATCCTGTCAGTGCTTATCTCCTTCGCTATCTGTCTGCTTTATATGTCGAAGATCTATCGCCGCAGTGAGTGGATGAAGCAAGGATGGCAGGAAAGGGCGCTTACTGACCCGCTGACGGGGCTTCCCAATATTCGCGCGCTGGAGGATTTCCTGCTGGAGCATCCCACGGCCAAAGTGTGCTGTTTGCGCATGGATAACCTGGAGTTTCTGAGCCGCCATTACGGCATTCTCATGCGCGTTCACTGCAAGCGAATGATCACCACCTCACTGCAGCCTTTCCTGCAAAAAGATGAAAAGCTTTTTCAGCTTCCCGGTAGCGAGCTCGTCGTGGTGCTGTTGGGCCCTGAGACCGCAGAGCGGTTACAGCATATGGTTGACTATTTAAACAGTCGTAAGATCGTATGGAACAAAGCGCCGCTGGATATTGAGTTTGGCGCAGCGTGGGGAGAGGTTGAAAACGGTGAAAACCTTCACCACACGCTGGGACAGCTGAGCTGGCTGTCTGAACAAGCCTGTACCACCCATAACGCGCTGGGGTTAACAAACAGTCTCGAGACGGTGTCAGGCCAAACCACCGATCGTGTGCTGATGCTGAGCCGCGTAAAGCGGTCGCTGGATGAGGGTGGATTACGGCTTTACGCGCAGCCTATCCGTAACGCGGAAGGGAAGGGCTATTATGAAATTTTGGCCCGCCTTGAAAGCGATGGGGAAATTATCACGCCCGACCGCTTTATTCCTCTGATCGCCCAGTTTAACCTAAGCCATCGGTTCGATTTAAGCGTGGTCGAAAAGCTGCTGGAATGGCTTCGCGATCATCCGCACCCCCATGCTGACACCCGTTTTTCCGTCAACCTGATGCCGTTTACGCTGATGCTGAAAGACACGGCAACCGAAATTATTCAGCTCTTTGAGCGATATGGCGTAGCACCGGGCACAGTGGTCATTGAGATCACCGAAGAGCAGGCATTTTCTAACTCTGGAACGAGCATCAACAACATTCAGCAGCTCCGGGACTACGGATTCCGCATCGCCATTGATGATTTTGGCACCGGTTATGCCAACTATGAGCGGCTTAAGCGCCTGCATGCTGACATCATCAAGATTGACGGCTGCTTCGTGAAGGATATTTGCACCGACAGCATGGATGCAATGATTGTGCAGTCCATTTGTAATCTGGCAAAAACAAAGTCGCTGTGCGTGGTTGCGGAGTACGTGGAAACGGAGGAGCAGCGCGAGATGCTGCTGCGTTTTGGCGTGGACTATCTTCAGGGCTATCTGATAGGTAAACCCTCACCGCTTGCTGAACTGCATGCATAAAAAAACCGGGAGCCACTGCTCCCGGTTTTCAATTATGCGATCCGAATTACAGAACCAGCGCTGCGATAGAAGCAGACAGCACGCTAACCAGCGTTGAACCGTAAACCAGCTTCAGGCCGAAGCGAGAAACAACGTTACCCTGTTCTTCGTTCAGCCCTTTGATCGCACCGGCAATAATGCCGATGGAGGAGAAGTTCGCGAAGGAGACCAGGAATACGGACAGGATGCCTTCCGCGCGCGGGGAGAGCGTGCTGGCAATCTTCTGCAGATCCATCATCGCAACAAATTCGTTAGAGACCAGTTTGGTCGCCATGATACTGCCCACCTGCAGCGCTTCGCTGGCCGGGACACCCATCACCCACGCAACAGGGTAGAAGATGTAGCCCAGGATCCCCTGGAAGGAGATACCCAGCACCGCAGCGAACAGGGCGTTCAGAGCGGAAATCAGTGCGATAAACCCGATCAACATGGCGGCAACGATAATCGCCACCTTAAAGCCTGCCAGAATATATTCACCCAGCATTTCGAAGAAGCTTTGACCTTCATGCAGATTCGCCATCTGCAGGTTCTCTTCGCCTTCATCTACGCGGTACGGGTTGATAATAGACAGAACGATAAAGGTGCTGAACATGTTCAGTACCAGCGCGGCAACCACGTATTTTGGGTCCAGCATGGTCATGTACGCGCCCACGATAGACATCGATACGGTAGACATTGCCGTGGCCGCCATGGTGTACATGCGGTTGCGGGACATTTTGCCGAGGATATCTTTATACGCGATGAAGTTTTCAGACTGGCCCAGAATCAGGGAGCTGACGGCGTTAAAAGATTCCAGCTTGCCCATGCCGTTAACTTTGGAAAGTACGGTACCAATGGCGCGAATAACAATCGGCAAAATACGGATGTGCTGGAGAATACCGATCAGCGCAGAGATAAAGACGATAGGGCACAGGACCTTCAGGAAGAAGAACGCCAGACCCTGATCGTTCATATTACCGAAGACGAAATTGGTTCCTTCGTTGGCAAATCCGAGCAGTTTTTCGAACATTTCGGAGAAGCCTTTAACGAAGCCGAGGCCCACGTTGGAGTTCAGGAAGAACCACGCGAGTAAAACTTCGATAACCAGAAGCTGAATAACATAGCGAATGCGGATTTTTTTCCGGTCATGACTGACCAGCAGCGCAAGCGCAGTAACGACAACAAGTGCCAGGACAAAGTGAAGGACGCGGTCCATATTTGCTCCAAATATGAGGCAGGTTTAATTTCCGTGCACATTCTATGTAACAAGCGCAAAGAAAACGAGATCAAGACCACACTATAGTTACGTCCTGTGACGAGTCTCAAAAATAGTGATCAACAATACATTTTTGTTATGTTAGGTAAATGAGTGAAAAGTTAAGTTTGTGTGCTACCCTTCACAAATAACTGCGCATTTTCACATTCTGTGATGTTGCTCCACCTGCCCTTCTATTGTTCCTGGCTATCAGAGAAATCATTTTTAACCGCTTAAATGAACTTGATAATCATTCTCATTTTGATAGCATGAAACATAGCAAAGGCTATATTTCCAGAGGCAGACATGACAAACAGTCGCGTAGAGGGTAGCAGCGGCAGAGCCGCCCGGAAGCTGCGGTTCGCATTAATGGGTCCCGCTTTCATTGCCGCGATTGGCTATATCGATCCGGGTAATTTTGCGACCAACATTCAGGCCGGGGCCAGCTTCGGCTATCAGCTGCTGTGGGTGGTGGTCTGGGCTAACCTGATGGCAATGCTGATCCAAATGCTGTCTGCCAAGCTCGGTATCGCGACCGGTAAAAACCTGGCGGAGCAGATCCGCGATCATTATCCGCGTCCGGCGGTGTGGCTGTACTGGGTGCAGGCCGAAATTATCGCCATGGCGACCGACCTGGCGGAATTTATCGGTGCGGCAATCGGCTTCAAGCTGATCCTCGGCGTCTCCTTGCTGCAGGGGGCGGTCCTTACCGGGATTGCCACGTTCCTGATCCTGATGCTTCAGCGCCGTGGGCAAAAACCGCTGGAAAAAGTCATCGGCGGGCTGCTGCTGTTTGTCGCTGCTGCCTATATTGTTGAGCTGGTTTTCTCCCAGCCGAATATGGTTCAGCTGGGTAAAGGGATGGTCATTCCGAGCCTGCCAACGTCCGAAGCGGTGTTTCTCGCCGCGGGCGTGCTGGGCGCGACCATCATGCCGCACGTTATCTACCTGCACTCTTCCTTAACGCAGGATCTTCACGGCGGGACGCGAAAAGAGCGCTATTCAGCAACGAAATGGGATGTGGCGATCGCCATGACCATCGCTGGCTTTGTTAACCTGGCGATGATGGCCACCGCGGCGGCTGCTTTCCACTTTAATGGGCATACCGGGGTTGCCGATCTCGATCAGGCCTATCTGACTCTGGAACCGTTGCTGAGCCATGCCGCCGCGACAATTTTTGGCCTGAGCCTGGTGGCTGCCGGCCTCTCTTCGACGGTTGTCGGGACGCTGGCAGGGCAGGTGGTGATGCAGGGGTTTGTGCGCTTCCACATTCCGCTGTGGGTGCGCCGGGCCGTGACGATGCTGCCGTCCTTCATCGTGATTTTGATGGGGCTCGATCCCACGCGCATTCTGGTGATGAGCCAGGTGCTGCTGAGTTTTGGTATTGCGCTTGCGCTGGTGCCGCTGCTGATTTTCACCAGCGACAAATCGCTGATGGGCGAGCTGGTCAATTCCACGCTGGTGAAGCGTACCGGATGGGTCATCGTCCTTATCGTGGTGGCGCTGAATCTGTGGCTCCTGGTCGGCACCGCGCTGGGGCTGTAAATGAAAAAAGGAGCTGGAAGGCTCCTTTTCGCTATTAGTGGTGATGGCCGTGGCCATGACCTTTTCCGCGTCCCCAGCCGCCGCGGCGGTCGTCGCGGTCGTTCCAGCCTTCGCGATAGCCGCGCTCGTACGCTTTGCGGTTATCCCACCCGCGGTGACGGCCATTATCATGTTTCCACCAGCGATCGCCGCGCCACTGATAATGGCGATGCCAGTAGTCGCGGTCGCGCCAGTAGCCGCCGTCCCAGTATCTGCCATAGTCGTCGCGATCGCCGATGCTAAGTTTAACCGAGGGCAACAGGGTGATTTCGCCCGCATTGGCGACCAGCGGGGCCGCAGCCAGTAATACCGCTGCAAGAATCAGTGACCTGAACATACTCTTCTCCTTCACGATCGGGGCCGTTGTCCGGCCTGTTAACGCAATATTACGAGGTGGTAAAGCCACGTTTCATCGCCTTAACTCCGAATTCATGGTGGAGAGCACTTTTTGCTAAAGATGGCGCTAATTTGTGCTATGCAGAATGTGGTCGATGGAGGCCAGCTCGTCGGGCGTGAAGTGGCGATTTTCAAGCATGCCTACCGCATCGTCGATTTGCGAAACCTTACTGGCACCGATCAGCACGGACGTCACCGAATCATGGCGCAAGATCCACGCCAGCGCCATCTGCGACAGCTTCTGCCCGCGGCGTTCGGCCAAGGCGTTTAGACGGCGAACTTTCTCGAGCTTTTCGTCGGTCAGCTGGTCGGGATTCAGGAACTTGCTGCCGCTCGCCGCGCGCGAGTCGGCGGGAATACCGTTAAGGTAGCGGTTGGTCAACTGGCCGCCCGCCAGCGGCGAGAAGGGTATACAGCCCACTCCTTTTTCCTGCAGAAGATCCAGCAGCCCATCTTCCGGAGCGCGTTCGAACATAGAGTATTTGGGCTGGTGGATAACGCATGGCGTGCCGAGGTCGTTAAGAATATCGATAGCCTGCCTGGCCCGTTCAGCGGGATAGTTGGACAAGCCAACATAAAGCGCTTTGCCCTGGCGCACGATGTGGTCCAGCGCCTTCATCGTTTCCTGCAGCGGCGTTTCCGGGTCGGGACGGTGATGGTAGAAGATATCAACATATTCCAGGCCCATGCGCTTCAGGCTCTGGTCGAGGCTTGCGATCAGATACTTGCGCGAGCCCCAGTCTCCGTAAGGACCCTCCCACATGGTGTAGCCCGCTTTGGTCGAAATAATCAGCTCGTCGCGCCAGGGTAAAAAATCTTCCTGCAAAATCCGGCCAAAATGACGTTCTGCCGAGCCCGGAGGAGGCCCATAATTGTTAGCCAGATCAAAGTGTGTGATGCCCAGATCGAAGGCGCGGTGTAAAAGCTGGCGGCTGTTTTCGACCAGCGTGGTATCGCCGAAATTGTGCCAAAGACCGAGAGAGAGGGCGGGTAACTTCAGTCCGCTCTGCCCGCAGCGGCGATACTGCATTGTCTGATAACGATTTTTTTCCGGCTGATAACCCATTCTCATACCCCCAGGCGCTAATAAGAAAAGTAAGTGTATACGCTTACACTCATGTAATGAAATGGTGAATTTTTTGTAAATGATTCTTTCCATGCTCATCTGCTGACTCTTTCTGGACACCTTTCGGGCTTCTCTAATACTCAAGGTGAGGTCAACGTCAGAAGGACACCTGTTATGCGTACCCCCTATTGCGTCGCCGATTACCTGCTGGACCGTCTCAGAGATTGTGGTGCCGATCATCTGTTTGGCGTGCCGGGCGACTACAACCTGCAGTTTCTCGACCACGTTATCGACAGCCCGGATATCTGCTGGGTTGGCTGTGCAAACGAGCTTAACGCCTCCTACGCCGCCGATGGCTATGCCCGATGCAAAGGCTTTGCAGCCCTGCTCACCACCTTCGGCGTGGGGGAGCTCAGCGCCATGAACGGTATTGCCGGAAGCTACGCCGAGCATGTGCCGGTGTTACACATCGTTGGCGCGCCGGGCATGGCGGCGCAGCAGCGGGGTGAGTTACTGCACCACACCTTGGGCGACGGGGAGTTTCGCCATTTCTACCATATGAGTGAACCCATTACCGCGGCGCAGGCGGTGCTGACCGAGCAAAACGCCTGCTTTGAAATCGACCGGGTGCTCACGACGATGCTGCGTGAGCGACGCCCCGGCTATCTGATGCTGCCCGCGGACGTTGCCAAAAAGCCCGCGACGCCGCCCGTCGCGTCGCTCTCCGCCAAACCCCCTCATGCTGACAATGCGTGCCTGCAGGCATTTCGCGACGCCGCGCAGGCCCGGCTTGCTGCGGGCACGCGCACGGCGCTGCTGGCCGATTTTCTCGTGCTTCGCCACGGCCTAAAGCACGCGCTGCAAAAGTGGGTGAAAGAGACCCCGATGGCGCACGCCACCATGCTGATGGGCAAGGGCATTTTTAACGAACGCCAGCCGGGTTTTTACGGCACCTACAGCGGTTCAGCCAGCGTTGACGCCGCCAGGGAGGCCATTGAAGGCGCTGATACGGTGCTCTGCATCGGAACGCGCTTTACCGATACCCTAACCGCCGGGTTTACCCATCAGCTGAGCCTTTCTCAAACTATCGAAGTGCAGCCCCATGCCGCACGGGTAGGGGAGGTCTGGTTTACCGGTATTCCGATGTACCAGGCCATTGAGACGCTGGCAGAGCTGTGCAAGCAGCATGTTCACGATACGTTTATACCCTCCTCCCGGGCCGGTGTTTCGTGGACGACGCCGGACGGGACGCTGACCCAGGAAAGCTTCTGGAGCACGCTGCAGACGTTTATTCGTCCCGGCGACATCATCCTTGCGGATCAGGGTACCTCGGCTTTTGGGGCTATCGATCTTCGCCTGCCAGCGGACGTGAACTTTATCGTGCAGCCCCTATGGGGATCGATTGGCTACACGCTGGCGGCGGCCTATGGTGCGCAAACGGCGTGCCCGGAGCGCCGCACGATCGTGCTTACGGGCGACGGCGCGGCGCAGCTCACTATTCAGGAGCTCGGCTCGATGCTGCGCGATAAACAGCGCCCGATCATTCTGGTGCTGAATAACGAAGGGTATACGGTTGAGCGCGCGATACACGGAGCGGAGCAGCGTTATAACGATATAGCGCTGTGGAACTGGACGCAGATCCCGCAGGCGCTCAGCCTGGATCCGCAGGCCGAGTGCTGGCGCGTCAGTGAGGCAGAGCAGCTGGCGGAGGTGCTGGAAAAGGTGGCGCACCACGAGCGGCTGTCGCTGATAGAGGTGATGCTGCCAAAAGCCGATATTCCGCCGCTGCTCGGGGCGATAACCAAAGCGCTGGAAGCGCGCAATAACGCCTGATTACTTATCCTTCCCTGAAACCATCATCATCGGTTTGCCCGCCAGCAGGAGCCAGGCGGGCAACATCACGATGCACAGCAGTGGGATCAGCGTGGTATCAGGCACCACTGCCGCAGCCATAAACAGGCTCAGCCACGCGTCGCGCGTCACCACCAGAACCAGCCCCAGAATAGAGCAGGAAACGGTAATTGCCGCAGGGACGGCCTCCACGTGCTCGTGCAGCATCAGCCCCAGCGCTACGCCGATAAATACTGCCGGGAAGATACGTCCGCCCCGGAAGCCGCAGGCCGCGGCGACCACCACGGCGGCCAGCTTAATCAGCGCAAACAGCATATAGTCGGAAACCGTGAAGACCTGGCTGAAGGCCATCTGCTGCATTTCATCGAGCCCCTTAAACAGGGTGATATGCCCGCCGATGGCGCCAAGAATGCCTAACATGAACCCGCCCACGCCCAGCATGAGCACCGGATGCTTGAGCTTATGCATCAGGCGATGCAGGCGCGGCAGGCACCACACGGCAACCATGCCCAGCGCGATAGCGATTGCCGCCACGATTGCCCCGCTAAAAATATCCGCAATCTGCATTTGTCCGTAATGCGAGATGGGCAGCGAAAAGTGAGGATGAAAGAAAAGGCTGGTGGTTAATGCCCCCGCGGCCGCGGCCATCAGCGGGGCAAACAGGCGATCCCACAGTGGAATATCGTTATTGCTGCCGAGGGTTTGCGAGAAGATCAGCGCTGCTGCAACCGGCGTGCCGAACAGCGCGCCAATGGTGCCCGCAGAGGCCAGAATCGTCCAGTCCAGCGCCCCCACGCGCGGGAACGCCCGCCCGCCCAGATAGACCGCCAGCGCGATATTGACGGCCATGATCGGGTGTTCCGGCCCCAGGCTGACGCCGCCGGCCAGGCCAACGATTAACGCAATCAGCAGGCCCGGCAGCGCGGACGGCGCAACGGCCTCGCCGATGAGCGGCTCCTGGGCCGGGTCTGGACCGGCGTGTCCTGGGCTGAATCGAATGACAAGCCCAACCGCGAGACCGGTCAGCGTCAGCATCAGAATGGTCCACGCCGGAGAATCTAACGAGACGCCCAGCTGCGTTGGAAGGGTATTCCACAGCACCGACTGCAGAACGGCGGCCACTTTCATCACGATAATTAAAATCAGGCTGGACGCTACGCCGATAATCAGCGCGGGCGGGGCCAGTAGCAGCATGTTTCTGGCTCGCGGATGGAGCATGATGATTTCCTTGTAAAAATCGCGTGACGGTACTTTGCATATTCAGCTTAAGAGAAATGGTGCAAATGGTGCTGAAACGGTAAAGTTATTCTGTGACGAAGATCGATAATCCTGGGGCATTCACCTTCCGGCCGTTGTTGTTATCACGCCTTGAACTTACAGTGTCCCAAAGATTTATTCTGACTTTAGCGGAGCAGTAGAAGAATGACAAAGTATGCTTTAGTAGGTGATGTGGGCGGCACAAACGCGCGTCTTGCCCTGTGCGATGTGGATACAGGCGAAATTTCTCGGGCGAAAACCTATTCCGGGCTAGATTATCCAAGCCTTGAGGCCGTCGTACGCGTCTATCTTGATGAGCACAAGCTGGACGTTGAAGACGGATGTATCGCCATTGCCTGCCCAATCACCGGCGACTGGGTGGCGATGACCAACCATACATGGGCATTCTCCATTGCTGAAATGAAGAAAAACCTCGGCTTTTCCCATCTGGAAATTATCAACGACTTCACCGCGGTATCGATGGCGATCCCGATGCTCAAACCTGAGCATCTGACGCAGTTTGGCGGCACCGCGCCGGTTGAAGGCAAGCCGATTGCCGTTTACGGCGCGGGAACGGGCCTTGGCGTTGCGCATCTGGTGCATGTCGATAAGCGCTGGGTCAGCCTGCCGGGCGAGGGCGGTCACGTTGATTTCGCGCCAAACAGCGAGGAAGAAGGCATTATCCTTGAGGAGCTGCGCGCCGAAATCGGCCACGTATCCGCCGAGCGCGTGCTGTCTGGTCCAGGGCTGGTGAACCTCTACCGCGCGATTGTGAAATCAGACGGTCGTCTGCCGGAAAACCTCAAGCCAAAAGACGTGACCGAGCGCGCGCTGGCGGATAGCTGCACCGACTGCCGTCGCGCGCTGTCGCTATTCTGCGTCATCATGGGGCGCTTCGGCGGCAACCTGGCGCTGAACCTGGGCACCTTCGGCGGCGTTTATATTGCGGGCGGAATCGTGCCGCGCTTCCTCGAGTTCTTTAAAGCGTCCGGGTTCCGCGGCGGGTTTGAAGATAAAGGGCGCTTCAGAAGCTACGTGCAGGACATTCCCGTTTACCTGATCGTGCACGATAACCCGGGGCTGCTCGGCGCTGGCGCGCATCTGCGCCAGGTGCTGGGGCAAATACTCTAAGGTTATATCCCCTCTCCGGTCGGGGAGGGGCGCTGCTTACAGGTGCATGAGCTGGCGGAACTCTTTCACCCTGCTGCGGCTTACCGGCACCTGAAAATCCAGATCCTTCAGGCGCAAAATGTAGGTGTTGTTAAACCAGGGTTCGATCTCGCGGATTTTGTTCAAATTCACGCAAAACGAGCGGTGGCAGCGGAAGAAGTGCGCGGCGGGAAGCTTGCTGCAAAATTCGGTAATGTTCATCGCCATCACGTACGATTCGCGTCGCGTATAGACAAACGTCATTTTCTCGTGTGCTTCGGCGTAGTAAATGTCGTCAATGGGCGTGACGATGATCCGCTCGTCTTTGACCAGATTAATGGTGTCGTTCTCCCGCGCCGTCGGGCTGGCGCTCACCTGCGTCGTCTGCTGCTGCCAGGCCGCCTCCAGCTTTTTCAGCATGCTGATGATGCGCGATTCCTGGTAGGGCTTCAGAATGTAGTCAAAGGCCTCCAGCTCGAACGCTTCAACCGCATGCTCTTTCCAGGCGGTGACGAAAACGATGAACGGCTTATGGGCGAACTGATTAATGTTTTGCGCCAGCAGGACGCCGTCCAGGGACGGGATGTTAATATCCAGAAAAATGGCGTCGACCCGGTTGTGCTGGAGAAACTTCAGCACGTCCAGCCCGTCGTCAAACGTGCCCACAATCTCCATCTGGCTGTGCGTTTTGATAAGCCAGCTCAGCTCTTGTTGAGCCAGAATTTCATCTTCCACGATGATGACTTTCATAGATTACTCCGGCCTAAGGCAGCAGGGATGTTGGCGCAAGCGCGGATGCGCGTTCGTTCGGAACGTAAAAGGCGATCTCGGTGCCGGGCTGAAGGCGGCGAATATGCAGCCCGTCGCCGTACAACAGCTTAACGCGGTGATGCACGTTGAGCAGGCCAATTTTGTTGCCCGGCATTTCGTTTGATTCTACCCGTTCAACCACTTTAGGATCGATACCGTGCCCCGTGTCGCGCACGGAGATGCGCACGCCGTTGCCGCTTTCGGTGACGCTAATGGTGACCACGCCTTTGCCTTTGCACGGCTGAATGCCGTGGACAATCGCGTTTTCGACCAGCGGCTGGATGAGAAGGCTCGGGATCACGCAGTTAACCTCTTCATCGATATCGTAAATAACGGTGAGCTTGTCGCCAAAGCGGGCCTGCTCAATCGCGATGTAATCCTTTATCTGGTAGAGCTCTTTTTTGATGTCGATCTGCTCGTCGTCCTTCAGCTCAATGTTGTAGCGCAGGTAGCGCGACAGATTGAAAATCAGCTGGCGGGCGGTGTCCGGATTCAGGCGAATGGACGAGGAAATGGCGTTCAGCGCGTTGAACAGGAAATGGGGATTTATTTTGCTTTGCAGCGCGCGCAGCTCTGCCTTATTTGCCATCTCGCGCAGCTGCTCCGCGCGCGACACTTCGAGCTGGGTGGAGATAATCTGCGACAGGCCGATAGCCATCTCCTGCAGCGAGGAGGTGATCTGGTGGGCGTGGCAGTAGTAAATCTTCAGCGTGCCCGTCACCACGCCTTTCTCCCACAGCGGGATCACCAGCATGGAGTGGATCTCTGGCGTTCTGTGCGCTTCATCATTGTTTTTAATGATGATTTTCCCGTAGTTAATCGCCTGGCGAGTCGTCGGGCTGATGGTGTCATCGTTGTCGCGATAGTTATGTTCCCCAACGCCGACGTAGGCCAGCACGTGGTCAATGTTAGTGATGGCAACGGCATCGGCGTGAATGTCGCGGCGAATGATATCGCACACCTGGCGCAGCGATTCGGCATTCACGTGGCGGAACAGCGGCAGCGTTTTATTGGCAATGTCGAGCGCCAGCTTTGCCTGCCGCGCCGCGCTGGCCTCTTTTTCACCCTCAACGCTTTGCACCAGCAGCACGATAAAGCCGATGCAGACGCTGCCCAGGATCATCGGTATGCCGATTTTAGACACAATATCGAGGCCCAGCGCGGTGGTCGGGGCCCAGATCACCACCAGGATCATGGTCAACGTTTCGCAAAGCATGCCCGCCGCAATCCCCGCCCGCCAGTGCTGCTTTTTCGGTATTTTGCGGCTAATCCAGCCGGACAATACCCCGGCAATAATGCTGGTGATAAAGCACGGAACCGCGGTCACGCCGCCGATATCAATCAGATAGCGGTGCGTACCGGCAATAACCCCCGTGATAATGCCAACCCACGGACCAAATAAAATCCCGCCGGACATCACGGCGATAATTCGCACATTCACCAGCGAACCCTCAACCGGCACGCCGGACCAGGTGCTGAACAGGGCAAACATCGAGAAGATCGCCGTGACGGCCAGCAGCTCCTTCGGTGAATGGGCCGATTTATGCAGAAGCTCGCGAAACAGGCGGATGCGGATAAGGAAGAAAAGGCAGATCAGCATGAGCGCCGCGCGGTCAAACACGGCGAGAAGCATATTGAAAATTTCGTGCACGAGTGAACCTGGTAAAGCGGGAAAAATCTATAATAAAAAACCTGGCGCAGGATGACCAGCTATCGAGCAGGTTTATCAAATGAGGAAAAACCATAATTTACAAAGGGGATTGAAGGTGTGATGCTGATTTTTCCCCAGGTTTTATCT
Organism: Enterobacter sp. RIT418; assembly: GCF_003057745.1. Taxonomy (GTDB): domain Bacteria; phylum Pseudomonadota; class Gammaproteobacteria; order Enterobacterales; family Enterobacteriaceae; genus Enterobacter. Next base: position 177,618 of record NZ_QBJD02000004.1, read on the forward strand.
GTTGAGTGATTGTAGGTAAGTATAAAGATATCAGTGTGTTAATAAATGTGATATCAAAGTGCGCATGCGTGAACAGCGTACCCTTTTTAACGTCAGGTGACTTCCTCTTTTTGATGCGATAAATTTTTTTAACGGGACCACTCGACAGCAGGTTTTTATTCAGGTTACTTTCTAAACATGCCGCATCGGTGGCAGCGTCGCTCGGACGGTCCGGGCGCTAACGTTAATCTGAGGAATCTATGGCTGAGTTCAGTCCTGAACGCCGTTTTACGCGTATCGATCGTCTTCCCCCTTATGTTTTTAATATCACTGCTGAGCTGAAAATGGCTGCGCGCCGGCGCGGCGAAGACATTATTGATTTCAGCATGGGTAACCCTGACGGCCCCACGCCGCCGCACATCGTTGAAAAACTCTGTACGGTTGCCCAGCGTCCGGATACGCATGGCTACTCAACGTCTCGCGGCATTCCCCGTTTGCGCCGTGCTATCTCCCGCTGGTATCAGGACCGTTACCAGGTCGATATCGATCCAGAAAGCGAAGCCATCGTGACCATAGGCTCGAAAGAGGGGCTGGCGCACCTGATGCTGGCGACCCTCGATCACGGCGACACGGTTCTGGTGCCCAACCCAAGCTACCCCATTCATATCTACGGCGCGGTGATTGCGGGCGCGCAGGTGCGCTCCGTGCCGCTGGTGGAAGGGGTGGACTTCTTCAACGAGCTGGAGCGTGCCATCCGCGAAAGCTACCCGAAACCGAAAATGATGATCCTCGGCTTCCCGTCAAACCCGACGGCCCAGTGCGTTGAGCTCGATTTCTTCGAGAAAGTGGTAGCCCTGGCCAAGCGCTACGATGTGCTGGTGGTGCATGATTTGGCGTACGCGGACATTGTGTATGACGGCTGGAAAGCCCCGTCCATCATGCAGGTGCCGGGCGCGCGCGACGTCGCGGTTGAGTTTTTCACGCTGTCGAAAAGCTACAACATGGCCGGATGGCGCATTGGTTTTATGGTGGGGAATAAAACCCTGGTCAATGCGCTGGCGCGTATCAAAAGCTACCACGATTACGGCACTTTTACGCCGCTCCAGGTGGCCGCTATCGCCGCGCTGGAAGGCGATCAGCAGTGCGTTCATGACATTGCCGCACAGTATAAGCGCCGTCGCGACGTGCTGGTTAAAGGGCTTCATGAGGCGGGCTGGATGGTAGAGATGCCGAAAGCCTCAATGTACGTTTGGGCCAAGATCCCTGAACCGTATGCCGCAATGGGGTCGCTGGAGTTTGCCAAAAAGCTGCTACAGGACGCGAAGGTTTGCGTCTCTCCGGGGATTGGCTTTGGCGATTACGGCGACACGCACGTGCGCTTTGCGCTGATTGAAAACAGCGATCGCATTCGCCAGGCGGTGAGGGGGATTAAGAGCATGTTCAGAGCGGACGGGCTGCTTGCCTCCCGAAGCGCTGCCGAGCAACAGCCTGAGGCATAGCCGACAAACAAACAGGAGCCAGTGGCTCCTGTTGTTTTATCGATTTGCTCGGCTAGATCATCAGGGCAAAGGTGCCGGCCCAAACCAATACGATGACCGAAATGCCCATAAAGAAATATTTCACGTTTCATCACTCCGCGTAGCTTACGGTACGCATTAACTGACTAAGTCCACCTGAGTAAAGAGGGTTGAAATTACGCCTGGTCGGGAATAAAGCACGCCCGCCATATTGCTAACCTCAGCCCAGAATTCTGTACTTTCCTGTTGCCAGACGGCGCTAATGTACGCTTAAAAAAACGGGTAGGCAAGAGTGTTTTTATTTAATAATTTCCGTAACTTACGAGTGTCGTGGAACGGCGACAGTTTGATTTCAATGTGCAATAAATTTCGACTGAGCGACGTTAGAGAAATCATTATTCTGCGTGAATACAGGCGATTGAAAAGGTTAGTTTCCTGGAGAAACTAACCTTCAAAACGAAATCAAATATAGAGAGAGGCTTCGCCCGCGGGGCGCGTTTTGAAGCGGCGGTGCATCCACAGATACTGCTCCGGCGCGCGCATGATCTCTTGCTCGATAACCCGGTTGATAAAGGCGGCGGCTTCGCACTCATTTTCGGGGTAGTTTGCCATCTCCGGAGAAATATGCAGACGGTAGCCGGACTTGTCCGCCTTTCTGACCATAGTTACGGTTAACATCGTCGCGCTGGACAGGCGTGAGATGACAAAGGTGCCGTTTGTCGTCGCTACGTCTTTAACCGCGAAGAACGGCGCGAAGCTGCTGCCTTTCCGTCCGTAGTCCTGATCGGGCGCAAACCAGACGGCTTCACCTTTCTTAAGGGCTCCCACCATGCCGCGCAGGTTGTTGCGGCTGATCATGGCTTTGTTGGAGCGCATGCGGCCACGCGTTTGTACCCACTCCATCACCGGGCTGTTGTGGGGCCGGTAGGTTGCCATCATCGGCTGACACAGGCCCATTACGCGACCGCCCAGTTCGAGCGACATAAAGTGAACGCCCACTACCATTACGCCGCGATTTTGCATTTGCGCGCGCTTAAGGTTGTCTAGCCCTTCCACGTCAAACCATTTGCGGACGCGCTCGTCAGGCCAAAACCAGGCCATACCGGTCTCAAGCAGCGCCATACCGATGGATTTGAAGTTTTCAGAAATCAGTTTTTCACGCTGTGCTTCATTATAGTGTGGGAAGCAAAGCTCAATATTCTTGCGGGCAATCGATTCGCGGCGTTTAAGGAAGTGGCGGGAGGTACTGCCCAGCTTAGACCCCAGAAAACGAAGCACCGGATAAGGGAGTTGCACTAACAGCCAAAGGACGCCAAGGCCGAACCATGTAAACCAGTAGCGCGGATGCAGAAAAGCGCGCTTAAATGTGGATTGAGACAAATTAAGGAAACCTTTATGAAGCCGGTAAAAGTAGCGCAACTTTCGCGATACAACGTGCCATTTAGACCGTAAGACAAGGTCATGGTTGCAGGCTTTACCGAACTTTACGGCGTTGCCTGGCCACTTCTGACGTTGGGTGGGCGGCGTAATGTAGCACCGTTATACGCTATGTCCTAACAGATGTTTTTGATTAAAAAAGCGGCAGGTGTGGAGGGGCTTGATTTACCTGAAGATGTTAGCCGTGAAGGGAAAGAAAATCGGAATTTTGGAAGATTTGGCGTAAAAACAGACAGTTAATATCATGCGGATAAATGGTGTCCCCTGCAGGAATCGAACCTGCAACTAGCCCTTAGGAGGGGCTCGTTATATCCATTTAACTAAGGGGACGAGGCGGCAAGAGTATAGCGCTATTTGCACTTTGCGTTAAGCGTATCGCCGCCTGACTGCTCAAAGAGTCACCATTTACGCTGATTTAGCAGCGGATTTCTCCTTTTCAGCCTGTGCCTTGAGTTCAGCCTTGCGTTTATTCGACATGTCGTTGCGGATCTGCGCGTGGCTCAGCAGGGCAAAGATAAAGGTGCCGCCGCAGATGTTGCCCGCTAGGGTGGGCAGGGCAAAGGGCCAGAAGAAGTCGCTCCAGTGCAGCGTACCGTTAAAGACCAGATAAAGGATTTCCACGGTCCCGACCACGATGTGCGTGGTGTCTGCCAGGGCTATCAGCCAGGTCATCAAAATAATCACGACGATTTTTGCGCTGCCGGCTGACGGAAACATCCACACCATCGTTGCGATGATCCAGCCGGAGATAATGGCATTGGAGAACATCTCTAACGGCGTATTTTTCATGACGTCCATGCCGATTTTCACAAACGCATCCCGGGTGGGCTCGTCAAATATCGGCATATACTCAAACGCCCACGCCGCGATCCCCGTGCCGATAAGGTTACCCAGCAATACCACGCTCCACAGGCGCATCAGCAAACCAAAGTTTCCGAGCGTCGGGTTTTGCATCACGGGCAGTACCGCGGTGACCGTGTTTTCGGTAAAGAGCTGCTGGCGCGCCATAATCACAATAATAAAGCCGAAGGTGTAACCGAGATTTTCCAGCAGAAAGCCGCCGGGTATTCCCTCAAGCTGAACGTGAAATATCCCTTTTGCCAGCAGCGATGCGCCCATGGACAGCCCGGCTGCGATGGCTGACCACAGCAGCGCCATTGCGTCGCGCTCCATCTCCTTCTCGCCGTCCTGTCGGATGTGTTCATGAATCGCCATCGCGCGGGAGGGGAGTCGGTCTTCATCCATCTCTATTTTTTCGCCGCGGCTGTTCTCCTCGCTATCAACCTGTACATCTTCATTTTGTTCGTTAATTTTATCTTCACTGATTTCCTTCATAACCGCTCCGGACTAAGGGGACTTTCTTTTAAGCGTAGCGGCTTTCGGCGAAAATCCCGTGGGGTTGCTCTTAAATTGGCGGCAATGACAAGAAAGGCGACACATCGCGCGGAGAGCCATTGTAAAATTACGCGCGAAACGAATTTCAAAAGACAGGCTATGCTGAGATTAGGTGGCGTTAGTTGCTGAGCGTCATTGTGCTCATAGACATCCTGAAGCGTGCTGTTACAATCACTTGCATATTTCAGACGGAGCGGCAAACGCTCCGTTACGGGTGGCAATCGACGATGGCCATACTGAACAGGGAGATTTTTATGAAACTTCGGCTGTCGGCGCTTGCGCTTGGCACAACGATGCTTGTGGGCTGCGCAAGCTCTGGTGAGCAAACCGGACGTTCCGATCCTCTGGAAGGGTTCAACCGCTCAATGTACAACTTCAACTATAATGTGCTGGACCCGTATGTGGTCCGCCCGGTTGCGGTTGCATGGCGTGATTACGTTCCACAGCCCGCGCGTAACGGGTTAAGCAATTTCACCAGCAACCTGGAAGAGCCTGCGGTGATGGTAAACTATTTCCTTCAGGGCGATCCGTACCAGGGGATGGTGCATTTCACGCGCTTCTTCCTGAACTCCCTGTTAGGGATGGGCGGCTTTATAGACGTGGCCGGCATGGCGAACCCGAAACTGCAGCGCGAGCAGCCGCACCGCTTCGGCAGCACGCTCGGGCATTATGGCGTAGGTTACGGCCCTTACGTTCAGCTGCCGTTCTATGGCAGCTTCACGGTGCGTGAAGACGGCGGTGATATGGTGGATACGCTCTATCCGGTGCTGTCCTGGCTGACCTGGCCGCTGTCGATTGGTAAATGGACCGTCGAAGGGATTGAAACCCGCGCGCAGCTGCTTGATTCTGACGGCCTGCTGCGTCAGTCGTCCGACCCTTATATCATGGTGCGTGAAGCCTACTTCCAGAACCACGATTTCATTGCCAACGGCGGCAAGCTGAAGCCGGAAGAGAACCCGAACGCCAAAGCCATCGAGAACGAATTAAAAGATATCGACTCGGAATAAATAAAAAAGGTGAGCAATGCTCACCTTTTTTGATCCCGCCGCGATTAGAACGCGTAGTTGAAGTTGGTGCCGAACAGCCAGGCTTTACCTTCGGACGTGAATTCGTATGGGCCTTCCTGGAACGTTACTTTCTGACCGTGCATGTAAGACACGCCTACGTCGATGGACGCGTCGTCATTGAAGGCATAGGTCGTACCCGCACTTAACCAGAAGCGATCCTGATCCGGGATAGAAATGGAGCGTTTGTCAGCCGGAACCGGGCTGTCGTCAAACGCGATACCGGTACGGAACGTCCAGTTTTTATCCATGTAGTAGGTGGTACCCAGCGCGATGCGGTAAGCATCGTGGAAACTCTCGTCCTTATAGAACAGCGTCTGGCCGTTGCTGCCGGTAGCTTTCAACTCCTGGAACTGGCTCCAGCTGGTGTATGCCAGGCTATAGTGGATCGCCCACTGTGGCGCAACGCGGTTATAACCGGAGATTTCCCACATTTCTGGCAGATGCAGCGACAGTGAGCCAGGAACGGTTTGGTTAGACGTACCCCAAGGGATAGTGGTGCCCGCGCCCGGAACCAGGCCGTTAACCGGGCTCAGGATGCCGCTTTTGTAATCGCCGTCGAAGTCGATTTTAACTTCTGAACGGTAGGTCAGACCCCAGCGGTTGTTTTTATCCAGCTCATAGAGGATACCGGCGTTCCAGCCGTAGCCCCACTCGTCGCCCTTGAGGCTGGCAATTTTATTACTGTTTTTCGGCAGGGCCGCAGTTTGCTCGCCGGAATAACGCTCGATTTTTGCATCGGCATAGACCGCATCAAAGCCCAGACCAAAGCTCCAGCTGTCGTTCAGACGATAGGCGCCGCTCAGGTTCAGGTTCAGCGTGGTCAGATCGGTTTTACCGCCGTATTCGCCAGCCGGGTAGCTGTCCGAAAACTCGGTTGCCAGACCGTAGTTAGAGGTGACGGATGCGCCCCAACCGAACTGTTCATTAATAGGCGCAACGAAGTGCAGGTTTGGCACCCACGCGGTTGGCGCAATGTTGTCTGCTTTCAGGCTCGCGCCCGTGAACGGCGAGTTACCTGAAATGTTGACATCAGGATCGATATAAACGGCACCCGCAGAGAAAGTTGGGCGATCGAACATCATGATCAGCGCAGGGTTACGACTGGCGTTACCTGCGTCATCAGCGATAGCACCTTCCCCGGAATACGCACGGCCAAGGCCAGAGGAAGAAAATTCGTTTAACTGGAAGCCCGCGGACCAGGCGGACGTTGAGACGATTGCCACTGCGACTGCCAGCGCAGTCTTTTTGAACAGGGTTTTCTGGCTCATGACCATAACCTCATTGAGTTATTTTTATTCAATAATTGTTACATACCGTAACAGGAGCGCGAAGTGTAGGGTCTGCGGTATTACATACAAATCAGACCAGTGGCGTGAGTATAGGTCCGACCAGCGTGAATGTTGCAAGTTTGTTTATTAATATTTTCAAACATGTTTCTTGAAACGAGATCTGGTTGGCAAAATTGTGACCAGACCGCTTCATCCAAAAGGGCGAATTTTGTTTTAGATCATTTTTTAGTGTGATATTGGTCACTTATCCGATTTTGCGCCATTAACGGCTGGAGAGAGCTATCGTCGGGGCGTAAAATATCAGCATCGTGTTTATCTCGCGCAGGGCGCGAATACAGAGGAAATTGAGCTATGAGTAAATGCAGTGCTGATGAAACCCCGGTTTGCTGCTGTATGGATGTTGGTACCATTATGGACAACACCGATTGCACCGCGTCTTACAGCCGTGTCTTCCCAAACCGTGCAGAGGCAGACGAAACGCTGGCCGCGCTGACCCAGCGCGCGCGCGACGTGGAATCCGATCCGTGCGAAATCAAGTCCACCTTCACGGAAGTGGAAGGCGGCGTGAAGCTGGATATCGACTTCGTGTTTGCCTGCGAAGCCGAAACCCTGATTTTCCAGCTGGGCCTGCGTTAATTTCTGCTGACTGGTGCCCTCACCCCGGCCTCTCCCACAGGGAGAGGGTGCAAACTCTAAAAACGGTAACCTACGGGTTACCGTTTTGCTTTTACCTGGGGGCATTTTCTTTTTCTTCTCTGTGCCTTAGCTCCCACTTTTTCGTCTCCCCGATTGGCTCAATGTAAAAAAATGGTTAAGACTATTTATCAGGTCAGACCACTTTGGCGCTAACGCGAATTTTTTTACAGGGGAGTGTTATGAGTCAGGCATTACCGCTTACCACCCGACAGGGTGACCGCATTGCCATTGTCAGCGGATTGCGTACGCCGTTCGCCCGTCAGGCGACGGCCTTTCACGGCATACCCGCCGTCGATTTGGGCAAAATGGTCGTGGGGGAGATGCTGGCTCGCAGCGAAATACCGCCGGAGGCGATTGAACAGCTGGTTTTCGGCCAGGTCGTTCAGATGCCCGAAGCGCCAAATATCGCGCGTGAAATCGTGCTGGGTACCGGGATGAACGTCCACACCGACGCCTACAGCGTCAGCCGAGCCTGCGCCACCAGCTTTCAGGCGGTCGCCAACGTCGCGGAAAGCCTGATGGCGGGCACGATTCGCGCCGGGATCGCGGGCGGGGCGGACTCCTCTTCCGTACTGCCGATTGGCGTAAGCAAAAAGCTGGCGCGGATCCTGGTCGACGCCAACAAAGCGCGCACCGCGGGTCAAAAGCTTAAGCTTTTCTCCCGCTTACGCCTGCGCGACCTGATGCCCGTTCCGCCCGCCGTGGCCGAGTATTCCACCGGCCTGCGCATGGGTGACACCGCAGAGCAGATGGCAAAAACCTACGGCATTACCCGCGAGCAGCAGGATGCGCTGGCGCATCGTTCACACCAGCTTGCCGCAAAGGCCTGGTCCGAAGGTCGGCTTGCCGACGAGGTGATGACTGCCTACATACCTCCCTACCGCGAGCCGCTTGTCGAAGACAACAACATTCGCGGCGCGTCGACGCTGGCAGATTACGCGAAGCTGCGCCCGGCATTTGACCGCAAGCACGGGACGGTCACGGCGGCCAACAGCACACCGCTGACGGACGGCGCGGCGGCGGTCATTCTGATGACGGAATCGCGTGCAAAAGAGCTGGGCATCTCGCCGCTGGGCTATCTGCGCAGCTATGCCTTCACGGCGATCGACGTCTGGCAGGACATGCTGCTCGGTCCCGCCTGGTCCACCCCGCTGGCGCTGGAGCGCGCGGGGCTAACGCTCGCCGATCTGACCCTGATCGATATGCACGAAGCCTTCGCCGCGCAAACGCTGGCAAACCTTCAACTGCTGGCGAGCGAGCGTTTTGCCAGAGACGTGCTGGGGCGCGCCCATGCCACGGGCGAAGTCGATCAGAGCAAATTCAACGTGCTGGGCGGCTCTATTGCCTACGGTCATCCTTTTGCCGCGACGGGCGCGCGGATGATCACGCAAACTTTGCATGAATTACGCCGCCGCGGCGGGGGATTTGGACTTGTCACCGCCTGTGCGGCGGGCGGGCTCGGTGCAGCAATGGTTCTGGAGGCTGAATAATGGAACGGCAATCCGCATTTAATTTGACGGTTCGCCTCGATAACGTGGCGGTTATTACCATTGATATTCCGGATGAAAAAATGAATACCCTGAAGGCCGAATTTGGCGTTCAGGTTCGCGCGATGCTAAAGCAGATCCGCGAGAATAAAGCGATTCGCGGGCTGGTGTTTATCTCCGCCAAGCCGGATAACTTTATTGCCGGGGCGGATATCAACATGATCGCCCGTGCGCAAAGCGCTCAGGAGGCGGAAGATCTTGCCCGGCAGGGTCAGCAGGTAATGGCTGAAATTAACGCCCTGTCGATTCCGGTCATTGCGGCGATCCACGGCGCGTGCCTTGGCGGAGGGCTTGAGCTGGCGCTGGCGTGCCACGGCCGAATCTGCACGGATGATGCGAAAACCGTACTGGGCCTGCCGGAAGTGCAGCTCGGCCTGCTGCCTGGCTCCGGCGGGACGCAGCGCCTGCCGCGCCTGGTGGGCGTAAGCACGGCGCTGGAGATGATGTTAACCGGCAAGCAGCTGCGCGCGCGCCAGGCGCTGAAGGTTGGGCTGGTTGATGAGGTCGTGCCGCATTCTATTCTGCTTGAAGCGGCGGTCGAACGGGCATCGCAGGGGCGTCAGGCGAAGCGTCATCTTCCGGTGCGGGAACGCATTCTTGCCGGTCCGCTTGGCCGCGCGCTGCTCTTCAGCGCGGTGAGAAAGAAAACCGAACGCCAAACCAAGGGCAACTATCCCGCAGCGAAGCGAATTTTGGACACGATCGAAACCGGCCTGGCGCAGGGCAGCAGCAGCGGCTATGCGGCGGAAGCGAAAGCCTTTGGCGAACTGGCGATGACGCCAGCGTCGCAGGCGCTGCGCAATATTTTCTTTGCCAGCACGGAGGTGAAAAAAGATCCGGGTAGCGACGCCGAGCCAGCGCCGCTGCGGTCCGTCGGCGTGCTGGGCGGCGGGCTGATGGGCGGCGGCATTGCATTTGTCACCGCCAGCAAAGGCAAGCTGCCGGTACGTATAAAAGACATCAATCCGAAAGGGATTAACCACGCGCTACAGTACAGCTGGCAGAACCTTGATCAAAAGGTTAAGCGCCGCCATATCAAGGCCAGCGAGCGTGATAAAACGCTGGGGATGATTACCGGTACGACGGACTACAGCGGCTTTGCGCATCGCGATCTGGTGATTGAGGCGGTCTTTGAAGATCTGCCGCTCAAGCAGCAGATGGTGGCGGACGTGGAGGCACGCTGCGCGCTGCACACGATTTTTGCCTCTAATACCTCGTCGTTGCCGATTGGCGATATCGCCGCTAAGGCCGCGCGTCCGCAAAATGTCATTGGGCTGCACTTCTTCAGTCCGGTCGAGAAAATGCCGCTGGTGGAGGTCATTCCGCATGCCGAGACCAGCCCGCAAACCGTCTCAACGGTCGTGAAGCTCGCCAAAAAGCAGGGAAAAACGCCGATTGTCGTCGCCGATAAGGCGGGGTTTTACGTCAACCGTATTCTTGCGCCGTATATCAATGAGGCGATGCGCCTGCTGACGGAGGGGGAAAAGATCGAGCATGTTGATGACGCGCTGGTGAAGTTTGGCTTTCCGGTAGGACCCATCCAACTTTTGGATGAGGTGGGAATCGATACCGGCACTAAAATTATACCTGTGCTGGAGTCAGCCTATGGCGAACGTTTTAGCCCGCCTGCAAACATTGTTTCTGCGATCTTGAAGGACGATCGCAAAGGCAGAAAAAATGGCCGCGGTTTCTATCTTTACGCGGCAAAAGGGCGTAAAAGCAAGAAACAGGTCGACCCTTCGGTTTATGGGCTTATTTCGGTTGCCGGGCAGGGGAAACTTTCCGCGGTCCAGTGCGCCGAACGCTGCGTGATGATGATGCTGAACGAGGCGGCGCGCTGCTTTGGTGAGCAGGTTGTCAGAAGCGCGCGCGATGGCGACATCGGTGCCGTATTTGGTATTGGTTTTCCGCCGTTTCTTGGCGGCCCGTTCCGGTATATGGATACGCTGGGGGCGAGTGAAGTGGTTGCTATTCTGCAACGTCTGGCCGCGCAGTATGGTCCGCGATTTACGCCGTGTGACGAATTGTTGCAGAGAGCGGAGCAGGGCCAGACATTTTGGCCTGCAAAGGAAACTGACGTCGTAAACTGAAGTCAAATAAGGGTAAATCCTCGGTGAATGAACCTGTTCTGGCGAAATTGTAAACAGAGATTGACTATACTTACGCCATTGAGGTAAAAAACAGCGTTTCATTCACCGAATGGATCAGGCACAATGCCCGGCCATCGGGTTTTCTACCTCGAAGCAGTTATCGCGGGTAGTCAACGCCGGTGATTCTGGTTAACAAAAGCGGTGCAATATGCAAGTTTTTATCATGCGTCACGGCGACGCGGCACTCGATGCCGCCAGTGACTCAGTACGTCCTTTGACAGTCTGTGGCTGCGACGAATCCCGTCAGATGGCGACCTGGCTCAAAGGCCAAAAAGTGGATATCGAACGCGTTCTGGTGAGTCCGTTCCTGCGTGCAGAACAGACGCTGGATGTGGTAGGGGAATGTATGAACCTGCCCGGCAGCGTAGATGTGCTCCCAGAACTGACGCCATGCGGTGATGTCGGCCTTGTCAGCGCTTATCTTCAGGCGCTGTGCAATGAAGGTGTCGCTTCCGCACTGGTCATCTCCCACCTGCCGCTGGTTGGCTACCTGGTCTCCGAGCTGTGCCCGGGTGAAACGCCGCCGATGTTCACGACGTCTGCCATTGCCAACGTCACGCTCGACGAATCTGGCAAAGGGGTCTTCAACTGGCAGATGAGCCCGTGCAATCTGAAGATGGCGAAGGCTATCTGATGTGACGCGTGACAGGGCGGGGTGCAAAGCTGCTTCCCGCCATTCTGTCAGGGCAGCTCCGGCGGCTGCCACTCCTCAACCTCAATCAACACCAGCAATGCGGCATCTCCGCCGTACTCTTTCGGTGCCTGATGGAAAGCCATCACGTGTGGATGCTGAGCCAGCCACAGCGGCGTCTGCTGCTTAAGAATATGTTTTCCGTGCCCGTGCATGACGCACGCGCAGAAGACGTGTTCGCGACGGCAGGCGGCAATTAACGCCCCCAGCTCCTGCTTCGCCTGCATTTGCGTTAACCCGTGCAGATCGAGAAACAGCTCGGGCGAGTAATCTCCACGACGCAGCTTCTTCAGCTCAAAATGGCTGACGTCTTCGCGCACGTACTTAACGGCGCCCTGGGTGTTGAGCAGCGGCTGAAATTCATCCGAAAAATAGTGGCTGTTATCAGCCTGTTCCTGAAGCAGACGTTTGACCGGCACTTCGGTGACTTTTTTGCGTATCGGGCGATGGACAATGGTGTCCTGCTTAAGCTGACGCGTTCCCGTCATCAGCTGTCGGAAGAGAGCCTGATCCTCCTCGTTAAGCGATGTTTTCTTTTTCATTGGCCTGTCTCATCTCTTATTTCCGATAGTGTACCTGACTAAATGCATTTTTTAACCTCAAGCGGGACGCGTCAGTGCTGATTTATCGCCGTCTTCATGGCAAACTAGCCGCCGAAAATTATGCGAGCATGCCCTGGAGGGAAAAGTGGATAAAATATTTGTCGATGAAGCAGTAAACGAGCTGCATACCATACAGGACATGTTGCGCTGGTCGGTTAGCCGCTTCAGCGCCGCCAATATCTGGTACGGTCACGGTACCGATAACCCGTGGGACGAGGCCGTTCAGCTGGTGCTGCCGTCTCTTTACCTGCCCCTGGATATTCCGGAAGACATGCGCACCGCGCGCCTGACCTCTAGCGAAAAGCACCGCATCGTTGAGCGCGTGATCCGCCGCGTGAACGAGCGTATCCCGGTCGCCTATCTGACCAACAAAGCCTGGTTCTGCGGCCATGAGTTTTACGTTGATGAGCGCGTGCTGGTTCCGCGTTCACCTATTGGCGAGCTGATTAACAACCATTTTGACGGGCTGATTAACCATCAGCCGCAGCACATTCTGGATATGTGTACCGGCAGCGGCTGTATTGCGATTGCCTGCGCTTACGCCTTCCCGGATGCCGAAGTCGATGCCGTTGATATCTCCACCGACGCGCTGGCCGTGACCGAGCACAACATTGAAGAGCACGGCCTGATCCATCACGTTACGCCGATTCGTTCCGATCTTTTCCGCGACCTGCCGACCCTGCAGTACGATCTGATCGTGACCAACCCGCCGTACGTCGATGCAGAAGACATGTCCGATCTGCCGAACGAATATCGCCACGAGCCGGAGCTGGGCCTGGCGTCAGGATCTGACGGCCTGAAGCTGACCCGCCGCATCCTGGCCTGCGCGCCGGATTATCTGACCGACGACGGCGTTCTGATTTGTGAAGTGGGTAACAGCATGGTACATCTGATAGAGCAGTATCCGGATGTGCCGTTCACCTGGCTCGAGTTTGACAACGGCGGTGACGGCGTCTTTATGCTGACCAAAGCACAGCTTCTCGACGCGCGCGAGCACTTCAGCATTTATAAAGACTAATCCAGCGGGCTTCGGCCCGTTTCACAACGCTCACACACAAATAACGACATCGGAGCCGTGATGGCAGGAAACAGTATTGGACAACTCTTCCGCGTGACCACCTTTGGTGAGTCGCACGGTCTGGCACTGGGTTGCATCGTGGACGGCGTGCCGCCGGGCATCGAGCTAACCGAAGCCGATTTACAGCACGACCTTGACCGTCGTCGCCCGGGCACCTCTCGCTACACCACGCAGCGTCGCGAGCCGGACCAGGTTAAAATTCTCTCCGGTGTGTTCGAAGGCCGCACCACCGGCACCAGCATCGGCCTGTTGATTGAAAACACCGACCAGCGGTCCCAGGATTACGGCGCAATCAAAGACGTATTCCGTCCGGGCCACGCCGACTACACCTACGAACAAAAGTACGGTTTTCGCGACTATCGCGGCGGCGGACGCTCTTCGGCACGTGAAACTGCGATGCGCGTGGCGGCCGGGGCCATCGCCAAAAAATATCTGCAGCAAAAATTCGGCATCGTCATTCGCGGCTGTCTGACCCAGATGGGCGACATTCCGCTGGCGATCGGGGACTGGGATCTGGTTGAGCAAAATCCGTTCTTCTGCGCGGATGCTGACAAAATTGACGCGCTGGACGAACTGATGCGCGGCCTGAAAAAAGAGGGCGACTCCATCGGCGCGAAAGTGACCGTGGTCGCTGACGGTGTGCCCGCTGGCTGGGGCGAGCCGGTGTTCGACCGCCTCGACGCGGATATTGCCCACGCGCTGATGAGCATCAACGCGGTGAAGGGCGTGGAAATCGGCGACGGTTTTGACGTGGTTAAGCTTCGCGGCAGCCAGAACCGTGACGAAATCACGAAAGCGGGCTTCCAGAGCAACCACGCGGGCGGCATCCTGGGCGGCATCAGCAGCGGACAGCAGATTATGGCGAACATCGCGCTGAAGCCAACGTCCAGCATTACCGTACCGGGCCACACCATTAACCGCGATGGCGAAGAAGTTGAGATGATCACCAAAGGACGTCACGATCCCTGCGTGGGGATCCGCGCCGTGCCGATCGCCGAAGCGATGCTGGCGATCGTGCTGATGGATCACTTCCTGCGCCAGCGCGCGCAGAATGCGGACGTGACGACCACCATTCCACGCTGGTAAATATGAAAAAAACCGCAATTGCCCTGCTGGCGCTGCTCGCCAGCGGAGCCAGCCTGGCCGCCACGCCGTGGCAAAAAATCACCCATCCGGTGGCGGGCAGCGCGCAGTCAATTGGTGCGTTCTCGAACGGTTGTATCGTTGGAGCGCAGGAACTTCCGCTGCAGTCCGATACCTATCAGGTGATGCGCACCGATCAGCGCCGCTATTTCGGCCACCCCGATCTGGTGCTGTTTATCCAGCGCCTGGGGAATCAGGTGCATAACCTCGGGCTGGGCACGATGCTGATAGGCGATATGGGCATGCCCGCCGGCGGCCGCTTCAACGGCGGCCACGCCAGCCACCAGACCGGACTGGACGTGGATATCTTCCTGCAGCTGCCCAAAGCGCGATGGAGCTCGGCGCAGCTGCTGAAGCCGCAGGCGCTGGACCTGGTTGCGCGAGATGGCAAAAGCGTAGTGCCTTCGCTCTGGTCACAGGATGTGTCGGCGATGATTAAGCTGGCGGCCAAAGATAACGACGTGACGCGGATTTTCGTCAATCCGGCGATTAAACAGCAGCTTTGCCTGGATGCGGGAACCGATCGCGACTGGCTGCGCAAGGTGCGCCCGTGGTTCCAGCATCGCGCGCATATGCACGTGCGTCTGCGCTGTCCGGCAAACAGCCTCGAATGTGAAGATCAGCCGCTTCCACCGCCTGGCGATGGCTGCGGTTATGAGCTGCAAAGCTGGTTTGAGCCGGCCAAGCCTGGGACCACCAAGCCTGAGAAGAAGACACCGCCTCCGCTGCCGCCTTCCTGCCAGGCGCTACTGGATGAGCACGTACTGTAATGGATAATTTCGTCGATCTGTTTATGGTGTCACCGTGGATGCTGGCGGCACTGTTTTTTGTTGCGATGTTAGCCGGTTTTATCGATGCCCTGGCGGGCGGCGGCGGTTTGCTGACCGTTCCGGCGCTGCTGGCGGTAGGCATGAGTCCGGCGCAGGCGCTGGCGACCAATAAGCTGCAGGCCTGCGGCGGTTCGCTCTCGGCGTCGCTCTACTTTATCCGCCGCAAGGTGGTTAACCTCGCCGACCAAAAGCTCAATATTCTGATGACCTTTATCGGCTCCACCTCCGGTGCGCTGCTGGTTCAGCACGTTCAGTCAGACATTCTGCGCCAGATCCTGCCGATTTTGGTGATCTGCATTGGCCTGTACTTCCTGCTGATGCCAAGGCTTGGCGAAGAGGATCGACAGCGTCGTCTGCACGGCCTGCCGTTTGCGCTGATTGCCGGGGGCTGCGTCGGCTTTTACGATGGCTTTTTCGGGCCGGGGGCGGGCTCGTTTTACGCGCTGGCCTTCGTCACGCTCGCCGGTTTTAACCTCGCGAAATCAACGGCGCACGCGAAGGTTTTAAACGCTACCTCTAACGTTGGCGGCCTGCTGCTGTTTATCATCGGCGGCAAGGTTATCTGGGCAACCGGATTCGTAATGATGGCAGGACAATTTTTAGGCGCGCGCGCGGGCTCGCGCCTGGTGTTAAGCAAGGGACAGGAGCTGATCCGCCCGATGATCGTCGTGGTCTCGGCGGTGATGAGCGCCAAGCTTCTTTATGATAGCCACGGACAGGAGATCCTCCACTGGTTGGGGATGAACTAATGAACGGTACGCATAACTACGAACAGCTTATTGAGATTTTTAACGGCTGCTTTGCCGACGATTTTAATACCCGTCTGATTAAAGGCGACGATGAACCGATCTATCTTCCTGCTGATGCAGAGGTTCCGTATAACCGGATCGTGTTCGCGCACGGCTTTTACGCCAGCGGATTGCATGAGATTTCGCACTGGTGCATCGCGGGGAAAGCGCGCCGCGAGCTGGTGGACTTCGGCTACTGGTACTGCCCGGACGGCCGCGATGCGGCTACGCAAGGCCAGTTCGAAGATGTGGAAGTGAAGCCCCAGGCGTTCGACTGGCTTTTCTGCGTGGCGGCGGGTTACCCGTTCAACGTCAGCTGCGACAACCTTGAAGGCGACTTCGAACCTGACCGTATCGTTTTTCAGCGCCGCGTGCACGCGCAGGTGATGGAGTATCTTGAGAAAGGCATCCCGGAACGTCCGGCGCGCTTTATCAAAGCGTTACAAGACTATTACCACACGCCGGAGATCACGGCGGAATGCTTCCCCTGGCCGGAAGATATTTAACTGAGGAAAGAAGATGATCGCAGAATTTGAATCACGCATTCTGGCACTAATTGATGACATGGTGGAACACGCCAGCGATGACGAGCTGTTCGCCAGCGGTTATCTGCGCGGTCACCTGACGCTGGCCGTCGCCGAGCTGGAAGCAGGAGACGATCACTCTGCCGAAGCGGTGCATGGTGAAGTGACCCGCAGCCTGGAAAAGGCGATTCAGGCCGGTGAGCTGTCGCCGCGCGATCAGTCCCTGGTGCTCGGCATGTGGGAAACCTTGTTCCAGAAAGCCAGCCTGACATCATAATTTTTCCCTCTCCCAGCAGGAGAGGGGTAGGGTGAGGGCATCAGGCCGCACCCTGCTTAACCTTCTTCCCCTTCAGCAACTTCCTCACCCACAGCCTGTTCGGATTAATCCCCGCAAGCGTCGTTCTGTCCAGTGGTATCGGCTCGTCGCTCATCTGTGCGGCCAGCACTTCCGCCAGCAGCGGTGCGGTGCATAGCCCACGCGAGCCCAGCCCGCCCAGCATATACAGTTCCGGATAAGCCGGCGCGCTGACCGCGCTATCCCTGGTTTCTGCGAGGTTCTGGTAGACCTCGAGCGTGGCGTCATAGTCCGGCACGCTGCCCGCCATCGGCAGATGGTCACGCGTGGCGCAGCGCACGCCGCAGCGCGCTTCTCCCTCACTCACGTCAACCTCTTTCGCCCATGCCGCGTCCGGGAAGCAGTCGATCAGGCGCTGGCGGTTTTGCTGCTGATCGTCCTCGCTGTAGGCCACGTCAGCCTGGCCG
The DNA here is from genome assembly GCF_003057745.1 of Enterobacter sp. RIT418. Taxonomy (GTDB): domain Bacteria; phylum Pseudomonadota; class Gammaproteobacteria; order Enterobacterales; family Enterobacteriaceae; genus Enterobacter. The sequence continues at coordinate 195,113 of NZ_QBJD02000004.1, forward strand.
CGATGATAGCTGGCACCGATGCAGTGGTGGCCGTTAGACGGGTTTTGCGGCGTCAGGTAGCCGTCGTAGCACAGCACCTGGCGCAGTTTTCGCAGTTCCGGCGTGGTCGGAATGTGGCTGACCTGGCCGCCGACCGGATAAACCGGCAGCGCTTCCGTCTGCGTGAACCGGCTGATGTGATGCCCGTTTGCCAGTACCACGGCGGCGTGCTGCGCCCGTTTCCCATTGGCAAAATCGAGGACCCAGCGCTCCGAGTGGTTAAGCGCTTCCACCCTGTGGCAATAGTGCACCGTCAGCCCGCGGGACTGCGCAAGGGCAATCGCAGCGGCGGTCAGTTCGGCCGGGCATAGCCAGCCGCCGAGCGGATACTGAATCCCCCCGCAGCCGGTCTTAACCCCGGCGGTTTCAGCAACCTGCTCAGCGCTCACCGCATGGGCGATGGCATCCGGCAGTCCCAGCGACAGCATCTGGTTGATTTTTTGCTGGCTCTTCTCATCCCACCCGAGCTGCGTGACGCCGCACCAGTCGTGAGCAAACGTGAGCGGCAGGGCGTCATACAGGCGACGGGCGAAGGTGAACGCCGCCGGGAAGAACTGAAACAGTGCGGGATCGTGCGCGCTCAGGAGCGGGTAAAGCGCGCCCTGGCGGTTGCCCGACGCGCCGCTTGCCGGAGCCTCGTCCGCGCAGTACAGCGTAACCTGCCAGCCGCGGTGCAGAAGGGCGTGCGAGAGCAGGGCGCTGGCAATCCCGCCGCCAACGATCGCCACCTCGCGGGACGCGCTGGCGTGACGGGCAAACCACGGCGCCTGCGCGGGGATCGCCAGGGTTTGCTCCATGACGCCGACCAGCATGTCGCGCTTGCGGCCAAAGCCCTTGGTCTTCTTCATCGTGAAGCCCGCGGCCTGCAGCCCGCGCCGCACGAATCCCGCCGAGGTAAAGGTGGCGAGCGTGGCGCCAGGGCGAGCCAGGCGCGCCATGGCGGCAAAAAGATGATCGCTCCACATGTCGGGGTTTTTGGCGGGCGCAAAGCCGTCCAGGAACCAGGCGTCCACTTTCTGGTTCATCGAATCGTCAAGCTCGTCCGTGAGCGCATTAATGTCGCCGAGCCACAGGTCCAGCATGACGCGCCCGCCGTCCAGAATAAGGCGATGGCAGCCCCCGATGGCCTGCGGCCACTGGGCCTGCAGCTGCTCCGCCCACTGTGCCAGCTCGGGCCAGCGCTGATGCGCAAGCCGCAGATCGTGCGCGGTGAGCGGAAATTTTTCGAAACTGACGAAATGTAATCTTTGCAGCGTAGCTTCAGGGTGTTGGGCTCGAAACTGGTCAAATGCCTGCCAGAGGGTCAGGAAATTGAGGCCGGTACCAAACCCGCTTTCCGCTACTACAAACAGGCTGCGGGGATGTTCAGGAAAGCGCGCGTTGAGATAATTTCCGTCGAGGAAAACATAACGGGTTTCTTCCAGTCCGTTATCATTAGAAAAATAGACGTCATCAAAATCTCGGGAAACAGGTGTACCCTCAGCGTTAAATTCGAGGTTGGCGGGTTGTATAGCGTTTTGTTTCACGTAAGTTACTCGTCCGACAGGCAGTGGCACGATCTTAACGATGTGGGCGCATTGGTGCAAATTTCCGCAGAAAATGGCTGATCGGACTTGTTCGGCGTACAAGTGTACGCTATTGTGCGACTCGAAACTTACTATAGTGCGACTGACAGAGGTATTGAATGAAACGTGCAGTGATTACTGGCCTGGGCATCGTTTCCAGCATCGGTAATAACCAGCAGGAAGTCCTGGCATCTCTGCGTGAAGGACGCTCCGGGATCACTTTCTCTGAAGAGTTTAAAGATTCTGGAATGCGTAGCCACGTATGGGGTAACGTCAAACTGGACACCACCGGTTTGATTGACCGTAAAGTGGTTCGTTTCATGAACGATGCCTCTATCTACGCCTATCTTTCAATGCAGGAAGCGATCAAAGATTCCGGCCTGAGCGAAGAGACGTATCAGAACAACCCGCGCGTTGGCCTGATTGCCGGTTCCGGCGGTTCGTCTAAAGCACAGGTATTCGGTGCTGACGCGATGCGCAGCCCGCGCGGCCTGAAAGCCGTTGGTCCTTACGTTGTGACCAAAGCGATGGGTTCTGCGGTGTCTGCCTGCCTGGCAACCCCGTTCAAAATTCACGGCGTAAACTACTCCATCAGCTCTGCCTGCGCGACGTCCGCACACTGCATTGGTAATGCGGTAGAGCAGATCCAGCTGGGCAAACAGGACATCGTATTTGCTGGCGGCGGCGAAGAGCTGGGCTGGGAAATGGCCTGTGAGTTCGACGCAATGGGCGCGTTGTCCACCAAGTACAACGAAACGCCTGAAAAAGCCTCCCGTACCTATGACGCGCACCGCGATGGTTTCATCATCGCAGGCGGCGGCGGTATGGTTGTGGTTGAAGAGCTGGAGCATGCTCTGGCGCGCGGTGCGCACATCTACGCTGAAATCGTCGGCTACGGCGCGACTTCCGACGGCGCAGACATGGTTGCACCATCCGGCGAAGGCGCGGTGCGCTGCATGAAGATGGCGATGCACGGCGTTGACACGCCAATCGACTACCTGAACTCCCACGGCACTTCTACTCCGGTAGGCGACGTGAAAGAGCTGGGTGCGATCCGCGAAGTGTTCGGCGACAACAGCCCGGCTATCTCCGCGACCAAAGCGATGACCGGCCACTCTCTGGGCGCGGCTGGCGTTCAGGAAGCGATCTACTCCCTGCTGATGCTGGAAAACGGCTTTATCGCCCCAAGCATCAACATCGACGAGATGGACGAGCAGGCGGCTGGCCTGAACATCGTGACTAAACCAACGGAAGCGACGCTGACCACCGTGATGTCCAACAGCTTCGGCTTCGGCGGCACTAACGCCACGCTGGTGATGCGCAAGCTGAAAGCATAAGTTTTTGAATGTATAGTAGAAGGGAGCCTGAGGGCTCCCTTTTTTATGCTTATTCGGAGCTACGCATGACGGTTGTTACCCCTGCAGAGAAGGCATCCTCTGCGAATGTTTCGCTGTTTCGCATCGCTTTCGCGGTGTTCCTGACCTACATGACCGTGGGCCTGCCGCTGCCGGTTATTCCGCTTTTCGTGCACCAGGAGCTTGGCTATGGCAACACGATGGTCGGCATTGCCGTGGGCATTCAATTTTTAGCCACCGTCTTGACCCGCGGCTACGCCGGACGCCTGGCGGATCAGCACGGCGCGAAGCGCTCGGCGCTGCAGGGGATGTTTGCCTGCGGGCTGGCGGGCGGGGCGTGGCTGCTCGCGGCACTGCTTCCCGTCGAGCCAATGTACAAATTTGCGCTGCTGGTGGTTGGGCGCCTGATCCTCGGCTTTGGCGAAAGCCAGCTGCTGACCGGCACGCTGACGTGGGGCATGGGGCTGGTGGGCCCGTCCCGTTCGGGCAAAGTGATGTCGTGGAACGGGATGGCGATTTACGGCGCGCTGGCGGCCGGTGCGCCGCTTGGGCTGCTGATCCACAGCCAGTTTGGCTTCGCCGCGCTCGCGGGAACGACCATGGTGCTGCCGCTGGTGGCCTGGGCGTTTAACGGCACGGTGCGTAAAGTGCCTGCGCACAAGGGTGAACGTCCCTCCCTCTGGAGCGTCGTCGGACAGATCTGGCAGCCGGGGCTTGGCCTGGCGCTGCAGGGCGTCGGGTTTGCGGTCATCGGCACGTTTGTCTCGCTGTACTTCATGAGCCGGGGATGGGCCATGGCCGGCTTTACGCTCACGGCCTTTGGCGGCGCGTTTGTGCTGATGCGCGTCCTGTTCGGCTGGATGCCAGATCGCTTTGGCGGCGTGAAGGTGGCGGTGGCATCGCTGGTCATCGAAACTATCGGGCTGGTGCTGCTCTGGCAGGCACCCGTAGCGTCCGTTGCGCTGCTGGGCGCGGCGCTAACCGGCTGCGGCTGTTCCCTGATCTTCCCGGCGCTGGGCGTTGAGGTGGTGAAGCGCGTTGCCCCGCAGGTGCGCGGCACGGCGCTCGGCGGCTACGCGGCGTTTCAGGATATCTCCTACGGCGTGACCGGGCCGCTGGCGGGGCTATTAGCCACGTCGTTTGGCTATCCGTCGGTATTCCTGGCGGGGGCGGTTTCTGCGGTAGTCGGGATCGTGGTAACGCTGGTGGCGTTTCGCCGGGCGTAGCCCTTGTTGACCGGTGGCGCTGCGCTTACCGTGCCATCGCAGGCCGGGTAAGGCGCAGCCGCCCGGCGGTTGTTAAGCCACCAGCCAGAAAATCGCGAGCGCAATCATCAGCGCAATAAACATCAGCCCCGGGCGGGCCGACATATTTTTGACCGTTTCCACGATCGGCGCGAACAGCGGGCTGTATATCGGCTGAATGTTGCGTGGCTCCGGCACGCCCGCTTCGCGCTCGGCGCGGCGAACAAAAATCTGGTTGAGCAGATCCTGCACCTGCGAGGTGGTCAGCACCGACTGAGGGGTAACCTGCCATGTCTGCTGGGCATAATCGCGAATGGCGTCGAACTCGCGCGGCTCCAGCGGCTGCTTGAGCGCGGCCTGGAGCGTGTTCAGCGTTGGGGCGCTCTGCGTGCTAAGCGTCTGGCGCGCCTGTAGCCAGGTGACCAGATGAGTAAACTGTTTCGCCGGAATTAATTCTCCCGCCTTCACGCCGGACAGCTCCAGCATGGATTGCCAGATAAGCTTTGTTGACTCGCCTGTGGCGGCGGCAAGCTTGCTCACCATCTGGTTTAGCGTGTTATGTTCCGCCGGCTGCAGCGGGCGCTCCGTGGCCGGGCGCTGCTGCGGCTGAGGAATCGAAAGCTGGTTGCTTTGTAGCAGGGTCAGTACGGTTTTCAGCTGTTCAGGGGTCAGCTGGCTTAGCGCGGTTTGGCCAAACTGCTGGCGAATAAAATCGCTCACGGCCTGGCGGTTATTCCCCTGGCCTAGCAGCTCGGTCAGCTGGGACATAATCTGGCGCGTGTTATGGTTAAGCTGCGCCGTACTCAGACGCTGATTCAGGTTTTGCTCGGCTGCAGGGAAGTGGCGCGACTGCAGGGGCGCATCGTTCCGGAGCCCCAGGTCATGCTTCATTCCGGCCCAGACTTCCGCATTTTGCTGTGAGGTCAGGGCGATCAGGCGGGTGATCAGTCGCTCGAGCACGGTGCGCTGCTGCGTGGAGAGCGGCTGGTCACCTGCGACGTTGGGCGTTACGGAGCCTTCACCCGGAGGGCGAGGCGGCGTACCTGAAATGGGCTGCATCGTCAAAAATCCTTAAAGTCATACTCGGCGTAAACCCGGCTTAGTGATATGCCTGGCTGCGAGATTATGGCACACTTGGCAGGTTTACTTCCTCTCAAACAGGTACTCAGACGTGAAAATCCTCGTTGATGAAAATATGCCTTACGCCCGCGAGCTGTTTAGCCGCCTGGGTGAGGTGAAGGCTGTCCCCGGTCGCCCGATTCCGGTTAGTGAACTTGACGATGCAGACGCGCTGATGGTGCGCTCGGTGACCAGGGTAAATGAGGCGCTGCTCGCCGGTAAAGCGATCAAGTTTGTCGGCACCGCCACGGCCGGGACCGATCATGTGGATGATAAATGGCTCGAGCAGGCGGGTATTGGCTTCTCGGCCGCCCCGGGCTGTAACGCGATTGCCGTTGTGGAATATGTCTTTTCCTCTCTGCTGATGCTGGCCGAGCGCGACGGGTTTGCGCTTAAAGACCGCACGGTCGGTATCGTCGGCGTCGGCAACGTGGGCGGACGTCTGCAAAAACGTCTTGAAGCCCTGGGGATCCGCACGCTGCTGTGCGATCCGCCGCGCAAGGATAATGGCGACGCGGGTGATTTCCGCACGCTGGACGAGCTGGTCGCGCAGTGCGATGTCCTGACCTTCCACACGCCGCTGTTTAAGGATGGCCCCTATAAGTCACTTCATCTTGCCGATGAAGCGCTGATCCGCCGCCTGAAGCCCGGCACGATTTTAATCAACGCCTGCCGCGGCCCGGTGGTGGATAACGCCGCGCTGCTGAAATGTCTGGAAGCGGGGCAAGAGCTGAGCGTGGTGCTGGACGTGTGGGAGCCGGAGCCGGATCTGAACGTCGCGCTGCTTGAGAGGGTTGATGTTGGTACGGCGCATATCGCTGGTTATACCCTGGAAGGGAAAGCGCGCGGCACCACCCAGGTCTTTGAAGCCTATAGCGCGTTTATCGGCCACCCGCAGCAGGTTGCGCTCGACACCCTGCTGCCGGCCCCCGAGTTTGGCCGCATAACCCTGCACGGGCCGCTCGATCAGGCAACGCTGAAAAGGCTGGTACATTTGGTGTATGATGTGCGCCGCGATGACGCGCTGCTGCGTAAAGCGGCGGGTATTCCGGGTGAGTTTGATAAGCTGCGTAAGCACTATCTTGAACGCCGCGAATGGTCTTCCCTGTATGTGATGTGCGATGACGCAACGACAGCGACGCTGCTGCACAAGCTGGGGTTTAACGCCGTTCATCATCCGGCACGTTAATGTCTTCTTAACGCTCCCTGTTGGATACTCCGACAGGGACGCTTTTTTATTTCTGGAGTAAACCACCATGTCTGAAGGCTGGAACATTGCCATTTTAGGTGCCACGGGCGCCGTGGGTGAAGCCCTGCTCGAAACCCTTGCCGAGCGTCAGTTCCCGGTGGGCGAGATTTACGCGCTGGCGCGCACCGACAGCGCGGGTGAACACCTGCGTTTTGCGGGCAAATCCGTCATGGTTCAGGATGCGGCCGAGTTCGACTGGACGCAGGCGCAGCTGGCGTTCTTTGCGGCGGGCGCTGAAGCCACCGCGTCCTATGTTGAAGAGGCCACCAACGCGGGCTGTCTGGTCATCGACCTGAGTGGCCTGTTCTCCCTGGAGCCGGACGTTCCGCTGGTGGTGCCGGACGTCAACCCGTTCGTGCTGGCCGACTACCGCAACCGCAATATCATTGCCGTACCGAACAGCCTCACCAGCCAGCTTCTGACCGCCCTGAAGCCGCTGATCGTCGACGGCGGCCTGTCGCGCATCACCGTTACCAGCCTGCTGTCCGCGTCCGCGAACGGCAAAAAGGCCGTTGACGCGCTGGCAGGGCAGAGCGCGAAGCTGCTCAACGGCATTCCGATTGACGAAGACGATTTCTTTGGCCGCCAGCTGGCGTTCAACATGCTGCCGCTGCTGCCCGACCGCGAAGGCTCCGTGCGTGAAGAGCGTCGGATTGTCGATGAAGCGCGCAAGATCATGCAGGATGACGGCCTGATGATTTCCGCTAACTGCGTACAGTCTCCGGTGTTTTATGGTCACGCGCAGATGGTGGGCTTTGAGGCCCTGCGACCGCTGGCCGCAGAAGAGGCGCGCGATGCGTTTGGCCGCGGCGAAGACATCGTGCTCTCTGAAGAGAGCGAGTTCCCGACGCAGGTTGGCGATGCAACCGGCAGCGCGCACCTCTCCGTTGGCTGCGTGCGTAACGACTACGGCATGCCGGAGCAGGTTCAGTTCTGGTCGGTTGCCGATAACGTTCGCTTTGGCGGCGCGCTGATGGCCGTCAAAATTGCCGAGAGGCTGGTGCAGGAGTATTTGTACTGATGTCCGAGGTGCAATTAAAGCCGGTCCATAAAATTGCCCTCGGCATTGAGTACGATGGCAGTAAGTATTATGGCTGGCAGCGTCAGAACGAGGTGCGCAGCGTCCAGGAAAAGCTGGAAAAAGCGCTCACTCAGGTGGCGAACGAACCCATAAGCGTCTTCTGCGCCGGGCGCACGGACGCTGGCGTTCACGGGACGGGGCAGGTGGTGCATTTTGAAACCACAGCCGTTCGCAAGGACGCCGCGTGGACGCTGGGCGTAAATGCGAATTTGCCTGGTGACATCGCGGTGCGTTGGGTGAAAGATGTGCCCGATGATTTTCACGCGCGCTTTAGCGCCACCGCGCGCCGTTACCGCTATATCATCTATAACCAGCGCCTTCGCCCGGCGATCCTCGGGCAGGGCGTGACGCACTTCTACGAGCCGCTGGATGCGGAACGTATGCAGCGCGCGGCGCAGTGCCTGATTGGAGAGAATGACTTTACGTCGTTTCGTGCGGTGCAGTGCCAGTCCCGCACGCCGTGGCGTAACGTTATGCACATAAACGTCAGTCGTTTTGGCGCGTATGTGGTGGTGGATATCAAAGCCAATGCCTTTGTACATCATATGGTGCGGAATATTGTAGGCAGCCTGATGGAAGTGGGTGCCGGACACCAGCCGGAGAGCTGGATTGCAGACCTGCTGGCGGCGAAGGACAGAACGCTTGCGGCAGCCACGGCGAAAGCAGAAGGACTGTATCTGGTTGCGGTTGACTATCCGGAACGGTTTGACCTGCCAAAACCGCCAATGGGCCCGCTGTTTTTAGCGGACTAAACAACGGTGCAATTAAGGCTTAAACAATATGGACGTAATACGTTTTCTGATTGATTTCATTCTGCATATTGATGTTCACCTGGCGGAACTGGTCGCGCAGTACGGCGTCTGGGTTTACGCTATTCTGTTCCTCATTCTGTTCTGTGAAACCGGTCTGGTCGTTACCCCATTCCTGCCGGGGGACTCCTTGCTGTTTGTGGCGGGTGCGTTATCGGCACTACCGACCAATGATTTGAACGTGCATCTGATGGTGGTGTTGATGGTGATTGCCGCGATTATCGGCGATGCCGTCAACTATACCATTGGCCGGGTGTTCGGTGAGCGTTTGTTCAGTAATCCGGATTCGAAAATTTTCCGTCGCAGCTATTTAGATAAAACCCATGCGTTTTATGAACGTCATGGCGGAAAAACCATTATCCTTGCGCGCTTTGTGCCTATTGTGCGCACATTTGCACCGTTTGTGGCGGGAATGGGGCACATGTCCTATCGTCATTTTGCGATGTATAACGTCGTGGGTGCGCTGCTGTGGGTGCTGTTGTTTACCTATGCAGGCTACCTGTTTGGCGACTTGCCGGTGGTTCAGGAAAACCTTAAGTTACTGATTGTAGCGATTATTGTGCTTTCCGTACTGCCTGGCGTTATCGAAATTATTCGTCACAGGCGCGCGGCAGCAAAACAAGCGAAGTAAATGCACGCTGGCGGTTCGACCACTTTTTTATCCAAAGTTTCGGGCTGTTATGTTTTAATGTGCAACATTCATGGTCTGTTGGAGGCAAAAATGGCATTATTCGCCTCTTACAGCAAAACTGGCATACGACCAGGTTCAGGCAGAAAGGTTATCAATGAGCTGGATTGAACGAATTAAAAGCAACATTACCCCAACGCGTAAAGCGAGCATTCCTGAAGGGGTATGGACGAAGTGTGATAGCTGCGGCCAGGTTCTGTATCGCGCAGAGCTGGAGCGCAATCTTGAGGTGTGTCCGAAGTGTGACCACCATATGCGTATGTCGGCGCGCAACCGCCTGCATAGCCTGCTGGACGAAGGTTCTCTGGTAGAACTGGGCAGCGAGCTTGAGCCAAAAGACGTGCTGAAGTTCCGCGACTCCAAAAAATACAAAGATCGTCTGGCCTCTGCTCAGAAAGAGACCGGCGAGAAAGACGCGCTGGTCGTCATGAAAGGCACCCTGCACGAGATGCCGGTGGTCGCCGCCGCATTCGAGTTCTCCTTTATGGGCGGCTCGATGGGCTCCGTAGTCGGTGCGCGTTTCGTGCGTGCCGTTGAGCAGGCGCTGGAAGACAACTGCCCGCTGATCTGCTTCTCCGCCTCCGGCGGCGCGCGTATGCAGGAAGCGCTGATGTCCCTGATGCAGATGGCGAAAACCTCTGCTGCGCTGGCGAAAATGCAGGAGCGCGGTCTGCCGTACATTTCCGTGCTGACCGACCCAACCATGGGCGGCGTTTCTGCAAGCTTCGCGATGCTGGGCGATCTTAACGTCGCTGAGCCGAAAGCGCTAATTGGCTTTGCCGGTCCTCGCGTTATCGAACAGACCGTACGTGAAAAGCTGCCGCCGGGCTTCCAGCGCAGTGAGTTCCTCATTGAAAAAGGCGCTATCGATATGATCGTTCGCCGTCCGGAAATGCGCCTGAAGCTGGCAAGCATCCTGGCGAAGCTGATGAATCTGCCGTCGCCTCAGCCTGATGAGCCGCGTGAAGGCGTGGTTGTACCGCATCAGGAACCCGAGGCCTGATAACTGAAAAGGGCAGGGCCGGTTGGCGCTGCCCTTTTGCTTTCTAACCGTTAATGACAGCCGGGCATTATGGAAAATAAAAGCATTCCACAAGCCACGTCGCCCCTGGCCGCGTGGCTTTCTTATCTGGAAAACCTGCACAGTAAAACCATCGACATGGGGCTTGAGCGCGTCAGCCAGGTCGCCGCGCGTCTGGACGTGCTGAAGCCTGCGCCATTCGTCTTCACCGTCGCCGGCACTAACGGCAAAGGCACCACCTGCCGCACGCTGGAATCCATGCTCATGGCGGCAGGCTACAGGATCGGGGTTTACAGTTCTCCGCACCTGGTACGCTATACCGAGCGCGTGCGCGTGCAGAACGCCGAGCTGGCGGAGTCGGCGCATACGGCGTCGTTTGCTGAAATCGAAGCCGCGCGCGGAGATATTTCGTTAACGTACTTTGAGTACAGCACCCTTTCCGCGCTGTGGCTGTTTAAGCAGGCGCAGCTGGACGTGGTGATTCTGGAAGTGGGGCTGGGCGGGCGTCTGGATGCCACCAATATGGTGGATGCGGACGTGGCCGTGGTGACCAGCATTGCGCTTGACCACACCGACTGGCTTGGGCCGGACCGTGAAAGCATTGGCCGCGAGAAGGCGGGGATCTTCCGCGTCGGTAAGCCTGCCGTGGTCGGCGAGCCGGATATGCCGTATACCATTGCCGATGTGGCCCTCGAAAAGGGCGCGCGGCTGCTGCGCCGCGACGTTGACTGGCAGTTTGAGGTTCAGGACAGCGGGTGGCGTTTCAGCGATGCGCAGGGCGTGCTGGAAAACCTGCCGCTGCCGCAGGTTCCTCAGCCTAACGCAGCCACCGCGCTGGCGGCGCTGCGCGCAAGCCGATTAAAGGTCAGCGAGCAGGCCATTCATGAAGGCATTCAAAATGCGCTCCTGCCGGGCCGTTTCCAGACGGTGAGCGAATCACCGCGGCTCATTCTCGACGTCGCGCACAACCCGCACGCGGCGGCCTATCTCGCGGGACGTCTCAAATCACTGCCAAAAACCGGGCGCGTGCTGGCGGTTATCGGTATGCTTCATGATAAAGACATTGGCGGCACGCTGGCCTGCATGGAGAGTGTGGTCGATAGCTGGTATTGTGCTCCTCTGGAGGGGCCGCGCGGCGCCACGGCAGAACAGCTGATGGAACATCTCGGTAAAGGCGCTATCTTTGAGAGCGTGGCCCAGGCGTGGCGTGCCGCGATGGCGGATGCGAAACCAGAAGATACCGTGCTGGTGTGTGGGTCGTTCCACACCGTGGCACATGTCATGGAAGTGATGGAGGCGGGGAGAACCGGTGGCAAGTAAGTTTCAGAACCGTTTAACAGGCACGATTGTCCTGGTGGCGCTGGGGGTGATTATCCTCCCGGGGCTGCTCGACGGGCAGAAAAAGCATTATCAGGACGAGTTTGCGGCCATTCCGCTGGTGCCAAAGCCGGGGGATCGTGACGAGCCCGATATGCTTCCGGCCGCAACGCAGGCGCTTCCTGCACAGCCGCCGGAAGGGGCTGCTGAAGAGGTACGCGCGGGCGATGCCGCTGCGCCGTCGCTCGATCCGTCGCGCCTGGCAGCGAGCAGCAGTAACGATATCGATCCGGTTCCGGTTGAACAGTATAAGCCGGTTGAAAAACCGAAGCCGGTAGAGAAGCCTCAGCCGAAACCGCAGCGTGATAATACGGCCGAGCGGCTTGCAGCGGCATCCGAGACGCCGCCTGCAAAACCGGCTCAGCAGGACGTCGCGCCGACGGGCAAAGCCTACGTCGTGCAGCTTGGCGCGCTGAAGAACGCCGACAAGGTCAACGAGCTGGTCGGCAAGCTTCGCAGCGCGGGATACCGCGTTTACACTTCACCTTCGACGCCTGTGCAGGGTAAAATCACCCGCATTCTGGTGGGGCCTGAGGCATCGAAAGATAAGCTGAAAGGCTCGCTGGGCGAGCTGAAGCAGATCTCCGGCCTGAGCGGCGTGGTGATGAACTACAGCGCGAACTAATAAGATCTCTTCCCCTCACCCCGGCCCTCTCCCCAAAGGGGAGAGGGTGAAAATCGCACCGAGCGCGCGTGTAACATACTGCATCGTACAGTTCCCTCTCCCCTCTGGGGAGAGGGTTAGGGTGAGGGGCGTTGAGCATTTTTTCAGCGCCTTTTTTATTTACGCGTGGGAAGGAAATCCCTACGCAAACGTTTTCTTTTTCTGTTAGAATGCGCCCCGAACTGGATGACAGGGCGTAAAATCGTGGGACATATATGGTCTGGATTGATTACGCCATCATTGCGGTGATTGGTTTTTCCTGTCTGGTAAGCCTGATCCGTGGCTTTGTACGTGAAGCGTTATCGCTGGTGACATGGGGTTGTGCTTTCTTTGTTGCCAGTCATTACTACACTTACCTGTCTGTCTGGTTCACGGGCTTTGAAGATGAACTGGTCCGAAATGGAATTGCTATCGCGGTGCTGTTTATCGCAACGCTGATAGTCGGCGCTATCGTGAATTTCGTGATAGGTCAGCTGGTCGAGAAAACCGGTCTGTCAGGAACGGACAGGGTACTCGGGATCTGTTTTGGAGCGCTGCGAGGCGTGCTGATTGTAGCCGCGATACTGTTCTTCCTTGATACCTTTACCGGTTTCTCAAAAAGTGAAGACTGGCAAAAATCGCAGCTCATTCCAGAGTTCAGCTTCATCATCAGGTGGTTCTTTGACTATCTGCAAAGCTCGTCGAGTTTCTTGCCCAGAGCGTAATGCGCTCTGAGATGTGGCTTAACGAGGAAAAGACGAATGTGCGGTATTGTCGGTATCGCCGGTTTCATGCCGGTTAACCAGTCGATTTATGACGCGTTATCGGTGCTTCAGCACCGAGGGCAGGATGCTGCGGGTATCATCACCATTGATGCAAACAACTGCTTCCGTTTACGTAAGGCGAACGGCCTGGTAAACGATGTGTTTGAAGCCCGCCATATGCAGCGTCTGCAAGGTAATATGGGGATCGGTCACGTTCGTTATCCTACTGCTGGCAGCTCCAGCGCCTCTGAGGCTCAGCCTTTCTACGTCAACTCTCCGTATGGCATCACGCTTGCCCACAATGGCAACCTGACCAACGCCCACGAGCTGCGCAGAAAGCTGTTCGAAGAGAAACGTCGCCACATTAACACCACCTCTGATTCTGAAATCCTGCTCAATATCTTCGCCAGCGAGCTGGATAACTTCCGCCACTATCCGCTGGAAGCCGACAACATTTTTGCTGCGGTTGCCGCAACCAATCGTCAAATCCGCGGCGCCTACGCCTGCGTGGCGATGATTATCGGCCACGGCATGGTCGCCTTCCGCGATCCGAACGGTATTCGTCCTTTGGTGCTCGGCAAGCGCGATCTTGGCGACGGGCGCACGGAGTACATGGTTGCCTCTGAAAGCGTGGCGCTGGATACCCTCGGCTTTGAATTTTTGCGCGACGTCGCGCCGGGCGAAGCGGTCTACATTACTGAAAAGGGCCAGCTGTTTACCCGCCAATGTGCCGACAACCCGGTCAGCAACCCGTGCCTGTTCGAATACGTCTACTTTGCGCGCCCTGACTCGTTTATCGACAAAATCTCCGTCTACAGCGCCCGCGTGAACATGGGCACGAAGCTCGGCGAGAAGATTGCCCGCGAGTGGGACGACCTGGATATCGACGTCGTGATTCCTATCCCGGAAACCTCCTGCGATATCGCGCTGGAGATTGCCCGCATTCTGGATAAACCGTACCGCCAGGGCTTCGTGAAAAACCGCTACGTTGGCCGCACCTTCATCATGCCGGGTCAGCAGCTTCGCCGTAAGTCCGTGCGCCGCAAGCTGAACGCCAACCGCGCCGAATTCCGCGATAAGAACGTCCTGCTGGTGGATGACTCCATCGTGCGCGGCACCACCTCCGAGCAGATTATCGAGATGGCGCGCGAAGCCGGGGCGAAGAAAGTGTACCTCGCGTCAGCGGCACCGGAAATTCGCTTCCCGAACGTCTACGGTATCGATATGCCGACCGCGAACGAGCTGATTGCGCACGGCCGCGAAGTGGACGAAATCTGCCAGATCATCGGCGCTGACGGCCTGATTTTCCAGGATCTGAACGATCTGATTGACGCGGTGCGCGCCGAAAACCCGGATATTCAGCAGTTTGAATGCTCGGTGTTTAACGGCGTTTACGTGACCAAAGACGTTGACCAGCAGTATCTCGACTATCTGGATTCGCTGCGCAACGACGACGCGAAAGCCGTCCAGCTGCAGAACGATCTGGAAAGCTTAGAGATGCACAACGAAGGCTAAGGCCTGTGCAGGTGAGGGCGGGCGCCCTCACTTGCAACTCCGCACAAAATCCTGCACAGTCAGCCCTGTAATCAGCAAGGGCGAAATCATGAAAAGACTTATTGTAGGGATCAGCGGTGCCAGCGGCGCGATTTACGGCGTCCGGCTGCTTCAGGTGCTGCGTGATGTTAAAGACGTGGAAACCCATCTGGTGATGAGCCAGGCGGCGCGCCAAACCCTCTCCCTTGAAACCGACTACTCCCTGCGCGACGTTCAGGCGCTGGCCGACGTGGTGCACGATGCCCGCGATATCGCCGCCAGCATCTCCTCGGGCTCGTTTAAAACGGCCGGAATGGCGATCCTGCCCTGTTCAATCAAAACGCTCTCGGGCATCGTAAACAGCTATACCGACTCGCTGGTGACGCGCGCAGCGGACGTTGTGCTTAAAGAGCGTCGCCCGCTTGTGCTGTGCGTGCGCGAGACGCCGCTGCACCTTGGGCACCTGCGCTTAATGACCCAGGCCGCCGAGCTTGGCGCGGTGATGATGCCGCCGGTACCGGCGTTCTACCATCGTCCTCAGACGCTGGGTGACGTGATAAACCAGACCGTTAACCGCGTGCTGGATCAGTTTGATATAGACCTGCCTGAAGATCTCTTTACGCGCTGGCAGGGGGCATAGGGTGTTGCACAAGCAGAGTGCATGAAAAGCCAACGTGCCCTGCTATGGGGCAAAACTGCAACCGCGATCATATCCTCGACATTTAATTCGTTTTTTCCCTTTATCCCTCTCCGGTTCGTTCGGCAGACCTGCTATCTTTCACCATTAAGGCAATATCGCAACGTTTTATTAACATATTTAACGTCTGTTTTTTTATCCGACGAAGATATGGCATAAGACCTGCAAGACAGCCCTGCAACACAACACACAACACAAACCATAATAAAATCACGGTTCTTGAGGGTAAATGTATGAAGAAGACGGTTCTGGCTCTGTCTTTGCTCGTGGGGTTAAGTGCGGCAGCAGGCAGTTATGCAGCGCTTCCACAGACGGTACGTATCGGTACGGACGCGACCTACGCGCCTTTCTCGTCTAAAGATGCAAAAGGGGAGTTCGTTGGGTTTGATATCGATCTCGGAAATGAGATGTGCAAACGTATGCAGGTGAAATGCACGTGGGTGGGCAGCGACTTTGACGCATTGATCCCGTCGCTGAAGGCCAAGAAGATTGATGCCATTATCTCCTCTCTCTCCATCACCGAAAAACGTCAGCAGGAGATCGCCTTCTCTGACAAACTCTACGCGGCGGACTCGCGCCTGATCGCGGCAAAAGGTTCACCAATTAAGCCAACCATCGACTCGCTGAAGGGCAAGCACGTGGGCGTGCTTCAGGGCTCAACCCAGGAAGGCTATGCCAACGCGAACTGGCGTGAGAAGGGCGTAGACGTTGTTCCTTATCAGAACCAGGATCTGA
The DNA here is from genome assembly GCF_003057745.1 of Enterobacter sp. RIT418. GTDB lineage: Bacteria > Pseudomonadota > Gammaproteobacteria > Enterobacterales > Enterobacteriaceae > Enterobacter. The sequence continues at coordinate 211,032 of NZ_QBJD02000004.1, forward strand.
TTTATTCTGACCTCACTGCCGGACGCCTCGACGCGGCGTTACAGGATGAAGTGGCCGCAAGCGAAGGCTTCCTGAAGCAGCCGGCGGGCAAAGAGTACGCCTTTGCAGGTCCGTCAGTTAAGGATAAAAAGTACTTTGGTGACGGCACCGGTATTGGCCTGCGTAAAGACGATGCGGAGCTGAAAGCGGCCTTCGACAAAGCCTTTACCGAACTGCGCAAAGACGGGACTTACGACAAACTGGCGAAAAAATATTTCGACTTCAACGTCTACGGTGACTAACGTTTCGACGCAATGCCCCGTTATGGTGCATTGAGGGCTTAAGCGATCCAATATGGTGCGAAGCGTGCACCGTATTGGATCGCAGCGTGCATAGTTAAGCACTAATAATGCAAAAAATTCCGGATGAAAGGCATTATCCTTTGCCTGTCGGAGGGAATTAATGGCACATTAACAGCACCCCGTCGTCGTAAAAAATCCGTATAAAGACAGTTTGTTGAGGATAGATATGAAAAAACTGGTGTTGTCTCTTTCTCTGGTTCTGGCTTTTTCCAGCGCCACCGCGGCTTTTGCAGCAATTCCGCAAAAAATTCGTATTGGTACCGACCCAACTTATGCCCCGTTCGAATCGAAGAATGCGAAAGGCGAGCTGGTCGGTTTTGATATCGATCTCGCCAACGAGCTGTGCAAACGCATCAAAGCGCAATGTACCTACGTCGAGAACCCGCTGGACGCGCTCATCCCGTCGCTGAAAGCCAAAAAAATCGACGTCATTATGTCCTCCCTTTCCATCACCGAAAAACGCCAGCAGGAGATTGCCTTTACCGACAAACTCTATGCGGCCGATTCACGCCTGGTCGTGGCGAAGTCCTCTGACATCCAGCCAACCCTTGAATCGCTTAAAGGCAAGCGCGTGGGCGTCCTGCAGGGCACCACCCAGGAAACCTACGGCAACGAGCACTGGGCGCCGAAAGGGATTGAAATCGTCTCTTATCAGGGCCAGGAAAACATTTACGCTGACCTGACGGCGGGCCGCATTGATGCCGCGTTCCAGGACGAAGTCGCCGCGAGCGAAGGCTTCCTGAAACAGCCGGTCGGTAAAGACTACAAGTTTGGCGGTCCGTCCATTAAGGACGAGAAGCTCTTCGGCGTTGGTACCGGCATGGGCCTGCGTAAAGAAGACAACGAGCTGCGCGAAGCGCTGAACAAGGCGTTTGCAGAGATGCGCGCGGACGGCACATACGACAAGCTGGCGAAAAAGTATTTTGATTTCAACGTTTACGGCGGCTAACCGCCCCGTCAAATAACGTGCGGCCCCTCCCCTAAAGGGAGGGGAAAAGACACGGATTACCACTCACGACACGACAGGGCACGCGGTATGCTGTACGGATTTTCTGGCGTTATTCTACAAGGCGCGCTTGTCACCCTTGAGCTGGCTATCAGCTCCGTGGTACTGGCGGTGCTGATAGGGCTGGCAGGCGCGGGGGCGAAGCTATCGGCTAATAAACCGTTGGCTCTGATTTTTGAAGGCTATACCACGCTGATCCGCGGCGTTCCCGATCTGGTGCTGATGCTGCTGATTTTTTACGGCCTGCAGATTGCCCTGAACGGCGTCACGGATGCGGTCGGCATGGACCAGATCGATATCGACCCGATGGTGGCCGGTATCATCACCCTCGGCTTCATCTACGGCGCGTACTTCACCGAAACCTTCCGCGGTGCCTATATGGCGGTGCCGAAAGGCCATATCGAAGCGGCGACCGCCTTTGGCTTTACCGCGTCGCAGACGTTTCGCCGGATTATGTTCCCGGCCATGATGCGCTACGCGCTGCCTGGCATCGGTAACAACTGGCAGGTTATCCTCAAGGCTACCGCGCTGGTCTCTCTGCTCGGCCTGGAAGACGTGGTGAAAGCCACCCAGCTCGCCGGAAAAAGCACCTGGGAGCCTTTCTACTTTGCGGTAGTGTGCGGCGTAATTTATCTGGTCTTTACGACCGTCTCCAATGGTGTGCTGCTTCTGCTCGAACGTCGCTACTCCGTGGGTGTGAAGAGGGCTGACCTGTGATTGAGATTATTCAGGAATACTGGAAATCCCTGCTGTGGACGGACGGCTATCGCTTTACGGGCGTGGCGATCACCCTGTGGCTGCTGATCTCCTCCGTGGTGATGGGCGGCATTTTGGCGGTGTTTTTGGCGATTGGCCGCGTGTCGAACAATAAATTTATCCAGTTCCCCATCTGGCTGTTTACCTACGTGTTTCGCGGTACGCCGCTCTACGTGCAGCTGCTGGTCTTCTATTCGGGCATGTACACGCTGGAGATTGTGAAAGGCACGGAAATGCTCAACGCCTTCTTCCGCAGCGGCCTGAACTGTACGGTGCTGGCGCTCACGCTAAATACCTGCGCCTATACCACCGAGATTTTCGCCGGTGCCATTCGCTCCGTACCGTACGGCGAGATCGAAGCGGCGCGCGCGTACGGCTTCTCGTCGGTGAAGCTGTATCGCTGCATTATCCTGCCGTCGGCGCTGCGCATCGCGCTGCCCGCCTACAGCAATGAAGTGATTTTAATGCTGCACTCTACCGCGCTGGCCTTTACCGCGACGGTGCCGGACCTGCTTAAGATCGCCCGCGATATCAACTCCGCGACCTATCAGCCGTTTACCGCCTTCGGCATTGCGGCGGTGCTTTATCTGATCATTTCTTACGTCCTGATCAGCCTGTTCCGCAAGGCGGAAAAACGCTGGTTGCAGCACATAAAACCTTCTTCGACGCACTGAGAACTATGATGGCTGAGAACAAATTAAACGTTATTGATTTGCACAAACGCTACGGCGAACACGAAGTGCTGAAAGGGGTCTCGCTGCAGGCGAACGCGGGGGACGTAATCAGCATTATCGGCTCGTCCGGTTCGGGTAAAAGTACCTTCCTGCGCTGCATCAACTTCCTCGAAAAGCCGAGCGAAGGGACGATTGTGGTGAGCGGGCAGAATATTAACCTGGTGCGGGATAAAGACGGGCAGCTGAAAGTGGCGGACAAAAACCAGCTGCGCCTGCTGCGCACCCGCCTGACGATGGTCTTCCAGCACTTTAACCTCTGGAGCCATATGACTGTGCTGGAGAACGTGATGGAAGCGCCGATTCAGGTGCTGGGCTTAAGCAAGCAGGAAGCCCGCGAGCGCGCGGTGAAATACCTGGCGAAGGTAGGCATCGACGAGCGCCAGCAGATTAAGTACCCGGTGCATCTCTCCGGCGGACAGCAGCAGCGCGTCTCTATTGCCCGCGCGCTGGCGATGGAGCCGGAAGTGCTGCTGTTTGACGAACCCACCTCGGCGCTGGATCCGGAACTCGTCGGCGAAGTGCTGCGCATCATGCAGAAGCTGGCCGAAGAGGGCAAAACCATGGTGGTGGTCACGCACGAAATGGGCTTCGCCCGCAACGTCTCTAACCACGTCATTTTCCTGCATCAGGGAAAAATCGAGGAGCAGGGCCATCCGGACGAGGTGTTAGCGAATCCGCAGAGCCCGCGCCTGCAGCAGTTCCTGAAAGGATCGCTGAAGTAGCTTTCTTGCCCGCTGGCGCTGCGCTTGCCGGGCCTGCGGGATGGGTGTTCTCCCTCTCCCCGTGGGAGAGGGCTGGGTGGGGGCATCATAACGCACCGCACTCCAGCCGGTACACCCAGTCGTCGTAGCGCACGCCGTCTATCTCATACGCCTTTTCCAGCACCTGCGTGCGCACAAAGCCCGCTTTCTCCAGCACCCGCACCGATCCGCCGTTGTCCGCCAGCACGTAAGCGTTAATCGCCTTCACGCCGATCTGGCTAAACGCGTAGCCGCATACCGCGCTCAGCGCCTCGCTGGCGATTCCTTTTCCCTGCGCGGCGGGCACTACCGTATAGCCAACATCCGCTTCCTCGCGATTTTCCGTGCTGATCTGCAGGCCTATATCACCGAGCGGCGTGGCGTCGTCGCGCAGGCGGATCACAAAGACGTGGGCGGCGGTAAGGCGCGCGGCAAACACGCGTCGGGTCTCTTTTTCCGGCGCGATGGCGGCCATATAGCGCATGATGCTGCGATCTTCGCGCAGCGTGCGGAAGAACGCCCAGTCAGAGGGTTCGAAAGGAGCGAGGATAAGTCGAGGGGTGGTGATGATTGCCATTGTTACGCCATTTCATCTGAACATGGCGTATCACTGTAACATATTCACCGCACTACATCCCCCAGCGCCTCTTCCAGGTCATACCAGCGAAAGGCAAATCCTGCGGCCTCCAGCCTTTTTGGCAGCGCGCGTTGTCCGCCCAGCACCAGCACCGATGATTCGCCCATCAGCAGGCGGATCGCCGTGGCCGGCACACGCAAAATCGCAGGACGATGCAGGGCGTGACCGAGCGCGTGGGCAAACTGTTCGTTGCGCACCGGGTAGGGGGAAACCATATTGAACGGCCCCCGCAGGTCGTTATCCAGCAGCCAGATAATGCCGTTCACCATATCGTCGATATGTATCCAGGCAAGATACTGACGCCCATTACCGATGGGGCCGCCAAGGCCCATCTTAAACGCGGGGAGCATTTTGCCCAGTATGCCTCCCTTGGGGGCGAGGACGACGCCGGTGCGCAGCAGGCAGACGCGCGTTTTATCGCTCTGCGCGGCGCTGGCGATTTGCTCCCAGCGGGCGCAGAGCTTGTGGGTAAATTCGTTATGCGGCGGTTCTTCTTCCGTCACCACCACTTCGCCGAGATCGCCGTAGTAGCCCGCCGCCGAGCCGGAAATGAGCACCGACGGCGGCGCGTCGCTGTTGCGGATAAGCTCTACCAGCCTTTCGGTAATGTTCCACCGGCTGTGGCACAGGCGCTGCTTTTGCTCCTCGGTCCAGCGCTTGTCGGCAATCGGCTCGCCCGCAAGGTTGATGACGGCGTCGAAGCCGTTAAGATTCTGCTGTTCGGCCAGCCCCTTCCAGATGTCGATCCCCGCCCCCAGCGCCTGACGCGCTTTTTCCGGGCTGCGCGTCACCACCGTGATGTCGTGGTGCAGCGCCTGCAGGCGAGGAATAAGGTGGCGCCCAATCAGGCCCGTGCCGCCGGTCAGCAAAATCTTCATACGACCTCCAGTTTACGCCTCGCGCTGCCAGCTTAACGTCATCGAGACGGAGTCGGCGTAGCGCAGGGCGTGCAGTTTATCGATCTCAACTTCAGCATAAGTGACCCAGTGATGTTCACGTGCGATGTCGAGCACATCCTGAGTTAATTTTTCCAGCAGGTAGAAACGGTTGTTCTCAACGTACCGGATGATGCTTTTGGTAATGGTGCGGTAGTTCAGCGCGTCGTTGATGTCTTCGCTGGCGCGCGCCTTGTCCGCCGGGTAGTGGATCGCCACGTTGATCACGATATCCTGACGGTTGGCGATCTCTTCGTCTTTAATGCCAATGAACGTCCGTAAGCGTAAGTTTTTTATGCGAATAATTGCATCAGGCTGCGACATTGCAGGTCTTCTCCATGTCATTATTTCCTCCATGATACATGAGGAAATAATTTGCGCCCATCTCGCTAAATCTACTGTATTTTCTGCATCGCCCGCGCTGTGGCCGGGCGCGTGCGGATGCGCTCGAACCAGTTGTTGATCGCAGGAAAGGCGGCCAGGTCGATGCGGTGGCGCTCGTGCGTATTGATCCACGGCCAGCAGGCGATATCGGCAATGCTGTAGTGCTCCCCGCCCAGCCAGGGCGTTTTCTCCAGCTGACGGTTAAGTACGCCATAAAGCCGCTGGGTTTCAACCTGAAAGCGCTCAATGGCATACGGGATAGGCTGCGGGGCGTAGGCGGTGAAGTGATGGTTTTGCCCGAGCATCGGCCCCAGCCCGCTCGACTGCCAGAAAAGCCATTGCAGCGTGTGGTGGCGCTCGCGCAGCTCACCGCTCAGCAGCGTACCCGTTTTCTCGGCGAGATAGAGCAGGATCTCCCCGGATTCAAACAGGCTCAGCGGCCTGCCGCCGTCAGCGGGAAGGTGATCGATGATGGCCGGAATTTTATTGTTTGGGGAGATGGCTAAAAACAGGGGGCCGAACTGTTCTCCCTTGCCAATATCGACAGGGATAATGCGGTAATCCAGCTCGGCTTCCTCCAGAAAGAGCGTAATTTTATGGCCGTTAGGGGTAGGGGCATAATAGAGATCTATCATTCTCAACTCCTGTCAGTGCGAAAAGTGATGCCATAACACGAGTATAGGTGCTTGTTGCAGGTCGTGAGTTTTCATCAAGTGACAGCGGGGCAAAGAGATTATATGTTGAGTAAAAACCGATCAGCCGATGAGGATGTTATGAACCAGCCTGCAATAACCCTGTGGTCCGATGCCAGCTTCTTTTCACCATATGTTTTAAGCGCGTACGTGGCGCTGGCCGAGAAAGGGTTGGCGTTTACCCTGAAGAGCATCGATCTGGACCGCGGTGAGCATTTGCAGCCGCAGTGGCAGGGCTATGCCCTGACCCGGCGCGTGCCGGTGCTGGACATTGAGGGCTTTGAGCTGAGTGAATCTTCGGCGATCGACGAGTACCTGGAAGATCGCTTTGCGCCGCCGGAGTGGGAGCGAATCTATCCTCACGATCTGCAAAAGCGCGCGCGTGCGCGTCAGATCCAGGCGTGGCTGCGCAGCGATCTGGTGCCGATTCGCGTGGAGCGCTCTACCGACGTGGTTTTTGCCGGCGTCAAAAAACCAGCGTTAAGCGCGGAGGGGCTGGCAAGCGCCCAAAAGCTGATTGATACCGCCACCTCGCTGTTGGATCACGGCAACCCGAATCTCTTCGGCGAGTGGTGTATTGCGGACACCGATCTGGCGCTAATGCTCAACCGGCTGATCCTCAACGGCGACGCCGTGCCGCAGCTGCTGGTGGACTATGCCGCATTCCAGTGGCAGCGCGCGTCGGTGCAGCGTTTTGTCGCTCTCTCGGCGAAGCGCGCGGGCTGATTCAGCCGGACGCTTACGGTATAATAAGGGCAGTCTGTTTTCTCAAGGAGTAACTGATGAAACTGATGTTTGCATCGGATATCCACGGATCGCTCCCCGCGACCGAGCGCGTCCTCTCGCTGTTTGACCAAAGCGACGCCCGGTGGCTGGTGATACTTGGCGACGTCCTAAACCACGGTCCGCGCAATGCGCTGCCGGAGGGCTATGCTCCCGCACGGGTGGCGGAAAAGCTTAACCCGTACGCGTCCCGCATCATTGCCGTGCGCGGCAACTGCGACAGCGAAGTGGACCAGATGCTGCTGCAATTCCCCATTACCGCACCGTGGCAGCAGGCGCTGCTGGAAACGTGCCGCCTCTTTTTGACTCACGGTCACCTTTTTGGCCCCGACAACCCGCCGCCTCTCGCGGCTGGCGATGTCCTGGTTTATGGCCATACTCATATTCCGGTGGCGGAAAAACGCGGCGAGATATATCACTTTAACCCCGGCTCGGTCAGCATTCCAAAAGGGGGCTATCCGGCGAGCTATGGCATGCTGGTGGATAATTCATTACGCGTTATCGCACTTAATGATCAGCAAGTTATTGCGCAGGTAGCGATTAATCCGTAAGTTACACCTCAACTGCAAACGCGCCGAAAGAGCGCTTAGATAGAGAAGGTTTCCCGATGGTGGAGCAGAGTCATTTGGCGAGTACAGAGTGGGTTGACATTGTCAGCGAAGAGAATGAAGTGATCGCGCAGGCTAGCCGCGCACAAATGCGCGCAGAGCGCCTGCGCCACCGCGCAACGTATATTGTGGTGCATGACGGCATGGGTAAAATCCTGGTCCAGCGCCGCACGGATACCAAAGATTTCCTTCCCGGCATGCTGGACGCCACCGCGGGCGGCGTCGTGCAGGCGGATGAAGTGCTGCTGGACTCCGCGCGCCGCGAAGCCGAAGAAGAGTTAGGCATTGCCGGCGTGCCGTTCGCCGAGCACGGGCAGTTCTATTTCGAAGATGAACACTGTCGCGTCTGGGGCGGACTGTTTAGCTGCGTCTCCCACGGGCCTTTCGCGCTCCAGGAAGAAGAGGTCAGCGAGGTGAGCTGGATGACGCCGGAAGAGATCACCGCGCGCTGCGATGAGTTCACGCCGGATTCGCTAAAAGCGCTAGCGCTGTGGATGACCCGTAACGCGAAAAATGAATCGACGAAGCCTGAGAAAGAGGAAGAGGCCGAGTAGGTCTGAACGCTGGCTGGAAATAAAAAAGGCGACCCGATTACGTGGTCGCCTTTTTTGTGCCCGATTCGGCCTATAAAACCGTAGGCCCGGTAAGCGCGAGCGCCACCGGGCTTTTAGCTTACTGCTGCTGTGAAGACTGAATCGCGGTCAGTGCAATGGTATAGACGATATCGTCTACCAGCGCACCGCGGGACAGGTCGTTCACCGGCTTGCGCATACCCTGCAGCATTGGCCCGATGGAGATCAGGTCGGCAGAACGCTGTACCGCTTTGTAGGTGGTGTTACCGGTGTTCAGATCCGGGAAGATGAACACGGTAGCGCGACCGGCAACCGGCGAGTTCGGCGCTTTGGATTTTGCCACGTCAGCCATCACGGCGGCGTCGTACTGCAGCGGGCCGTCGATCATCAGGTCAGGACGTTTTTCCTGCGCAATACGGGTTGCTTCACGCACTTTCTCTACGTCGCTGCCCGCGCCGGAGGTGCCGGTGGAGTAGGAGAGCATCGCCACGCGCGGCTCGATGCCGAAGGCAGTCGCGGAATCTGCGGACTGGATAGCGATCTCAGCCAGCTGCTCTGCGGTTGGATCCGGGTTGATCGCGCAGTCGCCGTAAACGTAAACCTGTTCAGGCAGCAGCATGAAGAACACGGAGGAGACCAGAGAGCTGCCCGGTGCGGTTTTGATCAGCTGCAGCGGTGGACGGATGGTGTTTGCGGTGGTGTGAACCGCACCGGAAACCAGGCCGTCAACTTCGTCCTGCTCAAGCATCAGCGTGCCCAGCACAACGTTGTCTTCCAGCTGCTCGCGCGCAACGGCTTCGGTCATGCCCTTGCTCTTACGCAGCTCAACCAGACGCGCAACGTAGCTTTCGCGAACCACTTCCGGGTCAACGATTTCGATGCCAGCGCCCAGTTCAACGCCCTGAGAGGCCGCCACGCGGTTGATCTCGTCAGGGTTACCCAGCAGCACACAGGTCGCGATGCCGCGCTCTGCGCAGATAGCCGCTGCTTTAACGGTACGCGGTTCGTCGCCTTCTGGCAGAACAACGCGTTTGCCCGCTTTGCGCGCCAGCTCGGTCAGCTGGTAACGGAAGGCTGGCGGAGACAGACGACGGCTACGTTCGGAGGTCGCGGTCAGGGATTCGATCCAGTCTGCGTTGATGTAGCCCGCAACGTATTCCTGTACTTTCTCAATGCGTTCGTGGTCGTCAACCGGCACTTCCAGGTTGAAGCTCTGCAGGCTCAGGGAGGTCTGCCAGGTGTTGGTGTTCACCATGAAGACCGGCAGGCCGGTCGCAAACGCGCGTTCGCACAGCTTGCTCACGCGCGGATCCATCTCGTACGCGCCGGTCAGCAGGATGGCGCCGATTTCAACGCCGTTCATCGCGGCCAGGCACGCTGCAACCAGCACGTCAGGACGGTCAGCGGAGGTCACCAGCAGGGAACCTGCACGGAAGTGTTCCAGCATGTGCGGAATGCTGCGCGCGCAGAAGGTCACGGACTTAACGCGGCGAGTGTTAATGTCGCCTTCGTTGATTACCGTAGCGTTCAGGTGGCGCGCCATGTCGATTGCACGGGTCGCAATCAGGTCGAAGCTCCACGGCACCGCGCCCAGCACCGGCAGCGGGCTGGATTCCTGCAGGGTTGCCGGGTCAACTTTAACCACTTTCGCTTTAGACGAGTCGTCGAAGATCTCGGACAGGTCAGGACGAGTGCGGCCTTGCTCATCAACCGGAGCGTTCAGTTTGTTAACGATAACGCCGGTGATGTTGCTGTTTTTCGCGCCGCCGAAGCTGCTGCGGGTCAGCTCGATGCGCTCTTTCAGCTGTTCCTGGGTATCGGTACCCTGGGACATCACGAAGACGATTTCTGCGTTCAGCGTTTTCGCGATTTCGAAGTTCAGAGACTGCGCAAACTGGTGTTTGCGGGTCGGCACCAGGCCTTCAACCAGCACCACTTCCGCATCTTGGGTATTCGCGTGGTAGTTGGCGATGATCTCTTCCATCAGCACGTCTTTCTGGTTGCTGGACAGCAGAGATTCAACGTGGCTCATCTTCAGCGGTTCAGCCGCTGGCAGACTGGAGTTCTTGCGAACGATGGAGGTCGTCTGGTCTGGCGCATCGCCACCGGCGCGAGGCTGGGCGATAGGCTTAAAGACGCTCAGACGAACGCCTTTACGTTCCATAGCACGGATCACGCCAAGGCTGACGCTGGTCAGGCCGACGCTGGTTCCGGTAGGGATCAGCATAATTGTACGGGACACGGTTTATCCTCTTTCGTTACCGCCAAACGGGGCGGGCTACAAAACAGCACCGCCAGCATTGCTGGCGGTGTGGAATCAGGCAGTCAGGCGGTTCGCGTCTTGCGCGATGACCAGCTCTTCGTTGGTTGGGATAACCAGCGCAGGACGGGTGCCTTCTTTGTTGATGAAGCCAGACTTGCCGAAGCGGGCAGCCAGGTTACGCTCGTGATCGACTTCAAAGCCCAGAACGCCCAGTTTGCCCAGGGACAGTTCACGAACCATCGCCGCGTTTTCACCGATACCGCCGGTGAAGACTACCGCGTCCAGACGACCGTCCATCAGCGCGGTGTAAGAGCCGATGTATTTCGCCAGGCGGTGGCAGTAAACGTCCATTGCGCGCTTAGCGTCTGCTTTGCTGTCGTAGTTGTCTTCAACGTAACGGCAGTCGCTGGTCACTTCGGTCAGACCCAGCAGGCCAGACTCTTTGGTCAGCATTTTGTTGATGTCATCAACGCTCATGCCCAGGTTGTCGTGCAGGAAGAAGATGATCGCCGGGTCGATGTCACCGGTGCGGGTGCCCATCACCAGGCCTTCCAGCGGGGTCAGACCCATGGAGGTATCAACACATTCACCGTTGCGGATTGCAGAAACGGAACCCCCGTTGCCCAGGTGGCAGGTGATGATGTTCAGCTCTTCAACCGGCTTGTTCAGGGTTTTAGCGGCTTCCTGAGTCACATAGTAGTGGCTGGTACCGTGGAAGCCGTAACGACGAACGCCGTGCTCTTTATACAGGTTGTACGGCAGGGCGTAGAGGTAAGACTCTTCCGGCATGGTCTGATGGAACGCGGTGTCGAACACGGCCACGTTTTTGTCTTTCAGATGTGGGAAGGATTTCAGCGCTTCAGTGATACCGATCAGGTGAGCCGGGTTGTGCAGTGGCGCAAACGGCGCCGCATCTTTGATGCCCTGAATCACGGTCTCGTCGATAATCACAGATTTGGTGTATTTTTCGCCGCCGTGGACGATACGGTGACCAATCGCAGTCAGCTGAGCAGACAGTTCTGGTTTTTGTGCCAGAATAGTGTTAACGATAAAGTTCAGCGCTTCACTGTGAGCGGCGCCTGCACCTAAAGCCGCTTCTTGTTTGCTGCCGTCCATCTTCCACTTGATACGTGCTTCAGGCAGATGGAAACATTCGGCCAAACCAGAGAGGTATTCTTCGCCGTTCAGCGCATCGATGATGGCAAATTTGAGGGAAGAACTACCGCAGTTCAGAACCAGTACTAACTTACTCGACATGGAAGTACCTATTATTGATACGTGGCTAAAAAAACGTCAGTGAGTCTAAAAGCGTAACGCATGATGACCCAGACATTTATGATTAACATCATGTCAGGCGAACTTTCTGGCATGATGGAAGAAATACATATGATTTTATGCCATTTTGAACATTTTTCAGGCAATGGCATAATATGCGATAATTTGACGAGTTAAAGATTCTCGTCTAAGGCCGCATCGGCTGGCACAGGATACCTGATACGCGGTATCGATGACAAAATATTTTGAACGTTGTCATAGCCGGTTGTGGTTTTGCAGAAAAATTTTAATTTTTATACGTGAAGTTGAGGTACAGCCATGTCGACACCCGAAATCCCGCCCGTGAACTTCTTCAGCCTGTTTCGACGGGGGCAGCATTATTCAAAGACGTGGCCGATGGAAAAGCGCCTCGCGCCAATGTTCATTGATAATCGCGCGATCCGCGCCACGCGCTATGCGATCCGCTTTATGCCGCCTGTGGCGATCTTCACGCTGTGCTGGCAAATCGCGCTGGGCGGTCAGCTTGGCCCGGCCGTGGCGACCGCGCTTTTTGCGCTCAGCCTGCCGATGCAGGGCCTCTGGTGGTTAGGCAAACGCTCGGTTACGCCGCTCCCGCCTTCTATTTTACACTGGTTTTACGAAGTGCGCGGTAAACTTGAGGAAGCAGGGCAGGCGCTGGCGCCTGTTGAAGGCAAGCCGGATTACCAGGCGCTAGCCGACACCCTCAAGCGGGCTTTTAAGCAGCTTGATAAAACATTCCTCGATGATTTGTGATTGATCATCGAAACAATGAATAAAAGAAGGCACAGTAACCCCCTGTTACCGTGTCTTTTTTTTCAAGTGCAATGCGCTACAGGAGTCGAAAGATGGAAATGACCCATGCTCAACGTCTGATTTTGTCTAATCAGTACAAAATGATGACTATGCTTGATCCCGATAACGCTGAGCGCTACAGCCGCTTGCAGACCATCGTCGAACGCGGGTTTGGCCTGCAGATGCGCGAGCTGGATCGTGAGTTCGGCGAGCTGAAGGAAGAAACCTGCCGCATCGTTATCGACATCATGGAGATGTACCACGCGCTGCACGTGTCGTGGACCAATCTGATGGACCCGCAGTCCATCGACGAGCGACGCGTGACCTTCCTGGGCTTTGATGCCGCAACGGAAGCGCGCTACCTGAGCTATGTCCGCTTTATGGTTAACACCGAAGGGCGCTATACCCACTTCGATGCGGGCACGCACGGTTTCAACGCCCAAACGCCGATGTGGGATAAATACCAGCGCATGCTGAGCGTGTGGCACTCCTGCCCGCGCCAGTACCATTTAAGCAGCAACGAAATTCAACAAATCATTAATGCCTGACGGAGGTGCGTGTGCAGTGTAAAGGTTTTCTGTTTGATCTGGACGGTACGCTGGTGGACTCGCTGCCGGTAGTGGAGCGCTCATGGTGCCATTGGGCCGACAGGCACGGCATCGACCATCAAGAGGTACTGGATTTTATCCATGGCAAACAGGCCATTACCTCACTGAGACACTTTCTGGCCGGGCGCTCTGAGGAAGAGATTCAGTCAGAGTTTACCTATCTTGAGCAGATTGAGGCTACGGATACGAACGGCATCACCGCGCTGCCGGGGGCGCGCGAGCTGCTGGAGCATCTGAACGAAGCTCAGATCCCGTGGGCTATCGTCACTTCCGGCTCTATTCCCGTTGCCCACGCGCGCCACAGGGCGGCGGGCTTACCGACGCCGGAAGTGTTCATCACCGCCGAGCGCGTGAAGCGCGGCAAGCCGGAGCCGGATGCGTTTCTCCTTGGCGCTGAACTGCTAGGCCTTACTCCCGCTGAGTGCGTGGTAGTGGAAGACGCTGCGGCTGGGGTGCTGGCCGGGCTGAACGCCGGGAGTCACGTCATTGCCATTAACGTTCCGGCGGGGTCTCCCCGGCTGAGTGAGGCGGACTTTGTGCTGGATTCTCTGACGGCACTGGCGGTGTCTAAGGCGCCTGATGGCGTTGTAACCGTCTCGCTAAAAATGTAATCCCATGATTTAGCCCCACGTTGCTGGGGCTTTTTTATGGCAAAATTTAATCTCTTCTCCCTGACAAGGATACGTTGTGAACGGTGAACTGATTTGGGTCCTCTGCCTGCTTTTTATCGCAATCATTCTTTTTGCCACGGGCAAGGTGCGCATGGATGCCGTCGCCCTGTTCGTGATCGTCGCCTTTGTGCTGAGCGGTACGCTTACCCTTTCAGAAGCCTTCTCCGGGTTTAGCGATCCGAACGTCATCCTGATTGCCGCCCTGTTTATTATCGGCGACGGCCTGGTCCGTACCGGCGTGGCGACCGTGATGGGCACCTGGCTGGTGAAGGTGGCGGGCAGCAGTGAAACCAAAATGCTGGTCTACCTGATGCTGACCGTGGCAGGGCTGGGGGCGTTTATGAGCTCGACCGGCGTCGTCGCCATCTTCATTCCAGTGGTGCTCAGCGTCTCCATGCGTATGCAGACCTCGCCGTCGCGCCTGATGATGCCGCTGAGCTTCGCCGGGCTTATCAGCGGCATGATGACGCTGGTCGCCACGCCGCCGAATCTCGTCGTCAACAGCGAGCTGATCCGCGAAGGCCTGGACGGCTTCAGCTTTTTCAGCGTCACGCCGCTCGGGCTGGTCATTCTGGTGTTGGGCATTTTCTACATGCTGCTGACCCGTTTTGCCCTGAAGGGGGAAAAGCAGGATAAAAACAAAGACGGCTGGAAGCGGCGCACGTTCCGCGATCTGATCAAAGAGTACCGCCTCACGGGCCGCGCGCGGCGGCTCGCTATTCGCCCGGGTTCACCGCTGATTGGCCAGCGGCTGGACGATCTCAAGCTGCGCGAGCGCTACGGGGCGAACGTCATTGGCGTGGAGCGCTGGCGGCGTTTTCGTCGGGTCATCGTCAACGTTAACGGGGTATCGGAATTTCGCGCGCGAGACGTTCTGCTGATCGATATGTCCACGGCGGACGTAGACCTGCGCGAGTTTTGCAGCGAACAGCTGCTCGAGCCGATGGTGCTGCGCGGCGAGTATTTTTCAGACCAGGCGCTGGACGTGGGCATGGCAGAAGTGTCGCTGATCCCAGAGTCGGAGCTGCTGGGAAAAACGGTGCGCGAAATCGGTTTTCGTACCCGCTATGGCCTGAACGTGGTCGGCCTGAAGCGCGATGGCGTGGCGATGGAAGGCGCGGTGGTGGACGAGCCCATCCTGCTGGGCGATATCTTCCTGGTGGTCGGCAACTGGAAGCTCATCAGCCTGCTGGGGCAGAAGGGGCGTGACTTTGTGGTGCTCAACATGCCGGTGGAGGAGAGCGACGCGTCTCCGGCCCACAGCCAGGCGCCGCATGCAATATTTTGTCTGGTGCTGATGGTGGCCCTGATGCTAACCGACGAAATCCCTAATCCCGTGGCGGCGATAATCGCCTGCCTGCTGATGGGGAAATTTCGCTGTATTGATGCGGAAAGTGCTTACAAGGCGATCCACTGGCCGAGCATCATTCTCATTGTCGGAATGATGCCTTTCGCGCTGGCGCTGCAGAAAACGGGCGGCGTAGATTTGATCGTGAAGGGGCTAATGGACATCGGCGGCGGTTACGGTCCCTATATGATGCTGGTTTGCCTGTTTGTTATGTGCGCCTCCATCGGGCTGTTTATCTCCAATACGGCGACGGCAGTGCTTATGGCGCCTATTGCGCTGGCGATGGCAAAATCGATGGGCGTTTCACCGTATCCGTTTGCGATGATGGTGGCGATGGCCGCCTCCGCGGCGTTTATGACGCCGGTCTCTTCACCGGTAAACACGCTGGTGCTGGGGCCGGGAAACTACACGTTTAGCGATTTTGTAAAGATTGGGGTGCCATTCACCGTGCTGGTCATGGTGGTGTGCGTGGTGTTGATTCCGATGCTATTCCCGTTCTGATTATATTGCCGGGCGGCGGATGCGCCTTACCCGGCATACGGTCAGAGGGGCGAATCCTGGCTGATCTCATCCAGCGATAAATGGAAGCTCGGCACAAACACCTGCATAAAGTAATCCATCTCATCGCTGCGGCGGGATTCCAGCGTTTTCTCCAGCCGCGTTTTGGCCAGTAAAAATTCGTTGTTCCCCGCGGACAGCTCTTCCAGACACTTCAGGTAAGCGCACAGCGCGTCCGCCTGCTTCACCAGCAACTTCTCCTCTTCCGTGTACTGATGTTCGTCAATGAGCGGCTCAAAAATATCGCGCAGCTCTTCCGGCACCATGTCAATTAGCTTCTGCTGGGCGATTTTTTCAATCGCCTTATATTCCTGGGCAATCTGCGAGTTGAAGTATTTAACCGGCGTGGGTAAATCACCGGTCAGCACTTCTGACGCATCGTGATACATCGCCAGAAGCGCAATGCGTTCGGCGTTGACCTGGCCGTTAAACTTGCGGTTTTTAATCGCCGCCAGCGCGTGGGCGACCATTGCCACCTGAAGGCTATGCTCAGACACGTTCTCCGTGCGCACGTTGCGCATGAGCGGCCAGCGGTTGATTAGCTTAAGGCGGGACAGGTGGGCGAAGAAATGACTCTGACTCATAGGTTACCTTTTGTCTTTACGGCGACAGGCTTCATTGTGCGGGGAGGGGAGGGAAGATGCAAATCGACGGAATGTGCAGGCCGGGTAAGCGCAGCGTTACCCGGCGAGATGACCGTTACTGATGATATCCGGAGAGGAACCGGCCGAAGCGGCTGATTGCCATTTCAAGATCGTCCTCGCGCGGTAGGGTCACGATGCGCACGTGATCCGGCCACGGCCAGTTAAACGCGGTGCCCTGCACCAGCAGCACTTTTTCCTGCAGCAGGAAGTCGAGCACCATTTTCTGGTCGTCGTGAATATTAAAGCGCTTCGCGTCGATTTTCGGGAACATATACAGCGCGCCGTTCGGCTTCACGCAGGAGACGCCCGGAATATTGTTGATCAGCTCCCACGCGCGGTTACGCTGTTCGTACAGGCGACCGCCTGGAACAATGAATTCACTGATGCTCTGGTAACCACCGAGCGCGGTCTGGATTGCATGTTGCGCCGGGACGTTGGCGCACAGGCGCATCGAGGCCAGCATCTCCAGCCCTTCAATGTAGCCTTTAGCGTGTTTTTTTGGTCCGTTCAGCACCATCCAGCCCTGGCGGAAACCGGCCACGCGATAGGTTTTAGACAGGCCGTTGAAGGTCACCGTCAGCAGGTCCGGAGCGAGCGCCGCGATCGAGTGGTGCTGCGCCGCGTCATACAGAATCTTGTCGTAAATTTCATCGGCGAAGATGATCAGGTTGTGCTGGCGGGCCAGCTCAACGATCTCCAGCAGCAGCTCTTTGGAATAGACCGCGCCGGTTGGGTTATTCGGGTTGATGATCACGATGCCGCGGGTGCGCGGCGTGATTTTGGCGCGAATGTCGTCAAGGTCGGGGAACCAGTCGGAGGATTCATCGCAAAGGTAGTGGACCGCTTTTCCGCTGGAAAGCGAGACGGCCGCCGTCCAGAGCGGATAGTCAGGCGCCGGGACCAGCATTTCGTCACCGCTGTTCAGCAGCGCCTGCATGGCCTGCACGATAAGCTCAGAGACGCCGTTACCAATATAGATATCTTCAACGGTCACGTCGCGCATGCCGCGCGCCTGATAATGCTGCATGATGGCTTTACGCGCGGAGTAAAGTCCTTTGGAGTCACAATAGCCTTGCGCGGTGGGCAGGTTACGGATCACGTCAACCAGGATCTCATCCGGCGCTTCAAAACCAAACGGCGCGGGGTTACCAATGTTGAGTTTCAGAACTTTATTACCTTCCTCTTCAAGGCGTTTCGCCTCTTTGAGAACGGGACCGCGGATGTCATAACAGACGTTATCAAGCTTGCTGGATTTTTCGATAGGGGACATGAACTTTTAACCTTTTCGCTATTATTGCCACTCCCTGCCGTGGAAGCTAGCATGGAACAATGTACTCCCACACCGCTGCGTTTTGAAGGGTAGGCAGAGGAAGATTTTGCGCAATAAGCGAAATGTTGTGCAATGTATTTCGCTGCGTTAGTTCGTTTTTTGTGTTTTAAAGTTGTATGTTTAAGGTGTTTTTTGGTTTTTTATGTTTAGAAATTTATTTTTTATTGGATATTCTGCTGTATAAAATAAAATGCTATCCCGGCGGGGCCGGTTGTTACGTCCGGTGATGATTCGTAAAACATGAATGTTCGCCCGCCCAGGACATTAATTGTGCTACAGATATAAACGTTACTCATGTGAAATTAATGTTAAGTGTTATTAATGAATAGTCCTAATCTAAATTAAAGTTTATTTATTATTAACGTGGGAGATGCAACTTTCGATATTTTTATTAAAATGAATTTGGCAGTAGCTTAGCGTCGTTAAATCCCGATAATGCATTAAGACTTATAAATAAAGTGGATTTGAGTTAAGATGCCATAAGGCAAAGTCGGCGTAAGAGTGAACGGTTTTGTATTTCTTACCCGCTTTTCTTAATTAAATGATTGTTATTGTTATGATTATCTTTGGCTGGATTGTGTGAACCGCATCCTGCTACGTTGACAGCGCTGCGACAAAGATGGCAGAAAACGAGTCTTGGCTTTAATGAGATTTACATAAACCTGCACACATCGAATAATTCTTAACGTCTACGAGAATAAAAATTACGTCATGAAACGTGTTTTCTGACGGATGATATAAAGCAGCACAATAACTATCTGTCAGGCAGTCTGCCGGGCCGGGATGCGATAAAATCTTCAGAAGGAATTGTTTACCTGCTACACACAGCTTCAACCCGGGCAGCTCCGAACGAGCAACCTGAAAGTGAAAAAATATGATAAATGCAAATCGTCCGATAATGAATCTCGACCTCGATCTGCTGAGAACGTTTGTTGCGGTCGCCGATCTCAATACTTTTGCAGCAGCAGCCGCTGCCGTTTGCCGTACCCAATCCGCCGTGAGTCAACAGATGCAGCGGTTGGAGCAGCTGGTCGGTAAAGAACTGTTTGCGCGCCATGGCCGCAATAAGCTCCTGACCGAGCACGGTATTCAGCTTCTGGGTTATGCCAGAAAAATACTGCGTTTTAATGATGAAGCATGTATGTCATTAATGTTTAGCAATCTTCAGGGAGTGCTAACGTTAGGGGCATCTGATGAGTCAGCAGACACCATATTGCCTTTTCTTCTCAATCGCGTGAGTTCGGTTTATCCGAAACTCGCGCTGGACGTTAGCGTTAAGCGAAACGCCTTTATGATTGAGATGCTGAAAGAGAATGAAGTGGATCTGGTCGTGACCACGCATCGTCCTGGGCAATTTGATTGCCTGACGCTGCGCACATCTCCGACGCACTGGTATTGCGCCGCGGAGTATGTGTTGCAAAAAGGCGAGCCGATTCCGCTGGTGCTGCTGGACGATCCCAGCCCGTTCCGCGATATGGTGCTTACGGCGCTCAATAAGGCCAATATTCCCTGGCGTCTCGCCTATGTGGCGTCGACCTTACCCGCCGTGCGTGCTGCCGTTAAGGCGGGGCTGGGGGTGACGGCGCGTCCTGTGGAGATGATGAGCCCGGATCTGCGCGTATTGGGTAAAAGCGATGGTCTCCCCGCGCTGCCGGACACGGAGTATCTGCTTTGCCACAATGCTGCCAGCAATAACGATCTGGCAAAAGTCGTGTTCGAGGCCATGGAAAACTATCATAATCCATGGCAGTACGAGCAGATTACCTCCGAAGGAGGGGATGACTCTCTGATCGTTGAGGGGGATTTTGAGTGATTGATTGCTCAAAATTCTCGTAACAAAATGTAAGTGCAAAAAAGAGCCACTCACGTGTAATTCTCGTGAAGTGGTTTTTTTTTGCCATAAATAACCCCTTTACGAAAAAGGGATTATAAAATAACCTCGTATTATCAACGTAGTAAATGATTTTGGCTGTTTGTTGTACGCATTTGGTTCTAACTTCCTTCACAACCCCCTTATGTTAAAAAAGCGGGATATATGTTGCCGTTTTTTTGAGTGAATTAACAAAAGCGTGTCTCAGATCAAGAAAATACTCCTATTTAGGGGGAGGAATCGTTGGCAAATCCTGTCAAAATAGGAGGGTTATTTTTTTTACTTCCAAAACGGACACGATTCAACACCATGCATTTGACGTAAAGTCATGTACCCACCAGGGTTAAAGGGCATGAATTGTTAACGAGAATCGAACGATGTAATTTAATGTGAAGAAACCTTTGTTAAAGTTGACAAAAGGTTATAGAAAGGAGTAAAAAACCCCATCATTTTGCTGTCTATGTCTCATTTCTGACAGTTAGTGTAAGGTTTTTTTGTTCCTCCCCATGAATCGATGTGATGCCTATCTGCCAGCAAGAGCAGTGTCGTCGGTATCACTTTTGATGAGTAAGCAATGAGTATGTCAACATCCACAGAAGTCATCGCTCATCACTGGGCATTCGCAATCTTTCTTATTGTAGCCATTGGCCTGTGCTGCCTGATGTTAGTCGGCGGCTGGTTCCTGGGCGGTCGCGCCCGCGCAAGGCACAAAAACACACCTTTCGAATCAGGTATTGATTCCGTAGGTACCGCTCGCTTACGCCTGTCTGCCAAGTTTTATTTGGTAGCCATGTTCTTCGTCATCTTCGACGTGGAAGCGCTTTACCTTTTCGCATGGTCCACGTCCATTCGCGAAAGTGGTTGGGTGGGGTTTGTCGAGGCCGCAATTTTCATTTTAGTGCTACTGGCCGGTCTGGTTTACCTGGTGCGTATTGGCGCACTTGACTGGACGCCCGCGCGTTCACGTCGTGAACACATCAACCCGGAAAACAGTAACTCTAATCGTCAGCAGTAACAGCGAGGCAATAAGATGGATTATACGCTCACCCGCATAGATCCTAACGGTGAGAATGACCGTTACCCCCTGCAAAAACAGGAGATCGTAACTGACCCCCTGGAGCAAGAAGTCAACAAAAGCGTGTACATGGGCAAGCTCGAGCATGCCATGCACGATATGGTCAACTGGGGTCGTAAGAACTCCATCTGGCCTTACAACTTTGGCCTTTCTTGCTGCTACGTTGAAATGGTGACGTCATTCACTGCGGTGCATGACGTTGCGCGTTTTGGGGCCGAGGTACTGCGTGCGTCTCCGCGTCAGGCTGACCTGATGGTTGTGGCCGGTACGTGCTTTACCAAAATGGCGCCGGTCATTCAGCGTCTCTATGACCAGATGCTTGAGCCAAAATGGGTTATCTCCATGGGCGCCTGTGCAAACTCTGGCGGTATGTACGACATTTACTCTGTTGTTCAGGGCGTGGATAAGTTTATCCCGGTAGATGTTTACATCCCAGGCTGCCCGCCGCGCCCAGAAGCGTACATGCAGGCGCTGATGCTGCTGCAAGAGTCTATTGGCAAAGAACGTCGTCCGCTCTCCTGGGTGGTAGGCGATCAGGGTGTATACCGTGCCAATATGCCGTCTGAGCGCGAGCGTAAACGCGGAGAACGTATTGCAGTCACCAACCTGCGTACGCCTGACGAAATTTAATTTGCGCCTGTGGGCCTGGAGAATACCTTCGCATATCACTACTCAAATAGCGCGAAGCCAGGCTTAACAGTCACCACGGACCATTTGCAATGGTGAACAATATGACCGACTTAACCGCGCAAGAAGCCGCCTGGCAAACACGGGATCATCTCGATGACCCAGTTATTGGCGAACTGCGCAACCGTTTTGGGCCGGATGCCTTTACCGTTCAGGCTACCCGCACCGGGGTACCCGTTGTTTGGGTCAAGCGTGAACAATTACTGGAAGTGGTCGATTTCCTCAAGA
Source organism: Enterobacter sp. RIT418 (assembly GCF_003057745.1). Taxonomy (GTDB): domain Bacteria; phylum Pseudomonadota; class Gammaproteobacteria; order Enterobacterales; family Enterobacteriaceae; genus Enterobacter. The sequence continues at coordinate 232,590 of NZ_QBJD02000004.1, forward strand.
AATTGCCAAAACCTTACGTCATGCTGTTTGACTTACACGGCATGGATGAACGTCTTCGCACGCACCGCCAGGGTCTCCCTGCTGCGGATTTTTCCGTTTTCTACCACCTGATCTCAATAGACCGCAACACGGATATTATGCTCAAGGTGGCATTGTCTGAAAACGACATGCATCTGCCGACGATCACCAAACTTTTCCCGAACGCCAACTGGTACGAGCGTGAAACCTGGGAAATGTTTGGCATGACCTTCGACGGCCACCCGCACCTGACGCGCATCATGATGCCGCAGACCTGGACCGGCCACCCGCTGCGTAAAGACTACCCGGCACGCGCCACCGAATTTGACCCGTTTGAGCTGACCAAAGCCAAGCAGGATCTGGAGATGGAAGCGCTGACCTTCAAGCCGGAAGACTGGGGCATGAAGCGCGGCACCGAAAACGAGGATTTCATGTTCCTCAACCTCGGTCCAAACCACCCGTCTGCGCACGGTGCGTTCCGTATTATTCTCCAGCTTGATGGCGAAGAGATTGTCGATTGCGTTCCTGACATCGGCTACCACCACCGTGGTGCTGAGAAGATGGGCGAGCGCCAGTCCTGGCACAGCTACATTCCGTATACCGACCGTATTGAGTACCTCGGCGGCTGCGTCAACGAGATGCCGTACGTGCTGGCCGTTGAGAAGCTCGCGGGTATCGTAACGCCGGACCGCGTTAACGTGATCCGCGTTATGCTTTCTGAGCTGTTCCGTATCAACAGCCACCTGCTGTATATCTCCACGTTCATTCAGGACGTCGGCGCGATGACGCCGGTCTTCTTCGCCTTCACCGATCGTCAGAAAATCTACGATCTGGTGGAAGCGATCACCGGCTTCCGTATGCACCCGGCCTGGTTCCGCATCGGCGGCGTCGCGCACGATCTGCCGCGCGGCTGGGATCGCCTGCTTCGCGAGTTCCTGGAGTGGATGCCGAAGCGTCTGGATTCTTACGAGAAAGCCGCGCTGCGTAACACCATCCTCAAAGGCCGTTCTCAGGGCGTCGCGGCGTATAACGCGAAAGAAGCGCTGGAGTGGGGCACCACGGGGGCAGGGTTACGCGCGACGGGTATTGATTTCGACGTGCGTAAGGCCCGTCCTTATTCTGGCTATGAGAACTTCGACTTTGAAGTCCCGGTTGGCGGCGGCGTTTCTGACTGCTACACCCGCGTGATGCTGAAAGTGGAAGAGCTGCGCCAGAGCCTGCGCATTCTCCAGCAGTGCCTCGATAACATGCCGGAAGGCCCGTTCAAGGCGGATCACCCGCTGACCACGCCGCCGCCGAAAGAGCGCACGCTGCAACATATCGAAACCCTGATCACCCACTTCCTGCAGGTTTCCTGGGGCCCGGTCATGCCGGCGCAAGAATCCTTCCAGATGGTTGAAGCGACCAAGGGTATCAACAGCTACTACCTGACCAGTGACGGCAGCACCATGAGCTATCGTACGCGTATTCGTACGCCGAGCTATGCGCACCTGCAGCAGATCCCGGCGGCCATTCGCGGCAGCCTGGTTTCTGACCTGATTGTGTATCTGGGCAGTATCGATTTTGTTATGTCAGACGTGGACCGCTAATTATGCACGAGAATCAACAACCACAAACCGAGGCTTTTGAGCTGAGTGAAGCAGAGCGTGCCGCCATTGAGCACGAGATGCACCACTACGAAGACCCGCGTGCGGCGTCCATTGAAGCGCTGAAAATCGTTCAGAAACAGCGTGGTTGGGTGCCGGATGGTGCGATCTACGAGATCGCGAAAGTGCTGGGTATTCCGGCAAGCGACGTGGAAGGCGTGGCAACGTTCTACAGCCAGATCTTCCGCCAGCCGGTCGGCCGTCACGTGATCCGCTACTGCGACAGCGTGGTTTGCCACATCACCGGCTACCAGGGCATTCAGGCTGCGATTGAGAAGAAGCTCAATATCAAGCCGGGCCAGACGACGTTCGACGGGCGCTTTACCCTGCTGCCAACCTGCTGCCTGGGTAACTGCGACAAGGGGCCGACCATGATGATTGATGAGGACACTCACAGCCATCTGACGCCGGAAGCGATTCCTGACCTGCTGGAGCAGTATAAATAATGAAAAATATTATTCTGACTCCTGAAACCCATCCGCTGACCTGGCGTCTTCGCGACGACAAGCAGCCGGTGTGGCTTGAAGAGTATCAGGCGAAAAATGGCTATGCCGGCGCGCGTAAAGCGCTGGGCGGCATGGCACCGGACGAGATCGTCAACGCCGTTAAAGACGCTGGCCTGAAAGGGCGCGGCGGCGCGGGCTTCTCCACCGGCCTGAAGTGGAGCCTGATGCCAAAAGACGAATCCATGAACATCCGTTACCTGCTGTGTAACGCTGATGAAATGGAGCCGGGCACCTATAAAGACCGCCTGCTGATGGAGCAACTGCCGCACCTGCTGGTGGAAGGCATGCTGATCTCCGCGTTCGCGCTAAAAGCCTACCGTGGCTACATCTTCCTGCGCGGCGAGTACATCGAAGCGGCGGAAAACCTGCGCCGCGCGATTGCGGAAGCCACCGAAGCGGGCCTGCTGGGCAAAAACATTCTGGGCACCGGTTTTGATTTCGAACTGTTCGTGCACACCGGCGCCGGGCGTTACATCTGTGGTGAAGAAACCGCGCTGATTAACTCCCTGGAAGGCCGCCGCGCGAACCCGCGCTCCAAGCCGCCGTTCCCGGCAAGCTCCGGCGTATGGGGTAAACCGACCTGCGTTAACAACGTCGAAACCCTGTGCAACGTTCCGGCGATCCTCGCTAACGGCGTGGAGTGGTATCAGGGCATCTCCTCAAGCAAAGATGCCGGTACCAAGCTGATGGGCTTCTCCGGCCGCGTGAAGAATCCTGGCGTCTGGGAACTGCCGTTCGGTACGACCGCGCGCGAAATTCTGGAAGACTATGCGGGCGGCATGCGCGATGGCCTGAAGTTCAAAGCCTGGCAGCCGGGCGGGGCAGGGACAGACTTCCTGACCGAAGCCCACCTCGATCTGCCGATGGAATTTGAAAGCATCGGCAAAGCGGGCAGCCGTTTGGGTACCGCGCTGGCGATGGCCGTCGACCACGAGATCGGCATGGTTCCGCTGGTGCGTAACCTGGAAGAGTTCTTTGCCCGCGAATCCTGCGGCTGGTGTACGCCGTGCCGCGACGGTCTGCCGTGGAGCGTGAAGATCCTGCGCGCGCTTGAACGTGGCGAAGGCCAGCCTGGCGATATCGAAACGCTTGAGCAGCTGTGTCGATTCCTGGGGCCAGGCAAAACCTTCTGTGCCCACGCACCGGGCGCCGTTGAGCCGCTGCAGAGCGCGATTAAATATTTCCGCGAAGAATTTGAAGCAGGCATCAAGCAGCCGTTCAGCAATACCCATGCCATCAATGGGATTCAGCCGAACCTGCTGAAAGCGCGCTGGTAAAACAGAATTTTGATTAACGCTCGAATTTAATTCGAGCCAACTGGAAGCATGCTAATGGCTACGATTCATGTAGACGGCAAAGAATATGAGGTCAACGGGGCGGACAACCTGCTAGAAGCTTGTCTGTCGCTCGGCCTTGATATTCCGTATTTTTGCTGGCATCCGGCGCTGGGCAGCGTCGGTGCTTGCCGCCAGTGTGCGGTGAAGCAATATCAGAACGCGGAAGACACGCGTGGTCGCCTGGTGATGTCCTGTATGACGCCAGCCACCGAAGGCACTTTTATTTCGATTGATGACGAAGAAGCCAAACAGTTCCGTGAAAGCGTGGTGGAGTGGTTGATGACCAACCACCCGCACGACTGTCCGGTGTGTGAGGAGGGCGGCAACTGCCACCTTCAGGATATGACCGTCATGACCGGTCACAGCTTCCGTCGCTATCGCTTTACCAAGCGTACCCACCGTAACCAGGACCTGGGGCCGTTCATCTCTCACGAAATGAACCGCTGCATCGCCTGCTACCGCTGCGTGCGTTACTACAAAGATTACGCAGACGGTCAGGATCTGGGCGTGTATGGCGCGCACGACAACGTCTACTTCGGTCGTCCTGAAGACGGCGTGCTGGAAAGCGAATTCTCCGGTAACCTGGTAGAAATCTGCCCGACCGGCGTATTCACGGATAAAACGCACTCCGAGCGCTACAACCGTAAGTGGGACATGCAGTTTGCGCCAAGCATCTGCCAGCAGTGTTCCCTCGGCTGTAACACCAGCCCGGGCGAGCGTTACGGCGAACTGCGCCGTATCGAAAACCGCTACAACGGAACCGTTAACCACTACTTCCTCTGCGACCGCGGTCGTTTCGGCTATGGCTATGTGAACCTGAAAGACCGTCCGCGTCAGCCGGTTCAGCGCCGCGGCGATGACGTGATCACGCTGAACGCCGAGCAGGCGATGCAGGGCGCGGCGGATATTCTGCGCCAGTCGAAGAAAGTCATCGGCATCGGCTCCCCGCGCGCCAGCATCGAAAGCAACTTCGCGCTGCGCGAGCTGGTGGGAGCGGAAAACTTCTACACCGGTATCGCCCAGGGCGAGCAGGAACGTCTGCAGCTGGTGCTGAAAGTGCTGCGTGAAGGCGGTATTCATACCCCTGCGCTGCGCGAAATTGAATCTTACGATGCGGTCCTGGTGCTGGGTGAAGACCTGACCCAGACCGGCGCTCGCGCCGCTCTGGCGGTTCGTCAGGCGGTGAAAGGCAAGGCGCGTGAAATGGCAGCGGCACAGAAAGTGGCCGACTGGCAGATTGCGGCAATCCTGAACATCGGCCAGCGCGCCAAGCATCCTCTTTTTGTGACCAACGTCGACAACACCCGTCTGGACGACATCGCTGCGTGGACCTACTGCGCGCCGGTTGAAGACCAGGCGCGTCTCGGCTTTGCCATTGCACACGCGCTGGACAACAACTCTCCTGCCGTTGAGCTGGATCGCGACCTGCAAAACAAGGTCGATGTGATTGTTCAGGCCCTGGCTGGCGCGAAAAAACCGCTGATTATTTCCGGCACCAACGCCGGCAGCGCGGAGATCGTTCAGGCCGCTGCAAACGTTGCTAAAGCCCTCAAAGGCCGCGGCGCGGACGTGGGGATCACCATGATCGCCCGCGCGGTGAACAGCATCGGTCTGGGCATGATCGGCGGCGGCTCGCTGGAAGAAGCGTTAAGCGAACTGGAATCCGGTTCTGCTGACGCCGTTGTGGTGCTGGAAAACGATCTGCATCGCCATGCTTCTGCCGCGCGCGTTGACGCCGCGCTCTCCAAAGCGCCGCTGGTGATGGTTATCGACCATCAGCGCACCGCGATCATGGACAAAGCGCACCTGGTGCTCTCTGCGGCAAGCTTCGCCGAAAGCGACGGTACGGTGATCAACAACGAAGGCCGCGCGCAGCGCTTCTTCCAGGTCTATGATCCATCTTACTACGACAGCAACACCGTGATGCTGGAAAGCTGGCGCTGGCTCCACTCACTGCACAGCACCGTGCAGAGCCGTGAGGTGGACTGGACGCAGCTGGACCACGTTATCGACGCGGTGGTGCAAAAACTGCCTCAGCTTGCTGGCATCAAAGACGCGGCACCTGACGCAAGCTTCCGCATTCGCGGTCAGAAGCTGGCGCGTGAGCCGCACCGCTACAGCGGTCGCACCGCGATGCGCGCCAACATCAGCGTGCATGAGCCTCGTCAGCCGCAGGACAAAGACACCATGTTTGCCTTCTCCATGGAAGGGAACAACCAGCCGTCTGCGCCGCGCTCTCAGGTTCCGTTCGCATGGGCACCGGGCTGGAACTCCCCGCAGGCATGGAACAAGTTCCAGGCTGAAGTGGGCGGTTCTCTGCGCCACGGCGACCCGGGCGTGCGCCTGATTGAAGCCACCGAAACCGGTCTGGACTTCTTCACCAGCGTACCGGCGGGCTTTGAGGCTCAGGAAGGCAGCTGGCGCATTGCGCCGTACTATCATCTGTTCGGTAGCGACGAGCTGTCCCAGCGCTCACCGGTCTTCCAGACCCGTATGCCGCAGCCGTACATCAAGCTTAACCCGGCGGATGCCGCAAAGCTTGGCGTCAACGCGGGCGCGAACATTGCCTTTAGCTACGACGGCCAGACGATCAGCCTGCCGCTGATCATCTCTGAAAGCCTGACGGCAGGGCAGGTGGGTCTGCCGATGGGCATGCCTGGCATCGCGCCGGTACTGGCGGGTGCGCGTCTTGATAACCTGCAGGAGGCAAAAGCATGAGTTGGTTAACGCCGGATCTTATCGACATCCTGCTGAGCATTCTGAAAGCAGTCGTTATCTTGCTGGTGGTGGTCACCTGCGGCGCGTTCATGAGCTTTGGTGAACGTCGTCTGCTCGGCCTGTTCCAGAACCGTTACGGGCCGAACCGCGTGGGCTGGGGTGGTTCACTCCAGCTGGTGGCGGACATGATCAAGATGTTCTTTAAAGAGGACTGGATCCCGCGCTTCTCGGACCGCGTGATCTTTACTCTGGCACCGATGATCGCCTTCACCTCGCTGCTGCTGGCGTTTGCCATCGTTCCCGTCAGCCCGACCTGGGTTGTGGCTGACCTGAACATCGGCATTCTGTTCTTCCTGATGATGGCAGGCCTCGCGGTTTACGCGGTGCTGTTCGCAGGCTGGTCCAGTAACAACAAATACTCGCTGCTGGGTGCGATGCGTGCTTCCGCGCAGACGCTGAGCTACGAAGTGTTCCTGGGGCTCTCCCTGATGGGCGTGGTGGCGCAGGCCGGTTCATTCAACATGACCGACATCGTCAATAACCAGGCCGACATCTGGAACGTGATTCCACAGTTCTTTGGCTTTATTACCTTTGCTATCGCGGGCGTGGCGGTGTGTCACCGTCACCCGTTTGACCAGCCAGAAGCCGAGCAGGAACTGGCCGACGGTTATCACATTGAATATTCCGGCATGAAGTTCGGTCTGTTCTTCGTGGGCGAATACATCGGTATCGTCACCATTTCCGCGTTGATGGTAACGCTGTTCTTTGGTGGCTGGCATGGCCCGTTCTTACCGCCGTTCATCTGGTTCGCGCTGAAAACCGCGTTCTTCATGATGATGTTCATTTTGATTCGTGCGTCGTTACCGCGTCCTCGTTATGACCAGGTAATGTCCTTCGGCTGGAAAATTTGCCTGCCGCTGACGCTCGTCAACTTGCTGGTAACGGCGGCTGTCATTCTCTGGCAGCAGCCATAAGGGGCTATAGACCATGACCTTAAAAGAATTACTGGTAGGCTTCGGCACCCAGGTACGCAGTATCTGGATGATCGGCCTGCACGCGTTTGCCAAACGCGAAACCCAGATGTATCCGGAAGAGCCGGTATATCTGCCGCCGCGCTACCGTGGCCGTATCGTGCTGACGCGCGATCCGGACGGTTCGGAGCGCTGCGTTGCCTGTAACCTGTGTGCGGTAGCGTGCCCGGTTGGCTGTATCTCCCTGCAGAAAGCAGAGACGGTAGACGGCCGCTGGTACCCTGAGTTCTTCCGCATCAACTTCTCACGCTGCATCTTCTGCGGCCTGTGCGAAGAAGCGTGCCCAACCACGGCGATTCAGCTGACTCCAGACTTCGAGCTGGGTGAGTACAAGCGTCAGGACCTGGTGTACGAGAAAGAGGATCTGCTGATTTCCGGTCCGGGCAAATACCCGGAATATAACTTCTACCGGATGGCGGGTATGGCAATCGACGGCAAAGATAAGGGCGAAGCAGAGAACGAAGCTAAGCCTATCGACGTCAAGAGCCTGTTACCGTAAGGAGAGGGCAATGGAATTCGCTTTTTATATCTGTGGCCTTATCGCCATCCTGGCTACGCTGCGAGTGATTACGCACACCAACCCGGTGCATGCGCTGCTCTATTTAATCATTTCGCTGCTGGCCATTTCGGGCGTGTTCTTCGCGCTCGGCGCGCACTTCGCCGGTGCGCTGGAAATCATCGTCTACGCCGGTGCCATCATGGTGCTGTTCGTCTTCGTGGTCATGATGCTGAACCTGGGCGGCTCTGAAATTGAGCAGGAACGCCGGTGGTTAAAACCGCAGGTGTGGATTGGCCCGGCGATTCTGTCGGCCATCATGCTGGTGGTGATTGTGTACGCCATTCTGGGCGTGAACGATCAGGGCATCGACGGTACGCCGATCGGCGCCAAGACGGTAGGTATTGCCCTGTTCGGCCCGTACGTTCTGGCGGTTGAACTGGCGTCAATGCTGCTGCTGGCGGGTCTGGTTGTGGCCTTCCACGTTGGCCGCGAAGAGCGTGCTGGCGAGGTGCTGAGCAACCGCACTGACGACCGCGCGAAAAGAAAAACGGAGGAGCGCGCATGATCCCCTTAACACATGGACTGATCCTCGCTGCGATTTTGTTCGTCCTGGGCTTAACCGGTCTGGTTATCCGCCGCAATCTACTGTTTATGCTGATCGGTCTGGAAATCATGATTAACGCCTCCGCGCTGGCCTTCGTGGTCGCCGGGAGCTACTGGGGCCAGGCCGACGGTCAGGTGATGTACATTCTCGCCATCAGCCTCGCGGCTGCGGAAGCGAGTATTGGCCTGGCGCTGTTGCTGCAGCTCCATCGTCGCCGCCAGAACCTGAACATCGATTCAGTAAGTGAGTTGCGTGGATGAACATGCTTGCCTTAACCATTATTTTTCCGCTGATTGGCTTCGTGCTGCTGGCGTTTTCTCGCGGCCGCTGGTCCGAGAATCTGTCTGCAACCGTCGGCATCGGCTCTATCGGCCTGTCTGCGCTGGTCACGGCGTATGCGGGTATCGACTTCTTTAACAATGGACGTCAGGCCTTCAGCGTGCCGCTGTGGACCTGGATGTCGGTCGGTGATTTCAACATCGGTTTTAACCTGGTGCTGGATGGTCTTTCCCTGACCATGCTCTCCGTGGTGACCGGCGTTGGCTTCCTGATCCACATGTTCGCCTCCTGGTACATGCGCGGTGAAGAGGGTTACTCCCGCTTCTTCGCCTACACCAACCTGTTTATCGCCAGCATGGTGGTTCTGGTGCTGGCCGATAACCTGCTGCTGATGTATCTCGGCTGGGAAGGCGTGGGTCTCTGCTCTTACCTGCTGATCGGCTTCTACTATACCGATCCGAAGAATGGCGCAGCGGCTATGAAAGCGTTCGTCGTGACCCGCGTGGGTGACGTCTTCCTCGCCTTCGCGCTGTTCATTCTCTACAACGAACTGGGCACGCTGAACTTCCGCGAAATGGTGGAACTGGCACCGGCGCACTTCGCTGCAGGCAACGACATGCTGTGGTGGGCAACGCTGATGCTGCTGGGCGGCGCCGTGGGTAAATCCGCGCAGCTTCCTCTGCAAACGTGGCTGGCTGACGCGATGGCGGGTCCAACCCCTGTCTCCGCGCTGATCCACGCCGCGACCATGGTTACCGCCGGTGTTTACCTGATTGCGCGTACCCACGGCCTGTTCCTGATGACGCCGGAAATTCTGCATCTGGTGGGTATCGTCGGTGCGGTCACGCTGGTGCTGGCAGGCTTTGCCGCGCTGGTGCAAACCGACATCAAACGCGTGCTTGCGTACTCCACCATGAGCCAGATTGGCTATATGTTCCTGGCGCTGGGCGTACAGGCGTGGGATGCGGCCATTTTCCATCTGATGACGCACGCGTTCTTTAAAGCGCTGCTGTTCCTGTCATCCGGTTCGGTGATCCTGGCCTGCCACCACGAGCAGAACATCTTCAAGATGGGCGGACTGCGCAAGTCCATCCCGCTGGTTTACGCTTGCTTCCTGGTGGGCGGCGCGGCGCTGGCGGCACTGCCGCTGATCACCGCGGGCTTCTTCAGTAAGGACGAAATCCTTGCGGGCGCCATGGCAAATGGTCATATCAATCTGATGGTTGCGGGTCTGGTCGGTGCGTTCATGACCTCTCTGTATACCTTCCGTATGATTTTCATCGTCTTCCACGGTAAAGAACAAATTCACGCTCACGCAGGGAAGGGGATTACCCATCACCTGCCGCTGATTGTGCTGCTGGTACTCTCCACCTTCGTTGGCGCGATGATCGTGCCACCGCTGCAGGGCGTACTGCCGGCCACCACCGAGCTTGAGCACGGTCGCGTACTGACGCTTGAAATCACCTCCGGCGTGGTCGCTATCGCGGGCATCCTGATTGCAGCGTGGCTGTGGCTGGGCAAACGCACGCTGGTGACCGCCGTTGCCAACAGCGCGCCGGGCCGCCTGCTGGGCACCTGGTGGTACAACGCGTGGGGCTTCGACTGGCTGTACGACATGATCTTCGTTAAGCCGTTCCTGGGCATTGCGTGGCTGCTGAAGCGCGACCCGCTGAACAGCCTGATGAACATCCCGGCGATCCTCTCCCGCTTTGCAGGTAAAGGCCTGCTGTACAGCGAGAACGGCTACCTGCGCTGGTATGTGGCGTCCATGAGCATCGGTGCGGTTGTCGTGCTGGCGCTGCTGATGGTGTTGCGTTGATCGTTAAGTGAATTTTATTCGAATTCGTTGAAAATCAGGCCCCTGCTGGGGGCCTTAAAAAGGAATGTAAATCGCCATGTTACTACCCTGGCTAATATTAATTCCCTTCATCGGCGGCTTCCTGTGCTGGCAGACTGAACGCTTTGGCGTGAAGATGCCGCGCTGGATCGCGCTGATCACCATGGGATTGACGCTCGCGCTTGGCCTGCAACTGTGGTTGCAGGGTGGCTATTCTCTGACGCAGTCTGCGGGCATTCCGCAGTGGCAGTCTGAGTTCATCCTGCCGTGGATCCCGCGCTTCGGCATTACGATCCACCTGGCTATCGACGGTCTGTCGCTGCTGATGGTGGTGCTGACCGGCCTGCTCGGCGTTCTGGCGGTACTGTGCTCCTGGCGAGAAATCGAAAAATACCAGGGCTTCTTCCACCTGAACCTGATGTGGATCCTGGGCGGCGTGATCGGCGTGTTCCTGGCCATCGACATGTTCCTGTTCTTCTTCTTCTGGGAGATGATGCTGGTGCCGATGTACTTCCTGATCGCGCTGTGGGGCCACAAGGCGTCCGACGGTAAAACGCGCATCACGGCGGCAACCAAGTTCTTCATCTACACCCAGGCGAGCGGTCTGGTGATGCTGATTGCGATTCTGGCGCTGGTGTTCGTGCACCATAACGCCACCGGCGTCTGGACCTTCAACTATGAAGAGCTGCTGAACACCCCGATGTCGCACGGCGTAGAATATCTGCTGATGCTGGGCTTCTTCATCGCCTTTGCGGTGAAAATGCCGGTGGTTCCTCTGCACGGCTGGCTGCCGGATGCGCACTCTCAGGCGCCAACGGCGGGTTCCGTTGACCTCGCGGGTATCTTGCTGAAAACCGCGGCCTACGGTCTGCTGCGCTTCGCGCTGCCGCTGTTCCCGAATGCCTCCGCTGAGTTCGCGCCGATTGCCATGTGGCTGGGCGTGATCGGTATCTTCTACGGTGCCTGGATGGCCTTCACGCAGTACGACATCAAGCGTCTGATTGCTTACACTTCCGTTTCCCACATGGGCTTCGTGCTGATTGCTATCTACACCGGCAGCCAGCTGGCGTACCAGGGCGCGGTGATTCAGATGATTGCGCACGGCCTGTCCGCTGCCGGCCTCTTCATCCTGTGCGGCCAGCTGTACGAGCGTCTGCACACGCGTGATATGCGCATGATGGGCGGCCTGTGGGGCAAGATGAAATGGCTGCCAGCGCTCTCCATGTTCTTCGCGGTGGCGACCCTGGGTATGCCGGGCACCGGTAACTTCGTCGGCGAATTTATGATCCTGTTCGGCAGCTTCAAGGTGGTTCCGATGATTACCGTCATCTCCACCTTTGGCCTGGTATTCGCCTCTGTGTACTCGCTGGCGATGCTGCATCGCGCCTACTTCGGTAAAGCGAAGAGCGAAATTGCTGCACAAGAACTGCCGGGGATGTCGCTGCGCGAGCTGTTCATCATCCTGCTGCTGGTCGTACTGCTGGTGCTGCTGGGCTTCTATCCGCAGCCGATTCTGGATACCTCGCATTCCGCGATGGGTAACATCCAGCAGTGGTTTGTTAATTCTGCTTCTACTACAAGGCCGTAATTCGCCATGACAATAACTCCACAACAACTGATCGCGCTGCTACCGCTGCTGATCGTCGGATTGACGGTGGTGGTTGTGATGCTCTCCATTGCGTGGCGACGCAATCACTTCCTGAATGCGACCCTGTCCGTTTTGGGTCTGAACGCTGCGCTGGTGTCCCTCTGGTTTGTTGGCCAGGCGGGCGCGATGGACGTCACCCCGCTGATGCGCGTTGACGGCTATGCCATGCTGTATACCGGTCTGGTTCTGCTGGCGAGCCTGGCAACCTGCACCTTTGCCTATCCGTGGCTCGAAGGCTACAACGACAACAAAGAAGAGTTTTACCTGCTGGTTCTGATTGCCGCGCTGGGCGGCATTCTGCTGGCGAATGCGAACCATCTGGCCGCGCTGTTCCTCGGCATTGAGCTTATCTCTCTGCCGCTGTTCGGCCTGATTGGCTACGCCTTCCGCCAGAAGCGCTCTCTGGAAGCGGCCATTAAGTACACCATTCTGTCCGCCGCCGCGTCGTCGTTCCTGCTGTTCGGTATCGCGCTGCTGTACGCGCAGACGGGTAACCTTTCATTCATGGCCATTGGCAAGAGCCTGGGCGACGGCATGCTGCACGAGCCGCTGCTGCTGGCCGGTTTGGGCATGATGATTGTTGGCCTCGGCTTCAAGCTCTCTCTGGTGCCGTTCCACCTGTGGACGCCAGACGTATACCAGGGCGCACCTGCGCCGGTTTCTACCTTCCTGGCGACGGCGAGTAAAATCGCCATCTTCGGCGTGGTGATGCGTCTGTTCCTGTACGCGCCGGTGGGCGATAGCGAAGCGGTTCGCGTGGTGCTGGGCATCATCGCATTCGTCTCCATCATCTTCGGTAACCTGATGGCGCTGAGCCAGACCAACATCAAGCGTCTGCTGGGCTACTCGTCGATCTCCCATCTCGGCTACCTGCTGGTGGCGCTGATTGCGCTGCAGAGCGGTGAGATGTCGATGGAGGCCGTAGGCGTCTATCTGGCCGGTTATCTGTTCAGCAGCCTCGGCGCGTTCGGCGTGGTGAGCCTGATGTCCAGCCCATACCGTGGCCCGGATGCTGACTCGCTATTCTCCTACCGCGGCCTGTTCTGGCACCGTCCGATCCTGTCTGCGGTGATGACGGTGATGATGCTCTCTCTGGCGGGTATCCCAATGACGCTGGGCTTCATCGGTAAGTTCTACGTGCTGGCCGTCGGTGTGCAGGCTGGCCTGTGGTGGCTGACCGCCGGTGTGGTTATCGGTTCCGCGATTGGTCTGTACTACTACCTGCGCGTTGCCGTTAGCCTCTACCTGAGCGCGCCTCAGCAGCTCAACCGCGATGCGCCGTCCAACTGGCAGTACAGTGCGGGCGGTATCGTGGTGCTGATCTCCGCGCTGCTGGTGCTGATCTTCGGTATCTATCCGCAGCCGCTGATTGATATCGTTCAGCGCGCGATGCCATTAATGTAAAAACAAAAACCCGCCTCGGCGGGTTTTTTTATGGTTTTCTCCCTCTCCCCGTGGGAGAGGGCCGGGGTGAGGGCATCAGCCCGCACTGAACGAAAAACCCGCCGAGGCGGGTTTTTTTTATGGTTTTCTCCCTCTCCCCGTGGGAGAGGGCCGGGGTGAGGGCATCAGCCCGCACAATCCTAAGCCAGCTGCTTACGACTGATCAGCGGCCCGTCAATCTTCTTCATCGAGCGATCCAGCACCTCTCCAATCACCGACGACAGCTCGTTCAGCTCAAACTTCGCCACGTAGCCGTCGGCCTTCACCTTGCGAATATGGTCTTCGTTGGCGTTGCCCGAAAGCGAAGAGTGGATCACCACCGGAATATCCTTCAGCACCGGGTCAGACTTAATCTTGCGCGTCAGCGTAAAACCGTCCATCTCCGGCATTTCGAGATCGGTCAGCACCAGCGCGATTTTGTCGGTAATCGGCACGCCTTCCGCCTGCGCCTGTGCGGCCAGAACGCCAATCTTTTCCCACGCGTCTTTGCCGGTAATGTGCAGCTGCGCCGGAATGGACATCGCCTCCAGGCCTTTCTCCAGCATTGAGCGCGCGACTTTGGAATCCTCCGCCACGATGGCGACAGCGCCCGGCTTGATGCTGAATTTAGTCGTTTGCAGATTCGTGGCGTGCAGATCGTGGTTCGCCGGGGTGATGTCATACAGGATCTGCTCAACGTCCAGCACCATCGCCAGATCGTTGGTATCGGTCTTTTCGTCCAGACAGGCGATGCTGGTGATGTAACGTCCGCTGACCGCCGTTTCAGCCGCGTGAACCTGCTTCCAGTCGAGACGCATAATGTTCTCAACGGACTCCACGGCGAACGCCTGCACGCTGCGCGCATATTCGGTGATCAGCAGAATGTTCAGGCCGGTTGTCGGCTTGCAGCCCGCGACCGCCGCCAGGTCAATCACCGGGATCACCTGATCGCGTATGTTCACCATGCCCATCAGCGGAGACTTCATGCCCGCAGGCTTCGTGAACTCCGGCATCGGCACGATCTCGCGCAGCTTAAACACGTTAATGCCGAACAGCTCGGATTTGTTTTCGTTCAACGAGGTGCCGAGACGGAACAGCAACAGCTCAAAACGGTTGGACAGGGTTAGATTCGCCCTGTCATCAATATCTTTCTGGAAATTATCCATTCTACCCTCAAGTGAAATGCTGCCCTTTTAATCGTTATCGGCATTCCGGGGGAAAAATGAAGGGCTAAACGCTGACCTGGGTAAAATCGTCAGCCAGCATGCAGTTGTCGAACACCGCCCGGCACTCCGCCAGCAGGCTTTCACCGCCCCGCGCGTCGTAGCGCGAGCTCACGTGAGTCACGATTAATTTTCCCACGCCCGCGTCGCGCGCCAGCTGGGCGGCCTGACGGGTTGAGCTGTGTCCGCGGCCGTTGGCCTTCTCCTCCATTGCCGCTTCGAGCGTGGCTTCATGCACCGCTACGTCCACGCCCTGCGCAAGCAGAAGGGCCGAAGGGCAGGGGGCGGTATCGCCAAAAATAGCCAGCTTTTTACCCGCCTGCGGTGGGGAAAGGTAGTCCCGCCCGTTGACGACGCGCCCGTCCTCCAGCGTCACGGTCTCGCCCTGCTTGAGGCGCTGGAACAGCGGCCCCGGCCTGACGCCGTCGGCGATAAGCGCAGCGGCGTCGAGCGCGCCGGGTCGGTCATGCTCTTCGATACGGTAGCCGTAGCACTCAACGGGATGATTGAGCCGTCGGGCGGTCACCCGGTAGCACTCGTCCTCAAAAACCAGGCCTTCGCCAATCTCCACCACCTCGAGCGGGTAGTCGGTCCACGAGCCGCTAAGGCGCAGCGTGGTTTCGACAAATTCAGCGATGCCCGTGGGGCCGTAGATCGTTAGCGGATGCGCAATCCCCGCCATCGAGCGGCTGCACAGCAGGCCCGGCAGGCCGAACAGGTGATCGCCGTGCAGATGGGTAATAAAAATGTTATCCAGCTTGCCGGGATGCCAGGCGGTACGCAGCAGCTGGTGCTGCGTGCCCTCGCCGCAGTCGAATAGCCACAGCCCCGCCCGCGTCGGATGCTGTAAATCCAGCAGGATGGCGGTCACGTTGCGCGAGCGGGTTGGCACGCCGGCGGACGTCCCCAGAAAAATCAGTTCCATAATGCAATCAGCCCTTTGCCGAATGGGAAGGTGTTTAGTATAACGTGGTGAACCCCAGGAAGGAGACCGACATGATCGAGTGGCAAAATTTACACCATAGCGAGCTGACCGTACCGTCCCTTTACGCGCTCCTCAAGCTGCGCTGCGAAGTGTTTGTTGTTGAACAAACCTGCCCGTATCAGGACATCGACGGTGACGATTTGGTCGGTGAGAACCGCCATATCCTCGGCTGGAAAGAGGGCGAGCTGGTGGCGTATGCGAGGATTCTGAAAAGCGACAGCGACGTCGAGCCCGTGGTCATCGGCCGCGTGATTATCAGCGGTAGAGCGCGCGGTGAAAAGCTGGGCTATCAGCTGATGGAGAAAACGCTGGCAGCCTGTGAAAAAGAGTGGCCGGACAAGGCGTTATACCTCGGCGCGCAGGCCCATCTGCAGGCGTTCTATGCCCACTTTGGGTTTAGCCCGGTGACGGACGTTTACGACGAAGACGGTATTCCACACGTGGGGATGGCGCGGGAAGCGAAGCAGGCGTAATCCGCTGTCGTTGTCTATAGTTAGCGAACTGGTAAACAATCATGGAGAAAAATATGTCATTTCAATCATGGGATACCCGCATCGATGACGACCTGGCGCTGCTAAGCGAAACGCTGGAAGAGGTACTGCGTTCCTCCGGCGATCCTGCCGACCAAAAATATATTGAGCTGAAAGCGCGCGCCGAAAATGCGCTGCACGAGGTGAAAAACCGCGTCAGCCACGCGTCTGATAATTACTACTATCGCGCCAAAAAAGCGGTTTATCGCGCCGATGACTACGTGCATGAAAAACCGTGGCAGGGCATTGGCGCCGGTGCGGCCGTGGGCCTGGTGCTTGGGTTACTGCTGGCCCGCCGCTAGGCGATGGCGTAACGGTAACCACTCCCTATACGTGGGTACTGCTTTTTATTGTCAGTACCCCGTATAATGTGACGTTTTAACAGGGAGAGGTTCGCGTGCTTTCGATGTCCATCGCGCTGGAACGGTTGCGCACCCAGCTTGCGCAAGCGTTGCCCGCTTTACCCGGTTTGCATCATGTCGATGTCTCTTTCCCGTTAAACGACGCCTTCGACCCGCTGGCCTGGCTCGGCTCACAGGCCTGCTACCCGCAGTTTTACTGGCAGCAGCGCAATGGCGATGAAGAACTTGCCGGGCTTGGCGCCGTCGCGCACTTCAGCTCGCTGGCCGACGCCTCCCGCTTTTTGCACTCCCACGACGCGCCCGACAGCACCCGCATCTGCGGGCTTAACGCGTTCAGCCCTGAGCAGGGCAACCTCTTTCTGCCGCGCCTGCTATGGCAGCGCACGGCTGGCGTCGCTACCCTTCGCCTGCAGCTGTGGAGCGAAACCTCTCTCAAGGAAGACGCGCAAAGCGCGCTGGCATTTCTGGCGCAGCTTGGCGAGGCAAAACCCGTTCGTCCCCTGTCGGTTCAGGTGCAGCGCGAAACGCATCTTCCGCAGCGCGCCGAATGGCTGGACCTGATACGCCGCGCCTCGGACGCGATTGCCCAGGGCAATTTTGAAAAGGTCGTGCTGGCCCGCGCTACCGACCTTTACTTTAATCAGCCGGTGAATGCCGCTTCGCTGATGGCGGCCAGCCGCGCGCTGAACCTCAACTGCTATCATTTCTGCATGATGTTTGACGCCGAAAATGCGTTCCTGGGCTCAACCCCGGAACGCCTGTGGCGCAGGCGCGGCATGCTGCTGCGCACCGAAGCCCTGGCGGGCACGGTTGCCAGCCACAGCGACGATAGCCAGGCCCAGCGCCTCGGCGAGTGGCTGATGAACGATGATAAAAACCAGCGGGAAAACATGCTGGTGGTCGAGGATATCTGCCAGCGCCTGCAGCATCACGCCCGGACGCTGGAGGTGCTCCCCGCGCAGGTCGTGCGCCTGCGCAAGGTGCAGCATTTACGCCGCTGCATCTGGACCGAGCTTAAGCAGCCCGACGACGAGCTGTGCCTGAATTTGCTGCAGCCGACCGCAGCGGTCGCGGGCCTGCCGCGTCAGCCCGCGCGCGAATTTATCCAGCGTAACGAACCGTTCGATCGGGAGTGGTACGCCGGATCTGCCGGGTACCTGTCGCGCGAACAAAGCGAGTTCTGCGTGGCCCTGCGCTCGGCGCGCGTGCGCGACGCGGCGCTGCGCCTGTATGCGGGAGCGGGGATCGTGAGAGGTTCTGACCCCGAGCAGGAGTGGCAGGAGATTGAAAACAAAGCCGCCGGCTTGCGCTCTTTGCTCCTTAGGGATTAATACTGAATCGCGCATTCCCGATTCATATCAAAATACCCATTTTTTCTATTATTTATACTGTGTCGTATTCTTGATACTGGACAATCTCATGTCAGTAAGTTCATTTAACCGACGCTGGGCGACGGTGATCCTTGAAGCCCTGACCCGCCATGGCGTCAGGCACGTGTGCATTGCGCCGGGCTCTCGCTCCACGCCACTCACCCTGGCGGCGGCGGAGAACAAGGCATTTATTCACCACACCCATTTTGACGAGCGCGGGCTTGGGCATCTGGCCCTTGGGCTGGCAAAAGTCAGCAACGCGCCGGTGGCGGTGATTGTCACCTCCGGCACGGCGGTAGCGAACCTGTATCCCGCGATCATTGAAGCCGGATTAACCGGTGAAAAGCTGATCCTGCTGACGGCCGATCGCCCGCCCGAACTGATTGACTGCGGCGCCAACCAGGCGATTCGCCAGCCGGGTATCTTTGCGACGCATCCTTCACGGACCGTTTCGCTCCCGCGCCCGACGCAGGATATTCCCGCAAGCTGGCTTGTCTCGACGCTCGATCACGCCATGGGCTCGCTGCGCAGCGGCGCGCTGCACGTTAACTGCCCGTTTGCCGAGCCGCTGTATGGCGAGATGGACGACACCGGGCTGGAGTGGCAGAACGCCCTCGGCGAATGGTGGCAAAGCGAAAAGCCGTGGCTGCGCGAACACACGCATCTTCAAAGCGCGAAGCAGCGCGACTGGTTCTTCTGGCGTCAAAAGCGCGGCGTGGTGGTTGCCGGGCGGATGAGCGCGGCGGAAGGCAGGCTGGCCGCGGAGTGGGCGAAAACGCTGGGCTGGCCGCTGATTGGCGACGTGCTGTCGCAGACCGGACAACCGCTGCCCTGCGCCGATCTCTGGCTGGGTAACGCGAAGGCGGTAACGGAACTTGCGCAGGCGCAGATTGTGGTCCAGCTTGGCTCAAGCCTCACCGGCAAGCGTCTGCTCCAGTGGCAGGCGACCTGCGCGCCGGAAGAGTACTGGCTGGTCGATCCGCTGGAAGGGCGGCTCGACCCGGCGCACCATCGCGGTCGCCGTCTGGTCAGCAACATTGAGAGCTGGCTTGAGCTGCATCCGGCTGAAAAACGCAGCCCGTGGGCGGTTGACGTGCCTGAACTTTCGCGCCAGGCGTGGGAACTGACCAAAGCGCACTGCGACGGGTTTGGCGAGGCCGAGCTGGCGCACCGCATTCGTCGCTATCTGCCGGAGCAGGGACAGCTGTTCGTTGGCAACAGCCTGGTGGTTCGCCTGATTGACGCCTTCTCGAAGCTGCCTGCCGGATATCCGGTGTACAGCAACCGCGGCGCGAGCGGCATTGACGGGCTCATTTCTACCGCCGCGGGCGTTCAGCGCGCCAGCGCGAAATCGACGCTGGCGATCGTGGGCGACCTCTCCGCGCTGTACGACCTTAACGCGCTGGCGCTGCTGCGTCAGGTCTCGGCGCCGTTCGTGCTGATCGTGGTGAATAACAACGGCGGGCAGATTTTCTCCCTGTTGCCGACGCCGCAAAGCGAGCGCGAGCGCTTCTACCTGATGCCGCAAAACGTGCAGTTCGAGCACGCGGCGGCCATGTTTAGCCTGAAGTATCACCGCCCGGAAAGCTGGGACGAACTGGACGCCGCCATGAACAGCGCGTGGCGTCAGCCTGGCGCCACGCTGATTGAGCTGGTGGTGAACGAGGCCGACGGTGCGCAGACCCTGCAAAACCTGCTGGCGCAGGTGAGCCACCTGTGATCCTCGCGGGCGTGCAGCAGGCCGGAAAGCCGGATTATCCCTGGCTGGTTTTTCTGCACGGCTTTTCCGGCGACTGCCGCGAATGGCAGACGGTCGGCGCCTCGCTGAGCGATTATCCCCGGCTGTATCTCGATCTGCCCGGACACGGCGCGTCCGCTGAAATTCGCGTAAGCGAGTTCCAGGAGGTCAGCGATCTGCTTGCCAGAACGCTGCTTAGTTACAACATACTTAACTACTGGCTGGTGGGGTACTCCCTCGGCGGCCGCATGGCGATGTTCCACGCCTGCCAGAGCCCAAAAGGGCTGTGCGGCATCGTGGTTGAAGGCGGTCATCCCGGACTTCTGGATGACGCTTCGCGTCAGGCGCGCCTGGCTTCCGATCGCCGCTGGGCGTCGCGCTTTCGCACCGAACCGCTGGCTGACGTTTTTGCCGACTGGTACCGGCAGCCGGTTTTCGCCTCGCTCAACGAGGCCCAGCGCCGGGAGCTGATTGCCCTGCGCAGCGTAAATAGCGGCGCGAATCTGGCCGACATGCTGGAGGCGACGTCGCTCGGCGCTCAGCCTGATTTACGCCCCGCGCTTCGGGGGCGAAATTTCGATTATATGTATGGCGAGCGTGACGAAAAGTTTGCGGCAATCGCCGCCGAACTGAACGCCACTCGCCATGTTATTCCTCACGCCGGACACAACGCCCATCGGGAAAATCCCGATGCGGTCGCGTCCTGTCTGGCTCAGATACTGCGTCTTCGAATAAAGGACACTCTATGATCTATCCTGATGAACACATGCTGTACGCCCCGGTTGAATGGCAAGACTGCTCCGAAGGCTACACCGATATTCGCTATCACAAATCTGCCGACGGCATTGCCAAAATCACCATTAACCGCCCGCAGGTGCGCAACGCGTTCCGTCCGCTGACCGTGAAAGAGATGATTCAGGCGCTGGCCGACGCGCGCTATGACGACAATATCGGCGTCATCGTGCTGACCGGTGAAGGGGATAAAGCGTTCTGCTCCGGCGGTGACCAGAAGGTGCGCGGCGACTACGGCGGATACCAGGACGATGCCGGTACGCATCACCTGAACGTGCTCGATTTTCAGCGCCAGATCCGCACCTGTCCAAAACCGGTTGTGGCGATGGTGGCGGGCTACTCCATCGGCGGCGGCCACGTGCTGCACATGATGTGCGACCTGACCATCGCGGCGGAAAACGCCATCTTCGGCCAGACCGGTCCGAAAGTGGGCTCCTTCGACGGCGGCTGGGGCGCTTCGTACATGGCGCGCATCGTGGGGCAGAAAAAAGCCCGCGAAATCTGGTTCCTGTGCCGCCAGTACAACGCCCAGGAAGCGCTGGATATGGGCCTGGTGAATACCGTGGTGCCGATTGCCGATCTCGAAAAAGAGACCGTGCGCTGGTGCCGCGAAATGCTGCAAAACAGCCCAATGGCGCTGCGCTGCCTGAAGGCGGCCCTGAACGCCGACTGCGACGGCCAGGCGGGCCTGCAGGAGCTGGCGGGCAACGCCACCATGCTGTTCTACATGACCGAAGAGGGTCAGGAAGGACGCAACGCGTTTAACGAAAAGCGCCAGCCGGACTTCAGCAAATACAAACGGAACCCGTAATGCGTCGCGCGCAGGTTTACCGCTGGCAGATACCGATGGACGCGGGCGTGGTGCTGCGCGATCGGCGGTTAAAAACCCGTGACGGATGCTTCGTTCATCTTCAGGTGGGCGAGCGGGAAGGCTGGGGCGAGGTTTCGCCCCTTCCGGGCTTCAGCCTGGAGTCGCTGGAAGATGCGCAGGCCGCGTTGACGGCCTGGGTTCAGGCATGGCGCAGCGGCGAAAGCCCGTCGTTGCCTGAGATGCCTTCCGTCGCGTTTGGCATCAGCTGCGCGCTGGCGGAGCTGAACGGTACGCTGCCGGACGCGGCAAACTATCGCGCCGCGCCGCTCTGCACGGGCGATCCGGACGAGCTGTTTGCGCTGCTTTCCGCCATGCCCGGCGAGAAGGTGGCGAAAATCAAGGTCGGCCTCTACGAAGCCGTGCGCGACGGCATGGTGGCCAACCTGCTGCTCGAAGCCATCCCGGATCTGCGCCTGCGCCTGGACGCGAA
This sequence comes from Enterobacter sp. RIT418, assembly GCF_003057745.1. Classification (GTDB taxonomy): domain Bacteria; phylum Pseudomonadota; class Gammaproteobacteria; order Enterobacterales; family Enterobacteriaceae; genus Enterobacter. The sequence goes on from NZ_QBJD02000004.1 coordinate 254,436, forward strand.
CCGCGCCTGGACGCCGCTCAAGGCGCAGCAGTTCGCGAAATACGTCAACCCTGCGTACCGCAGCCGCATTGCGTTTCTCGAAGAGCCCTGCAAAACGCGCGATGACTCCCGCGCCTTTGCCCGCGAAACGGGGATTGCGATTGCCTGGGATGAGAGCCTGCGCGAGGCCGACTTTGAGTTTGTCGCCGAGCCGGGCGTGAGCGCGGTGGTCATCAAGCCGACCCTCACCGGCAGCCTGGAAACGGTGCGCGAGCAGGTTGCCGCCGCGCACGCGCTGGGGCTGACGGCGGTGATCAGCTCGTCCATCGAATCCAGCCTCGGGCTCACGCAGCTGGCGCGCGTCGCCGCGTGGCTCACGCCGGATACCGTGCCGGGCCTCGACACGCTCAGCCTGATGCAGGCGCAGCTGGTTCGCCGGTGGCCGGAAAGCACGCTCCCCTGCCTGAACGTTGAGGCGCTGGAGCCGCTGCTATGAGCTTTACCGACTGGCCCTGGCGGCACTGGCGCGCGCGTTACGCGGAGAAACCCGCGCTGCGGCTAGGCGATGATACGCTCACCTGGCGGCAGCTTTGCGAGAAGATTGACGGACTTGCCTGCGGCTTTCACCAGCAGGGCGTGGGGGAGGGCGACGGCGTGATGCTGCTCGCCCACAACCATCCGCGCGCGCTGCTGGCGTGGCTGGCGTTGCTCCAGTGCGGGGCGCGCATTCTTCCGGTGAATCCCCAGCTTCCGCGCCCGCTGCTGGACGTGCTGCTCCCGCAGATGACGCTGCGGCATGCGCTGGTGCTGGACGGCGGCTATGACGCGCTTCCGGCGCTGACGCTGAGCGCGACCGCTGGCGCGCACGCCGCGGAGTGGAGCCCGGATCGCCTTGCCTCCATGACCCTGACCTCCGGCTCTTCCGGCCTGCCCAAGGCGGCGGTGCACACCTGTGCTGCCCATCTCGCCAGCGCACGGGGCGTGCTGGCGCTGATGCCGTACGGTCCCGATGACGACTGGCTGCTGTCGCTGCCGCTGTTTCACGTCTCCGGCCAGGGCATTTTGTGGCGCTGGCTAGAGGCGGGCGCGCGCTTAACCGTGCGCGAGAAGCAGCCCCTGGAGCAGGCGCTGCGTGGCTGCACGCACGCGTCGCTGGTGCCGACGCAGCTGTGGCGTCTGCTGAACGCACAGTGCCCGCTCGCGCTCCGGGCGGTGCTGCTCGGCGGCGCGGCCATTCCCGTTGAGCTGACCCTCAGGGCGCGGGAGCAGGGCGTTCGCACGTTCTGCGGCTACGGCCTGACCGAATTTGCCTCAACGGTTTGCGCCAAGGAGGCGGACGGTGAAGCCGACGTTGGCCCCGCGCTGCCGGGCAGAGAGGTGCAGATTGTAGGGGGGGAAATCTGGCTGAAGGCGAAAAGCATGGCGGCGGGCTACTGGCGAGACGGCGCGCTGCTGCCGCTGGTGAATGACGAAGGCTGGTTTGCCACCCGCGATCGCGGCGAGCTTCACGGCGGCCGCCTGACCGTTCTTGGGCGAATGGATAACCTCTTTTTCAGTGGTGGAGAGGGCATTCAGCCCGAAGCGCTGGAGCGCGTGATTGCCACGCACCCGCAGATAAGCCAGGTCTTTATCGTTCCGCTGGACGATGCCGAATTTGGTCAACGCCCGGTGGCGGTGGTGGAGTGCGAGCCGGGAGCGGACGTTGCGCGCCTGCCGGAGTGGGTTAGCGATAAGCTGGCGCGCTTTCAGCAGCCGGTGCGCTGGCTGGTGCTGCCCCCGGAATTGAAAACGGGCGGGATTAAAATCTCCCGCCAGGCGTTAAGGCAGTGGGTTAATGCGCAGCTGAAAGGCTAGTTAGCCGATATCGGGCTGCGCCCTGCGCTGGCGGCGACGCAGCAGGCGCAGCACCGGCGGCACCACGATCACCACGATGGCCATCCCCAGCAGCACCCTGGTCACGCTGCTCTCCCACAGAATCGACATATTGCCGTTGCTGATTGAGAGCGCGCGGCGCAGGTTCTGTTCAAGCATTTCCCCCAGCACGAACCCTAAAATCAGCGGCGACATCGGGAAGTGCATCTTGCGCAGGATATAGCCCAGCACGCCAAGCAGCACCATCAGCACCAGGTCGAAGGTGGTGCTGTGAACCGCATACACCCCCACCGCCGAGACCGCCGCAATCGCGGGTACCAGGAACCACAGCGGAATGGTCAGCATGCGGGTAAACAGCCCAATCAGCGGGATGTTCATCACCAGCAGCATCACGTTGGCAATCAGCAGCGCGGCGATCAGGCCCCAGACGATGTCCGGCTGTTCGGTGAACATCGCTGGCCCCGGCGTGATGTTGTAGAGCGTGAGCGCGCCCATCATCACCGCCGTGGTGCCGGAGCCCGGCACGCCCAGGGTCAGCATCGGAATAAACGAGCCGCAGGCCGAGGCGTTATTGGCCGCCTCTGGCGCAGCGACGCCGCGAATATCGCCTTTTCCGAAGCTATCGCTGTTGCCGCTCAGCTTTTTCTCTGTCATGTAGGTGATGGCGCTTGCGATGGTCGCCCCCGCGCCGGGCAGCACGCCGACGAAGAAACCGATGACCGACGAGCGTAAGGTGGCGCCCACGCACTGCGCCCCCTCTTTGGCATTAAAGAGCATTCGTCCGGTCTTACGGACCAGCGTCTGCCCGCTGCTGGTATGTTCCAGCATCAGTAAGATTTCCGAAACAGAGAACAGGCCAATCACCACGACGATAAACTGCACGCCGTCGGAGAGGTGAACGCTGTCGAAGGTAAAACGATAAACCCCGGTGTTGGCATCCACGCCGACGGTGGCTAAACCTAAGCCAATCAGCGCGGATAAAAACGACTTCAGCGGATTCTGCGCCATCATGCTGCCGAGGCAGGCAATGGCGAATACCATCAGTGCAAAATATTCCGCCGGACCAAACGCCAGCGACCACTCGGCCAGCGCGGGAGCAAACAGAATGATGCCGCCGATCGCAATCATCGAACCGAAGAACGAGCTGACGGCGGAAATCGAGAGCGCCACGCCGCCGCGCCCCTGCTGCGCCATCGGGTAGCCGTCCAGCGCGGTCATGATGGCGGCGGCATCGCCGGGCACGTTGAGCAGAATCGACGATATGCGCCCGCCGTACTCGCAGCCGATATAGACCGTTGCCAGCAGGATCAGCGCGGACTCTGCGGGCAGGTGCAGGGCGAACGCCAGCGGGAGCAAAATCGCCACGCCGTTGATGGGCCCGAGGCCGGGCAGCAGGCCGACGATCGTGCCGACGAAGCAGCCGATCAGGGCGATGACCAGGTTTTCCGGGGTCATCGCTACCGCGAACCCCTGAGAGAGATAGATCCAGGTATCCATAGCGTGCTCCGTTAGTTAAACCATGCGCCGAGCGGCAGGGTCACGTCCAGCAGGCGGTCGAAGGCGTACCAGAGCAAAATGCCCAGTACGACCCCGGAGATCCCCGCCGCAGGCAGCGAGGCGTTAAAAAGCAAACCAATCACCATCGTCAGGATGGCGGTGGCAATCGGGAAGCCGAGCCACTCAAAGCCCCAGGCGTACATCAGCAGGATAATTACCATCACCAGCAGACGTTGCAGCGTGCGGCGTGGCGGCCACTCCACGGTATCCGGATGGCGCAACAGCAGCGCCACCGAACAGAGCAGCATCAGGCCGACAATGCCCATCGGGAAGGGGCGTGGCCCCACGGGTTCATAGCTGTATTCGCTGTGGATTTGCCAGGCGATGAACAGCCCGCCCACGCACAGCAAAAGCCAGATCCCGGCAAAAATGCGATCGCTCATAGCGCCTCCGGTTATTTCGCCAGACCAAAGGCTTTCGCCTGTTCGCGGTAGTCATTCACCTGTTTTTTGACGTACTCGTCCAGCGGCTTGCCGTTCAGGTTGAACTCAAATAGCCCGCGCAGATCGCGCTGCTTTTTGAAGCTCTCGGTCTGCTGAAGTTTGGTAAATTCGTCCACCCACCACTGGTATTCCGCGTCGGTCACCTTCGGCCCGACGAAGAAGCCGCGAATAATCGGCCAGACCAGGTTATAGCCCTGCTCTTTGGCGGTGGGAACGTTCGCCAGCGCGCCCGGCAGGCGCTCTTCGGCAAAGACGGCCAGCACGCGAATTTTATCCCCGCTTAGATACGGCACCATCTCGCTGAGATCGCCGGAGACAGCCTGAACGTGGTTGCCCATTAGGGCCGTCACCGGCTCGCCGCCGCCCTCAAACGCCACGTAGCGCATCTTGTGCGGATCAACCTTCGCCTGCTGCGCCAGCAGCGCCGCCTTCATCCAGTCCTGGCTGCCAATGGAGGCGCCCGCGCCAATCACCACGCTGTTCGGATCTTTTTCCATCGCGCTGAGCAGGTCCTTCAGGGATTTCCACGGGGAGTCCGCGCGCACGGCGATCATGCCGTAGTCTGTGCCGACGGTGGCCAGCCAGCGCACGTCGTCCACGCCGTAGCGGCCAAACTTGCCCTGCGAGAGGTTTAGCAGCGAGCCGCCGGAAAAGGCGACCACCGTGCCCGCTTCCGCAGGACGCTGCGCCACGATGGCGTTATAGGCAACCGCCCCCACGCCGCCGGGCATGTAGGTCACGCGCATCGGTTTTTCGATAGCGCCGGTTTCAAGCAGGCTAACCTGAATCAATTTGCAGGTGAGATCGAAACCGCCGCCGGGCTTGGCGGGGGCGATACATTCGGTGCGGGAGGGCGCGTCCTGCGCCTGGACAGCAGAGGCACTCAACATCAATACGCTTGCAGCAAGGGTAGAAAGTAATTGTTTTTTCATCGTTTATCCTCACGCCGGAGAACCGGGAGTACGGGTACGGGTGTCTTTTTTCTGATTATGTGAACCACCGTGTAGCGGTTCCGTTGCGTGATTGTTAAAACAATAACCTTTCATTTCCCTTTCAATACGACACCAACTTTACAGGATGTGATATGCGTCTCTTACTGGCGGAAGATAATCGTGAGCTGGCGCACTGGCTGGAGAAAGCGCTGGTGCAGGGCGGCTTTGCCGTGGACTGCGTGGGCGACGGGCGGGCGGCCGATCACCTGCTGCAGGGTGAGGACTACGCGGTCGCGATTCTGGATATCGGCATGCCCGGCTTTGACGGGCTGGAAGTGGTGCAGCGCCTGCGAAAGCGGGGGCAAACGCTGCCCGTGCTGTTTCTCACCGCACGCAGCAACGTGGCGGACAGGGTCAAAGGGCTCAATGCCGGAGCGGATGACTATCTGCCCAAGCCGTTTGAGCTGGAGGAGCTGGACGCCCGCCTGCGCGCGCTGCTGCGTCGAAGCGAAGGGCGGACCCAGGAGCGTCAGCGTCTGGGGGAGCTGGAATACGATGATGAAGGCTTTTTCCTGCTGCGCGACGAGCCGCTCTCCCTGACGCCGCGCGAGCTGTCGCTGCTTAAGGTGCTGATGCACCGCCGGACCCGCCCCGTCTCCCGACAGCAATTGTTCGACCAGGTGTTTAGCCTCAACGATGACGTCAGCCCGGAGAGCATCGATCTCTATATTCACCGCCTGCGCAAAAAGCTGAGCGCCAGCGGGGTGCGCATTACCACGCTGCGCGGCCTGGGCTACGTGCTGGAGTGCGGCGATGAGGTGGGCTAAGCCGCAGTCGCTCTATATGCAGCTGCTCCTCTTTCTGGGGCTGCCGCTGCTCCTGCTCTGGGGATTATCGACGTTTAACAGCTACGTCAGCGCGCTGCAGGCGGCAACGCAGGCCTACGACCGCACGCTGCTTTCGTCGGCGCGAACGGTGTCGGAGCGGCTGGTGGTTCACAACGGCAGGCTGGAGGTGAACGTGCCCTGGGTGGTGCTCGACAGCTTTGAGCTAAACATGAACGATCGGCTGTACTACAAGGTGGTGGACCCGGAAGGGCGGGTGATTTCAGGCTTTGACGATCTGCCGAAAATGCCGCCCTCTACCTCGCGCACCACGCTCTATCCGGCGCTGGCGTGGTTTTACCATACCGAGTATCGGGGGCAGGCCATTCGGGTGGCCCGGCTGCTCCAGCCGGTCAACGAGGGAAATATTGTCGGGATGGCGGAAATCTACGTCGCGGAAACCCTGCAATCACGGCGCTACCTCGCCAGCCAGCTGCTCTTCTCTTCGTGGGTCTCTCAGGGGATGCTGGTGCTGCTGACGCTCATCCTCACCGCCTGGCTGCTGCGGCGCGTGCTGCGCCCGATGCGCCAGCTCTCGTCATTGATGGTCCGCCGCGAGCCGGGGCTGCTGGCGCCGCTGCCGGAGCTGCTGCCGTGGTCTGAAACGCGGCTGCTGATCGTGGCCTTTAACCGCTACATCGACAGGCTTCGCGGGGTGTTATCCCGCCAGGAGCGCTTTAGCGCGGATGCGTCTCACCAGCTGAAAACCCCTCTGGCGGTGCTGAAAACGCAGGTCTCCGTCGCCCTGACGCGCGACGACCCCGCGCTTTGGCAGGAGAGCCTGCGGGCGATGAACGTCACGCTGGATAATACCATTCTGTTAACCGAGCGCCTGCTGCAGCTTGCCGCGGTGAAGCGCAAGGAGCAGGGCGAGAAACAGTTTGCGGCCGTTGACCTGGTTCAGGTGGTGCAGAACGGCTGCTTTTCCCGTCTGGCGCAGGCGCGTAGCAAGGGCATTGACCTGGGCTATGACGGGGTTCAGCAGCCGGTGATGATAGAGGGCGATGACGTACTGCTGGGCGAGCTTTGCGCTACCCTGCTGGAGAACGCCATTAAATATACGCCAGAGAACGGCGTGGTAACGGTTTTCCTGCGCCGTGAAGGCGATGCCGTCGAGCTTCGCGTGGAGGACAGCGGCCCCGGCATTGATGAGGCGCTGATGCACCAGGCCATGCTGCCGTTCCACCGGCTGGATAACGTCGGCGACGCGCCCGGCTCGGGCATTGGCCTGGCGCTGGCGAGCGACATCGCCCGGCTTCACCGTAGCCATCTTCACCTTTCGCGTAGCGACACGCTGGGTGGCCTGTGCGTGAAGCTGCGCTTTCTGAGGATGGAATAAGGCCGACAGAATCGAATCGTTACAATCAAATCGTCAGGCGCACACGGAGAGCTTGATCCCTTAGCGGCTCAGGTTAAAATCTCGCGGTTTTGGGACATTTCTCTTTAAATTGTGCGGGATCACGACAATGAAAAAAGTGGCATTAGCGGGCTTAGGCCTGATGTTTGCGTCGACGGCGGCAAACGCAATTTCCTTTAACGGCTCGGCGGGGAAAGAATATACCCACCTGGGCTTTGGCCTGGGGACGGAAACCTCCGGCCTGGCGATGACCGGCGGCTGGACGCATAACGATGACGACGGCGACGCGGCAAGCCTCGGCCTGGGCCTGAACGTTCCGCTGGGGCCATTCCTGGCGACCGTGGGCGGAAAAGGCATCTACACCAACCCGAACAACGGTGACGAAGGCTACGCGGCGGCAGTGGGCGGCGGCCTGCAGTGGAAAATCGGCGACAGCTTCGGCCTGTTCGGCGAGTACTACTACTCACCGGATTCGCTCTCAAGCGGTATCGACAGCTATGAAGAAGCCAACGCCGGCGCGCGCTGGACCATCATGCGCCCGATCACTATCGAAGCGGGCTATCGCTATCTGAACCTGGCGGGTAAAGACGGCAACCGCGACAACGCGCTGGCCGACGGCCCTTACGTAGGCGTGAGCGCCGGTTTCTAATCGCTTCGGCGCGGCGGCCTGCCGCGCCAGTTTATCGCTTCTCCCTTTCCCCGATTGCGCTATAGTGTTTTGACCATAGAAGTGGGAGAACACAATGATAAATGTGGAAATGCTATCCACGGGCGACGAAGTGCTGCACGGTCAAATTATTGATACCAATGCCGCCTGGCTTGCCGACGTATTCTTTGAGCAGGGATTACCGCTAACGCGCCGCAACACGGTCGGCGACAATCTTGAATCGCTGGTGAACATTCTGCGCGAGCGCAGCGAACACGCTGACGTGCTGATTGTGAACGGCGGGCTGGGCCCGACCAGCGACGACCTCAGCGCGCTGGCCGCCGCAACGGCGAAAGGCGAAGGGCTGGTACTCCATGAGGAGTGGCTGGCGCAGATGGAGCGCTTCTTCACAGAGCGCGGCCGCGTGATGGCCCCCAGCAACCGCAAGCAGGCGGAAATTCCCGCCAGCGCCGAGCTGGTGGATAACCCCGTCGGCACCGCCTGCGGGTTTGCCGTTCAGCTTAACCGCTGCCTGATGTTCTTCACGCCGGGCGTGCCGTCTGAATTTAAGGTGATGGTCGAGCAGCAAATTCTCCCGCGCCTGCGCGCGCGGTTTACCCTGCCGGAACCGCCGCTGTGCCTGCGCCTGACCACCTTTGGCCGCTCGGAAAGCGATCTGGCCCAGAGCCTCGACCACCTGAAGCTCCCGCCCGGCGTTTCAATGGGCTATCGCTCCTCGATGCCGATTATCGAACTCAAGCTGACGGGGCCTGCGACCGAGAAGGCCGCGATGCTGGCGCTGTGGCCGGAAGTGCAGCGCGTTGCCGGAGAGAGCCTGATCTTCGAAGGCACGGAGGGGCTGCCCGCGCAGATTTCCCAGGCGCTTCAGGCTCGCCAGCTCAGCGTGACGCTCAGCGAACAGTTCACCGGCGGGCTGCTGGCGCTCCAGCTTTCCCGCGCCGCTGCGCCGCTGCTGGCCAGCGAAGTGGTGCCGTTCCAGCAGGAGACGCTGGCGCAGACCGCGCGCTGGGCGTCCGAGCGCAGGGTGAAGCATTTTGCCGGGCTGGCGCTGTTCGTGGGCGGGCTGGACGACGAGCATCTTAACCTTGCGCTGGCAACGCCGGAGGGCACCCACGCGCTGCGGGTCAAAATGAGCATTACGCGCCACGGCCTGGCGGTGCGCCAGGAGGTGTGCGCGATGATGGCGCTCAACATGCTGCGCCGCTGGCTCGGCGGAAAAGAGGTGGCCAGCGAGCACGGCTGGATTAACGTCGTGGAGTCGCTGTTCGTTGAATGAGGCGTTTGCCGGGGCACTTCCCCCGGCAATGCTTACGTCAGCGCTTTCGCCAGCAGGGTGATGGGGTGTTCGCAGCGCTTGCTGGTGGACATCTCAATCTGCCACTTGCAGGTTTCGCAGTCCGTCACCACCAGATCCGCGCCGCTCTCTTCAATCTGCTGAAACAGCGGAGCGCCGATGGCCTGCGACGTTTCGTAGTTTTCTCGCTTAAAGCCGTAGGTGCCTGCAATCCCGCAGCAGCGTGAATCCAGCACCGTCAGCTCCAGCCCCGGAATCAGCCGCAGCAGCTCCAGCGTGTACAGCGACCAGCCCATTTTCTCCATATGGCACGGCGTGTGATACACCACTTTTAGCGGCAGTGCCTTCAGCGGCAGCGTCTGGCCGGCGTCCAGCCTGCGCCACAAAAAGCGCGTCGCCAGCTCGATATGTTCCCGCAGCCCGGTGTTATCCACGTCCAGCAGGTGCGGATACTCATCGCGCAGGGTAAAGGTGCAGGTGGACGACGTTGCCAGCACCGGAATGCCCCTGTCGACAATCGCCTCGCGCAGCGACGTAACGTTGCTTTTCGCCTGCCTGCGCGCCTTTTCCGTGAAGCCGTTGGCAATGAGCGGCACGCCGCAGCACTTCTCTTTGCTAAGCAGCTGCACGCCGGTGCCCATGGCGTTCAGGACCTTCAGCAGATCTTTCCCCAGCTGCGGATGGTTGTAGTTCACGTAGCAGCCGTGGAAGAAGGCGACCTGGTCGGCGAAGCGCGACTGCTCTGCCGCCACGGTTTTGTACCAGCGGCGAAACGTGCCGTGAGAGTACTTCGGCAGGCTCCGGTGGTGGTCGATTTTAAGCGCCGCGTCCAGCAGCCTGCGCACCGGCTTCAGCGAGGTGGCGGCATTCACGAGCGGCGCGAAGGGCGTCGAGACGCTGCCCATCAGGTCGGTATGGCTGAGAATGGCGTCGCGCAGCGTCGGCTTCTGTTTGCCGTAGCGCGCGCGGGCGCGCTGAATGATATCGCCGATGTTGACGTCGGACGGGCAGGCCACCTCGCAGCGCTTGCAGTTGATGCAGTATTTAAGCGCCTCGTCGTACAGCGCGCCGTCCTTCAGGCGCAGACGCTCGCCGTCCGGCCCGGCCTGTTTAGGGCCGGGATAGCGCGGGTTTACGCCGCTGACAGGGCACACCGTGGTGCAAACCGTGCACTTGATGCAGTTTTCAAAACGGGTCTCGTTCATTGTTCCGCCTCCGCGCGCTGGCTAATTTGTTCCGCGACGTAGAGCGCCGTGAGCGCGCAGACGCCGCCGCCGCAGCCCTGCGCGATAGGATCGTATCCGCCCAGCAGGGAGCCAATGGCGTAGAGATTGCCAGGCGGCGTGCCATCACGCTGCGGGCGCAGCTGTTCATCGACAATGACCCCGAACTGCTGCCAGGGCTGAGGCGCGAAAAAGTCACTTTGATACCAGTCGGCGCGGGACGCGCTCTGGCGAACGTCCAGACCAAGAATGGCCTCGCGAACGCCCTCGCGGCTGCTTATCAGCCCGTTGCTGAAGAAGCTGCCGCTTGCCAGCACCGCATAGCGCGCGCGAAGCGGGATATCCTCATGGTTGCGCGTCCAGATTTCGCTCACGTTATTGTCGGTCATCGTCATTTTTTTCACCTCGTCTCCCGCCATCCACACGCCGCCCTGGGCAATAAACTGCCGCTGAAGCTGGGTATGCAGGCGAATGCCCGGTACGGATGGCGGCAGCGTGGGCAGCAGGCCCAGCGAGCAGGGCAGACGATCCGACAGCCAGCGCCAGAGCTGATTGTCCGTCAGGCCGAAGCAGGCGGGTATGAAGAGCGCGTCGCAGCGTTCGGCGAGCGGGCTAAGCGCCGCCAGCAGCCGCGGCCAGTTCTCCTGCTTATCCAGCAGCCGGGCGATATTCACCGCCCGAAATTCGCTCGGGTTATCGCGCAGCACGTCGAGCTCTGGCAGATCGATCTCTGCCGTTTCGGCGCAAATTCCCTGCTGGCTAAGGGACGCCGCGGCCAGATGCGCCTGAAAATCCAGAAAGCCGCTGATGCCCACGACCAGCACGCGCTCGGCGTTGAGCGGCGCGACGGGGACCTCTTCCGGGCTGAGCCACGCGGATCGCAGGGTGCCAAGCGGCGTCACGCGGCGGTGATTGTGCTCCGCGCTGCCCTGCATCCGCGCGCCGCAGCGCGCCAGCAGGGTTTCGGTTTCGTGGGCCAGCCTGGCCATATTTTCGCTGCCGATGAGGCGGTAGGGATGTTCTGGCGGCAGCGCGTTGACGTCCCGCCCGTCCAGCAGATCCAGCGAGCCGGACGAGAAGTGCAGGGCGCTCTGGCCCCGGCTGACGATGGCGCAGCGGAGCCCCCGCTCGGTGAGCTTAAGCCCGCACAGCAGCCCGGCCAGGCCGCCGCCGATAATCACGGAATCAAATTTCACGGTGTGTCTCCTTCTCCAGGCCGCACAGCCCCTGGTAGACCCAGCGGGTGAACTCGCTTTCGCGCAGCGCGTCGCCCCAGGCGATCGGCTGAATTCCTTTCCAGCGTTCGTTTAAAAAATCGCTGAGCTGCTCGAGGGACTGGGTTGAGGTGGTGACGTTAAAGCGCTGCAGCAGCCCGGCGGCGCGGCAGGCGCACAGCTCGCCCTGACAGGTGCCCATTCCCACGCGCGTGCGGCGGCGCAGGTCGAGCAGGGTATTGACCGTCAGGTTTTCAACGGCGTACTGCACTTCCCCCGCGGTGACGGCCTCGCATTCGCACACCAGGCTGCGGCTCAGCCGCCCGTCGCCCAGCCACGTCGGCGTTCTGTCCCCGTGGCGATAAACCGCGGAGCCGCGCAGCGGGGCGGGGAGCGAGATAATTTTTTGCAGCGTTTTTTCGGTGGACTGGCGAGAGCCGGGCAGCGGCTGTTTGGCCGTGACGCAGGGTTCGCTGTTGCCGAGCTTGCGGCAGACGGCATCGGTTGCCCACTGCGCCATCAGGCGGTAGGTCATCAGCTTGCCGCCGGTAATGGTGATAAAGCCGTCCATGCCGTCGCGCTCCGCGTGGTCGAGCAGCACGATGCCGCGGCTGACGCTGCGCCCGCTCGGATCGTCATCGCTCGCCACCAGCGGACGCACGCCCGCGTAGGCGCGCAGAATGCGCGTTTGCGCCATCGCGGGCGCGAGCTTTTCGCCCTCGCGCAGCAGAATATCGACCTCTTCGGCGGTGACGCGGTTGTAGTCGATCTCGCTGTAGTCAACGTGCGTGGAGGTGGTGCCGATAAGCGAAATGGTATCGCCCGGAACCAGAATGTCCGCGTCCGACGGCTTACGGCAGCGGTTGATGACGTGGTTGTTGATGCGGTGATCGAGAATAAGCAGCGACCCTTTTGCCGGGAACATGCGCAAAGAGACGTCGGCATACTCCGCGATGCGCTGCCCCCAGATCCCCGCCGCGTTGACGACGACGCTGGCATACAGTTCGCCGTGCTCCTGATAGCGCGCGTCGAATACCCGAACGCCGCGAACGATGTTTCCCTCGCGGATAAGCCCGGTGACCTCATGCCCGGTCAGGATGCGCGCGCCGTGCTCGCGGGCGTCCAGCATGTTGGCGGCGGTAAGGCGAAACGGATCGACGGTGCCGTCGGGGACTTTCACCGCGCCGATCAGCGCCGGGTTAACGGAAGGCTCGATTTGGCGGGCGAGGGCCGGGTCAATGGCCTCTGCGTTGATGCCTGCCGTGCGGCAGGCGCTGATAAAGGTCTGCTGAAACGCCAGATCGTCGTCGGGAAGGGTGATGAACAGGCCGCCGGTTGGCTCAATGCAGTGGCGGGCAATACGCTTCAGGATCTGATTTTCAGCTATGCACTCGCGCGCGGATTCGCCGTCCGTGACCGCGTAGCGCGCGCCGCTGTGCAGCAGGCCGTGGTTGCGGCCGGTGGCGCCCGTCGCTATGTCGTGGCGCTCCAGCAGGGTCACGCTAAGGCCCCTGAGCGCGCAGTCGCGGGCGATCCCGGCACCGGTTGCTCCACCGCCAATGATAATCACATCGCTGTAGCGAGGATCGTGAATTGTCATTGTCTTCCCTCATGTTCGTTTTTTTACCATTTAGACACATTGATAGTGTGGTTTGTTTGATTTCGAACATAATCGAGCGCAATTCGAAAATGAAACGTGATTTCATGCGCTATTTTGCGCATATTGTCATATTTCTGTAACAATCTGTGCGTTGATTCACAGTAACAATTCGCATGATTTCTTAACATCGCCGCCTCTCTGGAGTTTGGGGCACAAGAACCCCTGAAAAATTCAACACCTGGCCACGGAGGCTGTCATGCTGAGTATTTTTAAACCTGCGCCGCATCGGGCGCGTCTGCCAGAGGCAGACATCGATCCGCTATACCGCCGCCTGCGCTGGCAAATCTTCCTGGGGATTTTCTTCGGCTACGCGGCGTACTATCTGGTGCGCAAAAACTTTGCGCTTGCCATGCCGTATCTGGTGGAGCAGGGCTTCTCGCGCGGCGATTTAGGCTTTGCGCTGTCGGGGATCTCGATCGCCTATGGTTTTTCTAAATTCATCATGGGCTCGGTGTCGGATCGCTCGAATCCGCGCGTGTTCCTGCCCGCCGGCCTGATTCTGGCTGCGGCGGTGATGCTGTTTATGGGCTTCGTACCGTGGGCCACCTCCAGCATCGCGGTGATGTTCGTGCTGCTGTTCCTCTGCGGCTGGTTCCAGGGGATGGGGTGGCCGCCGTGCGGGCGCACCATGGTGCACTGGTGGTCGCAGAAGGAGCGCGGCGGCATTGTGTCGGTATGGAACTGCGCGCATAACGTGGGCGGCGGTATTCCACCTCTGCTGTTCCTGCTTGGGATGGCCTGGTTCAACGACTGGAAAGCCGCGCTGTATATGCCTGCGTTTGGCGCGATCCTGGTGGCGATTATTGCCTTCGCGCTGATGCGCGATACGCCGCAGTCCTGCGGCCTGCCGCCGATTGAAGAGTATAAAAACGACTATCCGGATGATTACGGCAAGGAGCACGAAGAAGAGCTGACGGCAAAACAGATCTTCATGAAGTACGTTCTGCCGAACAGGCTGCTGTGGTACATCGCGGTGGCGAACGTCTTCGTTTACCTGCTGCGCTACGGCATCCTCGACTGGTCCCCGACCTACCTGAAAGAGGTGAAGCACTTCGCGCTGGATAAATCCTCCTGGGCCTATTTCCTCTATGAATATGCCGGGATCCCGGGCACGCTGCTGTGCGGCTGGATGTCGGACAAGGTGTTCAAAGGCAACCGCGGCGCGACGGGCGTGTTCTTTATGACCCTGGTCACCATCGCGACCGTTGTTTACTGGCTTAACCCGCCGGGTAATCCGGGTGTGGATATGGCCTGTATGATCGTGATCGGCTTCCTGATTTATGGCCCGGTGATGCTGATCGGCCTGCACGCGCTGGAGCTGGCGCCGAAAAAAGCGGCAGGGACGGCGGCGGGCTTTACCGGCCTGTTCGGCTACCTGGGCGGTTCGGTCGCAGCGAGCGCCATTGTCGGCTATACCGTTGACTTCTTCGGCTGGGACGGCGGCTTTATGGTGATGATCGGCGGCAGCGTGCTGGCGGTACTGCTGCTGATCGTTGTCATGATTGGTGAAAAACGCCATCACGCTGAAGTGCTGGCGCGTCGTCAATAAGGAGCATGAAAATGAAATTAACCCACATGGCGACCGGCCTGCTGCTGGCGGGGCTGATGACCGGCTCCGCGCTGGCGGCGGAGAAAATCGTGATTGCCCACCGCGGCGCGAGCGGCTATCTGCCGGAGCACACGCTTCCCGCAAAAGCGATGGCCTATGCGCAGGGCGCGGATTATCTGGAGCAGGATCTGGTGATGACCAAGGACGACCATTTGGTTGTCCTGCACGACCACTATCTTGACCGCGTAACGGACGTGGCCGAGCGCTTCCCGGACCGCGCTCGTAAGGACGGCCGCTATTACGCCATCGACTTTACGCTCGACGAAATCCGCTCGCTGAAGTTTACCGAAGGCTTCGAGATTGAGAACGGCAGGAAGGTGCAGGTCTATCCGGGGCGCTTCCCGATGGGCAAGTCCGACTTCCGTATTCACACCTTCCAGGAAGAGATTGAGTTTGTTCAGGGGCTGAACCACTCCACCGGTAAAAACATCGGCATCTACCCGGAAATCAAAGCGCCGTGGTTCCACCATCAGGAAGGGAAGGACATCGCCGCGAAGACGCTGGACGTGCTGAAGCAGTACGGCTACACCAGCAAAAAGGACAAGGTGTACCTGCAGTGCTTCGACGCCGCCGAGCTTAAGCGCATCAAAAACGAGCTGGAGCCGAAGCGGGGGATGAGCCTCAACCTGGTGCAGCTGATTGCCTACACCGACTGGAACGAAACCCAGGAGAAGCAGCCCGACGGCACGTGGGTGAACTACAGCTACGACTGGATGTTTAAGCCGGGCGCGATGAAGCAGATTGCGCAGTACGCCGACGGCATCGGGCCGGATTACCACATGCTGGTGGCGGAAGGCTCAGCGCCGGGCCACGTGAAGCTGACGGCGATGGTGAAAGAGGCGCATGCCAGCAAGATGCAGGTGCACCCGTATACGGTGCGCGCCGACCAGCTGCCGGACTACGCGACGGACGTCAATCAGCTTTACGACGTGCTGTATCACCAGGCGGACGTGGACGGGCTGTTTACGGATTTCCCGGATAAGGCGGTCGAATTCATTCACCGGAAGTAGGTTTGGTAGGTCGGGTAAGGCGAAGCCGCCACCCGACAATCAGGCTCTGCGGCCTGATGCCCTCACCCTAACCCTCTCCCACAGGGAGAGGGAACCAGGGCAATCACATCTCGATCTCAATATCCCCTTTTGCCCGGCAGCAGCAGGGCAAAATTTCCCCTTCGTTGATAAAGGCCAGCGGTTCGGTCAGCCAGTCTACCTGGCCCGCGACCAGACGGCAGCGGCAGGAGCCGCAATAGCCCGAACGACACTGGTATTCAACTTCTACCTGGTGCGCCTCAAGCGCCACCAGCAGAGAAGGGTGCTCCTCCCGACACAGCACCTCAGTGCCGGAAAGACTTAACGTGACGCGTGACATCAGAGCTGGAAGTCGCTCAGGTCGTCGGTGTTGACTTCAGAATCAATCTGGCCGACCAGGTAAGAGCTGACTTCAACTTCCTGCGGGGCAACCTGCACGTTATCAGACACCAGCCAGGTGTTGATCCACGGGATCGGGTTAGAGCGCGTCTGGAACGGCAGGTCGAGACCGACAGCCTGCATACGGATGTTGGTGATGTACTCAACGTACTGGCAGAGAATGTCTTTGTTCAGGCCGATCATGGAGCCGTCGCGGAACAGGTAGTCTGCCCACTCTTTCTCCTGCTGGGCGGCCAGCACGAACAGGTCGTAGCACTCTTTCTCGCACTCTTTGGCGATCTCCGCCATTTCCGGGTCATCCACGCCGCTGCGCAGCAGGTTCAGCATGTGCTGAGTGCCGGTCAGGTGCAGGGCTTCGTCACGGGCAATCAGGCGGATGATTTTGGCGTTGCCTTCCATCAGCTTGCGCTCGGCAAAGGCGAAGGAGCAGGCGAAGCTGACGTAAAAGCGGATTGCTTCCAGCGCGTTGACGCTCATCAGGCAGAGGTACAGCTGCTTTTTCAGCGCGCGCAGGTTCACGGTAATGGTCTTACCGTTCACGTTATGGGTGCCTTCGCCCAGCAGGTGCCAGTAGCTGGTCATCTCGATCAGCTCATCGTAGTAGTGCGCGATGCCTTCCGCGCGCTTCTGGATCTGCTCGTTGGTGACGATATCGTCAAACACCACAGCCGGATCGTTCACGATGTTGCGGATGATGTGGGTGTAAGAGCGGGAGTGGATCGTCTCGGAGAATGCCCAGGTTTCGACCCAGGTTTCCAGCTCTGGAATGGAGATCAGCGGCAGCAGCGCCACGTTTGGGCTGCGGCCCTGAATGGAGTCCAGCAGCGTCTGGTACTTCAGGTTGCTGATGAAGATGTGCTTCTCGTGATCCGGCAGCGACTGGTAGTCAATGCGGTCGCGGGAGACGTCCACTTCTTCCGGGCGCCAGAAGAAGGAGAGTTGCTTTTCAATCAGCTTTTCGAAGATGTCATATTTTTGCTGATCGTAGCGTGCCACGTTGACCGGCTGGCCGAAGAACATCGGCTCTTTGAGCTGGTCGTTTTTCGTCTGTGAAAAGGTGGTATATGCCATGAGTGTGTCCTGTGGTGTTATTTTCCCCCTCACCCTAACCCTCTCCCCTAAGGGGAGAGGGAACCGTTCGGAGCCATTTTTTCACCCTCGCCCCTGTGGAGAGAGGGCCGGGGTGAGGGGATTTATTAGATCTTACATGCGCCGCTTTCGCAGCCGTCGTCCTGTCACCCTAACCCTCTCCCCCTGAGGGGAGAGGGAACCGTTCGGAGCCATTTTTTCACCCTCGCCCCTGTGGGGAGAGGGCCGGGGTGAGGGGCGTATTATTAGATCTTACATGCGCCGCTTTCGCAGCCGTCGTCCTGAATTGACGGCACCATGTCGTCCTGCGCGTCTTCTGCACCGTCACGGGTGTTGTGATAGTACAGGGTTTTCACGCCAAATTTATAGGCGGTGAGCAGGTCTTTCAACAGCTGCTGCATCGGTACCTTGCCGGACGGGAAGCGCGTTGGGTCGTAGTTGGTATTGGCAGAGATCGACTGGTCGATAAACTTCTGCATGATACCCACCAGCTGGAGATAGCCGTCGTTGTTTGGCATTTCCCACAGCAGCTCGTAGTTGTTCCCCAGCGTTTCGTAGTCCGGCACCACCTGACGCAGAACGCCGTCTTTCGAGGCCTTGATGCTCACGTGGCCGCGCGGCGGCTCGATGCCGTTGGTGGCGTTAGAGATCTGCGAAGAGGTCTCAGACGGCATCAGGGCAGACAGCGTGGAGTTACGCAGGCCGTGGGTTTTAATCGATTCGCGCAGGCCTTCCCAGTCGAGGTGCAGCGGCTCGCTGACGATCCCGTCCAGGTCTTTCTTGTAGGTGTCGATCGGCAGAATGCCTTTCGCGTAGGTGGTTTCATTGAACCACGGGCACGCGCCTTGCTCTTTCGCCAGCTCGTTGGAGGCCTTCATCAGGTAGTACTGAATGGCTTCAAACGTCTGGTGCGTCAGGTTGTTGGCGCTGCCGTCGGAGTAGCGTTTGCCGTTCTTCGCCAGCCAGTAGGCGAAGTTGATTACGCCAATACCCAGGGTACGACGACCCATCGCGCCGCGTTTTGCCGCCGGGATTGGGTAATCCTGGTAGTCCAGCAGGGCATCGAGCGCGCGAACCGCCAGCACGGCCAGCTCTTCCAGCTCGTCCAGGCTCTTGATCGCACCCAGGTTGAACGCGGAGAGCGTACACAGGGCGATTTCGCCGTTTTCGTCGTTCACGTCTTCCAGCGGTTTGGTCGGCAGGGCGATTTCCAGGCACAGGTTGGACTGGCGCACTGGCGCAACCACCGGATCAAACGGGCTGTGGGTGTTGCAGTGGTCAACGTTCTGGATGTAGATACGGCCGGTAGAGGCGCGTTCCTGCATCATCAGGGAGAACAGATCGACCGCCTTCACGCGCTGCTTGCGGATGCTGTCGTCTTTTTCGTATTTAGTGTACAGACGCTCGAACTCGTCCTGATCGGCGAAGAACGCGTCGTACAGGCCCGGGACGTCGGACGGGCTGAACAGAGTGATGTCTTCACCTTTCAGCAGGCGGGTGTACATCAGCTTGTTGATCTGTACGCCGTAGTCCATGTGACGCACGCGGTTGCCTTCCACGCCGCGGTTGTTTTTCAGCACCAGCAGGCTTTCCACTTCCAGGTGCCACATTGGGTAGAACAGGGTCGCAGCGCCGCCGCGCACGCCGCCCTGAGAGCAGGATTTCACCGCCGTCTGGAAGTGTTTGTAGAACGGAATACAGCCGGTGTGGAACGCTTCACCGCCGCGAATTGGGCTGCCCAGGGCGCGGATGCGGCCCGCGTTGATGCCGATACCGGCACGCTGGGAGACGTATTTCACAATCGCGCTGGAGGTGGCGTTGATGGAATCCAGGCTGTCGCCGCACTCGATCAGCACGCAGGAGCTGAACTGGCGGGTCGGGGTGCGCACGCCGGACATGATTGGCGTAGGCAGAGAAATTTTGAACGTCGACACCGCATCGTAGAAACGCTTCACGTAGTCCAGACGGGTATCGCGCGGGTAGTTGGAGAACAGGCAGGCCGCTACCAGAATATAAAGGAACTGGGCGCTTTCGTAGATCTCACCGGTTACGCGGTTCTGAACAAGGTATTTGCCTTCGAGCTGCTTCACCGCCGCGTAGGAGAAGTTCATGTCGCGCCAGTGATCGATAAACCCGTTCATCTGCTCGAACTCTTCTTCCGTATAGTCTTCCAGCAGATGCGTGTCATATTTGCCCAGCTCAACCATTTTCACCACGTGATCGTACAGCTTCGGCGGTTCAAACTGGCCGTAGGCTTTTTTACGCAGGTGGAAAATGGCCAGGCGCGCGGCGAGGTACTGATAGTCCGGCGCGTCGCGGGAGATCAGGTCTGCCGCAGCCTTGATGATGGTCTCATGAATATCAGACGTTTTAATGCCGTCGTAGAACTGGATGTGGGAGCGCAGCTCAACCTGGGAAATCGAAACGTTGTTCAGGCCTTCTGCTGCCCAGTCGAGAACTCGATGGATTTTGTCCAGATTGATACGCTCGGTAGTACCGTCGCGCTTTGTCACCAGCAGACTCTGATTCATGTGGGTTTTACCTGTCCGTGAAATAAAAAAATATCCCCCGTTTATCCACAGATCGGTCTTGTGACTAACTCTGTGGATAAATACTACATATAGGGGGTTTGCGATAAGAAGAACGCTATATGGTGAGTATTCTAGTATCGAATCATTTCAGCACAAGGGTTGATTTTGACGTTAAATTGAGGTTGTGAATGGGTAAAAAAGCCTAAGTCCTCATGCTGTAAGGCCTGGAAGAGATGTCAATAATCTAGAAAAAAAATTCAAAATTTGATCGAGTGCTGATTTCTTCAACGGGTGGGGAAAATTGCGCAACGTGATGTCGCGCAATCTTTATAAGAATAACGGATGACGTTAGTCTTTTTTGGCGGTTGTATGCAACATGTAGTTAACATCTACGCCCGGTGCGAGCTTGAATTTGTCTGTTAACGGATTGTAATGCAGGCCGGTGATGTGTTGCTCCTTGAGCCACGTCTGGTCAACCCAGCCCAGCAGCTCGGCCGGCTTAATGAATTTCTTCACGTCGTGCGTGCCTTTCGGCACCATGCGCAGCACGTATTCCGCCCCGACTACCGCCATGAGCCAGGCTTTGCCGTTGCGGTTGATGGTCGAGAAGAAGACCTGGCCGCCCGGTTTGACGAGTTTTGCACAGGCGTTCACCACCGACTGCGGGTCGGGCACGTGCTCAAGCATCTCCATGCAGGTCACCACGTCGTACTGATGCGCGTGCTTCGCGGCGTGCTCTTCAACGGTTTCCTGCACGTATTCGACCTGGATACCGGACTCCAGCGCGTGCAGGCGCGCAACCTGCAGCGGCTCAAAGCCCATGTCCAGGCCCGTGACGGTTGCCCCTTCACGCGCCATGCTCTCGGCGAGGATGCCGCCGCCGCAGCCGACGTCGAGCACCTTTTTGCCGAACAGGCCGCCGGAACGCTCGGCGATGTAGCCCAGACGCAGCGGGTTAATACGGTGCAGAGGCTTAAACTCACCTTCAAGATCCCACCAGCGTGAGGCGACCGCTTCAAATTTGGCAATCTCTTCGTGGTCAACGTTATGAGCCACCGGGGATTTCTCGGCATTCATGGGCGCTTTTACTCCTTATTTAGCAAGACTTCGGAGTATATCAGCAGACTGGCATGAATAAACGGTATTGGTTTACCTCTCTCATCGCGGCTGTGTTATAATTTGCGACCTTTGAATCCGGGATACAGTAGAGGGATAGCGGTTAGATGAGCGACCTTGCGAGAGAAATTACACCGGTTAACATCGAGGAAGAGCTGAAGAGCTCCTATCTGGACTATGCGATGTCGGTCATTGTTGGCCGTGCGCTGCCGGACGTCCGCGATGGCCTTAAGCCGGTACACCGTCGCGTACTATACGCCATGAACGTATTGGGCAATGACTGGAATAAAGCCTATAAAAAATCTGCCCGCGTTGTGGGTGACGTTATCGGTAAATATCACCCGCATGGTGATACCGCCGTGTACGACACCATCGTGCGTATGGCGCAGCCATTCTCCTTGCGTTACATGCTGGTAGATGGTCAGGGTAACTTTGGTTCTGTTGACGGTGACTCCGCGGCGGCGATGCGTTATACGGAAATCCGTATGTCGAAAATCGCCCACGAGCTGATGGCCGACCTGGAAAAAGAGACCGTTGATTTCGTCGATAACTACGACGGCACCGAACGCATCCCTGACGTTATGCCAACCAAGATCCCGAACCTGCTGGTTAACGGTTCGTCCGGTATCGCGGTCGGGATGGCAACCAATATTCCGCCACACAACATCACCGAAGTGATTAACGGCTGCCTGGCCTATATCGACGATGAAGAGATCAGCATTGAAGGGCTGATGGAACACATCCCGGGCCCGGACTTCCCAACGGCGGCGATCATTAACGGTCGTCGCGGTATTGAAGAAGCGTATCGCACCGGCCGCGGCAAGATTTACATTCGCGCCCGCGCGGAAGTGGAAGCGGACGCCAAAACCGGCCGCGAAACCATCATTGTTCACGAGATCCCGTATCAGGTGAACAAGGCGCGTCTGATTGAAAAAATCGCCGAGCTGGTAAAAGAAAAACGCGTTGAAGGCATCAGCGCGCTGCGCGACGAGTCTGATAAAGACGGCATGCGCATCGTGATTGAAATCAAACGCGACGCGGTGGGCGAGGTTGTGTTGAACAACCTGTACTCCCAGACTCAGCTTCAGGTCTCCTTCGGCATCAACATGGTTGCGCTGCACCATGGCCAGCCGAAGATCATGAACCTGAAAGAGATCCTGAGCGCGTTCGTGCGTCACCGCCGTGAAGTGGTGACCCGTCGTACCATCTTCGAACTGCGCAAAGCGCGCGATCGTGCGCACATCCTTGAAGCACTGGCCGTTGCGCTGGCGAACATCGACCCGATTATCGAGCTGATCCGCCGCGCGCCAACGCCAGCAGAAGCAAAAGCCGGTCTGGTTGCCCGACCTTGGGAGCTGGGTAACGTTGCTGCAATGCTCGAACGTGCGGGTGATGACGCCGCGCGCCCTGAGTGGCTGGACCCTGAATTTGGCGTGCGCGACGGCCAGTACTACCTGACTGAACAGCAGGCCCAGGCGATTCTGGATCTGCGTCTGCAGAAGCTGACCGGCCTCGAGCACGAAAAACTGCTCGACGAGTACAAAGAGCTGCTGGAACAGATTGCTGAACTGCTGCACATTCTGGGCAGCGCCGATCGCCTGATGGAAGTGATCCGCGAAGAGCTGGAGCTGGTCCGCGATCAGTTCGGCGATGAGCGTCGCACCGAAATCACCGCGAACAGCTCTGATATCAACATTGAAGATCTGATCAACCGCGAAGACGTGGTGGTTACCCTGTCTCACCAGGGCTATGTGAAGTATCAGCCGCTCACCGACTACGAAGCACAGCGTCGTGGCGGTAAAGGCAAATCTGCCGCACGTATTAAAGAAGAAGACTTTATTGACCGCCTGCTGGTGGCCAACACCCACGACACGATCCTCTGCTTCTCAAGCCGCGGGCGTCTGTACTGGATGAAGGTCTATCAGCTGCCGGAAGCAAGCCGCGGCGCGCGTGGTCGTCCGATCGTTAACCTGCTGCCGCTGGAAGCGAACGAACGTATCACTGCCATCCTGCCGGTGCGCGAGTACGAAGAGGGCGTAAACGTCTTTATGGCGACCGCCAGCGGCACCGTGAAGAAAACCGCGCTGACCGAGTTTAGCCGTCCACGTTCTGCCGGTATCATTGCCGTCAACCTGAACGAAGGCGATGAGCTGATCGGCGTGGATCTGACCTCCGGTTCCGACGAAGTGATGCTGTTCTCTGCGGCCGGTAAAGTGGTGCGCTTTAAAGAGAACGCGGTGCGCGCCATGGGTCGTACGGCGACCGGCGTTCGCGGCATCAAGCTGGCGGGTGAAGATTCCGTGGTTTCCCTGATCGTTCCGCGCGGCGAAGGTGCAATCCTGACCGTGACGCAGAACGGCTACGGTAAACGTACGGCGGAAAGCGAATATCCGACCAAGTCGCGCGGCACGCAGGGCGTTATCTCTATCAAAGTGACCGAGCGCAACGGTTCCGTTGTTGGCGCGGTGCAGGTAGACGATGCCGACCAGATCATGATGATCACCGATGCCGGTACGCTGGTGCGTACCCGCGTGTCCGAGATCAGCGTGGTAGGCCGTAACACCCAGGGCGTGATCCTCATCCGTACAGCGGAAGACGAGAACGTTGTGGGCCTGCAGCGCGTAGCCGAGCCGGTCGATGACGAAGAGCTCGACTCTATCGACGGCAGCGTCGCGGAGGGCGATGATGAAATCGCGCCGGAAGCGGACACCGACGACGACGTTGCGGATGACGCTGACGAGTAATGTCTCCTGACGTCAAAAGGGCCGGTTTCCGGCCCTTTTCATTTTCAGAAGCAGACAAGTGAACGTTGCGGCAAGCCGCGTTTACCGCTACCTTAACCACATTCTTTTGACCCCGACGGCGGAGCCTCGCCCCTTTGAAATACCTCGTCTCCTTTCGTACCACGCTAAAAGTTTCTCGCTATCTGTTTCGGGCGCTGGCGCTACTGCTTTGGCTGCTGGTTGCGCTTTTCTCGGTGTTTTACATCGTGAACGCGCTGCACCAGAAAGAATCGGAGATCCGCCAGGAGTTTAATCTCAGCTCCGATCAGGCCCAGCGCTACATTCAGCGCACGTCTGACGTTATGAAAGAGCTGAAGTATATTGCCGAAAACCGCCTGAGCGCGGAAAACGGCGTGCTTGCCCTGCGCGGGCGCAGCGACAAAACCGACGTGCCGGACTTCGAGCCGCTGTTCCCGGACTCCGATTGCTCGGCCATGGGCAGCGCCTGGCGCGGTTCGCTGGAGTCGCTCGCCTGGTTTATGCGCTACTGGCGAGACAACTTTTCTGCGGCTTACGATCTCAACCGCGTATTTCTGATCGGCAGCGAAAATCTCTGCATGGCCGATTTCGGCCTGCGCGATATGCCCGTCGAGCGCGACGACGCGCTGAAAAGCCTGCACGAGCGCATTCTGAAATACCGCAATGCTCCGCAGGACGAGCGCGGCAATAATCTTTTCTGGATAAGCCAGGGGCCACGCATGGGCGTGGGCTATTTCTACGCGCTGACGCCGGTCTATCTGGGCAACCGCCTGCAGGCGCTGCTGGGGGTTGAGCAGACTATCCGCATGGAGAATTTCTTCACGCCGGGAAGCCTGCCGATGGGCGTAACCGTGCTGGATGAAAACGGCCATCCGTTGATTTCACTGGCCGGACCGGAAAACCGTCTGAAGGTCGATCCGCACTGGATGCAGGAGCGCTCGTGGTTTGGCTACACCTCCGGCTTCCGCGAGCTGGCGCTGAAAAAAAGCCTACCGCCGTCTTCGCTCAGCATTGTCTATTCCGTGCCGGTGGACATGGTGCTTGAACGTATCCGCATTCTCATCCTCAACGCCATCGTGCTCAACGTGCTGGTGGGGATTGCGCTATTTATGCTGGCGCGCATGTACGAGCGCCGGATCTTTATTCCGGCCGAAAGCGACGCCCAGCGGCTGGAGGAGCACGAGCAGTTTAACCGTAAAATCGTCGCCTCCGCGCCGGTCGGGATCTGCATCCTGCGCACTCAGGACGGCACCAATATCCTCAGCAACGAGCTGGCGCATAACTACCTGAATATGCTGACGCATGAGGACAGGCAGCGGCTGACGCAGATTATCTGCGGGCAGCAGGTTAACTTCGTTGACGTGCTGACCAGCACCCACACTAACCTGCAAATTAGCTTCGTCCATTCACGTTATCGCAACGAGAACGTGGCGATTTGCGTGCTGGTGGACGTGTCGGCGCGCGTGAAGATGGAAGAGTCGCTGCAGGAAATGGCCCAGGCGGCGGAGCAGGCCAGCCAGTCGAAATCCATGTTCCTGGCCACCGTCAGCCACGAGCTGCGCACCCCGCTGTACGGGATCATCGGTAACCTCGATCTGCTGCAAACCAAAGAGCTGCCTAAAGGGGTCGATCGTCTGGTTACGGCGATGAATAACTCGTCCAGCCTGCTGCTGAAAATCATCAGCGATATCCTTGATTTCTCGAAGATTGAGTCGGAACAGCTAAAAATCGAGCCGCGTGAATTTGCGCCGCGCGAAGTGATGAACCACATCAGCGCCAACTACCTGCCGCTGGTGGTGCGCAAGCAGCTTGGGCTTTACTGCTTCATCGAGCCGGACGTGCCGCTCACGCTGCACGGTGACCCGATGCGCCTGCAGCAGGTCATTTCAAACCTGCTCAGCAACGCGATTAAATTTACCGACACCGGGTGTATTGTTCTGCACGTTTGCCGCGCGGGAGATTACCTGAGCATTCGCGTGCGGGATACGGGCGTGGGGATACCGGCCAAGGAGGTTGTCCGCCTGTTCGATCCGTTCTTCCAGGTCGGCACCGGCGTGCAGCGCAACTTCCAGGGCACCGGCCTGGGCCTGGCGATTTGTGAAAAGCTCATCAGCATGATGGACGGCGATATCTGCGTGGACACCGAGCCGGGCATGGGCAGCCAGTTCACCATCCGCATTCCGCTGTATTCGGCGCAATATCCGGCGAAAGCAACGGTTGAAGGACTGAGCGATAAACGCTGCTGGCTGGCGGTGAACAATGCCTCCCTCTATGATTTCCTGACGTCGCTGCTCACCCACAGCGGCGTTCGCGTCGCGCGCTTTGAAGGGCAGACGCCGGATGCGGACGATATGCTCATCACCGACGCGGTGCCGGAGCAAAAGTGGGCCGGAAGAGGCGTGGTGCAGTTCTGCCGCCGCCATATTGGTATTCCCGTTGAGCGCTCACCGGGGGAATGGGTGCACAGCGTGGCCAATCCGCACGAGCTGCTGGGGCTGCTGGCGCGCATTTACAGCGTGGCGCTCGACGAAGGTGAGGGCGCTGCGGCGCTAGCTTCTCCGGAATCTCTGGCTTCGGTTAACGATGACATGATGATCCTGGTGGTGGATGACCATCCGATTAACCGCCGGCTGCTGGCGGATCAGCTTGGCTCGTTGGGCTACCAGTGCAAGACGGCGAATGACGGCGTGGACGCGCTTAACGTCCTAAGCAAAAACCACATTGATATCGTCCTGAGCGACGTCAACATGCCAAACATGGATGGCTACCGTCTGACGCAGCGCATCCGGCAGCTGGGCCTGACGCTTCCGGTTGTTGGGGTAACGGCCAACGCGCTGGCGGAAGAAAAGCAGCGGTGTATTGAATCGGGCATGGACAGCTGCCTGTCGAAGCCGGTAACGCTGGACGTGCTGAAGCAGACGTTGTCTGTTTACGCGGACCGCGTGAGGAAAACGAGAATATAAAAAAGGCCCGAAAGGGCCTTTTATGTTTTCATCCTCTCCCATTGGGAGAGGCGGGGGGATGCATCAGAGAAAGATCAGTCCTTGTCCGTCGCGCTCAGCGTCACGGAGGAGAGATAGTTCAGCAGCGCAATATCGTTGTCCACGCCCAGCTTCATCATGGCTGACTTCTTCTGGCTACTGATGGTCTTAATACTGCGGTTCAGCTTCTTGGCAATTTCCGTTACCAGGAAACCTTCAGCGAACAGACGCAGAACTTCACTCTCTTTTGGCGAAAGGCGCTTATCACCGTAACCGCCAGCGCTGATTTTCTCCAGCAGGCGGGAAACGCTTTCCGGCGTGAACTTCTTACCTTTCTGCAGCGCGGCCAGCGCTTTTGGCAGGTCGGTTGGCGCACCCTGTTTAAGGACAATCCCTTCGATGTCCAGATCCAGTACGGCGCTCAAAATCGCCGGGTTATTGTTCATGGTCAGAACAATAATCGAGATGTCCGGGAAGTGGCGCTTAATGTATTTGATAAGCGTAATCCCATCACCGTACTTGTCTCCGGGCATGGAGAGGTCGGTAATGAGCACGTGTGCGTCTAATTTTGGGAGGTTATTGATAAGTGCTGTTGAGTCTTCAAATTCACCGACTACATTCACCCACTCGATCTGTTCAAGTGATTTGCGAATACCGAACAGTACAATCGGATGGTCATCGGCAATAATTACGTTCATATTGTTCATGTATAAGGCTACCTTGCTACAGCAAGCTTTTGACGTAGGCGTCAATGTCGCTGATGTATTTTTCAATGCCAGAGGCATCTTTCTCACGAATTAGATGTTCCAGCGTTTCACATAACTGCTTGCCGGGAACCAGATTAAGCATGGCAAACACTCCTTTCAGCCGGTGTGCTGTCTGTGCCAGCGCCGCAAAATCATTCGCGGCGGACTCAGTATACAACCGCTTAACATCATCTGGTACTGTATCAACAAAGAGTGAATAGTATCCGCTGGCATGGAGCTCGGCATTTTCATCGCCGCCTAACGGGGACTCCAGAATCTCTTCCTGCGCCAGCTGCTCCTCTATCAGTTGGAGTACAGCGTCCTGCATCGCATTGCTCATATTAAAGTTGACGCGCATCTGGCCAGGGCCGATTTTCCGCACGCCTGGCTCATCATCGCTTAAAAGCAAGCCCGAGGCAGTAAGATTAGACGGATTATCAGTTAAAAATAGATCAAATTGTTGACTTGAGAGCCTTTCGTCCGGGGTGATGCAGGCCGCGCCCCAGTTTTCTAACTGACGCACCACGATATGGCGGATCTCATTCGAAGTAACGTCAACCATCACGACCACGTCGTCCAGCAGGCGCTCTTCGTCCTCTTCCTGCGGGTTAGCGGCCATTTTAACGTGCAGCGAGTAGCGCGTGCCGAGCGACTCGCGGGTCTTAATATTAAGATGGCCGCCAAGCTTGCGGGCCAGCTGATCGCACAGCCAGAAGGTGAGGGCGTTAGCTTTTCCGTAGCGGTCGCTCTGGGTGTCGTTCAGGAACGGGAAGTGCAGATTATCAATTTCGCTGACGGTCACGCCCTCACCGGTATCCAGAATACGGAACGTCAGGCGATCGTCAGCAGACTCATCGGTACTGACTTCCAGGGTGATCTTGCCAATCTGGGTAGTGATCACCGCGTACTGGATCAGCATCAGTAAGATCTTCCGCAGCGCTTCGCGATCGCCGTGGCGTTCATCTGCGGCGGATAAATGGTTGTTGATCAGCAGCTGAAGCCCTTTGCGCCGGATGACCGGCAGCACGTCCGGCACCACTTCATCGATCAGGTCCTGAATAGAGAAGAGGGTAGGCGTGCCCTTCCAGCCGTCGTTCTCAAGCTGGTTAGCAAGCTGAATTTCGTCCACCAGACGGACCAGAGAATCAGCCTGATTCGCCAGCTGGCGACCTTCCGGCGTGCTGAGGGCTGCGGCGCGTTCGGCGAGCGTTTTAAGCGGCTGCTTGAAGGCATCGCCGATATTTTGCATAAACGCGGCGCGGCCCTGCTGGTTCTTCTCGTAAAGCCGCTGCGCCTGCTTGAGCTTTTTATTCACCAGCACTTCGCGGTCCTGATCGCGGATAACGAAAATTTGCGTGCGCGATGCAACCTGGCTGCGGAACTGACGGATTTCGTACAGCTCATTATTGATCGTCGCCTGAATTACCCCCTGATGCTGATCCGCCATGGTGGTGATATTTTGCAGATTCAGGTGAGGTAGAAGGTGATCGGCGATTTTATTACTCATCACCGTGCGGTTGGCTTCCTGATCGTGGACCAGAACGCCCAGGGGCAGCGCGGAGATAATCTCTTCATTGAGCGCGCGCAGCACGCGCAGCTCGTTGCTGGTGCCGGTTGAGACCGCTGAGGATTCGTTTTGACGACCCGTCTGGAAACGAAACGTGCTGTAGCCAAAAAGCGCCAGCGCCAGCAGGCCGATATTCAGCAGTAGCGGCAGCAGAATGTTTTGCAGCGTATCAAGCAGCAGGGTGCCAAAAGGGACCTGCCACACCAGGCGCATGCCGGTTGAGTTAAGGGAGGACGAAATTTCAATCTTCGAGCCGTTAAAGGAAATCGAAACGCTTTCCGCCCCCTCTTTATCAGGCGGCGTGCGCATATTCTGCGTGCTGTTGTCTGGGTCCAGGCGGAAGCTTTCCAGCGGCATATCTGGCGGGATCAGGTCGTTAATCGGCAGATCGAACGCCACCACCGTCGCCAGATGCCCCGGCTGATTGAAGGTCGTGCGCAGCGTGAAGTAGTGGCCGTTTTGCCAGGCGAGACGGCGCAGGGAAGAAAAACTCTCGCGCTCGTCCAGCGCGTTCGCCTGCTGCAGCATTTCTGCCCGGCGGGAATCCACGATGCTGCCGACGGTGGTTTCCTTAAAGCCTGACGAGAGGTCTTTGAGCGGCAGGGTGGAGATCAGGATCATGCTGTTGTCCTGGCCGTTCAGATAGTACATCGACCACGGCACCGTCTCTGCGCCCCAGAGGGTATCGAGATATGAGGACATACGCTGCGTCATCTCAAGCGTTGCGCTGTCGTGCGAGCCAAAAATCAGGGCTTCCGTTTTGCGCTGAGGCTTTTCGAGGTAATAGACGTCCTGCTTCAGGCGCGTCTCCTGCAGGCCATCCCCTGAGGACGTGGCGGGCGCGGCGGCAATATTGTCGTAAATTTGCCAGGTGGCATAACGCCACGTGTCGATGCGCTTGTGTACCGCATGGGTGATATCGACGATTTGATAACTCTTATCCTTAAGCCAGGCGTTAACTGCGCTCTGGATCATCACCCCCATTGTGACGAGCAGGATAACGATCAATAGAAGAAAGAAACGGGTAATGCTCCCCGGTAAAAGAGAGAATTTGCCCGGAGCGGAAGTTTCAGTCTGACTCATTGATATGTTTAACCCATTGTGGCCGCGCGTTAAGGGGGATACGGCAGTATAAAGGGTAATACCTGAAATTCCAGCGTCGTTATGGATGAGGGAAGGACTTTTTCCACGCGGATGACGGGCCTGCCGCTGCGCTTTAAATGTGTACAACGCTGGGCTAACGGTACAAATAAGCGGCAATTAAGGGAAGGGAATAGCACGAATAAACAAGAAATTAAGTTTTTCAGTAAAATTTCATACGCAATGAGTGCCGTGGAGAGATTTAGTTAATAGCCATTATAATTTCGGTTCGGTAGCATAAAAAAAGTCATTTTGCGTAAAGAAAAGTAAAAAAAAACCGAATGCATTGCATTCGGTTCAATTAGGGATAGACAGACATTCAAAACTGAATGACGGTAATAAATAAAGTTAATGATGATAGCGAGAGTTATTTTAGAGAGATCAAGCGATTTTGTTTTGTCATTCAGTGCTCTAAAATAACGCCTTGCAATATATTGATATTAAATGGATTTTAATTTTTATTGATTATCCGTGCGGTATTTTTAATCCTTGCGTGCTTTGTGAAAGTTCCCTCAAATTTACAAATTGAAACATGTTTATAGATAGATGAAACATCTTCAAAGTTTTCGTATCATATTCCTGTTGGATTATTCTGTATTTTTAAGGACAATGAAAGCGCCGACTGGTTAAGAGGGTTGACCAGTAAGCAGTGGTAAATAATAAGGCATATAACAGAGGGTTAAAAAATGAAAGTTAAAGTACTGTCCCTCCTGGTACCAGCTTTGCTGGTAGCAGGCGCAGCGAATGCGGCTGAAATTTACAACAAAGACGGCAACAAATTAGATCTGTACGGTAAAGTTGATGGTCTGCACTATTTCTCTGATGACAAGAGCGCAGACGGTGACCAGACTTACATGCGTCTGGGCTTCAAAGGCGAAACGCAGGTTAACGATCAGCTGACCGGTTACGGCCAGTGGGAATACCAGATTCAGGGTAACTCTGCAGAAAACGAAAACAACTCCTGGACCCGTGTGGCGTTTGCCGGTCTGAAATTCGGCGATGCCGGTTCTTTCGACTACGGTCGTAACTACGGCGTAGTTTACGATGTCACCTCATGGACTGACGTCCTGCCAGAATTCGGCGGCGACACCTACGGTGCTGACAACTTCATGCAGCAGCGCGGTAACGGCTTCGCGACCTACCGCAACACCGACTTCTTCGGTCTGGTAGACGGCCTGAACTTTGCCCTGCAGTATCAGGGTAAAAACGGCAGCGCCAGCGGTGAAGGCCAGACCAACAACGGCCGTGACGAACTGCGTCAGAACGGCGACGGCTTCGGCGGTTCTATCACTTACGATCTGGGCGAAGGCTTCGGTATCGGTACGGCTATCACCAGCTCCAAGCGTACTGACGCGCAGAACAACCTGGCCTACGGCCAAGGCGATCGCGCTGAAACCTACACCGGCGGTCTGAAATACGACGCGAACAACATCTACCTGGCAGCGAACTACACCCAGACCTACAACGCGACTCGCGCCGGTAACCTGGGCTGGGCGAACAAAGCGCAGAACTTCGAAGTGGTTGCACAGTACCAGTTCGACTTCGGCCTGCGTCCATCCGTGGCGTACCTGCAGTCTAAAGGTAAGGACCTGGAAAACGGCTACGGCGACCAGGACCTGCTGAAATATGTTGATGTTGGCGCGACTTACTACTTCAACAAAAACATGTCTACCTACGTTGATTACAAAATCAACCTGGTTGATGAAAACGAGTTCACCCGTCAGGCGGGCATCGGTACTGATGACATCGTAGCGCTGGGTCTGGTTTACCAGTTCTAATTCGTTACTCAGTATTGCAAGGGGGCCATCCGGCCCCTTTTTTCATGCCTTATTTACGTCTTACAAACCCACTTTTTTGGTGTACTCTTGCCGCCCTGGCATGAGGATAATAACGAATGGACATGACTTTTTTACGCGCAAGCGTTCTGGCAACGCTCTTTTTCCTGACCGCGTGCGACTCTTCCACGCAGCCCGCTAAAACCGACGCGCCTGCGGCGACGGTGCTGGAAGGGAAAACCATGGGAACCTTCTGGCGCGTCAGCGTGATGAACCTCGACAGCACCCGGGCTAACGAGCTGCGCGGCAAAATTCAGGCGCAGCTGGATGCAGACGATCAGCTGCTCTCGACCTATAAAAACGACTCCGCGCTGATGCGCTTTAATCTCTCTAAAAGCACCTCGCTATGGCCGGTGAGCGAGGCGATGGCGGACATCGTGACCGAATCCCTGCGCGTGGGGTATAAAACGCACGGCGCGATGGACGTTACCGTCGGCCCGCTGGTGAACCTCTGGGGGTTTGGCCCCAACAAGCAGCCGGTGAAAACCCCCGACCAGGCCGCCATTGACGACGCCCGCGCCCGCACGGGCCTGCAGCATCTGACGGTGATCAACCAGTACGGCCAGCAGTATCTGCAAAAAGACATTCCCGATCTGTTTGTCGATCTCTCGACGGTAGGGGAAGGATATGCCGCAGACCACTTAGCCGCGCTGATGGCGGAAGAGGGGATCTCGCGCTATCTGGTGTCCGTTGGCGGTGCGTTAGTTAGCCGCGGCATGAACGCCAGCGGCAGGCCGTGGCGGGTCGCGATCCAGCAGCCTACCGATCGGCAAAACGCGGTGCAGGCGGTGGTGGACATAAACGGTCACGGTATTAGCACCTCAGGCAGCTACCGCAACTACTACGAGCTCGACGGGAAACGCATTTCCCACGTGATCGATCCCCAGACGGGCCGTCCTATTGAGCACAATCTGGTTTCCGTGACGGTCATCGCGCCGACGGCGCTGGAAGCGGATGCCTGGGATACCGGCCTGATGGTGCTGGGGCCGGAAAAAGCCAAAGAAGTCGTGCGCCAGCAGGGGCTGGCGGTCTATATGATCACGAAAGACGCGGACGGGTTTAAAACCTGGCGCTCGCCGCAGTTCAAAAGCTTCCTGGTGAGCGATAAAAATTAAAAAGCAAGGTTGCAGGTTTTTCTTCGCTGGCGCTCGGGCAAGGTAGGCATATGCTTGTAGGAGGAGTCGATGATGAAACATGTAGCCTTTACGACCGATGAGGAGCGCTGGCTGGCGGTGCTGGCCCGCGATCCGGATGCGGATAATCAGTTTGTCTTTGCCGTGCAAACGACCGGCATTTTCTGCCGCCCGTCCTGTCGCGCCCGCCGCGCGCTGCGTGAAAACGTCCGCTTTTATCCTGATGCACAGCACGCAGCCGAGGACGGTTTCAGGCCGTGCAAACGCTGCATGCCGGACAAAATCAATCCGCAGGAACAGAAGCTGGCTAAGGTAGAGCAGGCCTGCCGACTGCTGGAGCACGATCCCGCCCTGACGCTGGAAGGGCTGGCCCGGCAGGTGGCCATGAGTCCTTTCCACTTCCACCGGCTGTTTAAATCGATCACCGGCATGACGCCTAAAGCCTGGCAGCAGGCGGCGCGGGAAAAGCGCCTGCGCCGCGCGCTGGCGCAGGGGGATAAAATTACCGATGCCGTGCTGGCGGCAGGATTCCCGGACAGCAGCAGCTTCTATCGCAAAGCGGATGCCGCGCTGGGGATGACCGCAAAGCAGTATCGCAAAGGCGACGCCGCCGTGCGTTACGCTATCGCTGACTGCTCGCTAGGCCGCTGCCTGGTGGGCGAAAGCGAGCGGGGAATTTGCGCGATACTGCTGGGTGACGACGACGCTGAGGTCACGAATGAGCTGGTGTCGCTGTTTCCGCACGCCCGGCCCGAGCCGATGCGGGGCGACTTTGCCCGCCGCGTCATGCAGGTCATTGCCAGCATCGACAGCCAGGCCTTGCCGCTAACGCTGCCGCTGGATATCCGCGGTACGGCCTTTCAGCAGCAGGTCTGGCAGGCGCTGAGGGCAATTCCCTGCGGCGAGACGGCAAGCTATCAGCAGGTGGCGCGAAGCATTGGCAAGCCGAACGCCGTGCGCGCCGTGGCGGGCGCGTGCGCGGCAAATACGCTGGCGATTGTTATTCCGTGTCACCGCGTAGTGCGAAACGACGGCGCGCTGTCCGGCTACCGCTGGGGAACGGCGCGTAAAGCGCATCTTTTACGCCGCGAAACTAAAACGCAGGAGGGCTAATGCTCGATCTTTTTGCTGACGCTGAACCCTGGCAGGAACCGCTGGCGCCGGGGGCGACGATCCTGCGCCGCTTTGCGCTGTCGCGCGCGGCGGCGCTGTTTGACGCAATGGCTTCGGTCGCAGCGATCTCGCCGTTTCGCCATATGGTGACGCCGGGAGGCTACACCATGTCGGTTGCGATGACCAACTGCGGCACGCTGGGCTGGGCGACGGACGCGCGCGGCTATGTCTACGCCGAAACCGACCCCGTGACCGATAAGCCCTGGCCACCGATCCCGCCTCTGTTTGCGGCGCTGTGCCATGACGCGGCGGTAGAGGCGGGCTACCCTGATTTTCAGCCGGACGCCTGCCTTATTAACCGCTATGCCGTGGGCGCAAAGCTCTCGCTGCACCAGGACAAAGACGAGCCAGACCTGCGCGCGCCGATTGTCTCCGTCTCGCTAGGGCTGCCGGCTATTTTCCAGTTCGGCGGCCTTCGGCGTAACGATCCGCTGCAGCGCCTGATGCTGGAGCACGGTGACGTTGTGGTCTGGGGCAGGGAGTCGCGGCTCTTCTATCACGGCATTCAGCCGCTCAAACCCGGCGTTCATCCCCTGACGGGCGAGTTCCGCTATAACCTGACCTTCCGGCAGGCGGGGATGGCGAATAAAAATAAGAATTATTCTTGATGTGAGCGTCGGGCAGTTTACACTGCTGGCTGATTTTTCTTGTTCGGATTGCTCTGCATGCAACTACTTCTTCTTGTCTGGCGTCAGTACCGCTGGCCATTTATCGCGGTGATGGCGCTCAGCCTCGCCAGCGCGGCGTTGGGGATTGGGCTGATTGCGTTTATCAACGTGCGGCTCATCGAAATGGTCGACACCTCGCTCTCCGTTCTGCCGGAGTTTCTTGGCCTCCTCCTCCTGCTGATGGCCGTGACGCTCGGCTCCCAGCTCGCCCTGACCGCGCTGGGCCACCACTTCGTTTTCCGCCTGCGCGGCGAGTTTATCAAACGGATTCTCGATACTCCGGTAGAGCGTATTGAGCAGCTCGGCAGCGCCTCCCTTTTGGCGGGGCTGACCAGCGACGTGCGCGCCATCACCATTGCGTTCGTGCGTCTGCCGGAGCTGGTGCAGGGGATTATTCTTACCTTCGGCTCCGCGGCGTATCTGGCGTGGCTGTCGACGAAAATGCTGGCCGTGACCGCGCTGTGGATTGTCATCACCATCTGGGGCGGGTTTGTGCTGGTATCGCGCGTGTATAAGCACATGGCGGTGCTGCGGGAAACGGAAGATAAGCTCTACAACGACTATCAGACGGTGCTGGAAGGGCGTAAAGAGCTGACGCTGAACCGCGAGCGCGCCGAGCATATTTTTAACCACCTCTATATGCCGGACGCGCGCGAGTATCGTCACCATATTATTCGCGCCGATACGTTCCACCTGAGCGCGGTGAACTGGTCGAACATTATGATGCTCGGCGCCATCGGGCTGGTGTTCTGGATGGCAAACAGCCTCGGCTGGGCCGATACTAACGTTGCGGCAACCTACTCGCTGACGCTGCTGTTTTTGCGCACGCCGCTGCTCTCCGCCGTCGGCGCGCTGCCCACGCTGCTCAGTGCCCAGGTGGCCTTCAATAAGCTCAGGAAGTTTGAGCTCGCGCCGTTCAGGGCCGAGTTTCCGCGCCCGCAGGCGTTCCCGAACTGGCAAACGCTTGAGCTGCGCGACGTAACGTTCCGCTACCAGGAGAATGCCTTCTCGGTCGGGCCGATTAATTTGACCCTGCACCGCGGCGAGCTGCTGTTTCTGATTGGCGGCAACGGCAGCGGAAAATCGACGCTGGCGATGCTGCTGACCGGGCTGTATCAGCCGCTGTCGGGGGAAATTCTGCTCGACGGCAAGGCGCTGAGCGCGGAGAAACCGGAGGACTACCGCAAGCTGTTTTCGGCAGTGTTTACGGACGTCTGGCTCTTTGACAGGCTGCTCGGGCCCGAAGGGCAGGAGGCTAATCCGGCGCTGGTGGAGAAGTGGCTGGCGCATCTGCAGATGTCGCACAAGCTGGAGCTCCAGGACGGCAAGATCCTCAATCTTAAGCTCTCAAAAGGGCAGAAAAAGCGCGTGGCGCTGCTGCTGGCCCTGGCGGAGGAGCGCGATATTATCCTGCTGGACGAATGGGCGGCGGATCAGGACCCGCACTTCCGCCGCGAATTTTACCAGGTGCTGCTGCCGCTGATGAAGGAGATGGGCAAGACCATCTTTGCAATCAGCCATGATGACCACTACTTCATCCATGCCGATCGTCTGCTGGAGATGCGCGACGGCAGGCTAAGCGAGCTGACGGGCGACGAGCGCGACGCCGCGTCGCGTGATGCGGTGGCGCGCACGGCCTGAGCCTCACCTTAACCCTCTCCCACAGGGAGAGGGGACAAATCGCGGCCCGTATGCCGTTTTTTTCTCCATCTCCCGCCGTTGTTTATTCTTATTTACATATCTCCGCGCTATGCTTAATGCCATCTCATTTCATGGATTTATGATTAATGTCGGTATTGAACAAAAACAGCGCAAGGTTGCGCGATCAGGAGCGTGCGCGCCTCATCTGGCTCCTTACGACCGATAAAGCGGTCACCTCTACGCTATTGGGAAAATTGACCCTGGCTGAGCAATATGATGTCGGTACGTTAGCCGACGATATTGCTGAGGTAGGTGCGCTGGTTGCCCATTTACCGCCGCCCGACCTGGCGGATACGCTTGAAGCCCTGCCGTCCGAGGAGCGTCACGCCCTGTGGCGCCTGGTGCAGGACCACGAGCGCGGGCAGGTTCTGCTTGAAGCCTCTGAAAACGTCTGGGACGACCTGATCGATGAGATGAGCGACCGGGACATCCTTGATGCGGTCCAGACGCTCGACATCGACGAGCAGATTTACCTCGTGCAGCACCTGCCGCGAAACCTGACGGGACGCCTGCTGGCCTCGCTGCCGGCGGACGAGCGCGCCCGCGTGCGTCAGGTGATGCACTACGAGAAAAACAGCGTCGGCGCGATCATGGAGTTCGGCGTCATCATGGTGCGCCCGGACGTCACGCTCGGCACCGTGCAGCGCTACCTGCGCCGCCTCGGCAAGATGCCGGACAACACCGATAAGCTGTTTGTCACCTCGCGGGACAAAACCCTGCTCGGCGAGCTGGAGCTCAAAACCATCCTGCTCAACAGCGCGCAGCGGCGGGTGAGCGAGGTGATGGAAACCGAGCCGATGGTCTTCTCCCCGGAGGATGACGCTGAGAAAGCGGCCCGTACCTTTGAACGTGATGACCTTGTCAGCGCCGCAGTGGTGGACTCCGTCGGCAAGCTGATGGGGCGTCTGACCATCGACGAGATCGTGGACGTCGTCTACGAAGAAACCGACAACGACCTGCGCGCCCTCGGCGGGATCAGCGCGGAAGATGACGTGCATGCCTCGGTGGGCAAGGCGGTGAAAACCCGCTGGGCGTGGCTGGCGATCAACCTCTGCACCGCGTTTATCGCTTCCCGCGTCATCGACGGGTTTGAGCACACCATTTCCCAACTGGTGGCGCTGGCCTCGCTGATGCCGATCGTGGCGGGCATTGGCGGTAACACCGGCAACCAGACCATCACCATGATCGTTCGCGCCCTGGCGCTGGAGAACATTCAGCCCGGCAACTTTGCCTTCCTGATCTTCAGGGAGATGGGCGTGGCGTTGATCAACGGCCTGGTGTGGGGCGGGATCATGGGCGGCATTACCTGGTGGCTGTACGACGATATGGCGCTGGGCGGCGTAATGATGCTGGCGATGGTCCTGAACCTGCTGGTGGCGTCGATGATGGGCGTTATTATCCCGTTAACGATGACCAAACTGGGGCGCGACCCCGCGGTGGGGTCGAGCGTGATGATCACCGCCATTACCGATACCGGCGGCTTCTTTATTTTCCTTGGGCTGGCGACGGTGTTTCTTCTTTAGCCAGGCGCGCGCGCCTGAGGCGGG
The DNA here is from genome assembly GCF_003057745.1 of Enterobacter sp. RIT418. Classification (GTDB taxonomy): domain Bacteria; phylum Pseudomonadota; class Gammaproteobacteria; order Enterobacterales; family Enterobacteriaceae; genus Enterobacter. Next base: position 292,543 of record NZ_QBJD02000004.1, read on the forward strand.
CAGGGAGAATAACCATCACTACGATCCCGCCCAATACCCCAATCGCCAGGTTACCGGTCGAGACGGTGGCGGCCACCGTCACCAGCATCACCAGCGTTTCGGCTACCGGCGCGCGCTTGACGGTCGCGGGCTGAACGCTGTGCCAGCTGAACGTTTTCACCGCCACGATGGCCATGATCCCGGCCAGCACGGCCATCGGTATTTTTGCCATCACCTCGCTCAGCGCCGTGACCAGCACCAGCAGCACGGCGGCGGCGGCAATGGTGGAGACGCGGCTGCGGCCTTTGCCCATCTCCACGTTGACGATGGTTTGCCCAATCATCGCGCAGCCCGCAATGCCGCCGTAAAATCCGGCCAGAATATTCCCGACGCCCAGCCCAATGCTTTCGCGACGCTTGCTTGACGGCGTTGCGGTCAGCTCGTCTACCAGCTTCGCGGTCAGCAGCGATTCAAGCAGGCCGACAAACGCGATGCTCAGCGCGCAGGGCCAGATGATGCTCAGCGTCTCAAGATTGAGCGGCACCAGCAGTTCCGTTAGCCCCGGCAGGCCGCCGCTCATGGAGCCTTCGTCGCCCACGGTCGGCAGGATCTGCCCGGTGGTGACGGTGAACAGGGTTAACACCACGATGGCAATCAGCGGCGACGGCACGCTTTTAACGTAGCGCGGCACCCACAGCACGATCAGCAGCGTCAGGACGAACAGCCCGAGGATCAGCGGGCTGCGGCTCCAGAAATGCGGAACCTGGGCGAAGAAAATCAGTATTCCCAGCGCGTTAACAAAACCGGTCATCACCGGCTGAGGCACAAAACGCATCAGCCGCGCCATCCCCAGCGCGCCGAAGAGGATCTGGATGACGCCCGCCATGATAACGGCGGGGAGAATGTACTGAACGCCGTGCTGGTGGACCATTGGTCCAATGACCAGCGCGACGGAGCCCGCGGCGGCGGTCACCATCGCCGGGCGGCCGCCCAGCACGGAGAGGGCAAAGCAGAGCACCACGGAGGCGACCAGGCTGACCTTCGGATCAACGCCCGCGACAACGGAAAACGAAATCACTTCCGGGATCAGGGCGAGGGCGGTAATCACGCCCGCCAGCGTTTCGCGCATCAGGCGAGAGGGGGAACGAATCACGTTGATAACGCGATCTTGAGATTGAGTTAAAGGCATAGCAGTTCGCAGGTTAGGGCAGGCTTCCGTGCGCGCGATCACAAAGTGCAGCATAGTAGCCACAATCGTCGCGCTTTGCTACCCGCACGCGGAATGCCACACAAACATTCCACCATTAAATTTCACAATTACAATAATTTCGTAACCTTTAAACAATATTTAAAAGTTGCTACCGTTGCCTCCGCAGTTTTTTCACCTGCAATTTCCACGCACAAGTACATTCAACGAAGGCAAAATTATGAAAAAAATGACTGCCATGCTCTTTTCTCTGGCCGTGGGGCTGAACGCCGTCTCAATGGCGGCGAAAGCAGACGCACCAAAAGAGCAGGAGACGGACGTCCTTTTAATTGGTGGCGGCATCATGAGCGCTACTCTGGGAACCTATCTGCAAGAGCTTCAGCCGGACTGGTCGATGACCATGGTCGAGCGCCTCGACGGCGTGGCGCAGGAAAGCTCTAACGGCTGGAACAACGCCGGCACCGGCCATTCGGCACTCATGGAACTGAACTATACGCCGCAGAAAAAGGACGGTTCCATTAGTATCGAGAAGGCGGTGGAGATTAACGAAGCCTTCCAGATCTCACGCCAGTTCTGGTCTCACCAGGTCAACAGCGGCGTGATGCACGATCCGCACTCCTTCATTAATACCGTACCGCACATGAGCTTCGTCTGGGGCGACCAGAACGTGAACTTCCTGCGCGCGCGCTATGCGGCGCTGCAGCAGAGCACCCTGTTCCGCGGCATGAAATATTCTGAAGATCACGCGCAGATCAAAGAGTGGGCGCCGCTGGTCATGGAAGGGCGCGATCCGAACCAGAAGGTGGCCGCCACGCGTACCGAAATCGGCACCGACGTGAACTACGGGGAAATCACCCGCCAGCTGGTGGGCGCTCTGAAGAAGAAAGAGAACTTCAACCTGCAGCTCAGCACCGAGGTGCGCGGCTTTAAGCGCAACGCGGACAACAGCTGGAGCGTGACCGTTGCCGATCTGAAAAACAACGACGCCGAGCGCGTCATCAAGGCGAAGTTTGTCTTTATCGGTGCCGGCGGCGCGGCGCTGAAGCTGCTGCAGGAGACCGGGATTCCTGAAGCGGACGACTACGCGGGCTTCCCGGTGGGCGGCCAGTTCCTCGTATCCGAGAACCCTGAAGTGGTTAACCGCCATCTGGCGAAAGTCTACGGCCAGGCCTCCGTCGGCGCGCCGCCGATGTCCGTACCGCACATCGATACCCGCATGCTGGACGGCAAGCGCGTGGTGCTGTTCGGGCCGTTCGCCACCTTCTCAACGAAGTTCCTGAAAAACGGCTCGCTGTTCGACCTGCTGAGCGCGACCACCACCTCCAACTTCAAGCCGATGGTGGACGTAGGCCTGGATAACTTCGATCTGGTGAAATACCTGATTAGCCAGGTGATGCTCTCCGACGACGACCGCTTCGCGGCGCTGAAAGAGTACTATCCGCAGGCGAAGAAAGAGGACTGGCGTTTGTGGCAGGCGGGCCAGCGCGTGCAGATTATCAAGCGCGATCCGAAAGAGGGCGGCGTGCTGCGTCTGGGTACGGAAGTGGTGAGCGATAAGGATGGCACCATTGCCGCGCTGCTGGGCGCGTCACCGGGCGCGTCAACCGCTGCGCCAATCATGCTGCACCTGATGGAAAAAGTGTTTAAAGATAAAGTTGCCAGCCCGGAGTGGCAGGCGAAGCTGAAAACCATTATTCCGTCTTACGGCACGAAGCTGAACGGCAACGTCGAGGCAACGGAGCAGGAGCTGGAGTACACCAGCCGCGTGCTGCAGCTGCAGTACGTGAAGCCGCAGGCGGCAGACGCTGCGCCTAAGGCAGAGCTGAAGCCTCAGCCGGAGAACAAACCGGTCGCGGATATCGCGCTGTAAGGTAAAAGCTAGTGTTTTCCCCCTCTCCCGGTGGGAGAGGGTTGGGGTGAGGGCCCGGTGAAGCCGTCACCCGACTTATTCTTAACGCACTACCGCTTGTCCCACCGTCTCGTCCGCCTTCCACACGCGATACTTCACGTCAACGTTTTCCGGCGTATACACCACGATCGGCAGCTTGCTGTTGTAGCGAAGCAGGCTATTGTCGCCCAGATACGCGGTCACAAATTTCTTCTCTTTTTTGCCGTCCGGGCAGGCCATCATGGTGGAGACCGGAGACGTCACTTTGTCGAAGACGTAGTAGTCATAGCCCCAGCCTTCCAGGGTTTTGCTTTCCAGCTGGCCGCCCAGGCGATGCTGGTTGCAGTCCACCTCAAGCGTCTGGCCAATTAGCAGCTCAACTTTAAAGTTCCCTTCGTCTTGCTGAACGGGGAGCTGAATCACCTGGCGCTTCATGCCTTTCTCCGCCTGCGGATACGGCGCGACTTTTTCCAGCGGCTGCTCTTTCTGAGCGTCATTAGCAAACGCGCTGACGCTTACGGCAGCGGCAATCAGGGCAATGGCAAATTTAGGGGCGTTTTTCACAGTTATTCCTTTTTGTTAAAACGAACGGATTCAGACTAGCATAATCCATATGAATGATTGGAGTGATTTACTTATATTTTCGAAATGAACAGCGTGATGAACTGCCTTTGATGGCATTGACTGGTGGTTTGTGCTGATGTGGAGTCAGGGGAAGGATCGTGTTATTTTAAGCGCCAGATATTGTTATTCATCTGTAAAGGGAATTGAGACATGGTTCGCGAAAAACTGAAAACGCCCGAAGGGCGCAAATTTCTCCTCGCTCTGCTGGTGGTCTTTATGATTGCCGCAGCGTGCGTTGGCCGGGCAACCATCGTTGGCGTGATTGAACAGTACAACATTCCGCTCTCCCAGTGGACGACCAGCATGTTTGTCCTGCAATCCGCCATGATCTTTGTTTACAGCCTGGTCTTCACCGTTCTTCTTGCCATCCCGCTGGGCATCTTCTTCCTCGGCGGGCGCGACAAGCACTGAGCATATCGAACGACGCCGACGCGTTTCATCCCTGAAGCGCGCCGGCGCCTCGTCTATGCCACCACCGTCGTGACCTGCCCCGGGAAGCTTATCTGAATCACGCCGCCCCACATGCACATGAGCTGTGACTGCGCGGTGAGGGCGGGCGCATTGCCCACCATTATCGTTGGCGAACCCGGCACCCAGGGGGCAATGGTCGATGGAATGCACGGCATCGGCGTCAGAACCCCAAGCGCCGCCGCGGTGGCCGCGGCTACGGTCGGGTTGGCGATGCTGTTGCACATCCCGAAGGGCAAGATATTAATAAACGGCTTGTTATCCAGAATATTTGCCATCGGCATGTTGTTGACGATTGTTCGGCTGACGGGCATGACGTTCAGCGTGGCGGGCGCGACGCCGAATGAACACTGCATGACTGCGCCGGTACAAACTCCTGGACAACTCATGGTAACACCCCCATTTGCCGCCACAGTCGGCGGGCGGATTCATCGCTGTTAATCAGTTCCGAGAGCAGCTCCGGCAGCGGCATATGCCCCCAGGCAAAGGCGCGGTACAGCAAATAGGGCACCGGGCTGTGTGGTTCGGTGCGCGCCAGGTAATCCGCCACCTGCTTCATCACCCGATAGGCCTGTTCCCGATCCGCCAACGCGATAGCCTCGCTGGCCACGGGCGGCGTCTCCATTACCAGCGGCGGCGGCGCTTGCGGCGCAACGTTCCCCAGCGCCTGCAGGCCCGTTTTGATCTTTTGCTCCAGCGCGCTGAAGGAGGGGGCCGAGGCGGCGGGCCAGCTCTGGCATACGGCATTCAGGCGCGTAAGCCACTCCAGGCTTTCCGTCAACGCCTGAACCTGCGCGGCGTCTGCGCCGGGCAGTGGGATTGCCGCAAGCTTCCCCTGCTGCCATTGCGCTAACGAGACGTTTTCCCCGTTGACGCAAAAGAGCGGGGCCTCGGCAATCAGCGCGGCGTAATGCTGCGCCATCCAGCGCAGTGGCGCGGCGCGATAGTCGTAATCCCCCTCTTTGATCTGCGGATGCAGCTCCTCCGGGTAGCGTTCCAGCGCCAGCGTCGCCAGCGCCAGCGCGTCGGGCAGGGCGGCCAGGCCGCGCGTTCTGATCCACGCTTCGCCCAGCCAGCCCATAATCACCAGGTCCTTACTCAGCGTTTCGGTCAGCTCAACGGCGATGCTGGCGACGTCCTCCCAGTCGGCGCGCCGCGGCGTGCTCTGCCAGACGCCGGTGGGCAGCGTTTCGTCATCCTGCTGCCGGGCGGCGACCAGCCTGTCAAACGCCGGCGAGTAGCGGATTGGATCTCCGCAGCGGTTATCCGCCGCAATGGGCGCCAGCAGCGCCTCGATATGTTCCATCATTGTCCTCCTGATAATCCCTGCTCGGTTAGGGGGATCCACGGTAGCGGCGTCTTTTCTTTGCTATCCAGCAGGGCGATCTGCAAAAAGACGGTCGCCTGCATCTGCTGATGACCCTCGCCCACCGGAAGCATAAAGCGCAGCGGCAGAGGCTGCGCCAGCGCGCCGCCCACGCGCTGTTCCCCAATCATTCTCAGCAGCGACCACGCTCCCTGCCAGCGCCAGCGGCCCGTATCTCCGCTTACCGTCACGCTGGCTTGCGCGCTGCCCGGCAGGGGGCGCCAGGCGGAGTTCGCGGCCCAGCGCAGGCTGAAGCTCAGGCTGTCGCCGCTGCGCCACTGGAGATCGGTTGCTCCCCCCGGATAGCTGATGCTTTGCTGATTGCCGATTAGCCGCCAGTCGGCTATCTGGTCCGCGCCGCTTTCGCGCTGGCGCGAGGTTCGCCAGATAACCCGCACGGTCACCCCTTCGGGCGCAACCAGCGCGGCCAGCAGCGGCCGTGCCGCCGCCAGCTGCTGAATCAGCGGCGGCTGTTCGGCTAGCGCCTCCGCCGGAAGCTGTGCGAGCAGCTCGTTCAGCTCCCGCACCCGGTCGACGTCGGCATCCGGCGCGTGCGGCACGGCGGTGAAGGGAAACCGCCCCGACAGCCAGGCGTTGTAGAGCGTGAAAATTTTCTGCGTCGCGCCGACGCTCGCCTGCTGGCGCAGCTGACGGCACTTTTGCTGCGAGGCGTTGACCAGCGCGTTCAGCGACTGGCTGTAAAAATCAATGCCGCCGGACGCCCCGTACTGCGCCAGTTCGTCCCGGCAGTTTTGCGCGCTCATCGTCGGGAGCGCGGCGGCAAGGGCATTCATCTGGACCGGCGGGCTCCCCGGATCCTGCTCCTGCATTCGCTGCATGGCCCGAAGCGAGCTGCTCCAGCGGGCGATCGGCTGATTATCTTCCGGCGTAAGCCAGCCGCGCTGCCTGTCGAGCCAGTCAATGTCCTGCTGATAGCGGGCCAGCGCCGCGGAGATTTGCTCCGCCTGCGCGGCGGCCCAGCCTGCCGCCTTCTGGCCGCTGGCCTGCGCCTGTTCGGCGGTGGCGTAGCTGACGGGCGGGGGATCCACCGCCGGAAGCAGCGCGCTGCCGTCCTGACGCACCCGGGCAATCACCTGAGCGGCAATTTGCCGGCGCAGCGCGTCGGCGGCCTGAGGGCGATTAAGCTGGCCGAACGCGTCAATAACACGGTCCGCGCTGGCGGTGCTAATAGCGTTGCTTTGCGCCACGCTGGCCGCGCCCGCGTAGAGCGCCTGGCGCATGGCGTTTTCCGCCGCCTGCTGCGCCAGCTGGGCCAGCCTCGGACGCCAGACGCTGTCCGGGAGCTGCTGCATAAAGCGCTCATACCCGGCGTACAGCGCCTGCGCCTGCTGAAGCTGCAGGTTGCCCGGGTATCCCGCATCAGGTTCCGTATCCGCGCTAACGCCCTGCTGCCAGAAGGGCTGATTCAGCAGGTCGCGCAGGCTTTTCTGCAGCGCCAGAATATCCGGCGATACGTTGAAATCGCCTTCCGGCGCCTGTTCGGTCAGGGAAGAGAAGTGCAGCCGGGAGCCGTCGACCTGCGCCAGGAAGCGCTGGCGCAGCAGGGCTTCGTGACGCAGCAGCGCCCCAATCACGCCGTTGTCGATCAGCCGCAGCGCGCGGGCCTGGGCCAGCAGCTCGTCCAGCGGCAGGCGGATCGGCGTGTGCGTGGCGTCGCGGCTGAGATTGTTGATTGTCGTCAGCGTACCCTGCAGGCGGCTCACCTGGCGGACCAGCGAACGCACGAACAGCGGGGTGACGCGCGTGCCGTTGCTGAACAGCGTAAGCAGCTGCTCGAGCTGCTCTTCATGGGTATCAAGGCTGGTGTTGCCATAGTTCTGCTCCAGCCAGCGCAGGGTTTCACGGGAAAACAGCGCGCTGATGCGCTGGGTCAGTTCGCTGGCGTCGGGCAACCGCAGGCGAGAAAGGTTAAGCGTCGCGAACATCGCGTTCAGCGCCTCCTGCGATGGCAGCGAGTCGGCGTCGACCTTCACGCCCCAGACGCTGTCGCTGACGGTCGCCAGCGTCTGCACGGTAGGTTTTTTTACCTGCATCAGCTGGAGCAAGGGCAGATAGCGCGACTCCATCTGCTTTGCCTGGGCCAGAAGGTGCTGGATCTGCCGGTAGCGTTCTTCCGGCAGCAGATCGTCCCCGTCCTGGCCGTCGTTTTCCTGGCTTTGCAGGCAGATGCCGTTGGTCGCGGGCACCAGCAGGCTGCTCAGGGTGGCGCTGTTGAAGGTTTCCCGCAGCCTGGTATCGGTACGGCTGAACAGCGAGCCGGGCCAGACGACGGAGCGAAACTGCCATTGCGGGATCGCGTTTAGCACGCGCCAGTACAGGGCGGCCGAGCGATCGCCGGGGGCATCGGCGGTTTGCGCCGCCAGTATCTGCAGGCGGTCGTGCAGCTGCTGGGCGTTAGGATATTGGTACCGCCAGCACCAGATCATGGCGATAAGCCACGCGACGCAAAGACAGCTGTAGCAGGCGAGGGTGATAAAATGGCGGCGCAGGTTCAGGCGCAGCAGGCGGCGTGCGGGCAGGGCGAGCCCGCGCTCCGCGGCGATTTTTCCACCGAGCAGCGCCTGGCAAAACTGCATCTGCGGTTTGTCCTCCGTCAGGGTTCTGGCGACAAACCAGATCCCCCTGAGCAGCGGCGGCTCGTCGCGGGCGTTGCTGTTGAGCAGCGTATCAAAATAGTCGTGGAGCGGCGCGGCGAGCGGCGGAATAGACTCCGGCAGCCGGAACAGCGCGGGCGGCGTATTTCCCTGCAGCGCGCCGAGTTCGGTAATGGTCTGGCGCAGCGCTGCCCGGGTAGTGTCCAGCGCATCGTCGATCCGCTGCGGCTTCCAGACCGCTTCCCTGGCCATGGGGATCGCGCTGCCGACAGGGCTGCGGCGCGCCTCCGGAGGGATCTGCGCAAGCAGCGCGGCGGTACCGTCCAGCGATTCCATGCCGCTGATGAGCAGGTAGATGGGCAGGCTTAGCCCGCAAACCTGCTGGATCTGCTGACAGTGGTTCAGCAGGCCGGCGCGAGCGGCACCATCGCCGCTCAGCGCCTCCAGCGGCAGGGTGATAGCCAGGGCATCGAGCGGACGCTGAGGGCGGCTTTTCACTAGCGCGGCCAGCAATTTTTGCCAGTCATTCTGGCGGATAAGCCGTTTCTTTCCGGCGGCTTGTAACGCCTGCGGCACGCAAAGCAGGCTGCACTGCGGGTTAAACCACCACTGCCCGAACCAGTTTTCCGCGCCGTCGGTCAGCGACCAGCTGCGGCAGAGCAGGCGGTTGTCCTCTTCGTTGCCGAGCATCAGGACGCGCATGTTGTCATAGGGATCCCGATCGCCGCAGGCGCGCTGGATCTCCTTTTGCGCGCGGATGAAGGTATTGTTGCGATACTCCCACTGCCACCAGACGCACCAGAGCGTAAGGGCCAGCACTACCAGCACGATAATCAACAGCGTCAGCCAGGGTTGCGTCACTTTTCATCTCCCGGGCAGGACTGGGTGACCGGAAAGTCCGGCAGCGTGTTGACGCCAATCGCCTCTTCAATGCTGAACCACAGGCGCTGGCTTAGCAGCAGCAGCGCCAGCAGCACGATAATGGCGATGAGGTGCAGCTGGGAATTATCCGGCAGGCGGCGGCGCGCCGGGAGCTGCAGGGGCGAGCCCAGCGACGCGGAGGCCATACGCTCGGCGATATCATCGGCCTGCGCGTCGCACTGGAAGGCGAAAAGCCAGAGCAGGCGGCAGGTTTCCTGTCGGAACTGGGGGTTAAAATCCTCGCGGCGGGAGCCGAACCCGAGCGTCAGGCAGCGTAGCCAGACCGCGGCTATATCTCGCTGCCCCGGGTGACGCTCGCTGAGCACGCTGTCAATCTTGCGCGGGATCCGATCCCCCGCGCAGTGGGTTTGCCACAGATGATATTCCAGCGGGCAGCTTTGCCACAGGCCGAGCGCGGGCCAGTCGCTGTAAAGAACCGTTTCATCGATCAGCGCCACCAGCGCGTAAATGGCGTCATCAATCTGCTGCTGAAAGGGCGAGCCCAGCTCGCGCGTCAGGCGTCGGCCGTATTCCGCCACGAGGTGATTCGCGTATTCAAACGCCTGAAGATGCAGCGCATCGGGCGGCAGCGTGCTGCTTTTCCAGCCGTCGAATTGTACAAGCCAGCGGGAGAAGGCGTCATCAAACAGCCGGCTGGCGGGCATGTCAGGAGCCGCGGGCGTCATGGCGATCCTCCTGTCGGTAAAGCATCATTTGCTGCGGCATCGCGTCCGTTTCATGGAGCGGCGCGACCACCAGCGGCGCCTCTTTTTCAAACCACTGGGGGGTCAGCGTCAGGGTGAACAGCGCGATGCTGCCGTCGATCTCCCAGTCGCCGCGCTTTTGTGACGCCAGCGGGACGAAAGTCATGCCGTGCATTCGCTGGCGGCGCAGGATGGGCAGAAAGGGCTGGCTGGCAATCAGGCTGCGCTGGAGCCACGCGTCGGCCCGGGCGGCGTCGCCGTTGGGCATCAGAATGCCGATAACGACCTCTTCCCCGGCGTGCACATCCGCCGGAAGCCGCAGGGAGAAATGGCCGCCTTCTCTGCTGAAGCTGAGCCGGAGGTAGCGGCGATGAACGTGCGCCAGCTGCGCATTCAGCAGTGAAAACAGCGTGGCAAAGCCGGGATGCATGTTCTGGTAATCGAAGGCGGGCAGCAGGGGCAGCGTTTTGTCCTGGGTCAGCATCGCCGTCTGCCCAACGAACAGGCACAGCGCGCGCCAGAGATCCTGCGGATGCGTCTCTCCGCCGTTGACCAGCGTTTCCAGCAGCGGCAGCGTTCCCTGAATGCTCTGTAGCGACAGCGTCAGCCACAGCCAGTCGTCGCCGCGCTGATTCTGCTGCGCCAGCTGCATCTCCCGGCTCAGGAACAGGATTTTCTCTCTTGCCTGCAGGCAGATCTGGCGCGCGTGGCGGCTGAGATAGCTCGCTTCGCTGACGCGGGGCGAGGGGGGGAACCACTCGCTTTGACGAAAACCGCCTTCGGTGTAGACCACCTGCAGCAGCGGCAGGCAGACGAAATCGGCGCGCTCGTGCGACATCAGCAGGCGCGGCGCGGGCTGCCAGAGGGGGATGCTTTCCGGAAATTCACCGCTGCACAGGTCCGGCAGCGGCGCGCTGTTAATGGAGCGGTTGCGGGTGCTCATCTGCTGCCACTCTCCGGCGCGGCTGTGCGGCGCCAGCGCCAGCCAGAGCCGCTGCTCGCTGTCCGGCGCTGCCGGGAGCAGGCGCGCGCAGTCAAATTCGAGCGGTGAATCGCCGTCGATGCGGTAATCAACCGGCGTACCGTCGGGCATGATGGCCTCCAGGTGCAGAATGCGCAGCACGCCAGCGCACAGCGCCGCCTCATAGATCTGCAGCTCTTTTACGCCCCAGAAAAAGGGGTTAGCGCTCCGCGCAAGCGCGGCGGAAAGAATTTCATTACGCAATGCCTGCATCTGGAAATGCTGGGGCAGCATTGCCATTCCTTCATACCAGCAGACCATTGCCGGAATTGTGCTCATCGTATCTTCCTTGTTCAGGGCGCGAGGACGGCCTCATCGGTCATCAGTAACAGGTGCAAAGCATTGTCGTTATCCAGGCGTAACCGGTGCTCGCCTTCGCTGCGGTAGCGGGCAAACAGCAGGATCGCTTCTGCCTGGGCGCCCAGCAGCGGGTTTTCATTGGCAACGAAGCGGGAGCCCGGCACCAGCTCCAGCGACCAGACGCGGAGCCCGTCCGGCGCGTCGCGCAGCAGCTGCGATTTGGCGTTGAACCACTGCGCAGCGGTGAGCGCCTGCACGGTGGGGGTCAGCGCGCTATCGGAAACGGCGACAATATCCACAGCAACAGGAGCGTTATCATTTGCATCTGGAACGGTTTCAATCACGACAGCCTTGAATTCAACCCGGTTTTGCCAGAACGAACAGCCGTTATTTAGAAAAATTAAGAAACCCAGAAATAGTATTTTGGCTGCCCGACATTGACCGATTGTCATAAACATCCTTTTATGCCTGCCATACGAAATATGACATATATTAGCCAGACGTAATCACTGTATATGCGCCATTTGGGGAATGTCTCTTTCTAAAGAAGGTAATTAATGATCCTGGTTTGCTTTTTGATTTGAATCATTATTCAAGACATATTCCGGAATAAAAGTATCGATTGAAATGCATTCGTGCGATGAATGTTTTGCGTGTTTGTATTTTATTTATTGATGGTCTTTGTTTTATCTCCTTGAATTTCAACGGTTAAATTCTTGTGATTGATATTTATCAAATAAATAATTTCTTGTGAAAAAAGTAAAAAATTAGATTGATATTTAATTTTGGCTGTGTTCTTTATATTAGCCGTAGTTATTCAGAAAAATCGTGTTTCCGAATAATGGTGCTGCCGGTTTAGCACCAGGGATACTATTGCTTTAAAAAAGGATTAAATATGGCAGAGAGCATTCAGCATAAACTCAACCGTATTAGGCCGCCGCGCGTGCAAATAACCTATGACGTCGAAACGGGCGGTGCGATTGAGAAAAAAGAACTTCCGCTTGTCGTGGGAATTTTAGCGGATTTATCCGGGCAGCCCGCATCGCCGCCTGAAAAATTACGCGAGCGCCGTTTTGTCGAAATCGATCGTGATAATTTTGATGATGTGCTCTCGTCCCTCTCTCCACGCCTGGCCATGCAGGTTGAAAATCGGCTCGCTAACGATGGCAGCAAGCTCAACGTTGAGCTGCACTTTGGCGAATTTGATGACTTCTCCCCCCTCAATATTATCAACCAGGTGAAGCCGCTTCAGCGCCTGCTGCAGGCCAGGCAGCGCCTGCGCGATCTGCTGACCAAGCTGGACGGCAATGACGATTTGGACGCGCTGTTGCAGCAGGTGGTCAACGATAACGCTGAGCTACAGACGTTAAGACCGGCAGCCGAAGAACAACCGGCCGAAAACGCGTAACGGAAAGGAGAAGCGCAATGGACAATGTTCAGGAACAAGCTGAAACCGGCGGGCAGACGGTCACGCTGAGCGTGCTGGATCGCATTATCCAGGAAGGAAGAATGGCGCGCGATGAGCTGCAGCAGACCTACGCGCGCGACATGCTGGAAGAGCTGGCGACGCAGATCCTCGACGAGGGGATGGCGATAGAGAGCGACACCGTGGCGATGATTAACCACCGTATCGCGCAGATCGATGCGCTTATCAGCGATCAGCTTAATGAAGTGCTGCACCATCCCGATATGCAGAAGCTGGAGGCCTCGTGGCGCGGCCTGCATCAGTTTGTCATGAACACCGAAACCAGCACGCGGCTGAAGCTTCGCCTGCTGAACGTTTCGCGCAAAGAGCTTCAGGACGATCTGGAAAAAGCGGTGGAGTTCGACCAGAGCACGCTGTTTAAAAAGCTGTATGAGGACGAGTACGGCACCTTTGGCGGCAACCCGTACAGCGTGCTGGTGGGGGATTTTGAGTTCGGCCGCCATCCGCAGGACGTGGCGCTGCTGGAGAAAATCTCCCAGGTTGCGGCGGCGGCCCATGCGCCGTTTATCGCCTCTGCCAGCCCGCGCCTGTTTGATATGGGCTCGTTTGCCGAGCTGAACGTGCCGCGCGATCTGGCGAAGATCTTCGAGAGCACCGAGCTAATCAAATGGCGGGCGTTCCGCGAGAGCGACGATTCCCGCTATGTATCGCTGGTGCTGCCGCACGTCCTGCAGCGCCTGCCGTACGGCCCGGACACGGTGCCGGTGGAGGGCGTCAACTTTGTCGAGGACGTAGACGGCCTCGATGCCAGCAAATACCTGTGGGGCAACGCCGCCTGGGTGCTGGCCAACCGCATTACCGAAGCCTTTGCCCTGTACGGCTGGTGTGCGGCGATCCGCGGCGCGGAGGGGGGCGGGCTGGTGGAAAGCCTTCCGGCGCACACCTTCGCCACGCCGTCCGGCGATATCAGCCTGCGCTGCCCGACGGAGATCGCCATCACCGACCGCCGTGAGAAAGAGCTTAACGATCTCGGGTTTATCGCGCTGTGCCACAAGAAGAATACCAACACCGCCGCGTTCTTTGGCGGGCAGACGACCAATCAGGCCAGGATTTACAACACGCCGGAGGCTAACGCCAACGCGCGGATCTCGGCAATGTTGCCGTACATCCTTGCCGCCTCGCGCTTTGCGCACTACCTGAAGGTGATTATGCGCGACAAGGTCGGCAGCTTTATGAGCCGCGATGACGTGGATCGCTATCTCAACAACTGGATTGCAGATTACGTATTACTGACTGACAGCGCCCCGCAGGAGATCAAAGCGCGTTATCCGCTGCGCGAAGCGCGGGTGGACGTGAGTGAAGTGCCTGGCAAACCGGGCGTTTATCGCGCAGTCGTGTTCCTGCGCCCGCACTTCCAACTGGAAGAGTTGACGACCTCTATCCGCCTGGTTGCTGAACTGCCGCCGCCAGCAACAGCATGATAAAAAAGGAAAATAAACCATGGATGCGATTTTTTTAAAGCTCGATGATGTTAAAGGCGAAAGTCAGGTCGAAGGATTTAAAGACCAAATCGAAATTATGTCCTTCAGCCATAACGTGGCGATGCAGGTTACCAACGACGTCAGCAACACTGAACGCACCTCCGGACGGGCGCATGTCGGAGAAATGTCACTGACTAAGTTTGTCGATCTTGCCACGCCGAAACTGAATGAATACTGCTGCAGCGGAAAGATGGTCAAAACAGCTGTGCTGACGCTATGTCGTAATGATGACGCCAAAATGCTGCCATTTATCGTTTACACCCTGGATAACGTGATTATCTCGCATCTGAGCGTTAGCGGTGGTTCCGGCGGTAAACCGGTCGAAACCATGTCGCTGAACTTCACCAAAATAAAATGGGAAATCACCGCTCAGAAACTGGGGGGTCAGAAAGAGGGCAATGTTTCTTCCGTCTGGGATATGGCGATGAATAAATAATCGTAACCTGAGGCTATAGCATGTTATTGCCAGTCGCACTATTTGACAGGCTACAGGATGAGGAGATCGCCCCGCGAGAATCGGTGCGCCGGGAGCTGAGCCGACTGTTCAACTCCCGCGCCCCGGCGGATGCCGACGCGCTACCGCCGCTGCTCGCCTGGGGCGTGCCGGAATGGCACGGCCTGAACGGGGGCGATGAAAGGGTGCTTGACTGGTTTTGCCGCCAGCTTCGCGCCGCCATTTTGCGCCATGAGCCGCGCATCCAGTCGCTCACGGTGCGTGCCGGAAAGGCGCACCATCAGACGCTGACGCTGCATCTCGACGTCATGCTGCACAGCGACGACAGGCCGCTGACGCTGAACTTGACCTATCTGCACGGCAGCTGGCGGTAACCTCCGCAGGAGAAGATCAATGGACGATCGCTTGCTTGAAGACTATTTGCAGGAGCTCAAATGGCTGCGCGCCGCCAGCGGCGAGTTTGCCCGTCGGCATCCGCACGTCGCGGCCCGCCTGCGGCTGAGCGAGTTCGATTGCCCCGATCCCCACGTCGAGCGGCTGCTGGAAGGCTTTGCGCTGCAAAGCGCCCGGCTGCATCAGCGCCTTGACGACGGCTTTGGCGAGCTGTGCGAATCGCTGCTGGAGCAGCTCTCTCCTCACGTCATGCGTCCTTTTCCCGCCTGCGCGACCGCCTGCTTTATCCCCGATCCGCTGGCGGGCGATCTCAGCCAGGGCTATCCGATCCCCGCCGGGACGCCGCTGTACGCGCTAAAGGCAGGCGGAGAAACCCTCTGGTGGCGCACGGCGCTTGCCCACACCCTGTGGCCGCTGGCTATCGACGATGTTGCCTGGTGCGACGCCGCGCAGGCCCGGCAGCTTTGCGGGCTGCCCCAGGCGCGCGGCGCGCTTCGCATCACGCTGCGCTGCCTGCCGCCGCATCGGTTTTCGACGCTGGCGATAGACCGCCTGCGGATCCATCTCTGCGGATCCCCGCAAATCAACGCCGCGCTGTTTGACCTGCTGTACGCCCACGCGACGGGCCCGCGCCGCCCGCTGCCGGTGGGGCTAATGAATGCCGGAGAGATTTTGCCCAGCGAACCGGGCGTGGAGTCCAGCGCGCTGGCGCTGAGCGCGTGGATGAACTGCCCGCAGGCGCTGATGTACTTTGACCTGCCGCTCCCCGAGACGGGCGACGGCGACACGCTGACGCTCTGCATCCCGTTCGACAGGGCGCCGCAGGCCGCGCAGCACGTTCAGCCCGGCGATATCCGCCTGGGCTGCACGCCGGTGGTGAACCTTTTCACCCGCACCGCTGAACCGCTGCTGGCCGAACACACCCGCAGCGAGCATCGGCTGGTGGCGGACCATCACGACAGCAGCGTGCAGATCTATCGTCTGCAGGAGCTGTGGATGAGCCGCCGCGAGGAGGCCTGGCGCGTCCCGCCGTACTATTCGGCGCGCGGGCACAGCAATGCCCGCTGGTTCTGGCACGCAAGGCGCAATCGCCTTCAGGGGAACGAACTGTGGCTTACGCTGGTGGACAGCCGGTTCGATCCGTTTGAACGCGCGGAGGAAACCAGCCTGACGGCAAAGCTGTGGTGTACCAACGGCGACAGCGCGGCGCAGCTCTGTGCGGGAGCCGCGCTGACCTTTGAACAGCCCGGCCCGGTGGCGCAGGTTTGCCTGCTCGGCACGCCGACGGCGCCTTCTGCACCGGCCTCCCGGCGGGAAGCGCGCTGGAAGCTGCTCTCAACGCTGGCGCTCAACCATCTGTCGCTGACGGAAGGGGAAGCGGCGCTGGAGACGCTGAAGGAGCAGCTGGCGCTGTATGCCCCTTCTGCCGCTTCACCCGCTATCTGGCAGCACATCAACGGCATCTGCGGGATGCGCTGTCAGCGGGTGAGTGAACATCGCGGGCGGGACGCCTGGCGCGGCTGGCGAAACGGTATCCGGGTGACGCTGGAGCTCGATCCGCAGGCGTTTACCGGCAGCAGCCGCCTGCTGTTTGCCGGCATTATCGCCCGCTTTCTGGCGCGCAACGCCACCGCGAACGGTTTTGTGCATACGGTATTGCAGGACGAAGGAGAGGAGCTGTCGCTATGGACAGAAGCCGACCGAACCGCGCTGATAGCGTAATGGCGCAGCTGAGGCGCGAGCCGTGGCGCTTCTCGCTGGAGCAGTGCGTCCGCATCCTCGAAGCGGCGGGCGAAGCGCCCGAGCTGCGGGGCGATTTGGGGCTGGCGTTCAGCCCGGCGGAGGTAAGCTCGCTGGAGGAGGGCGCTCTTCAGGTGCGCAGCCTGGGGCCGGGCGGCGCGGACGGCGTGCTGCCCTACGGCTGGCTGGAGTGGCTGCAGCAGGCGACGCAGGATAAAAACCGCGCGCCGCAGGATTTTATCCATCTGTTTGAGCAGCGTTTTATTCATCATCACTGCCGCAGCCTGAGTTTATATCGACTGGCGACGCCCTACGCCCGCCGCGAGGACGCGCCGGGGCTAGCGGTGATGCGGGCGCTGTGCGGTTTCGACGTGGAGGCGATGAAAAAGCATGAGGCTGCGCTGATGCATTGCGCGGGGCTTATCAACCGCAGGCGCTCAACGGCGGGATTTGTCGCGCTGGTGGCGGAGGTGCTCGGCATTGCCGTGGAGCCTGAAGAGTTTGTCGGACGCTGGCAGCCTTTACCGCTGGCGTCTCAGAGCCGCACCGGATGCCGACTCGGGCGCAATAGCGTGGCCGGACGGCGGGTCTGGAACCAGCACGCGGCGCTGCGGGTGCATCTGCATGCCGGAGACGCCGCGCGATGGCGCACCTTTTTGCCCGGCGAGCCTGGGTTTGTTCAGCTTACCCGGCTTGGTTATCTCTGGTTTGGCGCGGGGATCACGCTTGAGCTGATGATGCGCGGCACGCTGACGCTGGACAATCGTTTAAGACGCGCCGCGCCGCCGCGCCTGGGCTTTACCGCACAGCTGACGGGGCGCAGGCCCGCGTCGTTTCGCTGCCAACAGTCGCTTCAGGAGAACAACACATGGATTTAAAAGCGCTGGTACAACGCCTTAACCCGATCTGCCTGCGTGCGCTGGAGCAGGCCGCCGAGCGCAGCAGGGCGCAGGGGCACTGGTTTGTGGAGCCCGAGCATCTGCTGCTGGCGCTGCTGGATGAGGAACGCGGCGACGTTGCCTGCTGCCTGAACGGCGCGGCAATCCCTGCTGACGCGTTGCGCGAAGAGATCCGCCGGGCGCAGGCGCAGTTCAAAACCGGCTGCACGCGGATGCCGGTTTTTTCCGTCCAGCTGGTCGAACTGCTGGAAGGGGCGATCCTGCTGGCCGTCTTCCAGAGCAGCGCGCAGGTGCGTTCGGCGCTGCTGCTGCTGACGCTGCTCACCCGCGAGCGGCTGCGCGCGCAGCTGGCGCAGGGAATGCCGTCGCTGCTGAGGCTCTCCGCGGAAACGCTGGAAAGCCAGTGGCGGAACTGGTGCCTCAGTTCCGTTGAAGAACAGCGCGATGCCGCGTCCGGCGATGCGCCGACGCATAGCGGCGGGGTGCTGGAACAATACACCCACGATTTGACCCGCGATGCGCGAGAAGGGCGTATCGACCCGATCATCGGGCGCGACGGGGAAATTCGCCATTGCATCGACATCCTGCTGCGCCGCAGGCAGAACAACCCGATTCTGGTGGGCGCGCCCGGCGTCGGCAAAACCGCGGTGGCCGAAGGGCTGGCGCGACGCATCGCCGAAGGCAGCGTGCCGCCGCCGCTGCGCGACGTGGCGCTGCTGTCGCTCGATCTCGGCCTGCTGCAGGCGGGCGCGGGCGTCAAAGGCGAATTTGAGCAGCGGCTGAAGGGCGTCATCGATGCGGTAAAAAAATCCTCACAGCCAATCATTCTGTTTATCGACGAAGCCCACACGCTGATTGGCGCGGGCGGCGCCGAGGGCGGCAGCGACGCCGCCAACCTGCTGAAACCGGCGCTGGCGCGCGGGGAACTGCGCACCGTCGCCGCCACCACCTGGCAGGAATATAAAAAGTATTTTGAGAAGGATCCGGCGCTGGACCGGCGTTTTCAGCGCATCCAGATTGAAGAGCCCGACGAAGCGAGCGCCGTGATCATGCTGAGGGCGGTGGCCGACAAGCTGGAGGCGCATCACGGCGTGCAAATTCTGGATACCGCGATCCGCGAGGCGGTGCGGCTTTCACAGCGCTATATCTCCGGGCGTCAGATGCCGGACAAAGCCATCAGCGTGCTCGACACCGCCTGCGCGCGGGTGTCGCTGGCGCAGCATGATGTGCCGCCCGCGCTGGAAGAAATCCGTCAGCAGCAGGCGGCGATCGAAGAAGAGAGCGAGCGTCTGAATCGCGAGCTGCTGGTCGGCGTCGAGCATCATGACCGACTGTGCGAACTGGAGGCGCAGGCGGAAAAACTGCAGCTTCAGGCGCGGGAAGTGGAAGGGCGTTGGCAGGACGAGCGTCAGCGGGTCGGCGAACTGCTGGCCGCCCGCCAGCGGATGCTGGATCTCAGCGAGCGGCTGGACGACGACGAGGAACTGGAGCAGGAGCTGGTGGAGTGCGCGGCGCTAATCGGCAAGCTGGAAACCGCCGCTGCGCAACTGCGTGAGGAGGTGCCGCTGGTGCCGGACTGCGTGGACCCGGCGACCGTCGCGGCGGTGATCGGCGGCTGGACGGGCATTCCGCTCGGGCAGATGCTCACCGACGAAGCCCACGCCCTGCGCACGCTGGTGGAACGCATGAGCGAGCGGGTGATGGGGCAGCAGGCGGCGCTGGAAACTATCGCCCAGCGCCTGCGCGCCTATCGCAGCGGCCTGACCGATCCGCAAAAACCGGTCGGCGTGTTCCTGCTGGTGGGGCCAACCGGCGTCGGCAAAACCGAAACCGCCTACGCGCTGGCCGATGCCCTGTACGGCGGCGAACGCAATCTGATCACCATTAACCTGTCTGAATACCAGGAAGCGCATACCGCCAGCCAGCTGAAAGGCGCGCCGCCGGGCTACGTCGGCTACGGCAGCGGTGGGGCGTTAACCGAAGCCGTGCGCCGTCGCCCTTATTCGGTGGTACTGCTCGACGAAATCGAAAAGGCGCACCCGGACGTGCTGGAGGTGTTCTATAACGTCTTCGACAAAGGCGTAATGGAAGACGGCACCGGGCTGATTGTTGATTTCAAAAATACGGTGATGCTGGCGACCAGCAACGTGGGGGCGGAGTTAATTCTCGACACGCCAGCGATTGAATTAAACAGCGAGCGGTTTAATGAGGCATTGCGTGAGGAGTTGTTAACCCATTTCCGCCCGGCGTTTTTAGCAAGGATGACGACGGTGGCGTATCGGGCTTTGGATGAGGACATATTAAAAGGGATTGTGCTGGCGAAGCTGGAGAAATTAGCACAGAGATATTTAATGGCGACGGGAGAGAAGTTAAATATGGAGGATGGGTTGGTCGAAAGGGTAATAGAGAGATGTAAGGGTGTGGGGGCTAGGGATGTTGAGAATCTGGTTGTTGGGGAAGTGATGGGTTAAATCTATAGAGGGAAATATATGCCTGCTTATACAAACGTAACACTAACTGTGCATGGTATTACGGCTACCGTACCGAGTACAGCCTCAGCTATTTTGAAGTCAGATAATATGAACGACGGAAGAAAAGTTAATGGAGATATCTATCCACCGGGGTTTGTTCGAGGTACATGCCCTGAGCACCATCAAAGAGGACATCTAATTGGTAAGGCACTTGGCGGCGATGGAGGGGATAAAAATAATTTAGTTACTTTAACCGATGGAACTAACCATCCTATAATGTATGAATATGAGCATTTAGTTCACCAGTATGTAAAGTCTCATCCGAATATTGATTTTTATTATATTGTTAGTGCCAAATACGATGCAAATAATTATCATCTGACGACATTAGGTAATTATGGTGCAATGCATAACCCATACTGTCCATTCCCTTGTCCGGAGTCATTGACAATTGAATTTTATTATATAGACAATAACGGTCATAGATCTTATCCCATTTCAATACCAGCAAATAATGCTGTATTTGGTACACAAACTTTGATTATACCGAATGGAGTGTATAAGTTTCATGAAGGACATGTAGTTCATGTAGCTAATGGCTGTTGGGCTGCCTAGATTATATGGTGAAATATGATATATTTGTTGACTAAAGAATATAAAATAAATTTATTACGGGATGATGATGATGTCTTTCTTATTTTTGTTATGGAATGGAATGAGCTTTCTTATTTCATTTCTAAAAAAAATATAA
>NZ_QBJD02000040.1 GCF_003057745.1 Enterobacter sp. RIT418
GCCGAGTATGACACCCCGGGCGGCGAGCCGATTGGTTCGGTCATCTCCTCCTACGAATTCGACGCCAGCCCGCAGGACATCGCGCTGCTGCGCAACATCTCCAAAGTCTCTGCCGCTGCGCACATGCCGTTTATCGGCTCCGTGGGCCCGAAATTCTTCCTGAAGGATTCGATGGAAGAGGTGGCCGCAATTAAGGATATCGGCAACTACTTCGACCGCGCGGAATACATCAAGTGGAAATCCTTCCGCGACACCGACGACTCCCGCTACATCGGGCTGGTGATGCCGCGCGTGCTGGGCCGCCTGCCGTACGGTCCGGACACCGTGCCGGTGCGCAGCTTCAACTACGTTGAGCAGGTGAAGGGCCCGGACCACGAGAAGTACCTGTGGACCAGCGCGTCGTTCGCCTTTGCTTCCAACATGGTGAAGAGCTTCATCAACAACGGCTGGTGCGTGCAGATCCGCGGTCCGCAGGCGGGCGGCGCGGTGAAAGACCTGCCGATCCACCTGTATGACCTCGGCACCGGCAACCAGGTGAAAATCCCGTCCGAGGTGATGATCCCGGAAACCCGCGAGTTCGAGTTCGCCAACCTGGGCTTCATTCCGCTCTCCTACTACAAGAACCGCGACTACGCGTGCTTCTTCTCGGCGAACTCCACCCAGAAGCCGGCCCTGTACGACACCGCGGACGCGACCGCCAACAGCCGCATCAACGCGCGCCTGCCGTACATCTTCCTGCTGTCGCGCATTGCGCACTACCTGAAGCTGATCCAGCGCGAAAACATCGGTACGACGAAAGACCGTCGCCTGCTGGAGCTGGAGCTGAACACCTGGGTGAAAGGGCTGGTGACGGAAATGACCGATCCGGGCGACGAGCTGCAGGCGTCACACCCGCTGCGCG
>NZ_QBJD02000041.1 GCF_003057745.1 Enterobacter sp. RIT418
TGTGCGGCTCCTGGTATTCGGAGAGGTTGATGGTGATTAAGGATTTTTCGCCGCCGAACAGCTCGTCGGCCAGCGCCAGCGCCGTCTCGGTCTTGCCGGTGCCGCTGGTGCCCACCAGCAGGAACACGCCCTGCGGGCCGTTCTCCGGCGCGAGGCCGGTTTTGGCGGCGCGCAGGCGCTGCGCGATGGCGTTCAGCGCCGCGTCCTGGCCCACCACGCGCGTCGCCAGGCTCTCTTCCAGGCTCAGCAGCTCCGTCTGCTCGTCCTTCATTAACGAGGAGAGCGGCACGCCGGTCCAGTCGGCAATCACCGTCGCCACCGTGCGGGCGTCCACGTCCAGCCCCAGCAGCGGGCTGCCCTGCTGCACGTCGCCGAGTTGCTCCTGCAGCGCCGCGATGTCCGCCTGGCGGGAGATGTCCTGGCGGCAGGCCAGCAGCTGCTCCGTGAGCTTCAGCTCGTCGCCGTACTGGGCTTCCCGCGCCTCAAGCGCCAGAAGGATGCGGCCCTCCTCCTGCTCAATCGCCGCCAGCCGCTCGCCGTGGGAGGTGCTCCCGACCGCGATATCCTCCAGCAGCGCCTGCTTTTCCATATCCAGCGCGGTGAGCTGCGCCTTCATGCGGGTCAGCGGCTCCGGCACGGTGTCGAGGCTCATGCGCACGCGCGCGGAGGCGGTGTCCAGCAGGTCAACCGCCTTGTCCGGCAG
>NZ_QBJD02000042.1 GCF_003057745.1 Enterobacter sp. RIT418
GCAGCTCATCAATCGGGCCGAAGTCCAGCGCGCGCAGCGGGCAGGACTCGACGCAGATCGGCTTTTTGCCGTCGGCGACGCGGGTATGGCAGCCGTCGCACTTGGTCATGTGGCCTTTGGCGGCGTTGTACTGCGGCGCGCCGTACGGGCAGGCCATGTGGCAGTAGCGGCAGCCGATGCAGACATCCTCGTCCACCACCACAAAACCGTCCTCGCGCTTGTGCATTGCCCCGCTCGGGCAGACCTTGGTGCAGGCCGGGTCCTCGCAGTGGTTGCAGGCAATCGACAGGTAATAGGCAAAGACGTTCTGATGCCAGACGCCGTTGTCCTCCTGCCAGTCGCCCCCCGCGTATTCGTAAATACGGCGGAAGCTGAC
>NZ_QBJD02000043.1 GCF_003057745.1 Enterobacter sp. RIT418
TTGCGCCCCGGAAGGTCACGAGCGTAAGAAGGACGCCCTCCTTCAGGGCCGCAATGACGTTCCCCTGCGGCTCCAGCACCTGACCGGGCGCGAGGCCAGAGGCATTGCTGAACAGGTGCACGCGGGCCGATTTATTCAGTTCCCGCTCGTGATGGAGTCGGGCATAGAATGCCCCGCTTTCGGTTATCGGCTCCGGGTCAGCGTCGTCACCCGCCTCGAGGTAAGGGGCGGCGTAGCGGTAGTGTTCCCCGGAGGTCACCGCATCATTACGCACGCTGACCCCCGCGTCCATCGGCGTGCCGGCGGTACGGTAGTTGTAGTCCCGCGTCGCGACGGAGCCGGGGACCACCCTGTGCCAGGTCCGCACGT
>NZ_QBJD02000044.1 GCF_003057745.1 Enterobacter sp. RIT418
CTCCCTGAAAGGGAGAGGGGACCGCTCGGTGCCGCCTTTCTCCCTCCCGTGGCTGGTGGCTATCCTCGCGGGCTATATGGTGCTGACGCAGATGGGGAAAAGGTTATATGCGCGTCGGTACGGCTGGCAGTAAAAAGATACCTTCACCCTCACCCTAACCCTCTCCCTGAAAGGGAGAGGGGACCGCTCGGTGCCGCCTTTCTCCCTCCCGAGGCTGGTGGCGATCCTCGCGGGATATATGGTGCTGACGCAGATGGTGAAAGGGTTCTATGCGCGCCGGTACGGGTGGCAGTAAAAAGATACCTTCAC